>JBKBNP010000076.1:0-3169 GCA_046295215.1 Pseudorhodobacter sp. | reverse complement strand
GACTGCGCAAGTCCAACCTCATCCACAATATCCCCGCCGATGCAGCCGGGCTTCGAAAGCAGGAAGGCGATGATCCGAACCCGCGCCGGGTGCGCCATCGCCTTGGCGATCACGGCGATCTGATCCGCTTCGATCGGCGGAGGCAGTGCGACTGTGTTCCGGTCCAGCATGTTTAAGGCTCCTGTATCGGCGTTACCCGATACATATGCATCGACGATCAACGATGCAAGGACTAAACTTGATGCGAAGACTGGAAAGTCGATCCCGACGGATCCAGTTTGATTGTCGAAACCTCGGAAATCGCATTTGCGATGATGCATGAACACTGCCTTGCAACGTGGAAAGGGAAATTCGTCAAACAGAGCCGTGTGTTAAAAAGCATCTGTCGTATTTCACAAAAAGCGGTAGTTTTTTGAACAAGTCGCAGAATGGCGGAATATTGATTATGACTGAAATGCTGAAAGCTATGCTTGACCGCTCCTCTGTCGGCCCGCGCCATCTTTCCGGCCCCGCACCGGGGCGCGATGAATTGTTGCTTGTTGCCGCAGCCGCCGCCGCAGCGCCCGATCATGCATCGCTTGGGCCGATGCGTCTGATCCATATTGCTGATGCGACACGGGAGCATCTGGCCGATATTTTTGCGGCGGCCGCATTGGAAGCAGATCCCGATGCCAATGCCGAGGCGATAGCAAAGGCGCGCGAGCGCGCCCTGGGTGGGCCTGGGCTTTTGGCCGTGGTGGTCGATCTGAAGCAACACCCAAATGTGCCGGCCGAGGAACAATGGGTTTGTGCGGGGGCCGCATTGCAAAACACGCTGCTGGCGCTGGAAGACCTTGGCTACCGGGCCAAGATGCTGTCAGGTGCGCGCGTCCGCTCGAAAGCCCTGCGCTCCGCCTTTGATCTGGATGAGAGCGCACACCTTCTTGGCTTCATCGCAGTGGGACGCCATCAAGGCGACGTGAAGCGCGCTGCCCGGCGCGCCCCTGAGCAGGTTCTCTCGGACTGGATCCCGCAGCGGGCATAACTCAATTTTCTCCGCCCGCCTCGGCAGCAGCGATCAGTCGCGCGGCAAGCCGGCCATAAGCCTCGGCCACCGGCCCGTCCCCGGCCGCAATGGGTGTGCCGGCATCCCCTGCCAGCCGAACGTCGATGGTGAGGGGAAGCTCTGCCAGAAGCGGAAGCCCAAGTTTCCGCGCCTCTTTCGCAACACCACCATGGCCAAAGATATGCTCTTCATGGCCGCAGTTGCGACAGATATAGGTGGACATGTTTTCAATGAGTCCAATCACCTCGGTCTTGAGTTCCTTGAAAGCCGTCAATGCCTTCTGTGCGTCAGCCAACGCTACGTCCTGCGGCGTCGACACGACCAGCGCGCCGGTGACATCGAAATGGGTGCAGAGTGTCAGTTGCACATCGCCCGTGCCGGGGGGCATATCCACGATCAACACATCCAGATCGCCCCAGCGCACTTGCATCAAAAGCTGCTGCAACGCGCCCATCAGCATCGGCCCGCGCCAGATCACCGCCTGTCCTGTGGGCAGCATATTGCCGATCGACATGAATTTCAGCCCATGCGCCTCAAGCGGGATGATCGTCTTGCCATCGGGCGAGGCGGGGGCGCGGCTGATACCAAGCATGGTGGGAACGCTCGGTCCATAGATATCGGCATCCAGCAGCCCGACCTTCCAGCCCTGCCGCGCCATGGCGACCGCCAGATTGGATGAGACCGTCGATTTCCCCACACCGCCCTTACCAGACCCGATGGCGAGGATGCGCTTGACGCCGGGGATGCGGCGCGGCTCGGGCGCGCCTTCGGGATGGCGACCTATCGTAAGATTGGACGGTGGCTTCGGGCTGGCATGGGCTGTCACAGCGATATTGACGGCCGTAACACCCGGAAGTGTGCGCAAGGCGCGCTCGGCCGCCGCGACGCTCTCGGACAATCCCTCCGCCTCAGTAGCATCCGCGGCCTCGATCACGAACCGCACTTGGCCGTTCTCGAATGAAAGCGCCCGCACCCGATCAGCGGAGATCAGGTTGCCGCCACTCGGCACGGCGATGTTGGTCAGGCAAGCACGGATCGCTTCAAGCGTGGGCTCAGGGGTATTCATCATCATTGGTCCTTCAAAATTTCAGGAAATCGATATGCGCGCCCGGCTCCAGCCGGTCGGCATCGGCCGGGATCAGGGCCAGGCCATCGGCACTGGCCAGAAGGGCGATGCGCGCGGCGAAGTTCGGGGCCATCAGTTCGACCAGCGGCAGCCCATCTGCACCAGCAGGTTTGAGGCAGGCGGGGCGAAACTCGGCCCGGCCCGGGCGGCGGATCAGCGGTGCCGTCAGCCGTCCAGTCTGGAAAACAGGCAGCGGGTCGGTAAAGCCTGCAAGTTTCCGCAGCAGGGGCGCGCCCAGCATCGACCAGGTCACAAAGGCCGCGACCGGATTGCCCGGCAAGCCAACATAGGCTGCACCCCCGAGTTTGCCGATGCCCACCGGCTTGCCGGGTTTAATGGCGACCCGCAGCGCGTGAACCGACCCGCCGTTTTCCCGTAGCAGACGCGGCATGTGATCCTCGTCGCCATCCGCCATACCGCCCGTTGAAATCACCAGATCGGCGGATGTTGCCGCGCGCAAAAGTTCTGCCGCAAGTTTGGCCGGAATATCGGGAATGGCCCCCAGGTCCACAAGCTCGACCCAGGGTGCGGTCAACGCAGCCGCCAGAAGAAAGCGGTTGGCATTCCAGATCTGACCCGGCGCAAGGGCTTCGCCGGGTTCACGCAGTTCCGAGCCCGAGCACAGGAGTGCGACACGCACTTTGCGGCGAACCGTAACCTGTGCCTGACCCATGGCGGCCAGAACGCCAAGCTCCCGTGAACCAAGCGCGCGGCCCGCGGGAAGCACTTGGCCCCCAATCGCCAGATCCTCGCCCGCGCGGCGGATGTTGATGCCGGGTGTGGGTCGCTCGTGAAGGGTGATTTCTGAACCATTACGGGAGACATGCTCTTGCATGATCACCGCATCCGCGCCCTCCGGGATCGGCGCACCTGTCAGAATGCGGAGTGCCGCACCATGGGGCAGGCTCCCGCCCGCATCGCCTGCCGCTATCCGGCCCACCATCGGCAGGGTCCAAGGCCCGGGGTCAGGCAGGCAGGACGTGGCCAGCGCATAGCCA
>JBKBNP010000075.1:0-3531 GCA_046295215.1 Pseudorhodobacter sp. | reverse complement strand
CGCAGGCCGAGCGCGAGGCCCGGTCCTATATGCGGTCAGCCATGCGGCAGGCGCGCAAGCTGCGGGCCGAGCAGATCGGCGGTGCGGTATGACACGGGATATTGGTGATGCGCTGGACCGGATCGAGGACGCCCGCAAGCTTCTCAACCTTGTCGCCATTTCCTGCCTTGAGCAGGAAAGCAGCCATCTGAAAGCGATCTTGGTCGCCTGCGAGGTGACCCGTGAAAAGTTGGACGATGCGCTGTCGGAGCTGGAGCTGCATTGGACCGCTGGCGGCAAGCCGGTTCAGGAAGGCGGTGCGGCATGAACGGGCTTCTGGACATCGAGGACGACCTGTCTCGCCTGCAAAGCCTCCTGATGCTGTTGCAGATGGCCTCAGGCGATCTGATCAAGGAACAGCGAGACGCCATGTTTCTCGGGCTGGACGAGGCCATCGGGAAGGCCAGCGACATTGCCGACAGGCTGCACGCGATGCGGAAGGATTCAACCTCCGGCTGCTGATTTCGCTGTAACGGGTGTTATGCGGCAGAACGCCCCGGCGCGAAAACTCGCGCCGGGGTTGTCATGTGTAACGCTGCCAAATGGCATTTCCTGCTACAGTCCGACTCCGCCGGCGGCCTGAACATAGAGCCGCTATTTCCCGCCCGCCTCGCCCCCGAAACTGCATCCCCCGGCCTTTGTCCGGCGCGGCGCGCGATACAGCTTGGAAAGGCGGAAAGGTGGCAAGAAATGCATCGGTAATTTTTTACACGCGCGCAGTGGTCCCGGACTGAACAATCAGCCGCTATTTCCTGCCGCCTGTCACAGGCACGGACTTCTTGACAAACACACTCAAATTGTGAGTTAAGAGAGCATGGCGCGACCGAAGCACGACAATCCCGAACTGTTCACGGTGGGTGAGGTCGCCCACGCGGCAGAGCTGTCGCCGCGCAACATTCAGCTGCTGGGGGACAAGGACTTGACGCCGCAGGCAGAGCACGAGGCAAATGGGAAGGCGGGGGCGGCGCTGCACAACATCAACGCGTTCATGCATTTCGCCATGGTCGGGGCACTGCACAAGGCTGGTCTGCCATTATTGCAGGCCGCGCGACTTGCTCTGGCCGTTCCAGACGAGTTCACCGATGCCCGGCTTGGTTATCTTTCGGGGCTGGACCGTCAGCGGCTGGACGGTATGCGCGGCTGGCACAAGGTTGCGCCAGAGGATGGCGATACCGGATTCTGGCTGCATTACTGGCTGCGCCGCAACGCGGCCCCTGCCTATGTGCCCGGTCGGTCCTGGGACAATGACATTGTGATGCTGGTGGCTGATCGACGCTATGCGCTGATCGACCTGCACGAAAGGCGGGGCGCCAACATGACTTTTGGCGGCCTTAAGGTCAAGGCCGGGCCAGAACCGGTCTGCGAAATTGAGGATGCGGACAGAGGTCTGCGGACGGTCCCGGTCTATCAGCGCCCGGAATGTAAAACCGAGGAAGGCAAACGCGCCCTGCTCAACGAATACCGCGGCGCCCTGACCAATGCCGTGGGCCTGTCGCGGTCCAATCTTTCGCTTGCCATCCGCAAGGGCCTTGATCGGGTCTACGACCTGCGGATGCAAAAAGGGGGGCGCTTGCTTCCGAACTAAATCCGGCCAGCGGGGCACGTCGCCAAACAATCCCCCGCTGGCCTTCCAACCGAAACCCCATTTGGGAGAGTCGATCATGGATGGCCTTACCATAGGCCGCGCCGATGGCGAACTGATTGCGCGCAACATGGCGCGCGAAGCCAAGGCGCATGCCCTGATAGAAGCGGTTCTGGATTGCGATCCGGCTGACCGCCTGCCGTTTCTCGAAGCCATTGTGGACGGGCTGCGCGCTGGTATGCCGATCCCCCTTTTCGGCACGCTCATGGCCGAGGCCAATTTCTGGGCCGAGCGGGCCAGCCGGGCCGAGAAAAAGGCCTATGGCGCTGCCAGCTATACGCATCTCGAGCCAGAGGATCAGGCTGCTTTCCGCGCCTACATCGAAACGCGGAGGGCAGCATGATCGTAGAGCGCCTGAACCGCGCCGGGGGCGCCACCGTCGATATTGACTATGTGAAGGGTCACACCCGCGTCGATGGCGACGACGATAATGCTGCCTTGCAGCGCATGGCAGATGCTGCCGCGCTTGAAGCGGAGGATCTCGCACAGATCGCGCTGCTGTCGCAGACGGTGCGCGTCACGCTGGACAGCTGGCCGCGCGGCCATTCCTTCCGCCTGCCCATTGGGCCGCTGCTGGACTGGTCTACGGTTGAAGTCACGGCAGATGGCGAAGCGTTTGAGGGCTTCAGCGTCATGACCGGGCAGCGCCCACAGGTGCGCCTGTCCGGCTCGCGCCCCTGCGGCCAGATCGTGATTGAGTATGTGGCGGGCTACGGTGAGGCGCCCCAAGACATTCCCGAGGATCTGGTTCTTGCCATCATGGATCAGGCCGCCGCCTACTACGACGCGCGCGGCCCCGGCGATCCCAAGAGGCAGGCGCAGTCCCCGCATTTTGCAAGGATTATCGGGCGCTATCGCGGGGTGCGCATATGAGCGCCAACCTCGCATATACCGGCGATCCCGATGTTGACCGGCTGCTGTTCAGCTGGCCCCGTGTCATTGCCAACGCGACCGGGTGGGTGCGGGGCTTTGCCCTGTCCATCCAGCGCGACCGGAAGAAGCCCGGCTGGCAGCCGAGTGACAAGCAGCTGTCCGTCATGCGCCGTCTGGTGGCCGAGCTGCCCCAGACGGTAGGGGAGGACGATCCCGAACTGATCGAGCGTGGGGCATGAGCGTGCGCGCGATCAATCAGGCATTCGCTGTGATCCAAGTCAAAGGCGAGAAGCTGACCCCATCGGCCTCTTTGGTCCTGATCGCACTGTCGCACAGTCACAACCAAGAGACAGGCCGTTGCGACCCGTCCCTTGCCACGCTCTGCGACAAGACGGGCCTGAGTGAGCGCGCCGTGCGATCCGGCCTCCGCCTGCTTGAGGGCTTGGGCCTTGTCGCCACCACGCACAGGACCATTCGCACAGGTCGCGGAAGGCGAAATCTGCGCAACCGCTACAACCTCGCGGGTGGGGCAAAATTTGCCGGTGGGGTGGGGCAGAATTTGCCGCCGAAAGAGAAATATACCGCACCCTCAGCTTTCGACGATCTGGCGATGAGCATCGAGGACATTGCGATCCCGATGAAAGGAAGTCAGCGATGAAGAGCGCCAGCCCCAACCAGCGCGACCTGTTCACCTGCCAGAATGGTCCCAATACCCCCAGATCGACCGCCGGTAGGACCGGTGGGGGGACTGTTCCTTTCTCTCTTCTCGAAAAAATCCGGGGAAAATCGCCGGGTATCCGCGCAATTCAGTTTTTGGGGCTTTTGTCGGTTCCCGAGGGCAAAAAGGCCGGAAAAGCCCTGAAATTGGCGGATTTTCAGCGGAAGTTCGTGAAAGGCACCTTTTCCAAGAATGTCATGGTCGGCGTGCTGTCGATCGGTCGCGGCAACGCCAAGACGGCGCTGGCGGCGGGTCTGTC
>JBKBNP010000074.1:0-3585 GCA_046295215.1 Pseudorhodobacter sp. | reverse complement strand
GCAAACTCGACGGCCAGAACCGCCTGCCGGAAATCATCGAAGGGGTTGAATTCCGCGACGGCATCAAGCACGAAATCAAAGCCGCCTGATCAGGCCGTCACCAACTTTCGGGCATAGCTCAAGGCCGACCGGGGCTGGCCATAAACCTCGTCCGGGGGGCCCACCTGTTCCACCTTGCCGTTATACATCAGCACCATGCGGTCGGCGGTGCTCATCGCCTCATCCTGATCGTGGGTCACGAAAACCGTGGTCAGGCCCAGAGATTGCTGCAACTGGCGGATCTCGATCTTCATTTCCTGCCGCAGCGAGGCGTCGAGATTGGACAGGGGCTCATCCAGCAACAGCACATCCGGTTCGATCACAAGCGCGCGTGCGAGGGCGACGCGCTGTTGCTGTCCGCCCGACAATTGCCGGGGCAGGCGGTCGGCAAGCTGTCCCAGCCGGACCCGCGCCAATACCTCGCGCACCTTGCGGGCGGTATCGGTGCGGTTCACCTGTCGCATTTCCAGCCCGAAGGCCACGTTTTGCGCAACGGTCATATGCGGAAACAGCGCGTAGTTCTGGAACACGAACCCCATGTTGCGCCGGTTCGGCGGCAGGCCGGTCACATCCCGACCACCCACCGTGATCCGCCCGCTGGTCGTGTCGACAAAGCCGCCGATCATCCGGAGCGTTGTGGTCTTGCCGCAGCCCGATGGCCCCAGAAGCGCCACCAGTTCCCCGTCGGCGACTCGCAGTGTCATGTTCGCCACCGCAACCGTGTTCCCGTAATGCTTGGCGACTTCCTGGAGAACGACTTCGGTCATTGGATTTCCCTTCAGAAAGCGCGGCTGAGTTTTGCATAGTGGTCGGTGATGAGCAAAAGCACCGTGATGAGCGCGATCTGCACAGTGGCGACCGCACCGATGGTGGAATCGAAGTTCCATTCCAGATAGTTGATGAGCGCGATCTGGAGCGTGGTGCTGTCGGGCCCGACCAGAAAGATCGACTTTTCAAGGTCAATGAAGGAGTTGATGAAGGCGAACAGCGACCCCGCGATCACCCCCGGCTTGATGACGGGCAGCGTGATGCGCCAGAACACGGTCAGCGGCCCCGCCCCCAGACTGCGCGCCGCCTCCTCGATGGAGGGATTGACGCTGATGAGCGATGTCGTCACCAGCCGGATCATCCAGGGCAGGGCGATCAGGCTGCGCGCGGCAATCAGGCCCATGCTGGTGCCCGCAATACGCCAACCCGTCAGGAACTCTACTTCCAGAAAGAAGATGAACAGCGCGCTGCCCCCGACGATCCCCGGCACCACCATCGGCGACATCAGCACGGTATTGACCGCCTCACGCCCCCGGAACCGTCCGCGCACCAGCGCGAAACTTGCCGGCACGCCCAGGACAAGCGCCACGCCGGTTGCGATGAATCCGGTTTGCAGGCTCAGAAAGAACCCGTCGCGGAAATCCGACATGCCCCAGGCACGGTGATACCAGTCGAGGGTGTAGCCCTCGGGCGGGAAGGACAGAAGCCGGTTGGAAAAGAAGCTCATCCAGACGATGAAAAACAGCGGCAGGACAATGAAGGCGATCACCACCACGCTGATGGCGGCATATCCCAGACGGACCCTGTTTGCCTGACCTGCGCGCATCATTCGCTCCATTTCCGGTATCTGCGCTGCACAAGGACCGAGACACCGACTGTCAGCACCAGTGTCACCGCCATCAGGATGAAGGCGAGTGCCGACCCGAAGGGCCAGTTCATCACCTTGGCAATTTGCTGATAGACGGTCGGCGCCATCATGTGAAAGGTCGGCCCCCCGATCAGCACCGGCGTCGCATAGGCATTCATCGACAGGATGAAGCACAGGACCGATCCCGCGAGGATCCCCGGCAAAGCCAGCGGCAGCACGATCCGCCACATCACGGTCAGATCCCCGGCCCCGAGGCTCTGGCCCGCATCCTCAAGGTTCTGGTCGATCGACTCGAACACGCTGTTCAGGGTGATGACCATGAAGGGCAGAAGAACCGAGACGAGACCGATCACCACCCCGGTCGAGGAATACATCAGTCCCAGCGGCCCGGTATGGCCGAAAAGTCCCAGAAACGCCGCCAGAACCCCCTTGTCATTGAGAATCAGCATCCAGGCCGAAGTGCGCACTGCATTCCCGATCAGAAGCGGCACAAGAATTGTGATCAGCAGCAATCGCTTGGCAAAAGGGCTTACATGACGGGCCAGAAAATAGGCGACCGGCACACCGGCCAGAAGGCAGATCCCGGTGGACAGTGCCGAAATCCAGACCGTCCGCCACAAGACCTCCTGATAGAAGGGATCGGAAAAGAATTTCAGGTAATTCTCGGCCGTCACCGCGCTGATCATCAGTTCCGAGGGATCATATCGGTTCAGGCTGTTGCGCAGCATCAGGACGAGCGGCAGCATCAGTCCGATCACAACGACGATCACACCCGGGGCCGCCAGCATCGGCGTGCCCGGACGACGCGACGCCCTTTTCGGGGCGCCGTCCGGGGGCGGGCTGGCAACCATCTCGCTCACGCTCATGCGGTTTCTCCGGGCCGGTGGCACAGGTCAGCTTGCAAAGGACTTGTTCCACCATTCCAGCCAACCGGCGGTGTTCCGGGCGACATAGCCATAATCGAGAAACCGCATCGTTGCGCGTTCCTCGGGCGTGAAATCGACCAATGCGCGCAGATCGTCCGAGAGCGCGGCCCTGGAGTTGGCCGGGGCGTAAAGACTCGCCTCGGCCAGACCGGCCATCGCCTCGGGGTCCAGCATCGCATCAAGATAGGCATAGCCCGCCTCGCGGTTCGGCCCGAATTCGGTCAGGCAGGCCCCGAAGGTCACGGCGATCGCCCCCTCCTCGGGATACTGGATCACGAGCGGCTGGCCATCCTTGGCCCATTGCAGGCCGCGCGCCTTGTAATTGACGGCAATATCCACCTCGCCATTGGCAAGGCCCGTCTGCAACTGCTGATGCGCGGCATAGAGGCGCGGCCGGCTGTCGGCCACCAGTTTCTCCAGCAACGGCTTGCCGTCCTCCACGCTGGTCAGATCGCCCTTGGCGACCAGACCCGCCATCATCATGTAGTTGAAATAAAGCTGGTTGGTCAGGCCGATCCGCCCCGCCCATTTCGGATCGAAAAGCTCGGCATAGGTTTTCGGCGGCTCGCTCACCTTGTCCTTGTTGTAGATGATGACGACCGCGCTGTAGAGCCATGGCACGAAATAGGGGGCTTTCAGCTCTTCGACCACATCGGCATAATTGGGGATCTTCGCCATATCGAGGTCGGCAACCACGTCCTGCCCCCGCAACTCGAACGCATCCGAACTGTTGACATGGATCACGTCGGCAGAGGCGCGGCGGATGCGCTTTTCGGCAATCAGCTTGGCCTTGCGTTCGGGTTCCATGCCCAGATCGCGCACGACATTGAAGCCCTTTTCCTCCAGCAGGGGCTTTTCGACATAGGGAACGTCTGATTAACGGCTTCGGCTTTGCCGAGATGGCCGTCTGAGCGTTGCTGGGACAGCTTTTTCGGGCACATGGCATCGATTTTGCGGCTTCGGAGCCGCATCCGCGGCGGCGCG
>JBKBNP010000073.1:0-4487 GCA_046295215.1 Pseudorhodobacter sp. | reverse complement strand
TCATGGAAAGCTTTCGCTGCGGGCGTGACTTCGCGGCATGGCTTGGTCTGGTGCCATTGCAACGATCGACGGGCGGCAAGCAGATCTTGGGCAAGACATCGAAAATGGGCCAGAGCGATATTCGGCGATTGCTTATTGTCGGCGCGATGGCGGTGGTTGGTTCATCGGTTCGAAGGGGCGCTCCCAAGGGATCATGGTTGGAGAAAATGCTGGCCCGCAAGCCACGCATGCTGGTCGCCATCGCGCTGGCCAACAAGATGGCGTGCGGTCTTTGGGCCATGTTGACGAAAAACGAGGAATACCGGGGGCCGGTGATGGTGGGGCAATACCGCACCCTGCCGCAATCGGCCGCCCGGAAGTGTGAGGAAGGCAATGACCCGCATGGGCAAATGATCGATCAGATCGGGATCAGGAAAACCAGGGGAAGCCAAAGCGCCAACTTGAGCGCGTCTGAGCTGATTTGGACCTGATCCGCGTATCTCCATACCGGCCCGCGGCATGTGAAAAGCCGCACAGTGAGGCCGGACACATGTCAGCACCCGATCACATGCTCAGAAAGTCGAAACTTTCCTTGCACAACGGGAGGCATCCACACAGGGCTTCCCCTGCGCCGTCGCCGCATTTGTCAGACAGGACGCGATCTGCCAGAAAGGTCGGACGCCCCCTTGGCATCCCCCCTCGTCAGGAGCCCCGACAATGCCCGAGATCGACGGATTCACCCGCCACCGCCTGCCGGGCGACGGCATCCTGCTTTCGGTGCAGATGGCGGGACAGGGCGCGCCGTTGATCCTGCTGCACGGCTTTCCGCAGAACGGGCTCTGCTGGTCGAAGGTGGCCCCTGCGCTGGCGGAACGGTTCCGCGTCATCATCCCCGACCTGCGCGGCTATGGCGACAGCGACGCGCCGCCCAATGACCCGGACCACGAGAGCTATTCAAAGCGTCAGATGGCACGGGATGTGGTGGCGCTG
Organism: Pseudorhodobacter sp.; assembly: GCA_046295215.1. GTDB lineage: Bacteria > Pseudomonadota > Alphaproteobacteria > Rhodobacterales > Rhodobacteraceae > Szabonella. The sequence continues at coordinate 3,518 of JBKBNP010000073.1, read as the reverse complement.
ATGGATCACCTGCACCTCGATGCGGCCCATATCCTTGGCCATGACCGGGGCGCGCGGGTCAGTTACCGGCTGGCGCTGGACCATCCGGGCCGGGTTCAACGGCTGGGGATCATCGAGATTGCGCCGACCCTCGACTATTGGGACAACTGGGGTCGCGACATGGCGCTGGCCGCCTGGCACTGGACCTTTCTGGCGCAACCCGCCCCCTTGCCGGAACGCATGATCGGGGCCGATCCAAGGGCCTGGCTCGACTGGACGCTGCAGGGATGGACGCTGTCGCGCGACCTTTCGGCCTTTCCCGAGTTTGCGCTGGAAAGCTATCGCGCGCAGGCGGCGGATCCGGCACGTCTGCACGCGATGTGTGCCGACTACCGGGCCGGGGCGACGACCGACTATACCCACGACCTTGCGGACCGCGAGTCCGGGCACCGCATTGAAGCACCGCTGCACTTTCTCTGGGGACGGCACGGTTTTCCGGCACGCACCGGCGATCCTGCCGGGATCTGGCGTCGCTGGGCCGATCAGGTGACCGACGAGCCCTGCGACAGCGGCCATTTCGTGATGGAGGAGAACCCACAGGCGGTGCTTTCGGCATTCCTCCCGTTCTTCGGGGGGCGGGCCTGAACCTCCCGGCAGCGGGGTGCCGCCCCTACATGTTCGACATGGCCAGCAGTCGCAGTTGTGACACCTCCAGCCCCGCACCCCCCGCGATCTGGGCAAGCGGAAAGCCATCCAGCAGGACCGTCACATTCGCGCCGTCCCCATCCTCGACCAGCGACACCTGCGGGTCAGGATGGGCCACCGCGTCATAGACCACGACGATCTCATCCTCGGCCGGGTCGAAATCCGCGATCCGGGCAAAGCCGCCTTCGCCGATCCAGTCGCCGATGCGGAACTGATCCGCGCCCGCCCCGCCATGGCCATGGTCATTCGCCCCGAGCCACAGCACATCGTCACCATTGCCGCCGTTGAGGAAATCTGCCTCGTCGTCGGGCGCGTCCGGGTCGAACCCGAACAGCGTGTCATTGCCGTCATTGCCGTCCAGCGTGTCATTGCCCGCCCCGCCGCGCAGCAAGTCATTGCCGAAGCCGCCCGCCAGCCAGTCGTCGCCATCATCCCCTTCAAGCGTGTCGTCCCCGGCACCCCCGAAGAGCGTGTCATTTCCTGCCCCGCCACGGAGCATGTCATCACCTTCATGCCCGGCCAGAAGGTCATTGCCGGGCCCGCCATGGATCACGTCCGCACCATCCTCGCCATGGAGAGTGTCATCGCCCTCGCCCCCGTCGAGCGTATCATCCCCCGCCCCGCCATGGATCACATCGCGTCCGCCGCCGCCCTGGATCAGGTCATCGCCTGCCCGTCCCCCCAGCAGGTCGTCGCCATCGCCCCCCACAACCGAATCGGCCCCGCCTTGCCCGGTCAGGATCGTGTCGCCGTTCTGCGCTTCAATCGTCATTCCCGGTTCAGCCGCACGCGGCAGATCGGACGACTCCGGGCCATCGTCGCGTGAATTTGTGTTGTCCAACGGGCTCTGCTCAGGGTCATCCGCTTCGGCGCCATCCATGGCATCGCTGTCGATCTGCGCCATGGGCATTTCGGAGATCGGTTCGGCGGCGGATGCGGTGGGGCCGTCGATCCAGTCGAGGATGTTGCCGCCCTGCCCTTCCGACAAGGCGGCGCCCGGTGCCGGATCCCCGTCCTCCGGAGGCGTATCGGCCTCCTCGTCCGCTTCCGTTGCCGTTTTTGACGACAGGATGGCATCGGCCAGAAAACCAGCGCAAACTGCGCCGAACAAACCCAAAATCGCCAGCACGACAGACACCTCCGATAGACCCCGATCCAGAAGCGGACCCGCCCATGCCCCCGGCACATCTGGCGCGTTCCTGCTCTGCGGGAGTTATCGGGGCACAGCATGGCACAAAACGGACCACAGCCCCGGATGAACACGGCCTGAATGCGGCGATTTCTTACAAACCGGCTAAAATTGCCGTAGCCTCCGGCGAACACGCCCCGACGCATCGCAGGACATGGAATAGGGAAGGATGTGCAGGGCCGGACGGGCAGCGCGCTTCAAATAGACGCTTTCCTTTTCACCGATTCTCGCCTAAACGCCCCCATCCGCGTGATGCGCGGTCAAAAGGGCCTTGCTGGACGACATCCCGGCTCGTGCCGTCACCCGAATACCAAAGGAGAACCCGATGTCGATCACTGTCGAAGAAAAAGCCCGTCTCATCAAGGAATATGCGACCAAGGAGGGCGACACCGGCTCCCCCGAGGTTCAGGTCGCCATCCTCAGCTCGCGCATCGCGACGCTGACCGAGCATTTCAAGGGCCACAAGAAGGACAATCACTCCCGTCGTGGCCTTCTGATGATGGTCGCGCAGCGCCGAAAGCTCTTGGACTACGTCAAGGGCAAGGACGAATCCCGCTACCAGTCGCTGATCCAGCGTCTTGGCCTGCGCCGCTGATCCGGCCTGCCCTGAAATGATGCCGCGCCCGCCGCTTCCGGCGGGCGCTGGTCTTTCTGCTTGCGCGGCATCGGCGGGCATATTCTGTCCCGCAGGCCCGCTGTCGGAAACCGGGAGGCGCCATGACCGTCAATGACCGGAACGCCAGTCTCGACTATCTGCGCCTGCTGGCTGCGGTCGGGATTGTCTGGTTTCATTCGATGGCCGAGGAAGGCCACCGGATCGCCTATCTTGCGCTGCCGTTTTTCCTCGTTCTGCTGGGGCGCCCCTCCGGAGCTGCGGTGGCGGACAAGGCGCGGCGGCTGCTCTGGCCCTTCCTGATCTGGTCAGTGATCCACGCGGTTCTGCAAATCGCGCTCGCCCTGCGGGCGGGGGGGCCGATGTTCGGCTGGTGGCAGAACGCGATGGTCCTGTCCGGAACGGCAGTGCATCTGTGGTTTCTGCCCTTTGCCTTTCTGGCGACAGTGTTGATGCGTCTCTTGCGCGCGGATTGGCTGGCGATGGTGTTGCCGGTGCTGGCCGCCGTCGTGGTCATCGCCCTGCCCGCCAACCTGCCGACACCTGCGGCGCAATGGGTTTTCGGGACCGTCCCGCTGACACTGGGGCACTGCTATTTCCGCTGCGGCTGGCGCGTGGTGCTGCCTTGGGCAGTCTGCGGCGCGATCCTGTTCGCGGGCCGCACCTCGCCCGACAATGTGACCGTGGTGCTGGGTGTGGCCATCGCCGTTCTGCTGCTTCAGATCCGCCTGCCGCGCCCCCCCCTGTCCGACCGCTGCGCGCGCGTCGCCTTGCTGATGTTCTTGTGCCACATGGTCGTGATGCAGGCGGGATGGACCCTGCGGCTTGAGGGCGTGGCGCTCGGTCTCTTCGCCATTCTGGGCTCTCTGGCCCTTGCGCTGGGGATCGACGCGCTGCGGGGCTGGCGGATCGCCCGGCTGCTGACCTGAAGGGGCGTCGCGGAACTGCCTGCTTTTCAAACAGCGCAATTTCATGTATGCGCGCCCAATCTGCGACGTGAGGCCATGCCCCCGGCCACATGCGAAGGATTGG
>JBKBNP010000072.1:0-4539 GCA_046295215.1 Pseudorhodobacter sp. | reverse complement strand
TGCGGCGCGGCGCTGGTTTGCGGGTGAACTGGCCGATGCGCAGGCCGTGGCCGAGATGCAGACGCGCTATGCACGACTTTGCGGAATATGGGACAAGGCCCGCGGGCAAGCGCGCGTTGCGGTCTGACAGACAGGATGGGGATGGACATGGGCAAGACGATCCGGCTGACCGCGGCACAGGCGATGGTGCGCTGGCTGAGTGTGCAGCACGCCGCAGATGGTGCGCCTTTCATCACCGGCTGCTGGGCGATTTTCGGCCACGGCAATGTCGCGGGGCTTGGCGAGGCTTTGCACGCCATCGGTGACGCTTTGCCGACATGGCGCGGACAGAACGAACAGACGATGGCCCATGCCGCCATCGCCTTTGCCAAGCAGTCGAAGCGGGCGCGGGCGATGATGGTCACCTCCTCCATCGGGCCCGGGGCGACGAACATGGTGACGGCGGCGGCGCTGGCGCATGTGAACCGCCTGCCGGTGTTGTTCGTGCCGGGGGATGTGTTTGCCGGGCGCGGCCCCGACCCTGTCTTGCAGCAGATCGAGGATTTCGGCGATGGCACGGTCAGCGCGAATGACTGTTTCCGCCCCGTTGTGCGCTATTTCGACCGGATCACGCGGCCCGAACAGTTGCTGACCGCCCTGCCCCGCGCGCTGCGGGTGATGACGGACCCTGCCGACTGCGGCCCGGTCTGCCTGTCCTTCTGTCAGGACGTGCAGGCCGAGGCGTTCGACTGGCCCGAGGCGTTCTTTGCGCCCCGCATCTGGCGCTTTCGTCGCCCCTATCCCGATCAGGCGGAGGTCTGGCGCGTGCGCGATCTGCTGCGCGCTGCAAAACGGCCCGTCCTCATCGCAGGCGGGGGCGTGCATTATTCCGACGCCTGCGCGGACCTGCAACGCTTTGCCGAGGATCACGGAATTCCCGTGGTGGAATCGCAGGCGGGCAAGTCGGCCCTGCCCTGGGATCACGACCGGAACTTCGGCCCTGTGGGTGTGACGGGCGCAGAGAGTGCAAACAGACTCTGCGCCGAGGCCGATCTGGTGCTGGGGGTCGGCACGCGATTTCAGGATTTCACCACCGGGTCGTGGGGCCTGTTCCGCAATCCGGCCTGCCGGTTGGTGTCGATCAATGTCGCTGCCCATGATGCGATGAAGCACGGGGCGGAACCGCTTTGCGCCGATGCGAGGATGGCGCTCGTGGCACTCTCGCATGAATTGCGGGGCCACCGCGCCCCACCCCCGCCAGAAGGGCTGAAGGCCGACTGGTTCGCGCTGGTCGATCCGCTGACCGACGCTCCGCAGGATGGCAACGCCCTGTCCACTGACCAACAGGTGATCGGCGCAGTCCAGCGCAGCAGCCACCCGGATACGGTCGTGATGTCCGCCGCAGGCACCATGCCCGGTGAATTGCACAAGCTGTGGAAAACGCCGCGCGCGGGTGGGTATCACATGGAATACGGCTTTTCCTGCATGGGATACGAGGTCGCCGGTGCTTTGGGGATCAAACTGGCCGAACCCGAACGCGATGTCATCTGCATGGTGGGTGACGGCAGCTACATGATGGCCAATTCGGAACTGGCCACGGCCGCCATGATGGGCATCGCCTTCACCGTGGTCATCACCGACAACCGCGGCTTTGGCTGCATCAACCGCCTGCAAATGGGCACCGGCGGGGCGGAGTTCAACAACCTTTACGCCCATGCGCGGATCCAGAACGCGCCCCGGATCGACTTTGCCGCCCATGCGGCCAGCATGGGGGCCGAAGCGGTGAAGGTCGGCAGCATCGCAGAGCTTGAAGCCGCCTTGCGTCTGCGCAAAGACAAACTCGTGCCCTATGTCATCGTCATCGACACTGACCCTTATCCCAGCACAGCTCATGGCGGGACGTGGTGGGATGTGGCTGTCCCCGAAATCAGCACGCGCGACCAGGTGAAAGCCGCGCGCGCCGCCTATGACGCAAAACTGAAAGAGCGCCCATGATCCGTTTCGGCACCAATCCCATCGCCTGGGCCAATGATGACGACCGCAGCATTGGTGCGGATATTCCCACCGAACGCATCCTGCATGAAGCCGGTCAACTGATCGGCTTTGACGGGATCGAGAACGGCCACCGCTGGCCCGATGACCCGGAGGCGCTGCGGGTCTTGCTGGCCGCCCATGGGCTGACCTTCATTTCCGGCTGGTATTCGACCCATCTGCTGACGCGCTCGGTCGAGGATGAAATCGCGGCTTGTCAGGCGCATCTGGCCAAGTTGAAACACAATGATTGCAAGGTGATGATCGTCTGCGAAACCTCGAACGCGATCCATGGCAGCGATCTGCCTCTGTCGCAGCGGCCAAAACTGGCTGGTGCCGAAATGCAGGCCTTTGGTGCCAGGCTGGAAGAATTTGCAGCCTGCCTGACAGATCAGGGCATCACGCTGGTCTACCATCACCATATGGGAACCATCGTGCAGTCGCCTGAGGAAATCGATGCGCTGATGGCCGCGACCGGCCCGCATGTGCATTTGTTGTTTGATGCGGGCCATTGCTGTTTTGGCGGTGGCGACCCTGTGACGGTTCTGTCAAAGCACATTGCACGCACAGCGCATTTCCATGCCAAGAATGTCCGCCCCGCCGTCAGGGCGCAGGTCGAAAGCGGCCGGCTTTCTTTCCTTGACGGCGTGCGGGCTGGCGTTTTCACCGTCCCCGGCGATCAGGAGGGGGCCGTGGATTTCGAGCCGCTTCTGGCGATCCTCGCCGCCCATGACTATGACGGCTGGATCGTGATCGAAGCTGAACAAGACCCGGACATCCGCAACCCGCTGCTTTACCAGACGCTCGGCCTGCACACCCTAAAGCGCATCGCGGCGCAGACAGGGCTGATTTGACCCGATGAAATTGTTCGATGCGCAAAACCCGTTTTTTCGCCCGCTGTGGCGGCGTGTCGCCATCACCACCGTTTGTCTTGGCTGGGCCGTCTTTGAATTCCTGACGGCCAACCCCTTCTTTGGCACCCTGTTCGGCGCTGTCGGCATCTACTGCGTGCATCAGCTCTTTGTCACCTTTGACCCCAAAGATCCGGAGTAAACCCCATGTCCCACCTTTTGCGCAAACCTGCGGGCGACAGCGGCCTTGTCCATGATTTCACCCCTGCGAACGCGGGCTGGCGCTATGTCGGGTTTCAGCTGCACCGCCTGGCGGCAGGGGGTCATGCTGCGGGCCTGACGCAAGATCAGGAAGCGGTCATGGTCATGGTCGAAGGCCATGCGCAGGTGCAAGCTGCAGGGCAGGATTGGGGCATTCTGGGCGACCGGCTGGATGTGTTTGAAAAAACACCGCCGCATTGCCTGTATGTGCCCCCCGGCCAAAGCTGGGAGGCCACGGCTGTCACCAATTGCACCATCGCCATCTGCCTTGCCCCCGGCAAAGGCAACCATCCCGCCCGCCGTCTCGGACCGGACGGCATCACGCTGACACAGCGTGGCGAGGGTTCAAACACCCGCTGGATCAACAATATCGCGATGGAAGATGCAGATGTGGCCGACAGTCTTTTGGTGACCGAAGTGTTCACGCCCGCAGGCAACTGGTCCAGCTATCCCAGCCACCGCCATGACGAAGATGATTACCCCCGCATCACCTATCTGGAAGAAAGCTATTATCATCGCCTGAACCCGGCACAGGGCTTCGGCATCCAGCGGGTCTATACCGAGGATGGCAGTCTGGATGAGACCATGACGGTCAAGAGCCACGATGTCGTGCTGGTGCCGCGCGGGCATCACCCCTGCGCCGCACCGCATGGCTATGAGATGTATTATCTGAACGTCATGGCCGGACCGTTGCGGAAATGGCGCTTCGTGGCCGATCCTGACCATGCATGGCTGATCTGACCCCGCCTCCGGTTTCCCCGGCGTCCCGGCGTGGAGATGCGGTTGGCTGACAAAGGCGCGCGCACCGTCCCGATGCACCCGGATCAGTTGCCGATGCGGCAGGCAGCCATGACGGCGAGGTTGAGGATGTCATTGGCGGTCGATGCGGTGGAACAGATCTGGATCGGCTTCGGCACCCCCGTCAGGATCGGCCCGATCACCGTGGCCCCGGCCATTTCCTGCATCAGCTTGACCGAGATCGACGCCGAATGCCGGGCCGGAACAACGAGGATATTGGCCGGGCCGGTGAGACGGCAGAAGGGGTATTGCGCCATGATTTCGGGGTTCAGCGCCACATCCACGGTCATTTCGCCTTCATATTCGAAATCGACCTTCATCCGGTCCAGAACGCGCGGTGCCCGGTGCATCTTGGTCGCGCGCTCTGACACCGGATAGCCGAAGGTGGAGAAGGAGACGAAGGCCACGCGCGGCTCCAGCCCCAGATTGCGCGCGACACCGGCGGCGCGGATGGCAATGGTGGCCAGATCCTCGGGTTCGGGCCATTCATGGACCAGCGTATCCGCGATGAACACGATCCGGCCCTTGTGCAGAAGCGCCGTGACACCGACCGCGCCATGTTCGGCGCGGGCGTCAAAGACATGGTTGATCAGGCTCAGGATCTGCGAGGATTTGCGCG
>JBKBNP010000071.1:0-5895 GCA_046295215.1 Pseudorhodobacter sp. | reverse complement strand
GTGTCTAGCCCTTGGGAAGTGGAAGATCTTGTTGCGCTGGTCGAAGCGGCTGCGGAAGCCCCGAAAAAGCGTGGTCCTTACAAGCCCCGCAAAAAGGACAATTCAAACTGACCCACTACCCCTTTGTCATGGGATCTTGCGCTGCGGCGCTGACCGGCCTATATGCACCTTAACAGCGGTGCCGGGGTCCACACCCGGAGCCACCGAAGCTTGTAGCGGGCCTGTGGCCCGCTTTTTCATTTCAGGGGCTGCCTCCATGTCCGACCTCATCGCCAAGACTGCCATCGACCGGCGCCTTGCGGAAATCATCACCCCGGCCATCGAGGGGCTGGGGTTCGAGCTGGTGCGCGTGCGGCTGATGGGCGGCAAGATGCGCATTCTGCAGATCATGGCCGACCGTCCCGAGGGTGGGATCGTGGTGGAGGATTGCGCCAAGATCTCCACCGCCGTCTCGGCCGTTCTGGATGTCGAGGATCCGATCACCGAGGCCTATACGCTGGAAGTGTCCTCGCCCGGGATCGACCGGCCGCTGACGCGGCTCAAGGATTTCGACATGTGGGAAGGCTATGAGGCAAGGCTGGAGACGGTCGAACTGATCGACGGGCGGCGCCGGTTCAAGGGCAATCTGGCCGGGACCGAAGGCGAAGAAGTGCTGATCGAGATCGAGGAGAACGGCGAGACGCTGACCATCGGCCTGCAATTCGACTGGCTGTCGGATGCCAAGCTGATCCTGACCGACGACCTGATCGCGGAGATGCTGCGCCAGCGCAAGGATGCGGGCCTGTTTGACGAGACCGAATTCGACGAGATCGAGGAAACCGACGGGGAGGAGGCCGAGGAGGCCGACGATACCCCCGTGACCAAACACTGAACGCCCGGGAGGCCGACATGGCGATTACTTCTGCGAACCAGCTTGAACTTCTGCAGACCGCCGAGGCGGTCGCGCGGGAAAAGATGATCGATCCCGAACTGGTCATTCAGGCGATGGAGGAAAGCCTCGCCCGGGCGGCGAAGTCGCGCTATGGCGCGGATCTCGATATCCGCGTCGCAATTGACCGTCGGACCGGACGGGCCACGTTCTCGCGGGTGCGCACGGTGGTTGGCGATGACGAGGTGGAGAATCACCACGCACAGATGACGGTTGCACAGGCCAGGGGGCATCTGGCCGACCCGTCGATCGGCGACGAGATCGTGGACGAGGTGCCGCCCGTCGAACTGGGCCGGATCGCCGCGCAATCGGCCAAGCAGGTGATCCTGCAAAAGGTGCGCGAGGCCGAGCGTGACCGCCAGTATGAGGAATTCAAGGACCGCAAGGGCACGATCATCAACGGTCAGGTCAAGCGCGAGGAATACGGCAATCTCATCGTCGATATCGGCCGGGGCGAGGCGATCCTGCGCCGCAACGAGAAGATCGGCCGCGAGAGCTATCGCCCGAACGACCGCATCCGCTGCTACATCAAGGATGTGCGGCGCGAGGCCCGCGGCCCGCAGGTATTCCTGTCGCGCACCGATCCGCAATTCATGGCGGAACTGTTCAAGATGGAAGTGCCGGAAATCTATGACGGCATCATCGAGATCAAGGCCGTGGCGCGTGACCCGGGCAGCCGCGCCAAGATCGCCGTGATTTCCTATGACAATTCGATTGATCCGGTGGGCGCCTGCGTGGGGATGCGCGGCAGCCGCGTGCAGGCCGTGGTGAACGAGTTGCAGGGCGAGAAGATCGACATCATTCCGTGGAACGCAGATCAGGCGACCTTCCTTGTCAACGCGCTGCAACCGGCCGAGGTCAGCAAGGTCGTGATCGACGAAGAGGCCGGCAAGATCGAGGTGGTGGTGCCGGATGAGCAGCTTTCGCTCGCCATTGGTCGCCGGGGCCAGAACGTGCGCCTGGCGAGCCAGTTGACGGCGCTCGACATCGACATCATGACCGAAACCGACGAAAGCGCCCGCCGTCAGGCAGAGTTTGCCGAACGCACCGCGCTCTTCATGGAGACCCTTGATATTGACGAGATGATGGCCCAACTGCTTGTCTCGGAAGGGTTCACCAATCTGGAAGAGGTCGCCTATGTCGAGGTGGACGAGCTTTTGTCCATCGACGGCTTCGATGAGGGCACGGCGGCGGAACTTCAGGCCCGTGCCCGCGACAATCTGGAAGCGGCCAATACCAAGGCCATGGAAAATGCCCGTGCGTTGGGGGTCGAGGACAGCCTTGTGAATTTCGAAGGCTTGACGCCGCAGATGCTGGAGGCGCTGGCCAAGGACGACATCAAGACGCTGGAGGATTTCGCCACCTGCGCCGACTGGGAACTTGCGGGCGGCTGGACGACCGAGAATGGCCAGCGCAAGAAGGACGAAGGCGTGCTGGAGAAATTTGACGTTTCGCTTGAAGAGGCGCAACATATGGTCATGACCGCCCGTGTCATGCTGGGCTGGGTGGATCCGACGGAGCTTGAAGCCGAAGTGGATGGCGTGGAGGAGGAGGCCTGAACGGGCCTCTGACCGCATGACGCGCGCGGGCCGGGACAAGGATCGGGACGAACCCGAGCGACGGTGCATCGCAACCGGAGAGGTTCAGCCGAAGGCCGGGCTGATCCGGTTCTGTGTCGGCCCGGAAGGGCAGGTTGTTCCCGATTTGCTGGGGCGCTTGCCGGGGCGGGGATTTTATTTGGCGGCAGACCGCAAGGCATTGGAAAAGGCGGCCACCAAGGGGCTGTTTTCCCGTGCGGCGCGGCAGCCCGTGCAGGTGCCGGAGGGCCTCGTCGATCTGATCGAGGCGCAACTGGCGCGGCGTGTTGTCGATCTGGTCAGCCTTGCGCGCAAGGCAGGCGTTGCGGTGACCGGATACGAGAAGGTGAAGGAATGGCTGGTGTCGGGCCGCGCGAAGGTTCTGATACAAGCCAGTGACGGGTCGGAACGCGGCAAATCCAAGCTGCGCCCGCCGCCCGGAGATAACGGGTTCATCGGCTGTCTGACTGCTCTGGAAATGGGTTTGTCCTTCGGCCGGGAACATGCAATACACGGCGCGCTTGCCGCTGGTGGACTCACGACACGTGTTGTAGAGGAAGCGGCGAGGCTTGCGGGTATCCGTGGGCAAGTCGGCGGTGCGACCGCCGGAAGGGAATGACGAGACGCATGAGCGATACAGACGGAAAGAAACCCCTCGGCCTTGGCAGCGGAACCCGCGGCCCCGGTCAGGTGAAGCAGAGCTTCAGCCACGGCCGCACCAAAAGCGTTGCCGTGGAGGTGAAACGCAAGCGCGTGGTCGTGCCGAAGCCCGGGGCGCCCTCAACGCCTGCGTCGTCGGGGACATCGCCGCATCTGGGCGATCCGTCCAAGCGGCCGGCCGGAATTTCGGATGCGGAGATGGAACGCCGTCTCACCGCATTGCGTGCCGCAAAGGCACGCGAGGCTGATGATGCCGAACGCCGTGCCGTGGATGAGCGTCAGCGCGAGGAAGACCGCCAGCGCCGCCGCGATGAAATCGAGGCAAAGGAACGTGAGGAACGCGAGCGCGAGGACGCGCTGAAGGCCAAGGCCGAGGAAGAGGACCGTGTTCGTCGTGAGGCCGAGGAGGCCGCGCGCCGTGCCGAGGCTGCCAAGGCGACGCCGACGGCTGCTGCTGCACCCCAAGCCACTGCCGCGGCAACCCCCGGGATTGATGATCGTGGCCCGGCCTCGCTCAAGCCCGCCTCCGGCCCGCGCAAAACCGACCGCGAACGCGACGGGCGCGGCACCGATGACCGCGACAGCCGCGGCAAGGCCAAGACCGATGACAGCCGCCGCACAGGCAAACTGACGCTGAATGACGCCTTGTCGGGCGAAGGCGGGCGCACGCGCAGCCTTGCCGCGATGAAGCGCAAACAGGAAAAAGCCCGCCAGAAGGCAATGGGCTTTGGCCAGAAGGCCGAAAAGCAGGTCCGCGATGTGCGGATCCCGGAAACCATCGTGGTCAGCGAACTCGCCAACCGCATGGCGGAACGTGCCGCCGACGTGGTCAAGGCGCTCATGAAAATGGGCATGATGGTCACCATGAACCAGACCATCGACGCCGATACCGCCGAACTGGTGATCGAGGAATTCGGCCACAAGTCCATCCGCGTGTCGGATGCCGATGTGGAACAGGTGATCGACACCGTTGAGGACAAGTCCGAGGCGCTGGTGTCACGGCCCCCGGTGGTCACGATCATGGGCCATGTCGACCACGGCAAGACCTCGCTTCTGGATGCGTTGCGCAAGGCCAATGTGGCCTCGGGCGAGGCAGGCGGGATCACCCAGCATATCGGTGCCTATCAGGTCACGACCGAAAACGGTGCGCAGATCACCTTCCTCGATACGCCGGGCCATGCGGCCTTCACCTCGATGCGTGCCCGCGGCGCGCAGGTGACGGATATTGTGGTGCTGGTGGTTGCTGCGGATGATGCGGTGATGCCGCAGACGGTGGAGGCGATCAATCACGCCAAGGCCGCCGGTGTGCCGATGATCGTGGCGATCAACAAATGCGACAAGCCCTCTGCCAACCCGACCAAGGTGCGCACCGACCTGCTGCAACATGAGATCGTTGTCGAGCAGATGTCGGGCGAAGTTCAGGATGTCGAGGTTTCGGCCACGACGGGCAAAGGGCTTGATGAACTTCTGGAGGCGATCTCGCTTCAGGCCGAGATCCTCGAATTGAAGGCGAACCCGAATCGCGCGGCGCAAGCCGCCGTGATCGAGGCCAAGCTCGATGTGGGCCGGGGGCCGGTGGCGACAGTTCTGGTGCAGAACGGCACACTGAAACGCGGCGACATCTTTGTCGTCGGCGAACAATGGGGCAAGGTCCGTGCGCTGATCAACGATCAGGGCGAACGGATCGAAGAGGCGCTGCCGTCGGTTCCGGTGGAAGTGCTGGGCCTGTCGGGAACACCGGCTGCGGGCGATGTGCTGAACGTCGTTCCGACCGAGGCGCAGGCCCGCGAGATCGCCGATTACCGCGAGAAGGCGGCGCGCGACAAGCGCGCGGCGGCGGGCGCTGCGACCACGCTGGAACAGATGATGGCCAAGGCCAAGGCCGACAAGGATGTGACGGAGCTTCCGATCATCGTGAAGGCTGATGTGCAGGGCTCTGCCGAAGCCATCGTTCAGGCGATGGAAAAGATCGGCAATGACGAAGTGCGCGTGCGCGTGCTGCATTACGGGGTTGGCGCGATCACCGATTCGGATGTCGGGCTGGCGGAGGCTTCCGGCGTGCCGATCATCGGTTTCAACGTCCGGGCCAATGCCTCGGCGCGGACATCGGCCAACCAGAAGGGCGTGGAGCTGCGCTATTACAGCGTGATCTATGACCTTGTGGACGACATCAAGGATGCGGCCTCGGGCCTGTTGAAGGCCGAAGTGCGCGAACATTTCATCGGCTATGCCAAGATCCTGGAAGTGTTCCGCATCACCGGCGTCGGCAATGTCGCGGGCTGTCTGGTCACCGAAGGCGTGGCGCGCCGCTCGGCGGGTGTGCGTCTGCTGCGCGACAACGTGGTGATCCACGAAGGCACGCTGAAAACGCTGAAACGCTACAAGGACGAGGTGAAGGAAGTCATCTCGGGCCAGGAATGCGGGATGGCCTTCGAGAGGTATGAAGATGTGCGTCAGAACGACGTGATCGAGATCTTCGAACGCGAGGAAGTCGAGCGTCGTCTGGCCTGACCTTTGGCCAACCCTGACTGAAACGGAAAAACGCCGGGGCCGCCCCGGCGTTTTTTCTGTTTTTACGGGCGGCTACCCGCCACATGTCCTGGTGTCAGTTGGTAATCCCCCCCGAAAGTAAGGGGCTGCATAAGTAGAATTTTCTCGGCATGATGCATGAGGAGATTTCGAATGAAGACAAGCAGATACACGGAGGCACAGATCATCGCGATCCTGCGT
>JBKBNP010000070.1:0-8189 GCA_046295215.1 Pseudorhodobacter sp. | reverse complement strand
AGGATGTAAAGTTCCATGATGTCAGTCCTCGACCATGTCTTCGCCAAAACGCGCCGTCTGCATCCCTGCGGCACGGCGCAACAGGCGCTCGACCGAGAAGAGGACAATCAACAATCCACCCAGAACCAGAGGCAGGAAATTCGTGCCGTCCGGCAGGCCAAGGGTCGGCATTTTCGACCCCCATGTCCGCCGCGCCAGTTCCAGCCCGTACCAGAACATGCCCGCGCCAAAGCCGCCCACCACAACATCCGATACCGAATGTAGAACCCGCACCACGCCTTGCGGCAGGAACATCAGCAGCACATCAAAGGACAGGTGATACCCTTCCCGCGTGCCGACGGCGGCCCCCAGCAGGATGAACCATCCCATGAACTGCACCGCCAGCGGTTCCGACCAGACGATGGAGGAGCCGATCACATAGCGCATGAACACCTGCGCCGCGACGACAATGGTCATCAGGATCAGGCAGGTGCCGGAGAGATAGAGCGTGATCCGCGCAAACACGCCAAAGACGCGTGCGAGGGATTTCAGACCGTCCTGCATGGAGGCCCCCCGGACAAAGGTGAAGGGCGGCCCGAAGTGACCGGGCCGCCCTGATTGCCTGTTACTCGGTCGCCTGGATCCGCTGGACCAGATCCTTCAGCACATCCGTCGTGACGTGCTTTTCATAGACCGGGACCATCGCCTCGATGAACGGGGTCTTGTCGATATCGGTGATGATCTCGATGCCCGCCGCCAGCACCTTTTCGGTCGAGGCCGCCTCGCGCGCGGTCCAAAGCTCGCGCATGTGCGGAACCGAGTCCTTGGCGGCCTGACGCACGATGGCCTGATCTTCGGCCGAAAGCTTGTCAAAGGCGGTTTTCGACATCACCAGCGCCTCGGGAACGATCAGGTGTTCGTTCAGCGTGTAGTGCTTGGCAACCTCGAAATGGCCCGAGGATTCGAAGGAAGGCGGGTTGTTTTCCGCGCCGTCGATGACGCCGGTCTGGATGCCGGAATAGACCTCGCCATAAGGCATCGGGGTTGCCGAGGCACCGAGCGCCGCCATCATGTCGACGAAGATGTCGGATTGCATGACGCGCACCTTCATGTCCTTCAGGTCTTCAATCGAGCGGATCGGTTTCTGGCTGTTGTAGAAGCTGCGCGCGCCTGCGTCGTAATAGGCCAGACCGATCAGGTCATGCGGGGTGAAGGCATCGAGGATCTGCTGGCCGATGGGGCCATCCATCACCCGGTGCATGTGTTCGACCGAGCGGAAGATGAAGGGCAGGGACACAACCTTTGTTTCTTCGATCAGGTTGTTGAACGGGCCCATGGACACGCGGGTCATGTCGATGACGCCAAAGCGGGTCTGCTCGATCGTGTCGCGCTCTTCGCCCAACTGTGCCGAATGGAACACCTCGATGCAGAGCCGGCCATTGGTCCGCTCTTCCAGGAGCTTGCCCATGTATTTCACGGCCTCGATGGTCGGATAGCCATCGGGATGCGTGTCGGCGGAGCGCAGCGTGGTCTCGCAGGCGATCCCGGCGGTGGCCATGGCAGCCGAGGCCAGCAGGGCCGCTGTCAGGGTTTTCATGTAGGTCATTGTATTTCCTCCCGTTTGTGGCTCATCAAAGCCGGTATGCCTGTTTTGCCAGGCGGTAAGTGAGGTCATGGGCGACCTCGTGGGCCTCCGCCTCGTCCAGTCTTCCGCTGGCGCAAAGCGTGGCAAGATAGGCGCAATCCACGCGCCGGGCGACATCATGCCGGGCGGGGATCGACAGATAGGCGCGAGTGTCGTCGTTGAACCCCACGGTGTTGTAGAAGCCCGCCGTTTCCGTGGTGGCCTCACGGAAACGGCGCATCCCTTCGGCACTGTCGAAGAACCACCATGCGGGGCCCAGCTTCAGGCAGGGGTAGACCCCGGCCAGAGGCGCCAGTTCGCGCGAATAGGCGGTTTCGTCCAATGTGAAGAGGATGATCGAAAGCCGCGGGTCATGGCCCACGGCATTGAGAAGCGGCCGCAGCGCGCGGACGTAATCGGTGCGGGTCGGGATGTCGAAGCCCTTGTCGCGGCCGAACATGGCCAACACCCGGTCGGAATGGTTGCGGAATGATCCGGGGTGGATCTGCATCACCAGCCCGTCCTCGCAGCTCATCCGCGCCATTTCCGTCAGCATCTGGCCACGGAAGGCGTCGCGATCCTCGGTGGTGGCCTTGCCCGCCATCAGCCGCAGGAACAGGGCGGCGGCATCCTTGGCGGGCAGATCCTCGGTCCGGGCCGAGGGATGGCCGTGATCGGTGGAAGTTGCGCCGAAGGATTTGAAAAAGGCCCGCCTTGTCCGGTGGGCATTCAGATAGCCTTCCCAGGTGGCCGTGTCCTCGCCGGTGATGTCCCCCAGTCGCGCGACATTCGCGGCGAAACCGGCGAAATCGGGGTCCACCACGGCATCGGGCCGATAGGCAGGAACGACGCGACCATGCCAGCCCGACTCGCGCATCATCCTGTGCCAGCGCAGATCATCGAGCGGCGAATCGGTGGTGGAGATCACCTCGATATTGAACCGGTCATAAAGCGCGCGGGGGCGGAATCCCAAGGTTGCCAGCTTTTCTGCGATGAAATCATAGGTCGCATCCGCCGTTGCGGCGGAAATCGGGGTGGCCAGACCCAGAACCTCCTGAAAGGCATGGTCGAGCCAGAGCCGCGAGGGCGTGCCCCGGAACAGATGGAAGTTCGCCGCGAAAATGCGCCAGATGGCGCGGCCATCGGTTTCCACCTCGCCGCCATCGACACGCGGAACCCCAAGCGATTCCAGCGCGATGCCCTGGCTGTGCAACATGCGGAAAACGTAGTGGTCCGGCGTCACGAAAAGCTGGGCGGGATCGTGAAAGGCCGCATCCTCGGCATACCAGCGCGGGTCCGTATGGCCATGCGGGCTGATGATCGGCAGCGATTTCACCCCGTCATAAAGCACACGGGCGAGGTCGCGGGCGCGACCTTCCATCGGGAACAGGCGATCAGGATCGAGCATTGCCATTTGACGCGAGATCCCCCCCGGGACGAAAGTCTTTGTCATTCGGCCCGACATGGTGCTAGGCTGCTAAACTAATATGCTAGTATGCCGATGCTGTCAACGGAGCAGGAATGAGCGATCTTCTGCAATTGCCGGAAATCGACGTGAGGCCGCGCCCCTCGGTCACCGATCAGGTCTATGAAACGCTGCTGGCGGAAATCGTGGACCTCAATCTGCCACCGGGGTCCAAGATCTCGGAGGTGGAAGTTGCGGGGCAGATGGGCGTGTCGCGCCAGCCCGTGCGGGATGCGTTTTTCCGGCTGTCGAAACAGGGGTTCCTGACGATCCGGCCCCAACGCGCGACCACGATTTCGCTGATAAACCCGACGGCGGTGATGCAGGCGCGGTTCGTGCGGGCCGCCATCGAGGCGGAAATGGTGCGGATCGCCTGCGAGCGGCTGACGGAGGCGGGCATGCAGGCGCTGGAGGCGCTCTTGGAGGCGCAGCGCGCGGCGGTCGAGGCCGGAGACAGGGCGCGGTTCCACCTGCTCGACGATGCCTTCCACCGGGAAATCTGCATCAGGTCCGGCTTTGGCTTTGCCTGGGCCACGATCCATGAACACAAGATGCAGACGGACCGGGTGCGGCTGTTGTCACTGGCCTTCGCGGCACCGGATGCCTACGGGGACCATCTCAAGGTGATGGAGGCGATCCGCGCGCGCGATCCGCAGCCCGCAATGTCCGCAATGCGCGACCACCTGAGCCGCATCAAGACCCAGATCATCCGCATCCGGGCCGACAATCTGCCGTTCTTCGTGCCCGAAGAGCTTGACCCGTCAACCTGGTGACGGGTCGCCCCTCAAGCCTTCCGGCGTTCTTCGTTCCCCCGCTCCCAGCAAGAATGCCCGTCGGGGCTGAGGAGCGGCCCCTTGCGACCCATTGGCCGCAAAGGGCGGGGGATGTCAGCCGTTGCGATAGGGGCGCCCGGCCTTTTCCATCTGTTCGTTATAGGCCTTGAAGATCGCCACAACCCGGGCTTTCACCTCGGATTCGGCAGCGATTTCATCCCAGAAGATGCGCGCAGCCGCCTCGACCGTCGACCATTCCGCCTCGGGGATGGTGGTCAGTTGCAGCTTCGGGCCTTCGGTGCGCAGTTTTGCCTCGCCGCCCCAATACCAGTGCTGGCGGTAGTAATGGGACTGTTCGAAACAGACCTGCATCAACTGCTTGAGGTTGTCCGGCAACTCGTTCCAGCGGTCCATATTGGCAAAGAAATGCCCGATCCACGCGCCTGAGATGTTGTTGGTGAGGAAATAGTTGGTCACATTCGACCAGCCCACCGTATAAACCTCGGTGATGCCCGACCATGCGATGCCGTCCAACTCGCCGGTCTGCACGGCGACCTCGATATCCTCCCAGGGCAGGGTGACCGGAACCACCCCGAATTGCGCAAGGAAGCGCCCCGCCGTGGGGAAGGTGAACACCCGCTTGCCTTGCAGGTCGGCAAGGGAGTTGATCGGATCCTTGGTCGCGAAATGGCACGGATCCCAGGCCCCGGCCGAGATATGCTTGACGCCGACCTTGGAATATTCCTCGTCCCAGATCTCGTTCAGGCCCCATTGGTTGAACAGCACCGGCACATCGAGGCTGTAGCGGCTGGCAAAGGGGAAATAGCCGCCGAACACCGTGACCTCGGTGGGCGACGCCATGGAGTCATCATCCGACTGCACCGCGTCGATGGTGCCGCGCTGCATGGCCTGGAACAATTCGCCCGTCGGGATCAGCTGATCGGCGTAGTAAAGCTCGATCTCCATCTGGCCCGCCGCAATGGCGTTGAACTTGTCGATGGCGGGTTTCACCACTTCTTCGCCCAAGGCCGCGCCCGCATAGGTCTGGAGCCGCCAGCGGATCGGGGTCTGGCCCAGAACGGCCGGGGCGGCAAGAGTGGAGGCGCCAGCGGCCAGGGCGCCGGTGGTGAGGAATTTTCTTCTGGTGGTCATCTTTCTCTCCTTGTCGGTTGGTTTGAAAATCCGGCGGTTGGCCCGCCTGTCGAATGTCAGCGCAGCACCCCCGGCAGCCAGAGCGCGATCTGCGGAAAGGCCATGACGATGGCCAGGGCCAGCACCATCACCCCCACGAAGGGAATGATGGAACGATAGATGTCCGCCAGCGTCACCTCGGGCGGGGCCATGGCGCGCATCAGGAACAGGTTGTAACCGAAGGGTGGCGTCATATAGGCGATCTGGCAAGTCATCGTGTAAAGCACGCCATACCAGACCAGATCGAATTCAAGGATCCGCACCAGCGGCACATAGAGCGGGGCGACGATCACCAGCATGGCCGTGTCATCCAGAAAAGTGCCCATCAGGATGAAGGACAGTTGCATCAGGATCAGCACTTCCCAGCGGCCGAGCCCGAGATTGTCGAGAAACAGCCCCTTGATCGCATCCACCGCGCGCAGCCCGTCGAACACCGCACCAAAGGCCAGGGCGGCAAGGATGATCCACAGGAACATGCAGGAGATTGCCAGCGTCTGCCGCGTCGCTGTTTCAAATACGCTGCGCGTCATGCGCCCCTTGGCCAACGCCACCAGCACCGAGGCGACGGCCCCGATCACCGAGCTTTCCACCAGCCGCGTATAGCCCATGACGAAGGGCACCATCATCGCAAGGAAGATGCCGAAGGGCAGAAGGCCCGCCAGCAGCAGGCGGTATTTCTCGGCCCTTGGCACGGCGGCAAGCTCCGCCTCGGGCAGGGCGGGGCCAAGCGCGGGGTTCAGCTTGCAGCGCAGCCAGATGTAGAGGATGAACATCGCGGCCATCATCAGTCCCGGCAAGACGCCCGCCAGCCACAGATCCTGCACCGATTGCCGCGCGATCAGCGCATAAAGCACCAGCACCACCGAGGGCGGCACGAGGATGCCGAGCGATGATCCCGCCTGGATGACCCCGGTGACCATCCGCTTGTCATAATTGCGCTTCAAAAGTTCCGGCAGCGCGATGGTCGCCCCGATCGCCATGCCCGCGACCGACAGCCCGTTCATCGCGGAAATCAGCACCATCAGAAGGATCGTGCCCATGGCAAGCCCCCCCGGCACGCGCCCGAACCAGACATGGAACATGCGGTAAAGATCATCGGCCAGCCGGCTCTCGCTCAGCACATAGCCCATGAAAATGAACATCGGCAGGGTCAGCAGCGGAAACCAGTTGATGACCTTCAGCGTCTGCGCGAAAGCAAGGTCATAGCCGCCCCGGTCGCCCCACAAGAACAACGCGGCCACCACGGCGACAAAGCCGATCACCCCGAACATCCGCTGCCCGGTCATCAGCATCATCAGCATCGAGCCGAACATCAGCGCGGCAATCATCTCATAGCACATCAGATTTCACGCCCCCGCAGCCGGGCCAGATCACGGATCAGGAAACAGGTGCATTGCAACAGCATCATGGTGATTCCAATGCACATCACGATCTTGACCGGCGCCATGTAGGGCCGCCAGAGCCCGGGGCGCCGCTCGCCATATTGCAGCGCGTATTGCGTGCTTTCGACCCCGCCCCAGAGCAGCACGCCCAGATAGAACAGCAGCGCGAAGATCGTCACCACATCGACCATGGCGCGGGTGCGGTCGGACCATTGCGAATAGAACACATCCATCCGCACCGCCGAGCCGAGTTGCAGCGCATAGGCGCCGCCCAGCATGAAATAGCCCGCCAGCAGGAATTGCCCCATCTCGTCGGTCCAGACCTGCGGGTGCCAGGCCGTCCGCGCAATGGCGCCCCACAGCAGAACGCCCATCAGCGCGAAAAGAAGATACATGGCGAAGCGCCCGACCTTCTCGTTGAATTTTTCGACGATGCGCACATAGGCGATCAGAAGGGCGGGCATTGGTGCTGTATTCCAAAGGAAAATTCCCGCGCAGGATGGCCTTCATCCCGCACTGATGGCAAGTGTTGAATGGCAGGCGGTCTGCGTTTCCTGTCGGGGAGGGCGCGATGGCGGTCGGATCGGGCGTGCAGGCCCACCGGCAGGGCTGGTGTTGCCGGTCAGCCCCATCGCCGGTTCATTGCTGCGGCACAGGCCCAGCGTATGACTTGTCAAGCGCGTCAAAATTTTGCCCGCTTCGACAGGTTTGGTGACGGCACCAGCCCCCGTGATGCGGATCAAACATGCCCGGACGAATTTCCCTGTTTCTTTGCTTTCTTGCCCTTCTCGCTGCCCTGAATGCCCCGGTTCATGCCGGGCCGAAGCGCGAGGATGAGCCGAGCCTCGTCCGGATCAGCAATCGCATCTTCGATCTGCGTATGGATGCGACCAGACTGCCAAGATCATCTGATTTGATCCCTCTGAAGCGTGTGCCATGGTTGCGTGACCTCATCGGCAACGACCCGATCCTTGATGGTATCGTGTTCCATATTCAGCAGACTCGGGTTCCGGCGGACTTCTTCTGGACCTTTCCCGGGCCGGGAAACCTACATAGGTCTCGTGAAGGCATACCGGATCGGTTCGTCATCGACGGCTACGACACAATGGCATCAGAGCCGGGTGGTTCGGGGCGTTCCTATATGTTCGTGCCCAACGATCTGTCAGAACCCTATTCAATCAGATGCGGCACCCCGACTGGTCAGCTTGACGAATTACAAGTTTGTTTTCTTCGCGCATCCTATCCACCTGATAACATGATCGTCCTTCTTGCCCGGATCTACTTTCCCGAGCCGCTGGAGGACCTTCGCGGCAATTTCGCTGCCATGGCAAAGCGGATGAGGGAGATTGTCTATTGTCTCGACGTGACCGAGGGGGAGCGGGAACTGGCGCTGGATGCGGACGGAAACCCGATCCTTTCTGGCTGTCGTGTCAAACCGGGGACTTGAGCCCCCGTTGCACCCCCGCCCGTTCGCGCAGCACTTGGCTGCGATGTGGCAGGCCCGCAAAGGAATGAAACGCGCCTGCATCAGTTTTGAAGACAGCCCGAGGCTGCGCGTCGCGGTGATAGACCCGTTCCACGCCTTCGGGCTGGTCGGGGATGATCGGCTGCCCGGCGGACGGGCGATGACACCCTTTATGGCAGCGATTACTAATTAGTTCGCCTTGAACAATCTGTTCAGGCTGATGTGACGGCCTGATACTGGCGATCTGGGTGGTAGACTGCGTTCAGGATGGCGGTGAATATCCAGGCAAGCCAAGCCCTGAGGTGGGCCA
>JBKBNP010000069.1:0-8236 GCA_046295215.1 Pseudorhodobacter sp. | reverse complement strand
CGCAACGCGCGCTTGCCCGCGGGCCTTGTCCCATATTCCGCAAAGTCGTGCATAGCGCGTCTGCATCTCGGCCACGGCCTGCGCATCGGCCAGTTCACCCGCAAACCAGCGCCGCGCCGCAGGCGATGTTCGTAGGGCTGCCGCCGATGTATTTGGCAAACCCGCCCATATCCTCCAGCCGCCCGCCCACCTGCGCGCCATAGAGATCGCCCGCGTATCGGACCGGGCGCCTGCGCGGCTGATTCAGGCGACGACCTCCTCGCCACTGGCATATGTGGGCGCGAGACTGGCACAGATCCGGCGCTGCCGGAAGCCGGTGTCAGCCCGTCTCTGCCACCCCGGCCCCCGGCTTTGACCTTGGCGCGCCCAGACGTGGGTGCAACCGCCCGGCGATGGTCCAGGCAATCCACATTCCCAGCCCGCAAGCCCCGAACACACCCGCGACGGGCGACACCAAAAGAACGAGCCAGGCCACCCCCGGCGTCAGGATGCCCGACACATCGCGAAAGCTGGAATAGACGGCGGCCATCTCGGTCCGTTCCGATGGCTTGACGGCCATCAGGAAGGGCAGGCTGCCGCAGACATCCAGCATCACAAGGCCGGTAGACGCCATCATCAGCGCCGCGACAACCAGCCAAGGCAGGGGGGCGGCGGCCCAGGCGACAAGGAACAGCACGCCGCAAAAGGCGAATGTGGCGCGCACCGCGATGCGCACCGAGGAACGATGCACCAGCCGCAGCATGAAGGGCGTGACGAAGAGCAACCCGTTGGATAGCGACAGGGCAATGCCGCCGATGGTTTCCCCAAGACCGTTCTGGATCGCATAGATCGGCAGATAGACGACATAGACCCACCAGCCGCAGGACCGGATCACCGCGAAAAGCCACCCCGCGACCAGCCGGGGCTGTTGCAAGAACCGGCCCAGAAAGGCGACCGGGTTCGGGGCCGGTCCCCGGGCACGGGCAATCTGCTTGCCATTGCCCAGCCTCAGTTTCCAGAACACCGCGATCAGCGCCACCGAAAAGCAGGCCGCCACGATGAAGGGCGCAGGCTCCCACCAGTTCAGGAGCCAGACCCCCAGAACCGGCCCGATGGTCCAGCTTGCGGCGCTGTAGACCATTCGGGTGCTTTCGTTTCGGCCAAGCTCTGCCCGCCCTATGTAATCCAGGACATAGGCGTTGAGGCAGATGGTGAAGGTGACTGTGGCGACAGCATTGACCATCAGGGCTGCGGCCTTCAGATGCGGCACCCCGGTCAGCGCCAGCGCCATGCCGCACAGATACATCGCCCCGGCCAGCGTGAACACCCAGCGACGCGCGACAAAGCGGGTCAGAAAAGGCACCATCATGCCGCAGATCAGCGACAGGATCCCGACCGTGAAATAGATGCCGGACACGATACCCGCATCCCCGAAGGCACGGTAGATCACCAGCGGCATCACCGACAACAGGATACCCCGCACCCCCGCCTCCAGCGACGACAACAGCGCGAAATCCTGCACACGCGGTGTGGGCGAATGCGACAGATACAGCGGGCTTCGGGGCGTGAACATCGGAACCTTCGGCCGGATGGCGCATCGACGGGACCGGCAATCCCTAAGCAGCCTTTCCGGGGCTTACAAGAGCCTGTCGTCGCCGCGCGGATTTATCTCGGCGGCGGCAAGGAGTTTCGGGGGCACACTCCCGCCGGAGCAATGGTTGGTGGCGGCTGTCAGGCGGGCCGGGCATCCGGGCCTGTCGGCTTTGTCGCGGGTCCGCCAATCGGCCATGGGCCGGACAAATGCAGACCTTCTCGCCTTTGGGGTTGGACAGGGCTGCGCGGCAGGATAATCCCTTTGCAGCACAAATCAGGAAGCGGCTATCCTGTTTCCTGTCCGACAGTCGGAACAGTCCCCCATCCCTGCAATCTGGCCGGGCCAAAACTGGATACCAAATGGCAAATCCCATTTTCGCCACTGCCGGAACCTCGATCTTCGAGACGATTTCCCGGCTGTCGAATGATTGTGAGGCGATCAATCTGGGTCAGGGATTTCCCGAGGGCATGGAGCCTCCGGCGCTGATCGATGCCGCAATCGAGGCGCTGCGGAGCGGGCCGCATCAATATCCGCCGATGCTGGGCCTTCCGGCGCTGCGGCAGGCGGTTGCCCGGAATGCGGAGAGGTTCCTCGGTCTGTCGCTGGATTGGCAGGCGGAGGTTCTGGTCACATCGGGCGCGACCGAGGCGCTGGCCGACAGCTTTCTTGCGCTGATCGAACCGGGTGACGAGGTCATCATCATCGAACCGGCCTATGACGCCTATTCGCCGCTGATCCGGCGGGCAGGGGGCGTTGTCGTTCCGGTGGCGATGGGTCCGCCGCTCTGGCAACTCCCGCGCGAGGCGCTGGCGGCGGCAGTGACCGGACGGACCCGGCTTGTTGTCGTCAACAACCCCATGAACCCCATTGGCAAGGTTTTCGACGATACGGAGCTTGCCTTCCTCGCGGATCTGGCGGTGTCGCATGACCTGACCATCGTGGCGGATGAGGTCTATGAACATCTTGTGTTCGAGGGGTGGCCGTTCCGGTCACTGCTGTCCGTTCCGGGGTTGCGGGACCGGGTTGTGCATATCGGATCGGCGGGCAAGACATTCTCGGTGACGGGCTGGAAGGTCGGTTATGTGATCGCGGCCCCGGCCTTGCTGGGTCCGATTGCGCGGGCGCATCAATTCGTAACCTTCACCACACCGCCCGCGCTTCAGGCGGCCGTGGCGGTGGGGCTGTCCCTGCCCGATCCCTATTTCGCAACGCTGCGGCAAGACCTTCAGGCCCGCCGCGACCTGCTGACGGATGGTCTGCGCGCGGCGGGGTTCGCGGTGGCCGATGCGGACGCGACCTATTTCGTCATTTCGGATGTTTCCGATCTCCAGACCGGACGGGGCGCGCTGGGCGATGGCCCCGCCGATCTTGAGTTTTGCATGCGCCTGACGCGCGAGGCGCGGGTGGCCGCTGTCCCGATCTCCAGCTTCTATGGCAGGCGCGAGGTGACATCGCATATCCGGTTCTGCTTTGCCAAGCGGGAGGAGACGCTGACCACGGCAATCGCGCGCCTCGCCGTATGGCGCGACCACGCGGCGCCAGCGGGCTGAACCGGAACGTTCGCCGGCGTCGCAAAGGTCTTTGTGGCCTCAGGCCGGTCCTTTCCCCGGAAGGGGAAGCCGCAGGTCGAACCTGACCGTTCCATGCATGATCTGTTGTGTCAGCCCAACGCCCATTGCCGTTGCCAGCGCCCCGGTGATCGACAATCCGAGACCAAGGCCGCCGGAGCCCTCTCCACGCTCGAACCGGTTTCCGGGCAGGGCGGTGCGGTCGGTCGGGTTCTCGATGGACAGCCCGCCACCCTGTGTCAGGCACAGACGCACCTCGCCGGTGCCATGTTCAAGCGCGTTTTCGACAAGGTTGCGCAACAGGATCGCCAGCGCATCGGCATCGGCGGCCACCGGGAGGCTGTCGAGGTCGCTGTCGTCGAACCGGATCGGGTGACGGCTTGCCGGGCGCAGATCGTCCAGCAGAAGCCGCAGGATCTGCACGATGTCCGACGGCCCACGCCCCATGCCGATGCCCGCCTCCAGCCGCGCCAGTTGCAGCAGGCGATCCACCCGCCGGGTCAGGGTATCGACCGTCGCCACCGCCGCGACGGCATCGGGATCGGCTGACAGTTCCAGCCGTCCGCGCAGCGCGGCAAGCGGCGTGCGCAATTCATGCGCGGCATTGCCGACAAAATCCCGCTCGGACCGACGCAACGCCCCGATCCGGGCAAGGTATCCGTCCAGCGCCGCGCCCAGCGGGCGCAATTCCTGCGGCAGACCCACCTCCCCGACCGGCGACAGATCGTCCGGGCTGCGCGCCGCGACGGCAGCGGCCATCCGCGCCACCGGACCTGTCGCCTCTGCGACGATCCGGCCAAGGCCCCATAGCAGCAGCGCCACCAGCGGAAGTGCCAGCACAAGAAAGGCAGAGGCGGTCTCCAGCATTTCCTCGCGGCGCCAGCCGGTCGCATGGGCCGCCTCGATCACCGCCCCTTCGGCGCTGCGGCGCAGGATGCGCCAGCCCGGTGCATCGTGGAATCCGTCACTGGCAAGAACGGTCCAGGGCGCCGGGGCGGTGTCCCGGCCCGGTGACAGGATGCGAAGAACCCGCTCGCCGTCATTGGTCTGGACCCCCAGGGTGCGCGGAATGTCCATGTCGCGCGATGTATCGAAGTAAAGCACCGTGATTTCGACAAGGGCCTGCAATTCCTCGTCGAACATCTCGTTCAACTCATGGTCCAGCACGGCGGCGGACAGGGCGATGGTGCCCAGCCACCCGGCCAAAACCAAAGCCACGACCCGGCCCGTCAGGCGACGACGCAGCGACCAGGGGCGGGTGCTGGCCGTCATCGCAGCACATATCCGAGGCCACGGCGTGTCTCGATCACCGAAGCACCCAGTTTCGTCCGCAGCCGGGAGACATAGACCTCGACCGCATTGCCTTCGATCATCGCGTCGAAGCTGCCAAGCACCTCTTCGAGCAGGGATTTCGGAAAGATCCGGCCCCGCGCGCCCAATAATGTGTCGAACACCGCCCATTCCCGCGCCGTCAGGCGGATCTCTGTCCCGTCTTTCCAGACCCGCGCGGCCGCACGATCCACCTCCAGCCCCGCCACCGCGATCCGCGTTTCCGGCAGGCCCTGACCGCGCCTTGCATGGGCGCGGATGCGGGCAGACAATTCGTGAAGATCGAAGGGTTTGACGACATAATCATCAGCGCCCGCATCGAGGCCCGCGATCCGGTCGCTGATCTGGTCGCGCGCGGTGGCGATCAGAACGGGAGTTCGGTCTCCCGCCCTGCGCCACGCCCGCAACACCTCCAGTCCCGATCTGTCGGGCAGCCCGAGGTCGAGGATCACGCAAGCATAATCCGCAACTGCCATCGCCTCCTCGGCGGTCGCTGCATCCGCAGCATGGTCGACCGCATGGCCTTCGCCCCGCAGGAACCGCAGGACGGTCCGGGCCAGGTCATCGGTGTCCTCGACGAGAAGCAGGCGCATCCGCCAGTTCTAATCCCGTCCGCGCCGCAGCGCGAGAGGGATTGCCGCAACGCTGCAAGGTTGGCGCAAGGTTGGCCTGTGAAAGCAATCCGGCAGGACAACCTCCCGCGCTGTTGCCGGGGGCCCGGGCCCCGATCATCCATGGAAAAGCAGAATGACCGACAATTCCTTCCCGAGCAGGGCCCGGTTCACTTTCGGGCGGCCCGTTATCGGGCAGACTGCGCTGAACCTGATTGTCGCCAGCTATATCATGGCGGTTCTGAACACCGGTTTCTGGGAACGGGTCGCACGGATCTTTCCGCAATCGCCGTGGCATCTTCTGCTGTTCGGAACCGGGGTCTGGGCGCTTACGCTGCTGCTTCTCGAATTGCTTGGGCCCTGGAGGTTGCAACGGCCCGTCGCGGCCATCCTGATCCTGATTGCCGCAGGGGCGCATCATTTCGAGCGGAATTTCGGCGTGCTGATAGACCGGGAAATGGTGCGCAACGTCCTTGAGACGACCCTGACCGAGTCGCGCCATCTGGCCAGCGGCGCCGCGCTTTTCCAGATCGGGCTGACCGGCGTGCTGCCGGCCGTGGCTCTCTTCTGGCCCCGCGTCCGAAGGCTTGGCCCCTGGCATCAGATATGGCGCTGGCCGGTCGGGGCCGGGCTTGCCTTCGCGTTGATGGCGGGGGCCCTGTTCGGCGACTACAAGGCGTTCTCGGCTGCGCTGCGCGAACGCCACGATCTGATGGCCGCCTATCAACCCGGCGCCACGATCAATGCCATGGTCCGCTATCTGCGCGAGGAATGGAAAGCCGCCGATCCTGTGGCCCGTCCGCTCGGCACCGATGCGCGTCCGGGCCTGGCGCTGGCGAAGGCCGAAAAGCCGGTGCTGCTGGTAATCTTCGCGGGCGAAACCGCGAGGGCGCAGAATTTCGGCCTCAATGGCTATGTGCGCAACACAACGCCGGGTCTGCATGAACGGGGGGTCATCAACTTCACCGACACCATCGCCTGCGGCACATCGACGGCTGTTTCCCTGCCCTGCATGTTCTCACGGCTCACGCAGGCTGACTATTCGCGCGCGGGATTTCTTGGCGAGGAGAACCTGCTGGATGTTCTTGTCCATGCCGGTTTTGCGGTCGAGTGGCACGACAACAATACGGGCGACCAGAAAATCGCCACCCGCACGGGTTGGGGGCCTGTGGACAGGGCGCTCGCGCCCGGGGCCTGCGCGATCGAATGCACCGATGAGGTGTTCTTTCCGCTGATCGAGGACAGGCTCGCAACGATCACCCGGAACACGGTGCTGATCCTGCACATGATCGGCAGCCACGGCCCGGCATATCACTTGCGCTATCCGCTGGAGCGTTTAGCCTTTCAGCCTGAATGTGCGACGCCAAACTTCTCGGACTGCACAGTGGCGGAGATCGTGAACGCCTATGACAACACCATTCTGGAAACGGATTTCGTCCTGTCGCGGGCGATTGACCTGATGGTGGCGTCCGACCGGGTGCTGCCGGCGATGATCTATCTGTCGGACCATGGCGAGTCGCTGGGCGAGGACGGGCTTTTCCTGCACGCGGCCCCGAGATTCATGGCGCCGCAGGTGCAGACCCGGGTGCCCTTCGTGCTGTGGCTGGATGCCCGGTTCCGGCGGGCCATGGATCTGCGGACCGATTGCCTGCGCGGGGCCGCATCCCGCCGCGCCAGCCATGACAACCTCTTTCACAGCGTCCTTGGCTTGCTGGATGTCGACACCACGGTCCGGAATCCCGCCTTCGATCTGTTCGGCGCCTGCCGCAGCGGGGCGCAAGGCTGATGCGGGATCCCGAGGCAAAACCCGCAATCGTGCCGCCGCGCCGAGGCCTTTTACATGTGATCGACGCGGCTGGATATTCGCTGGCTGGCCTGCGTCGCCTATGGGCCGAGACCGCGGCGCGGCTGGAGCTTGCAGGCGCAGGGGTTGTTGCGGTCGCTTTCCTGTGGCGGGGCGCGGAACCCTGGCACTGGTTCGTGGCCGTAGCCTTGCTGGCGCTGGTCCTTGCCGTGGAGGCACTGAACACCGCCATCGAGGTGCTGACCGACCGCCTTTCACCCGAATGGTCACAGATGGCGAAGGACGCCAAGGATCTCGGCTCGCTCGCCGTTGGCCTGATGTTGCTCCTGGCCTGCGGCTTTGTGGTTCTGGTGATGGCTGGCGCGATCTGAGGTGGAATTGTGGGGTTGGGGAGGACAGACGATTTCCCTTGGTGCCGTCTCGTTCTGAAAATCTGGCCGAAGCAACCCACCCGTGCTTCGAATGCCCCCCCCGTGCGCGAGGGGCGGGTTCCCTCAAGGCCAGTTCAATCGGCCGTGGCTGCAATGCCTTCCGTGCGCGAGGGGGGGAAGGATGGGTGTGTCCGCCGACATCTTGCAGTCGTCTGCGCGAAACGATATGCGAAACGAACGGGCTCCGACCCGGAAGGTCATGCCGGACCGGTCCAGTATGTCGTCCTGCGACTGAACGGACCAGCGTGCAGGTTCGCAGGGACCGCAGCAGGCCTGGACGTCTCGGTCGGAGGAGATGCAAGCGCAGTTGGTCCTGTCGGAATGCCGAAGGTCGAATTGAGCCGGTGTTGCCAGACGGGCCCGACAGGTAAGGAAGTGTGGCCGAGTGGTTGAAGGCTCCAGTCTTGAAAACTGGTGGAGGTTCAGCCGCCGCTAGGTGCTGGACTGAGTAATAGGAGTGTGGTTACAAGGGGTTGTGGGCAGGTCTGCGAGGGGTAAAACGAGTCGAGAAAATCGCTCAAAAGCCAATACTAAGCACCAGCGCCCCGAACGGTAAGGAAGCGTGGCCGAGTGGTTGAAGGCTCCAGTCTTGAAAACTGGCATACGGGGAACCGTATCGTGGGTTCGAATCCCACCGCTTCCGCCAATTCCTCATTCTTATCAGTTTTTGTAGATGACTCTCCGTGGGAATACCCCTTTATTTTGTTGGGATTTTGTACGATATCTGTTTTTGCTGGCTTTCTTTCGATTGAGCTCGTATCGTTCTGCTGAGTGGTACAAAATGTGGTATGATTTATGGCCGGTGTTTGTCAAAGCAGTTGTCGCCTGGTTTCGTTTTAGGCTGCGCGTTTGGCTGGCCCGGCCATGGGTCCGCCGCCGCCAGCTTCATCGGGGAGCGCGCCGTCGGACCCATGGCCTCC
>JBKBNP010000068.1:0-9844 GCA_046295215.1 Pseudorhodobacter sp. | reverse complement strand
TTGTTGTACGCGGGCCAGTTCAGCGTCTTGTAGGTCGGTGTGTTCGGTCTGCTCATGGCCTCCAGCTATCACGCTGGATTCACAAGATGAATCCCTCACAGGATTTGTGCAACAAAGCCACTTACCAACCTCATCGCAATGGCTGGTCATGCAACGAGGAGCGCATGCGGCGCTATGATGCGGAGGGCCGCTTGCATTTCCCATCTCGGCCGGACGGAGCTTTGCGTTTGAAGATGTATGCGGATGAAAGCCCCGGTCAGGCTGTTCAGAATCTGTGGGACGACATCGGGCCGCTCAGTTCTCAGGCGCGCGAGCGTCTTGGCTATCCGACCCAGAAACCCGTTGCGCTTCTCGAGCGGATCATTGCCGCGTCATCCAATGCGGGCGACGTGGTGCTCGATCCTTTCTGCGGCTGTGGCACCAGCCTCCATGCGGCGCAGAATCTCGGCAGGCGCTGGATCGGAATCGATGTCGCAGTCCAGTCCATGCACGTTGTCCAGGACAGGCTGAAGCATCATTTCCCCCATGTCCAATACGACGTATTCGGGATACCCAAAAGCGCAGATGCCGCGATGTGGCTCGCCGAAAACCACCCGTTCAAATTCGAGGAATGGGCAGTCAGTGCCTTGGGAGCGATGCACTCCGGCAAGTTCCGGGGGGATCGCGGGATCGACGGCACTTTCTACTATCTGACCGGAAGCGAAGAGCGCAGCCGGGGCATCGTATCCGTGAAGGGCGGGCGCAGCATCAATCCGGGAATGGTGCGCGATCTTGGTGGCACGGTGCAGACCCAACGGCGGCTGACAAAGGATGAAAAGGCGATTGGTGTCTTGCTGACAGCGCATGAGCCGACCAAGGGCATGCGGGATGCGGCTCGGGAGTTTGGTAAAGTCGACACGCTCATCGGCCCCATCCCAGCCGTCCAGATCATCACGGTGGCCGAGTTGTTTGCTGGAGCCACAATCCGGGTTCCGATGATGCTCGATACGGTTGCCGCAGCAGCTATTGGGCGGAAGGGCAATGTGCGGGCCGCGTTCAGATCGCCTCGTGATCTGACGCAACGCGAATTCCTGTTGCCTATTGCGGGTGGTAAAGGTGCAGAACTCGGCTTTGAAGAACCCAGATTCGATGCGCCCCCGATGCCATCATTCCGTCAGCGCCGGGCGACTGGTTGATCAGAGCGCGCTCTGCCCCTTTGATCGAGCACGTCACCTCGCGTTGAACGGGCCTTCAACGCCCCCTTCAACGAAAACCGTTCTGCTGCAACATTCGGTGTCAATCACTGCAAGATTGCGTGTCACGCCACAACAAACACACACGCCACAACGCCCCCCAGAATCCCCTTTACAGTTTTTCGATCGTGACACTACATACCATATGTAGCGAAACCTTTGTCTGTGCTATGCTTCTCCTTGCCAGACGCACAGCTTCTTGTGGGATCATCTCCAGGAGGCTCAATAACGAGGCCGGGCATGTCACTTTCCGAAGATTATCTCAGCGATGACATCCATCCCATCGACATTGTCGAGACGCTCGCCGAGCATCACGCCTGGGATTTCGACCGTATGGGGGAAGACCAGATCGCGATGGCGGTGGAGGGGCAGTGGCGGACCTATTCGCTGACGCTCGCCTGGTCGGATGCGGATGAAACGCTCCGGCTGATCTGCACATTCGAGATGGAACCCCCCGAGGAACGTCTGCCACAGCTTTACGATTTGCTCAACCGTTGCAATGACATGGTATGGACCGGCGGGTTCACCTGGTGGGCGGATCAGAAACTGATGGTCTGGCGCTACGGGCTTTGCCTTGCGGGCGGCCAGATGGCGGGGCCGGAACAGATCGACCGGCTGATTTCGGGCGCGATCATGGCGGCGGAACGGTTCTATCCGGCGTTCCAGCTTGCGACCTGGGGGGATCATACCCCGGCCGAGGCGATGAAGGTCGCCATTGCAGAGGCTTACGGTCGGGCCTAACCTGCCGCCGAACACCGGCAGGGGACAGTCAATGGACATGAATCAGGTGAACGAGCGGGGAATTGTCCTGCTTGGTTGCGGCAAGATGGGCTCGGCCCTGCTGGAGGGATGGCTTGCCCGCGGGCTTGAGCGGGAGGCGGTCAATGTGCTGGACCCGAATCCCTCCGACTGGTTGCAGGCACAGGATGTGCGGGTCAATCGCGGCGTGCCCGCCAGCCCTGCCGTCGTGGTGCTGGCGGTCAAGCCGCAGATGATGGGCGAGGCGCTGCCAATGCTTGCCCCGCTGGGGCAGACCGATGCGCTGATCCTCTCGGTTGCGGCCGGCACGACCATCGCGAAATTCGAGGCGGTGTTCGGCGCAGGGGCGGCCATCGTGCGCACCATGCCCAACACGCCGGCCGCTGTGGGGCGGGGAATCACTGCCATCGTGGGCAATGCACGCGCGACCGAAGCGCATCTGGCTCTGGCCGAAGGGCTGATGTCGGCGGTGGGGCAGGTCGTGCGGCTGGAGGGCGAGCATCAGATGGATGCCGTCACCGGGCTGTCAGGGTCTGGCCCTGCCTATGTGTTCCTTCTGATCGAGGCGATGGCGGCGGCAGGGGAGGCGCAGGGGCTGGCACCCGATCTGGCCATGCGGCTGGCGCGCGCCACGGTCTGCGGGGCGGGGGAACTGGCGCATCGCTCGCCCGAATCGGCGGCGCAGTTGCGCATCAACGTCACCTCACCCGGTGGCACCACGGCGGCGGGGCTCGCCGTGCTGATGGAGGAGGACAGCGGATTTCCCGCCTTGCTGCGCCGCGCGGTGGCGGCGGCGACAGACCGGGGCAGGGAGCTTGGTAAATGATCACCTATGACGATTTCGCAAAGGTCGATATCCGGGTGGGCCGCATCACCCGCGCCGAACCCTATCCCGAAGCACGCAAGCCCGCCTTCAAGCTCTGGGTCGATTTCGGGCCGGAGATTGGGGAGAAACGCTCTTCGGCGCAGATCACCGAACATTACACGCCGGAAGGTCTGATCGGGCGGCAGGTGCTGGCTGTGGTCAATTTCCCGCCCCGCCAGATCGGCAAGGTCTTGTCGGAGGTGCTGGTTCTGGGGCTGCCCGACGCAGCCGGAGAGGTCGTGCTGATCGGCCCCGGCCATGAGGTTCCACTGGGAGGAAAGCTGTTTTGACCCCGTCCGTCCTGATCACCCGCCCGCTGCCCGACCGCGTCATCACCGAGGCGCTGACGCGCTTTTCGCTGACCTTGCGCGAGGATACGACGCCGATGACGCCCGCCCAATGTATCGAGGCGCTGCAAAGCTATGACGCCGTGTTGCCGACACTCGGCGATCCGTTCAACGCGGATGTGTTTGCCGCCGCCCATGCGCCACGTTGCCGTTTGCTGGCGAATTTCGGGGTCGGCTACAACCATATCGACGTCGCGGCGGCCCGCGCGGCGGGGGTGGAGGTGACGAATACCCCCGGTGCCGTGACCGATGCCACCGCCGATATTGCTCTGACGCTGATGCTGATGACGGCGCGACGCGCGGGGGAGGGCGAAAGGCTCGTGCGGTCGGGCCAATGGGAGGGCTGGCACCCGACGCAGATGCTGGGCATGCACCTGACCGGCAAGCGGCTCGGCGTGATCGGGCTGGGGCGCATCGGCAAGGCCATCGCGCGGCGGGCGCATTTCGGGTTCGGCATGGAGGTGCAGTTCTTCAACCGCTCGGCCATTGCCGATCCGGGGCTTCCTGCGACGCAGGCGTCCTTCGAGGCGGCGCTGGAGGCGGATGTCGTGGTGATTGCCGTGCCCGCCAATCCCGCGACGCATCACCTGATTGATGCAGCGGCGCTGGCGCGGATGAAACCCCATGCCATTCTCGTCAATATCGCGCGGGGCGACATTGTGGACGAGGCCGCGCTGGTCGAGGCACTGGCCGGGGGACGCATCGCGGGGGCGGGGCTCGATGTCTATGAGTTCGAGCCGAAAGTGTCCCCGGCGCTCCTGGACATGGAGAACGTGACACTGCTGCCGCATCTGGGCACGGCGGCGCTGGAGGTGCGCGAATCCATGGGGCTGATGGCGGTGGACAACCTCAAGGCGTATTTCGACGGCGCAGCCCTGCCCAATCCGGTCTGAGCCGGAGGGCGCGACCGGATCGATTTGTCTCAATTCTTTGCGAAGGGTCGCGTCTTGGCCGCAAATCGGACAGATGCGGCGCCTTGATCGCCGGTCAGGATGCTGGCCAGAGGTCAAGGGCGAAACAGATGCACTCCGATCCGGTTCACAACCCGACCTGCGGGGCCGGGCGCGTGGTCTTTCTGGCCGGCACCCGGATTGCCACGCCGCTGGGCTGGCGAACGGTGGAACGATTGCGCCCGGGGGATCGGCTGCTTGCAGCATCGGGGGCGGTCGGGATTTCCGGCATGTACCGGAGCGATTCCGATGCCAGGACATGCCAGCAGGGGATCGAGGTTCCGCCGGATTGTCTGGGCAACCGGGAAGTGGCCTATCTGCTGCCGGACCACGCGCTCACCGCACCGGGGGGCGGTGCAAGGTCCATCAGGGCGGGGGATCTGCCGGGGTATTTCGGCATTTTGCATTGTGCGTTGCCGGTCGGGGCGGTTCTGGTCACGCTCGATCTGGAACGCCCCGCAGAGCTTGGCATCGCGCATGGGCTCTGGGTCCGGACAATCGGGATGCCGCAGGATCAGGCGGGCGACATGCCCTCGCTGCGCGCGCTTCTGCTGCTATGCGCCGAGCGTGTGGGGCAGGGGCTGCGCGAGGCCGCCCGGCCACCCCCGACCTGCTGGCCGGGGGCGGGATAGGCAGTATTCAGGCGGCGCTGCGCCCTGCGGTGCCTTGGCCGTGGAACTGCGCGCCCTTTGCCGCCATGTCGCGCAGCATCGCGGGCGTTTCGAACCGCGCGCCGTGGCTCTTGGTCAGGGCATCGCAGATTTCCACCGCACGCGCCGCCCCGATGATGTCGAGCCAGCCGAAGGGGCCACCCGACCAGGGCGCGAAGCCCCAGCCGAGGATCGCGCCGACATCGCCTTCGCGGATGTCCATCAGCACGCCTTCCTCCAGCGCGCGGACGGCCTCCAGCACCTGCGCCATCAACAGGCGGTGCTGGACCTGCACAAGATCGGGCTGGTCTGCCGCGACGGGGTATTGTGCCGCGAGCCCTTCCCACAGGCCCTGACGCTTGCCCGCCTCGTCATAGCTATAGAAGCCCGAACTGGCCTTCTTGCCCATGCGGCCCTGATCCGCCATCCAGAACAGCACCTCATCCACCGCACCATCCGGGTAGGCGTCGCCCATGGCGAGTTTGGTGGCCTTGGCGATCTTGACGCCGAGATCAATCGAGGTTTCATCCACCAGTTGCAGCGGCCCCAGCGGCATCCCCACCAGTTTCGCGGCATTTTCCACCAGTGCCGGTTCCACCCCTTCGGCGACCATGCGGATGCCTTCGTTGATATATGGAATGATGCAGCGGTTGGCGTAGAAGAAACGCGCGTCATTGACCACGATCGGCGTCTTGCGGATCTGGCGGACATAATCCAGTGCCTTGGCCACCGCGCGGTCCCCAGTGGCCTTGCCCCGGATGATTTCCACCAAGAGCATCTTGTCCACCGGCGAAAAGAAATGGATGCCGATGAACTGGTCCGGGCGTTGGCTGGCCTTCGCCAGATCGGAGATCGGCAGGGTGGAGGTGTTGGTGGCAAAGATGCAATCCGCCCCCACCACCGCCTCGACCTTCGCGGTCACCTCGGCCTTGACCTTCATATCCTCGAACACCGCCTCCACGATCAGGTCGCACCCCGAAAGTGCGGCATAGTCAGTGGTGGCCGTGATGCGTCCCAGAACCTCGGCCTTCTTTTCTGCCGTCACCTTGCGGCGCTGGATACCCTTGTCGAGGATGCCTTCGGAATAGGCTTTCCCCCGGTCGGCAGCATCCTGCGCGGCGTCGATCAGCACCACCTCGATCCCTGCATTGGCGCTGACATAGGCGATGCCCGCGCCCATCATGCCCGCGCCGATCACGCCGACCTTCTTCACCGTCTGGTCGGGGGCCTCGGGGCGGTTCGCGCCTTTTTCCAGCGCCTCCTTGTTGATGAAGAGGCTGCGGATCATCGCGGTGGAGGAGGGATTCATCAGAACCGAGGTGAACCAGCGCGCCTCGATCTTCAGCGCCAGATCGAAGGGCACCAGCGCGCCCTCATAGACCGCGGACAAAAGCGCCTTGGCCGCCGGATAGACGCCCATCGTCTTGCCATGGACCATGGCCGATGCGCCCACGAAGGTCATGAAGCCTGCGGGATGATAGGGGGTGCCGCCGGGCATCTTGTAACCCTTGGCATCCCAGGGCTTCACCAGATCGGCCTCCTTGGCGTTCAGGATCCAGTCCCTGGCGCGGGACAGAAGTTCATCCGCAGGCACCACCTCGTCGATGATCCCGCCCGCTTTCGCGCCCTTGGGGTCCGAGAGCTTGCCTTCGAGCAGGAAGGGGGCGGCCATCATTGCGCCGAGCTTGCGCACCAGCCGCGTGGTGCCGCCTGCACCGGGAAAGATACCGACCATGATTTCCGGCAGGCCGATCTTGGCCTTCGGGTTGTCGGCCGCGATGATGCGGTGGCATGACAGCGGCAGTTCCAGCCCGATGCCGAGCGCCGTGCCGGGCAGGGCGGCCACAATCGGCTTGCCGCCCTTCAGCGTCTTGGGGTCCATTCCCGCCCGTTCGATCTTGCGCAGGATCTGGTGCATCCGCATGACGCCGTTGAAGATGCCCTCGGCCCCGCCTTCGTCGCGCATGCGCGCAATGACATTGAGATCCATCCCGCCCGCGAAATCTTTCTTGGCGGAGGTCAGGATGATGCCCTTCACGGAGCCGTCGGCAAGGGCTGCGTCAATCAGCCCGTCAAGTTCCGCAAATCCCGCAAGCGACATCACGTTCATGGATTTGTCGGGGACATCCCAGGTAATGGTCGCGATGCCCTCGGCATCGGTGGTCATGGTGAAATCGGTCATGTCGTCCTCCTGTCGTGCGAGCAAGCGGGGATGCGCCGGGGGCTTCGCGCCCCCGGACCCCCGCTGGGTATTTTTGCCAAGATGAAAGCAGCGGGAGCGGCGGCGCCCGAAAGTGCCCGCCGGTCCCGGTTTGACGGGCGATGCGCGCGCCTGCACTCCGGCGCCCGGCGAGCCGCGTCGGAACTGCCTGACGACCCTGTCAGGCCGGCGTCAGGAAGGGCATGTCGAGATAGGTGAATTCCACCATTTCGGTGCGTGTCGTGCCCCCGGTCATGCGGCGGTAGCAAACGGTTCTGGCGATGAGTTGGCGCGGTTGCCCCTGAATTTCGGCAAACCAGTCCGTCCAGAGCCGCGACCGATCGCGCGTCGGCAGATCCTCCGCAGTAACAAGGGCTGCGAACCGGGCCGCGCCATGTCGGTCGAGCCCGGAGCGGAACGTGCGAAAGAATGCCTCGATCTGCGCGCCACCGGCGATCTGCGGAGGCTCGCCCGGCAGATAGAGCATCAACGGGTCGACATATTCCGGCAGCAGAAGATCGTAGCGACCCGCCGTGAGCGCCCCAGCGAGAAAATCTGCCTTTGCTTGTTCCGCCATCGTGATGTTCGCCACAGAATTGAAAACCGAAGGCAAGCACATGGGGAGTCCAAAGACGGTTCGAAAGTGGGAAAGCGCTGTCAATTACCCCGGTGGCGGGCAATCGCCGGTCAGAGGAGCCGGATCTGGCGATTTTTTGCCGCAAGGCTACACCCGCTCGATGATCGTGGCGGCCCCCATACCGGAGGCGATGCAGAGCGTGGCGAGACCGGTGCCCTTTCCGCTGCGCTCCAACTCATCCAAGAGGGTTCCGATGATGATGGCGCCGGTTGCGCCAAGGGGATGACCCATGGCGATGGAGCCGCCGTTCGGATTGACCTTTGCCGGGTCCACGTCGAAGGCCTGCATGAAGCGGAGGACCACGCTTGCGAAAGCCTCGTTCACCTCGAAGAG
The DNA here is from genome assembly GCA_046295215.1 of Pseudorhodobacter sp. Taxonomy (GTDB): domain Bacteria; phylum Pseudomonadota; class Alphaproteobacteria; order Rhodobacterales; family Rhodobacteraceae; genus Szabonella. Next base: position 1,871 of record JBKBNP010000068.1, on the reverse strand, counting down.
GTCGATGTCGGAGATCGACATACCGCTGTCGCGCAGGATCTTTTCCGTCACCGGGACCGGGCCGGTCAGCATGATCGTGGGATCGGTGCCGATCTTGGCGGTGGCGCGGATGCGGGCGCGGGGTTTGAGACCATGGGCACGGCCGAATTCGGCATTGCCGATCAGCACCGCCGCCGCCCCGTCCACGATGCCAGAGGAGTTGCCCGCGTGGTGGATATGCTCGATCCGGCTCAGATGCGGGTATTTCATCAGGGCGATCTTGTCGAAGCCGGGCATCACCTCGCCCATGTCCTTGAAGGCGGGTTTCAGCGCGCCGAGCGCCTGCATGTCGGTGCCGGGGCGCATGTATTCGTCGGTGGCGAGGATCGGAAGGCCGTTCTGGTCGCGGATGGTGATGACCGACTTGGCAAAGCGGCCATCTTTCCACGCCTCGGCCGCGCGGCGCTGCGATTCCACCGCCAGCGCATCGGCCTGATCGCGGGTGAAGCCGTATTCTGTGGCGATGATGTCGGCGGAAATGCCCTGCGGCACGAAATAGGTTTTCATCGCAAGCGCCGGATCGACGGCAATCGCGGCCCCGTCCGAGCCCATGGCGACGCGGCCCATCATCTCGACCCCGCCCGCGATATAGGCAGAGCCAGCGCCGCCCTTCACCTGATTGGCGGCGATGTTCACCGCCTCCATGCCGCTGGCGCAGAAGCGGTTGATGGCAAGGCCGGGGATCGACTGGTCAAGGTCGGAAGCCAGCACGGCGGATCGCGCAAGGCAGCCGCCCTGTTCGCCGACCTGGGTGACATTGCCCCAGATCACATCCTCGACGGCATGCCCGTCCAGACCGTTGCGGTCCTTCATCGCGTTCAGAACCTTTGCCGACAGGGCCACCGAGGTGAGTTCATGCAGCGCCCCGTCGGGGCGGCCCTTGCCGCGGGGGGATCGGATCGCGTCGTAGATAAAGGCGTCTGTCATGGTATCCTCCTTATGCCCGGTCCGAGGGGTTGCCGGGCATCATGTCATAGGGGTGTTTCCAGCCGGGAAGGGCCGCGATGCGGTCGAGCCAGCGGTCGATATGGGTCCAGTCAGCACGGGAAAAGCCGAAGGGTTCAGGGTAGTAGAGATAGCCGCAGAGCGAGAGGTCTGCGATGGTCACGCCGCTGCCCACCACCCAGTCCGCACTGGCCAGATGCTTGTCCAGCACGGTGTAGGCGGATTTGAGCCGCGCCTGCTGGAACGGGATGACGCCTTCGGGGCGTTTTGCTTCGGGCAGGAAATTGGCCAGAAACCGCGTCGTGCCGATCTGTCCCGAAAACTTGTGGTTGTCCCAGAACATCCAGCGCAGCACCTCGCGCCGCTCGGCGGCCGAGCGCCCCCCGAGCTTGCCGGTCTTGGAACTGATGTAGTCGAGGATCACGCCGGACTGGGTCAGCACCGTGTCCTTGTCGACCAGCACCGGAACCTCGCCCATCGGGTTCAGCTTGCGGAAGGTCTCGCTGCGGGCTTCGCCATTGAAGAAATCGACGAAAACAGGCCCCCATTCCATATCCGCCAGCGTCAGCGCCAAGGCGCATTTGTAGGCATTGCCGCTTTCACCGAAGCAGTAAAGCTGGGTCGTCATGGTCCGTCCTCCCGTTGGTTTCCTCTGGCCGGTGCCGGGGGCTTCGCGCCCCCGGACCCCCGCGAGGTATTTCTGCCAGGATGAAACCAGAGGCGCTGCACGGATCTGCACCTGCGGCTTTCATCTTGGTCCAAATACCTCCGCCGGAGGCTTCCACGCCCGCAACCGGGCGCGGCTGTCATTTCTTGCGCTCTTCCAGCTCCGCGTTGAACAGGCGCAAGCGGTGGGTCAGGTTGTCCTGATGCGTCACACTGTCGAA
>JBKBNP010000067.1:0-10911 GCA_046295215.1 Pseudorhodobacter sp. | reverse complement strand
CGGGGGGGGCGGGGGGGGCAGACAGCCCCCCCGTTTTGAAGTCCGCATATAGGGCATTCACTTCAGGATCTCCAGCTTGTCGGGATCGAAATTGCCTCCCCTCAAGCGGGAGCAAACCTCTGAACTGTGCTGTGCCGGATGGAGAAGCGTCATTTTAAGGCCTCCATAATTATTCGTGCGACATGAAGATCGTAAGCACTGGCCATGGCAGAAACGTCAACCGACTTCGTGTCGGTATTGTATGCCGCGCCAAACACAGTGCGCCGCTGAGCCTCCGACATTTGTGCGAAGAACCCGGTCACAAAGGTCGCGTCTACGCTTGGCTGCACCTTTCCATCCGGCAAGTCTTTTAACGTAACTCCATGCTCAGAGAGCAGGCTACGGATGAGGTCAGCTTTGCGAAAGTCTTTGGATTCTTTTGCCTCTCGTCGCGCAGCAATAACGTCCAGTAACGCTACATATGATTCGGCAAACAGTGTATCGGCTCGCGCCCAAAAACCGAGTTTATCCGTCAGCAACCCCATCAAATGAGCCGATGCAAGAAGCTCTTCCGCATTACCGACACTCGCCAATTCATGCAGGTAGGTGATTGCACCAGCAGTGTTGAGATCGTCCGAAAGAATCCCAAGAAACTCCTTCCTTGGTGAACTCGGTTTCGCAGCAGCGCAAATCCTACGCCACTTCCTTAAAGTCGCCTCCGCCTCCTGCGCCTTCTCCGCCGTCCAGTCCATCGGCTTGCGGTAATGCGTCGACAGCATCACGAACCGGATCACCTCCCCCGGCACGCCCTGATCCAGCAAATCCCGCACGGTGAAGAAATTGCCCAAGGACTTGGACATCTTCTTGCCCTCGACCTGCAACATCTCGTTGTGCAGCCAGACCTGCGCCATCTGGTCGCTGCCATTGGCGCAGCAGCTTTGCGCGATCTCGTTCTCATGATGTGGGAACAGCAGGTCATTGCCGCCGCCGTGGATGTCGAACTGATCCCCCAGCAGAGCCTTGGCCATGGCCGAACATTCGATGTGCCAGCCCGGCCTCCCCCGGCCCCATGGGCTGTCCCAGCCCGGCAGGTCATCGGTCGAGGGCTTCCAGAGGACGAAATCCATCGGGTCTTCCTTGAAGGGCGCCACCTCGACCCGCGCACCGGCGATCATGTCGTCCACGGACCGGCCCGACAGCCCGCCATACTCGGCATATTTGCGCACCCGGAACAGCGCGTGGCCTTCCTTGGCATAGGCAAAGCCCTTGTCGATCAGCCCTTCGGTCATCTCGATCATCTGCGCAATATACTGCGTCGCGCGCGGTTCATGATCGGGTCGCAAGGCGCCCAAAGCGTCCATGTCGGCGTGATACCAGCCAATTGTTTCCTCGGACCGTTCGGCGATCAACTGCTCCAGCGTACCCGCGCTGCCCGCTTGCTTCCGCTTCAAGGCCGTTTCGTTGATCCGGTCATCCACATCGGTGAAGTTGCGAACATAAGTCACATGATCCGCGCCATAGACATGGCGCAACAGCCGGTAGAGCACGTCGAACACCACCACAGGCCGCGCATTGCCCAGATGCGCGCGGTCATAGACGGTCGGCCCGCAGACATACATCCGCACGTTTTCGGGATCGAGAGGGGTGAACTCCTCTTTCTTCCGGGTCAGCGAATTGTGCAGGCGGATCGTCCCCATGGTTCTTCCCTCGCAAGACAGCGCGTTCAACCCCGCGCGGGCTTACCGATTTTCGTCTGGCTTGGAAAACGAAAAGAGGCGCCCGCGACCGGAGGTCAGCGGCAAATGCAGATGCAGATGATACGCGTCGATTTCATGGACCCGTCTTACGCGGTCCCGAACGATCCGCCAAGCGGTTTTCGCCGGGAAAAGACGACTGCGAGAGGGCGCGCCCACAGCAGACTTGCCATTTGCCCCCCTGACGGGCCAGATCACCCCGGCAAGGGGAGGCCGGCGATGAATCATGACGATCTGAACCACTGGTCCAAACGCGCTGCCGACTGGGCGACCGGCTATCACAAGGGCCTGCGCGACCGGCCCGTCCGGGCACCCCTCACCCCCGGCGCACTGGTTGCAAAACTCCCCGGTGCGGCCCCCGAATCCCCCGAACCGATGGAACAGATCTGGCAGGATTTCCAATCGCTTGTGCCCGATGCCCTGACCCATTGGCAGCACCCCCGGTTTTTCGCCTATTTCCCGGCAAATGCCTCGCCCGCCTCGATGCTGGCCGAACAGCTTGCCAATGCGATGGCGGCACAGGCGATGATCTGGCAAACCGCCCCGGCCGCGACCGAGATGGAACAGGTGATGATCCGCTGGCTGGCGCAGGCCCTTGGATTGCCCGAGGATTTTACCGGAACCATCCATGACAGCGCCACCACCGCCACCCTTTCGGCAGTGCTGACGATGCGCGAGGCGGCGCTGGACTGGCAGGGCAACAAGGGCGGTTTGTCCGGCCAGCCCCGCCTCAGGCTCTATGCCAGCGCCGAAACCCATTCCTCGGTCGACAAGGCCGCCCGGATCGCCGGGATCGGGCAGGAAAACCTTGTCAAAATTCCCACCGACAGCGCCCATTCGATGAAACCCTGCGCGCTGGCAGGGGCCATTGCCGCCGACCGCGTGGCCGGGTTTCTGCCCATCGGCGTGGTGCTGTGCGCGGGTGGCACCTCCATCGGGGCCTTTGACCGGATCCGCGATAGTATCGCCGTGGCGAAGACCGAATCCCTGCCCGTCCATGTCGATGCCGCCTGGGCCGGATCAGCCATGATCTGCCCTGAATTCAGAGAGTTGTGGGACGGTGTTGAAGCTGCCGACAGCATTGTGTTCAACCCGCATAAATGGCTGGGCGTGCAGTTCGATTGCGCTGTGCAATTCCTGCGCAACCCCGGCCCCCAGATCCGCACGCTGGGCCTGCGCCCCGCCTATCTGGAAACCCCGGGGGAGGAGGAGATCACCAATTTCAACGAATGGACCCTGCCGCTGGGGCGGCGCTTCCGCGCGTTGAAACTCTGGTTTCACTTGCGGGCATATGGGCTTGAAAACCTGCGGAAAATGATCCGAAACCATGTCATATGGGCAGGTGAAGTCCGGGACCGGATCGCCACGATTCCGGGGGTGGAGATCGTGACCGAACCCACGCTCTCGCTCTTCACCTTCGCCCTCTCGGCAGGAGAGGATGCCACCGCCCGGCTGCTTGAGCGTATCAATGACGATGGCCGCATCTACCTCACCCAGACCCGCCACGGGGGCCGGTTCGTGATCCGGGTGCAGGTCGGGTCATTTGACTGCACCGCCGGAGATGTGGCCATGATACCATCGGTGATCCGCGAGATGATGGAGCCGCCCCGATGATCCGCCTGCTGGCCCTGATCCTGTTCCTGCCCGTCGCGGCGCTGGCGCAAACCTATCCCGCGCCGCTGTCGGATACTGTCAGCGACTATGCCGACCTGCTCCCGCCCGAGGCCGAGGACCGGGTCGCCGCGCTGTTGCAGGCCGCGCGGGACGAAACCGGCGTCCATATCGCGCTGGCCACCATCGAGTCGCAGGCCGATTACGACAGCACCGCGCGCTTTGCCGATTTCGCGACCGGCTGGTTCAACGCCTGGGGCATCGGGGATGCGGCGCGCAATGACGGGATCCTGATCCTTGTGGCAAGGACCGACCGCGAAATGCGCATCGTTCTGGGCGATGGTTATGACGTGATCTGGGACGGGCGCGCGCAGCGGGTGATCGACACCGCCATGTTGCCCGCCTTTCGCAATGACGACTATGCCGCCGGGCTGGAGGCGGGCGCACAATCGGCCATCGACCGCCTCGCGCGGCCCTTCGCGGCCCGGGAAGAGGTGACCGAAACCTCCGGTTTCCCGGAGGAAAGCAGCAACTGGACTGAGGCGCTGCCTTTCTCCCTTTTTGCCCTCTTCGCCGCATTCATCGTTTTTGGCCGCAAGATCAAGGCCGCGGTTTCCGCCATCGCCCTGCGGTTCCGTCGCTGCCCCGCCTGTGGCCATCGCGGATTGCAGGAGCATCGGGAAACGCTGACCGAACCCGGTGAGAGCAGCGAAGGCCATGGCATCCGGCATCGTATCTGCAACAGTTGCCGCGCCGACCGGCCGATGCGTTACACGATCCCATCGCTCGCCAGTCAGCGCGCGGCCAAAAAATCCTCCTCTTCGGGATTCGGCGGCGGGCGGTCCTCGGGCGGCGGGGCATCAGGCCGCTGGTAGGCACGGTTGCGACAGGCGGGGCTGGACAGTCACCCGGGCGGGACTTAATGAACGACCGTTCAATTCAGGATGCCCTGCAAGAAGAGGAATCGGACGATGCAACTTTCGGATGCCGCTGTCGTGGTGACAGGTGGCGCATCGGGCCTCGGCGCTGCCGTGGTGCGCGCTTTTCGCGCCAAGGGCGCAACGGTCACGATCTTTGATCGCGACGGCGAGCGCGGCACGGAGCTTGCGCGCGAAACCGGGGCGCAGGCCTGTCAGGTCGATGTGACCGACGAAATCTCGGTTGCCACCGGGCTTGCCGAGGCGGTGGAGGCGATGGGCCGGGTGACCGGCCTTGTCAATTGTGCGGGCATCGCCACCGGCGCGCGGGTTGTGGGGCGGGACGGACCGCATGACCTTGGCCTCTTTCGCCGCACCCTCGACATCAACCTGACCGGCAGTTTCAATTGCCTGAGGCTCTGTGCCGCCGAAATGGCCCGCAACGCCCCGGTTGAGGGCGAGCGGGGGGTGATCGTCAACACCGCCTCGGTTGCCGCCTTTGACGGGCAGAAGGGTCAGGCCGCCTATGCCGCCTCCAAGGCCGGGATCGCGGGGATGACCCTGCCTGCCGCCCGCGATCTGGCGAGCCTCGGCATCCGCATCAACGCCATAGCACCCGGCGTCTTTCTGACCCCGATGCTGGAAGGGCTGGGCGAGGACATCCGCGACAGTCTCGCCGCAGAGGTGACATTCCCCAGACGGTTGGGGGATCCTGCGGAATTCGCGGCCCTTGCCGCCTTCATCTATGAATGTGGCTATCTCAACGGCGAGGTGATCCGCCTCGACGGCGCCCTGCGCATGCGCTGAGTTGCGCGCGCAATCGGGCGCAGCAAAACGGGGGTGGAACCGGCCCGCCCCCGTCCATCCTGTGCCGCAATCGGCGTCAGAAGCGGTAGGACACTTTCACCTTCGCGGTGGTCGCATCCAGCTTCACGCCGCTGCCGTCAAAGTCCTTGAAGCGGTGCTGAAGCAGTTCGCCGCCGACCACCCATTGATCGGTGACCTGATAGTCGACCCCTGCCCCGAGGAACCAGCCATTGTCCGACAGGCCGTTTCCGCCAACTGTCGCCTTGGCATGGGCCAGACCGCCCGTGCCATAGACCAGCGTGCGGCCCATATCATAGCCAGCCTGCAATTTCAGCCGCGTCACATGGTCAAGCTTGCCCATATTGCCGCCGAGATCGATCTTCGAACGGTCATGGTCCAGTTCGACCCCGCCGACGAAATTGCCGTAATCCATCCGATAGCCCAGATGCACGCCGCCGATGGCGCCATTGCCGTCCAGACCGGCACCGTTGCTGTCGATGTCGCCGTAACCGATCTGCGCACCGCCGTAGAAGCCCGACCAGTCGCCATTGGGCGCCATGGGCGCATAGGTCACCGGCGCAATCACCGGCTCCTGGATCGGGGTGTTCATGCCACCGGCAAATGCGGGGGCCGCAAGGGCCGACCCGAGTGCGAGCGCTGCAAGATATTTCATTGGACTCTCCTGTGTCTCGATCCCCCGGGCCTGGTGCCCGGAACGGATGGCGCATAGGTGATCCTTCCGCGCAGGATTGGATAGGGGGTCTCACGCCTCCGTGAAAATCCTTTTCTTTCAATAGCAAGAAGCCGCCTGCCCCGCGCTGCACATCGGCGGGAACCTGCAGGTTGCCTTGACTGACGCTACGTCAGATCCGACCCTGTGCAGCGTCAGCCTTCATCGCGTTCAGCCAGCGCCAGCCATTCCGCCTCGGCACCGGCCAGCACCGCCTGCCGCTCTGCCAGCATTTCCGTGGCCTTGCGGAATTTCACCGGCTCGCGTGTGAACAGATCCGGCGTGGCCAGCAACTCGCCCAGCCTGACGATCTCGGCTTCCAGCCTTGCAATCTGGTCCGGCAGCGTGTCCAGCCGCTTGCGTTCGGTGAAACTCAGCGCATTGAGCCGTGCGGGTTCCGCCGCCTGGACCACAGGAGCGGCAGGGACCGCGCCCCTTGGTCTGGCCCCCGCATCGCCCACAGCCCGCTCCGGGCGCTGGCTGACATAATCCGACCAGCCCCCGGGATAGAACCCGACTTCGCCCTCGCCTTCCATTGCCACGGTTGCCGTCGCCACCCGGTCGATGAAATCGCGGTCATGGCTGACCAGCAGCACGGTGCCGTCATAGTCGCCCAGGAGATCCTGCAACAGATCCAGCGTCTCGACATCCAGATCGTTGGTCGGCTCGTCCAGAATCATCAGGTTCGAGGGCTTGGCCATCAGCTTCGCCAGCAAGAGCCGCGCCTTCTCCCCGCCCGACAAGGACCGCACCGGCGCGCGCGCCTGCGCCTCGGTGAAGAGGAAATCCTTGAGGTATCCGACCACATGCCGCGGCACACCCCGCACCATGACCTGATCGGAATTGCCCGACACCGACAACAAGGGATCACCCGTCAGGTTTTCCCAAAGGGTCGCCTCCGTATCGAGCCGCGCGCGCGCCTGATCGAACACCGCAATCTCCAGCGTGGTGCCGAGGCGCACATCGCCCCGGTCCGGCGCAATCTCCCCGGTCAGGATTTTCAGGAGCGTGGTCTTGCCCACCCCGTTCGGCCCGACAAAGGCCACGCGGTCGCCCCGCATCACGCGCAGATCGAAATCGCGCAGGATCACCCGACCCCCGAAGGCATGGGAAATTCCCTTCGCCTCGATCACCTTCTTGCCCGAGGTCGGTCCGCCATCGAATGCCATCGCGGCCGTGCCCTGACGGCGGATCTGCCCGGCGCGTTCCGCCCGCAGCGCGGCCAGCGCGCGCACCCGGCCCTGATTGCGCTTGCGCCGTGCGGAAATGCCTTCGACCGCCCATTTTGCCTCGGCCTTGATCTTGCGGTTCAGCTTGTGACGGGCATCGTCCTCCTCGGCCCAGACGGTTTCGCGCCACTCCTCGAACCCCTCGAAGCCAGAGTCGCGCCGCCGCACCTGTCCCCGGTCGATCCAGAGCGTCGCCCGGCTCAACGCGCGCAGGAATGCCCGGTCATGCGAGATCAGCACGAAGGCGGTGCGCGTCGCACGCAGTTCCGCTTCCAGCCATTCGATCGCATGGATGTCCAGATGGTTCGTCGGCTCGTCCAGCAACATCAGTTCCGGCGCCTCTGCCAGCAGCCGCGCCAGTGCGGCGCGCCGACGCTCCCCGCCCGAGGCGCTGACAACCGGCATGTCGGGGTCGAACTTCAGACCCTCGGCCACCATCGCAACGCGGTATTCCTCGCCCTCCGGCAGCCGCTCGGCGGCGAACTCCCCCAACGTCGCAAAGCCCGACAGGTCCGGATCCTGCTCCATGTAACCGACCGTCACACCGGGCGGCACCACGCGGGAACCCGCATCGCCCTCCACCAGACCGGCCATCACTTTCAGGAGGGTCGATTTCCCCGATCCGTTGCGCCCGACCAGCGCCACCCGGTCGCCAGCCTGCACCGCAAGGTCCAGCCCGTCAAAAACCGGATCCCCTCCGAAGGTGAGCGATATGTTCGAAAGTTGCAAAAGGGGTGCGCGTGCCATGGCGCGTTGCCTATGCCGGGCGCGCGTCGGCGTCAACCAGTCGGCTGGACCTGGCGTTTGCAGACCCTGCACCATTCATCTTGGCAAAAAATACCTCTGCCGGAGGCGTCCCCGGCCACGTCGCGCGCCGCCGGGGAAAAGCTTGCGAACCGGGCTCAGCCGACCAGTTCAAGACCCGAAAAGTAGAAGGAGATCTCGCGCGCGGCCGCTTCCGGGCTGTCCGACCCGTGGACCGAGTTTTCCCCGACCGACAGGGCGAAATCCTTGCGGATCGTGCCATCGGCGGCATTGGCGGGGTTGGTCGCCCCCATCACTTCGCGGTTCTTCAGGATCGCGCCTTCGCCTTCCAGCACCTGCACCACGATCGGCGCCGATGACATGAACTCGCACAATTCGCCATAGAAGGGGCGCTCGCTGTGTTCGGCATAGAAGGCGCCCGCCTGGGCTTGGGTCAGGTGGATGCGCTTTTGCGCGACGATGCGCAGGCCCGCTTCCTCGAACTTGGCATTGATCTTGCCGGTCAGGTTGCGGTTGGTGGCGTCGGGCTTGATCATCGACAGGGTGCGTTCAACGGCCATTTTTCTCTCGCTTCGGTTGGGGGCGGCAGGTTCCGCCCCGATGTTGCGGCGTCCTGCTAACATGGGCATGACGCCTTGAAAAGCCTATGCCGCCCCGCAAATCAGCCGCCACGCCGCGCGCCATTGACCCCGCGCCGCCTTTCGGGCAAGGGGCGCTCATGCTGCGCATTTCTGACATTTCCTATTCCGTCGAGGGTCGCCCGCTTCTGGTCGGCGCTTCCGCTTCCATTCCAGCCGGGCACAAGGTCGGCCTTGTGGGCCGCAACGGCACCGGCAAGACCACGCTTTTCCGCCTGATCCGGGGCGAATTGGCGCTGGAGGGGGGCGAGATCTCGCTGCCCGCCCGTTCCCGCATCGGGGGTGTGGCGCAGGAGGCGCCGTCGTCGTCCACCTCGCTCCTCGAAACCGTGCTTGCTGCCGATACCGAACGCGCCGCCCTTCTGGCCGAGGCCGAAACCGCAACCGACCCGCACCGCATTTCCGAAGTTCAGACCCGGCTGTCCGACATCGATGCCTGGTCTGCCGAGGGCCGCGCCTCCGCCATCCTCAAGGGGCTTGGGTTCGATGCCGAGGCGCAACTGCGCCCCTGTTCGGATTTCTCGGGCGGCTGGCGGATGCGGGTGGCACTGGCGGGGGTTCTGTTCGCACAGCCCGACCTGTTGCTGCTGGATGAACCGACCAACTATCTCGACCTCGAAGGCGCGCTCTGGCTCGAATCCTATCTCGCGAAATATCCCCATACGGTCATCATCATCTCCCATGACCGGGGCCTTCTCAATCGCGCCGTGCAGGGCATCCTGCATCTGGACGAGAAAAAACTCACCTACTGGTCGGGCCCCTATGACCAGTTCGCCCGCCAGATGGCGGAACGTCGTGCCGTGCTGCAGGCGGAGGCCAAGAAACAGGAACTGCGCCGCGCCCATCTGCAAAGTTTCGTGGACCGTTTCCGGGCACAGGCCAACAAGGCCGCGCAAGCCCAGTCCCGCGTGAAGATGCTGGAAAAGATGGAAACCATCACCCCGCCCGAAGAGGCGCGCAAACAGGTTTTCACCTTCCCCGAACCCGAGGAACTTTCGCCCCCCATCATCAATCTTGACGGGGCGGGCGTCGGCTATGGCGGCCCGCTGGTGCTGCGCAATCTTGATCTGCGGATAGATCAGGATGACCGCATCGCGCTTCTGGGCCGCAATGGCGAAGGCAAATCGACGCTGTCGAAACTGCTCGCAGGCAAGCTGAAACCCGCCTCAGGCAAGATGACGCAAAGCTCCAAACTGCGCATCGGCTATTTCGCGCAGCATCAGGTGGATGAGCTGTTCATCGACGAAACCCCGCTCCAGCACCTCCAGCGCCTGCGCCCTGCCGAAGGCCAGCCCCGCCTGCGTGCCCGGCTTGCGGGATTCGGGCTTCTGGCCGATCAGGCCGAAACCGTGGTCGGCCGCCTTTCAGGGGGCCAGAAAGCGCGGCTCTCGCTCCTGCTCGCCACTCTCGACGCGCCGCATCTCTTGATCCTCGATGAGCCCACAAACCACCTCGACATGGAAAGCCGCGAGGCGCTGGTCGAGGCGTTGACCGCCTATTCCGGCGCGGTGATCCTCGTGTCCCACGACATGCACCTGCTGGGCCTCGTGGCCGACCGGCTCTGGCTTGTGAAGGGCGGCACGGTCAAACCCTATACCGAGGATCTTGACGCCTATCGCCGTCAGTTGCTTGCAGGCGAAGAGGACACAAAGCCGCAAAAGCCAGCGCCGCCCAAACCCCGCAAGGCCTCGCGCGACGAGTTGCTCGCCCTGCGCGCCGAGGTCCGCAAATGCGAGGAGCGGCTGAGCAAGCTCAACGACATGCGCGACAAGTTGGCGAAAAAACTTGCCGATCCCGCGCTTTACGAACCCGAGCGCATTGGCGAGATGGAAACCTGGCAGAAGAAATATGCCGAGGTCATGGAAGGCCTCGACCGCGCCGAAGCGATGTGGATGGCGGCGCAGGCGAAGCTGGAAGATCTGGGTTAGCTGTTCGATCCGGCCCGCGCTGGGTTTGCCGGCACCTGTATTCAGGTCGGCTGAGCCTTGCGCAAATTGCATTCTTCATGGGCGGGGGCTTGCGCCACGCGCAGAACGTCCTCGCGCAGTATGCCCGGCATTCGCCCGACAAGTCCGACGGCATTGTTGAGGCTTTGGCGGCGGCGAAACAGCACTTTCCGAGAACGGATTTGCAAACTCTGGCACCGATGGTGCCCGGACGTCCGCCAAGTGATTGATTGAATGGTGCCCGGAGACGGATTTGAACCGCCGACACACGGATTTTCAATCCGTAAATCGCTATAATCGATCCACTCGCCTTGCAAGGAGGTCCGGCAATGGAATCTATTTATTACAGGGCTTTATGAACAATGTCGGTCTTGCAGGTAGTTGCAGCATACTGCATGGAGTGGTAGGGAGTAGGGTAATCCCCCCCAAAAGTAAGGGGCTGCATAAGTAGAATTTTCTCGGCAGGATGAACGAGGAGATTTTGAATGAAGACAAGCAGATACACAGAAGCGCAGATCATCGCGATCCTGCGCCA
>JBKBNP010000066.1:0-14934 GCA_046295215.1 Pseudorhodobacter sp. | reverse complement strand
TCATGGAAAGCTTTCGCTGCGGGCGTGACTTCGCGGCATGGCTTGGTCTGGTGCCATTGCAACGATCGACGGGCGGCAAGCAGATCTTGGGCAAGACATCGAAAATGGGCCAGAGCGATATCCGGCGATTGCTTATTGTCGGCGCGATGGCGGTGGTTGGTCCATCGGTTCGAAGGGGCGCTCCCAAGGGATCATGGTTGGAGAAAATGCTGGCCCGCAGCGCCTGTCCGCAAGGGACTTCGACCGTCAGGTCGCGGAGTTCCAGGTTCGCGTCATTCGCGGGCGCTCTCGAACCGATGGCGTTTGCCCGCTCATTCCTGAACGGCTTCACCGCGCTCGGCACGCCAATCACCGAGGTCGCAGGATAGGTCTGTCCGGGGAAAGGGAAACTCCGACCCTCAGCCGATTTGTGCAACAGAGCCGATGCGCACTCCAACTGATTTCCGGTTACGGCTGGCAGCGTCTGACGTAGGCTGAAAGTACAAACTCTTCACTCCAACTATTCCGCAGCAAACAGCGTGGGTATGGGCGTCACGCGGTGAGGATGACCCGCGCCATGCCAGCCGTTCGCGTAATCCTTGACCGTTCGCAGGCTGGAAACAGCCCGCCCGGCAAGCCACAGTCGGTCATGTGGGAATGTCATAGGTCTTTGTTAGAAGGGGCGATTTCCCACCAATCTCTAAAAAATACAATGATTTCAATGGAGATTGGTGGGCGACCCTGGAATCGAACCAGGCATAGGTCTCCCTGGCGGAGTTACAGTCCGCTGCCGCACCTTGCAGCACGTCGCCCACTGGGGATGCTGATTAGTCTGCGGCTTTCGGGTCGTCAAGCGCAAAGCACGGGGAAATTCACCACAACCGGTGCGGCGGCCACTCTTGCGCCGACCCGCTGCACGGCCCATTGTCGGCACCGAAAGGCAGGGCAAGGCTCTGCCGTGAGAGGACAGGACATGACCACGAAGAAACCCGCATGGGTCATCGACAAGGAACGCGCCAAGCGGCAGGCCGCCACAGAAACCGTCTGGCTTTTCGGCCTGCATGCGGTGCGTGATGCGCTGATGAACCCGGCCCGGGAAAAATTGCGACTCGTCCTGACGCGCAATGCCGCCGACAAACTGGCCGAAGCCATTGCCGCAGGGGGGACCGAGCCCGAGATCGTCGATCCGCGCAGCTTCACGGCCCCGCTCGACGAGGGATCGGTGCATCAGGGCGCCGCACTGGAAGTCCGGCCGTTGCACTGGGGAAAGCTTGAAGAGGTCTGCGTCTCGGGGCGCGGGGCGCCGGTGGTGGTGTTGCTGGACCGGGTGACCGACCCGCATAATGTGGGCGCGGTGCTGCGCTCGGCCGAAGTGTTCGGCGCGCGGGCCGTGATCGCGCCACAGCGCCATTCCGCCCCCGAAACCGGAGCGCTTGCAAAAACCGCAAGCGGTGCGCTGGAACGCCAGCCCTATCTGCGGGTGGTGAACCTGTCGGATGCGATGCAGTCGTTGCGCGACATGGGCTTTGCCCTGATCGGCCTGGAGGGCGAGGCGGATCTGACGATTGCCGAGGGGCTGGCACAGGTCGGCACGCGGCCGGTGGCGCTGGTGTTGGGCGCCGAAGGCCCGGGCCTGCGCGAAAAGACACGCGAGACCTGCGACCTTCTGGTGAAGGTTCCGGCGTCGGGGGAGTTCGGCTCGCTCAATGTATCAAACGCAGCAGCGGTGGCGCTTTATGCCACGGTCAATCGCTGAAAGATCACAGATGCGCGACCGGCCCTTTCCATTCGGCATGCAGTTCCCATCTTTCCCCTATGGCTTCGGGTCCGGAACCCCCGTTGTCCCTTTACTGTCCCTCGTTCCGCGACTTGCGCCCGGCCCGAACAGGCCCGGGCGCTTTTTTATGGGGAAACGGCACCCATGACCGATGACGAATTGCGCACCATTCTGGCGCGGACGCGCTGTGTGGCCATGGTCGGGGCTTCGATGAACCCGCTGCGCGCCAGCCATTTTGTCGCGCGCTACCTTGCGATGCGGGGGATCAGGGTGATTCCGGTCAATCCGGGACACGCCGGGGAGTCGCTGTTCGGGGAAAGGGTTGTGGCACGGCTTGCCGAGATTGCTCCGGATGTGCCGGTGGATATGGTCGACATCTTCCGCCGCTCCGATCAGGTCATGCCTGTGGTCGAGGAGGCGCTGGCCCATCTGCCGCATCTGCGCACGGTCTGGATGCAGATCGGGGTGGAACATGCCGGGGCCGCCGCGCTGGCGCAGGCGCGTGGCGTGGATGTGGTGCAGAATCTCTGCCCGAAACAGGAATATCAGCGGCTGTTCGGGGAGTTGCGGCGCGGCGGGTTCAATACCGGGGTAATCTCGTCCCGGCTGTGAGGCGGGGTCAGCCCCGCGCGGCCTTCTCGGTCAGACCGCCCTGCCCCTCGCGCCGGGCCAGTTCCGCCTCGACATCGGCAAGGGTCACGTCGCGGGCGGCGAGCATGACCAGCAGATGATAGACGACATCCGCCGCCTCTGCGGTCAGCTTGTCGCGATCCCCCTTTACCGCCTCGATGATGGCCTCCACCGCTTCCTCGCCGAATTTCTCGGCACATTTCTCGGGGCCCTTGGCCAGCAGCTTCGCGGTCCAGGAGGTTTCGGGGTCCGCCCCCTTGCGGGCCTCGATGGTGGCGGCAAGGCGGGACAGGGCGGTCATTGCAACCTCATCGGAATGCCGGCGGCGGCCATATGGGCCTTGGCCTCGCCGATCGTGTAGGTGCCGAAGTGAAAGATCGAGGCGGCCAGCACGGCCGAGGCATGGCCTTCGGTAACGCCTTCGACCAGATGGTCGAGCGTGCCGACCCCGCCGCTGGCGATGACCGGGACCGGCACGGCATCGGCAATGGCGCGGGTGAGCGGCAGGTTGAACCCTGACCGCGTGCCATCCCGGTCCATCGAGGTCAGCAGGATCTCGCCTGCGCCTTTCGATGCCACCGTGCAGGCAAATTCCACCGCATCGATGCCGGTGGGTTTTCGCCCGCCATGGGTGAAGATTTCCCACCGGCCGGGCTCCACGGTCTTTGCGTCGATGGCGACGACGATGCACTGGCTGCCGAAACGGTCGGCGGCCTCGGCCACCACATCCGGGTTGGCGACAGCGGCCGAGTTGAACGACACCTTGTCGGCCCCGGCCAGCAGCAGCGCACGGACATCGTGATGCGTGCGCACCCCGCCCCCCACAGTCAGCGGCATGAAGCACTGTTCCGCGGTGCGGGTGACAAGATCGAACATCGTGCCCCGGTTTTCATGCGTGGCGTGGATGTCGAGAAAACACAGCTCATCCGCGCCCGCCGCATCATAGGCGCGCGCTGCCTCCACCGGGTCGCCCGCGTCGATCAGATCGACGAAATTGACGCCCTTGACCACACGGCCATCGGCGACATCGAGACAGGGGATGATGCGGGTTTTCAGCATGGATACTGTCTAGCGCCTCTGGCCGGGCGGGGCTAGGGGGCGCTGCCCCCTCGGGCCTTGCGGCCCTCACCCCCGGGATATTTGGAAACAGGTGAAGATCAGGCGGCCAGAGCGCGCAGGGCCGTGGTGAGATCGATGGCTCCATCATAAAGTGCGCGACCCGAGATGGCGCCTGCGATGATGCCGGTGTCGCGCAGGGCGATCAGGTCGTCCATGCGCGACACACCGCCGGAGGCGATGACGGGGATCGACACGGCGCGGGCCAGCGCCTCGGTCGCCTCGATGTTCGGGCCCTGCATGGCGCCGTCGCGGTCGATGTCGGTGTAGATGATTGCGGCCACCCCTGCATCTTCGAAGCTGCGGGCAAGATCGGTGGCGATCACGTCGGTTTCGGTGGCCCAGCCTTTCGTGGCGACCCGGCCGTTGCGGGCGTCGATGCCGACGGCAACCCGGCCGGGGAAGGCGCGCGCGGCCTCACGCACCAGCACGGGGTTTTCCACGGCCACCGTGCCGAGAATCACGCGGGCAAGGCCCTTTTCCAGCCACATCGCGATGGTCGCCATGTCGCGGATGCCGCCACCAAGCTGAGCGGGCACGGTGATGCGGGCCAGGATGGCCTCCACCGCCGCCGCATTGACCGGCTGTCCGGCGAAAGCGCCGTTCAGGTCCACCAGATGCAGCCAGTCGCAACCCGCCGCCTGAAACTTTGCCGCCTGTGCTGCCGGGTCGTCGCCGAACACGGTCGCGGCCTCCATCTCGCCGCGCAGCAGGCGGACACATTGGCCATCCTTCAGGTCGATGGCGGGGTAAAGGATCATGGCGCGGCTCCGTTTCTGCGATGGGGAGGTCTTTGGCATGGGGCGGCAGGACGGGCAAGGGCAGTCGGACCCCACGTCACGCTTGATCGGAAAATGATTCGCCCCACAATGGCGGCAGGCTTCAGGGAGGAGGCAGAAATGAGAAAACTGGTTCTGGCAGCGTTTTTTGCACTTGCGGGAGGCACTGTGGCCTTCGCCGATCCCGTGCTCGGGGTCTGGAAAACACAGGTGGACGATGGCGCCTATGCGCATGTCAACATGAGCGTCTGCAGCGGCAAGATCTGCGGCACGATCGCGCGGACCTTCAACAATACCGGCGAATACAAATCCGCCAATATCGGCAAGCGGCTGGTCTGGGACATGTCCCCGGACGGCAAGGGTGGCTATGGCGGCGGGCGGATCTGGCAGCCTTCCACCGGCAAGGAATACCGGTCCAAGATGGCGCTGGCCGGAAACACCCTGAATGTCTCGGGCTGTGTCGGGCCGATCTGCAAGAAACAGGTCTGGAGCCGGGTGAAGTAGGCGCAGGTTCCGGGTCGATCCTTGCCGCGCATTGCGATAGCGATTGCGGCAAAAGGAGACCCTGATGTCACGGCGCGACTGGATCCTGCTCTTTGCACTCGCCCTGTTATGGGGCGGGTCGTTTCCGCTGGTCGAGGTGGCGCTGCGCGGTTTGCCTGTGCTGTCCATCGTCTGGCTGCGCGTCGGTCTGGCCGCCCTGATGCTGGCGGTGGTGGTTCTTGCGCGCGGTCTGGCCTTTCCGGCCCGCGCCCACTGGCCTGCGCTTCTGGTCATGGGGCTTCTCAACAACGCCCTGCCGTTTTCGCTGATAGCGCTGGCGCAGGGCCAGATCAGCGGGGCCCTGGCCTCGATCCTGAATGCGACGACGCCGCTGTTCACCCTGCTGGTCGCGCATCTGGCGACGGTGGATGAACGGATCACCCCGAAAAAGGCCGCCGGGCTGGGCCTCGGGTTTTCCGGCGTGGTTGTCATGCTGGCGGGAGAACCGCTGGACGGGGCGACGCTGGCCAAGCTCGCCGCGCTGATGGCAGCGTCGAGCTATGCGGTCGCTTCGGTCTGGGGGCGACGGTTCCGGGCGACAGGTCTGGGGGCGGTGCCGACGGCCTTCGGGCAGGTTGCGGCCTCTACGGTGATCCTGTTTCCGGCGATGCTGGTTGTTGACCGTCCATGGGCGATGGGGGCGCCTGCCACATCGGCGTTGCTGGCAGTGGTGGCGCTGGCACTGCTGTCGACGGCGATGGCCTATCTGATCTATTTCAGGCTGCTGGCGACGGCCGGGGCGACGCGGTTGTCGCTGGTCACCTTCCTGATCCCGGTCAGTGCGACCGCGCTTGGCGTGGTCTTTCTGGGCGAGGTGCTGCAGCCCCGGCATCTGGGCGGCTTCGCGTTGATTGCCCTTGGCCTCGTGGCCATCAGTGGCAGGACGGTTGCAACAATCGCACAGGGCGTGCCGCGATAGATGTTCGACAACCTAAAATAAGCGGGACATTTCGCGCTGGTTTACGGCTTCCATTGCAGGAAATTTGCAATCAATCGCAGACCGGTCGCCTGACTTTTCTCTGGATGGAACTGGGTTCCGACCATCGTGTCGCGTCCGATGATCGCGGTCACATCGCCGGAATAATCGACATGGGCCAGACGATGTGCGGCGTCCTTGACCCTGACATGGTAGGAGTGGACGAAATAGGCGTGATCGCCTGTCTCGATGCCCTTCAGCAGTGGATGCGGATGGTCGATCACCAGATCGTTCCAGCCCATATGCGGCACTTTCAGCGACGCATCGGCAGGCGCGATCCGCACCACATCCCCTGCCACCCAGTCAAAGCCCGCTGTTTCGGCATATTCCAGACCGCGCGTCGCCATCATCTGCATGCCGACGCAGATCCCGAGGAAGGGCCGCCCACCGACCCTGACCGCTGTCTCGATGGCCTCGAAAAGTCCGCCCCGGTCCCCCAGCGCGCGCCGACAGGCGGGAAAGGCCCCGTCACCCGGCAGCACGATCCGGTCGGCGCGGGCCACATCCTCGGGCCGGTCGGTCACCAGAACCTCACCCGCCCCCGCCTCGGCCGCCATGCGCTGAAACGCCTTTTCGGCGGAGTGCAGGTTGCCGCTGTCGTAATCGACCAGAACGGTCAGCATCGGTCAGAGCATCCCCTTGGTCGACGGCAGCGCATCGCCCGCGCGCGGGTCGGGTTCCACCGCCATGCGCAGGGATTTCGCCACGGCCTTGAAGGCGGCCTCGGCGATATGATGGCTGTTGAACCCATGGATCAGGTCCAGATGCAGGGTGATCCCGCCATGGGTGGCGAGGGCCTGAAAGAACTCGCGCACCAGTTCTGTGTCGAAGGTGCCGATCCTGGCGGCCGGAAATGCGAGGTTGCAGACAAGGTAAGGCCGCCCCGACAGGTCCAGCGCGCAGGCCACCTGCGCATCATCCATCGCAAGGCGGAAATGGCCGTAACGACGGATACCGCGCTTGTCGCCCACAGCTTTCGCAAGGGCCTGGCCCAGTGCGATGCCCACATCCTCCACCGTGTGATGGTCGTCGATATGCAGATCGCCCTTGGCCGAGATGTCCATGTCGATCAGCGAATGGCGCGCAAGCTGGTCGAGCATATGGTCGAAAAACCCGACACCGGTGTGGCAGGCGGACCGCCCGCTACCATCCAGATCGACAGAAAGGGTGATGTCGGTCTCATTGGTCTTGCGGGCGATTTCGGCCTTGCGCATGGGGGGCTCCGGGCAATCTGGATCTGTCGCGGCTTATAGGCGGCGGGGAACGGCTTGGGAAGGGGGCCGTCCGATCTGCAGCACGGCAAAACCAAGCATGATGCCGGACAGAACCGCGATCATGCCTGCGGCAGAGACCGAAAACCCGAGGCCGAGCCAGAGCGGCCCATAGCCCGCGACGACCACCCCGCCCGCCCCGGCCAGTGCGGCAAACAGAAGGCTGAGCCCGATCTGCCGGTCCAGCCTGTCGGTCAGGAGCCGCGCGGTGGCGGGCGGCACGATCAGCATGGCAATGGTCAGGATCGACCCGACGGCAGCAAAGGCCGCAACCGCAGCAAGGGCTGTCGCCACCATCAGCCCGGTCGAGATCAGACGAACCGGCAGCCCCGCAACCGCCGCATGGACCGGATCGAAGCTCGCCATCACCAGCGGGCGACGAAAGAGCGCCAGCGCCAGCAGCAAAAGCGCCAGGATCAGCGCCATCCGTGCCAGCTCCCCCGGCAGCCCGGCCCATGCGGCCAGGTCGACCAGCGCCCCCGGACCCGCCGCCGCCTCCAGCCAGACAAGGCTTTCGAGATTGCCGTAAAGCGCATGTTCCACATCCAGATGCACGCCCGAGGCTCCGGTCAGTTCCAGCATCACCACGCCACTGGCAAAAAGCGTGGTGAAGGTGATGCCCATGGCCGCTCCGGGGTCGATCCGGGCAAGGCGGGTGATGGCTTCGGTCATTCCGGCGGCCAGCAGCGCCGCACCGACCGCGCCCGCATAGAGGGCAGGCCCCTCGATCCGGCCCGTGACCAGAAAGGCCACGACCAGCCCCGGCAGCACGGCATGGGCCATCATGTCGCCCAGCATGGCCTGACGCCGCAGGATCAGGAAATTGCCGGGCAGCGCGCAGGCGCAGGCGGCAAGGGCGGCCACCAGCATCGGCACGAAGCTGAGCATCAGGAATTCGGTCATGGGGCCTGCCCGCTGCGGTTGCGCGCCAAAAGGCCGCGTGCCGTGCCGAAGGCCAGCGAGAACACAAAAGCGCCAAAGGCCAGCAGCACGATCACCGGCCCGGTCGGCAGGTTCGGAAGGCTCGCCGACAGGGCCGCCCCTGCATAGCCCGCCCCGGCCCCGATGCCCGCCGCGATCACGGCCATCAGGCCCGCGCGGTTGGTCCACATCCGCGCGGCGGCTGCCGGGGTGATCAGCAACGCCACCATCAGGATTGCCCCCACCACCCGCAGCCCCAGCAGGACCACGCCCAGCACCAGCGCCATCAGTGCCAGATCGACCTTTCCGGTATCAATCCCCACGACCCGCGCATGGGCGGGATCGAAGGCCACAATCACCAGCACCCGGCGCAACAGGACCAGCATCCCGATCGCCACCACCGCCCCGCCGCCGATCATCTGCGCATCCGAGGCCAGCATCCCCGAGGCCGAACCCAGCAAGAACCCCTCCAGCCCCGCCGGACGACCCATGGACAGGCCCTGAACCAGCGTCAGCACGACAATCCCCGCCCCGTAGGACACCGACAGGACGATCCCGATGGCGGCATCCTCGGGCAGGCGGGTGCCGCGCGCGAGCCGCTGCAAGACCCAGAGCCCGATCACCGCCGACAGCCCCGCGCCAAGCAGCAGGCCGGGCAGGAACCTCCCGTCTCCGCCAAACGCGGCCATCAGCAGAAAGGCGATCCCCAGCCCCGGCAGCGTGGCATGAGCCATGGCATCCGGCATCAGCGCGCGACGGCGCAGGAACAGGAACGCCCCGACAGCCCCCGAGGCCGCACCGAGTGCCGCCGCGCCAAGCGTGACAAGGGTCGCATTATAGCCCGCTTGCAGCAGAAAGGCGTCAAGCATGGCGCTCCGCGTCCTTCAGGCCGCAAGCAGGGGCGGCAACGCGCCGCCATAGGTGCGCCGCAGGCCCTCGGCCGTGAAGGTGGTGGCAACTGCGCCCTCGGCCACGACCCGGCGGTTGAGCAGCAGCACCCGGTCGAACCGCGCGGCAACGGTGGTCAGGTCGTGATGCACGGCAACCACCGCCGCGCCCTGATCGCGCAACAGGCGAAGGACATCGGAAATCGCGGCCTCGGTCGCCGCATCCACGCCGGCAAAGGGTTCATCGAGCAGATAGAGGTCTGCGCCTTGCGCCAGCGCGCGGGCCATGAACACCCGCTGTTGCTGACCGCCCGACAATGCGCCGATCTGGCGGCGGGCAAAATCGGCCATGCCCACGCGGTCCAGCGCCGCCAGCGCCGCCGCGCGGTCGCGCATCCGCAAGGGCCGCCAGAACCCGGTGCGCCGGTGCATCCCCATCAGGACCACATCAATGACCCGCACCGGAAAATCCCAGTCCACCGCTGCCCGCTGCGGCATGTAGGCGACGCGCGCACGCACGGCATCGAGGGGCGATCCAAAAAACCGAGCCTGCCCCGCATCCGCAGCAATCAGCCCCAGCGCCCCCTTGAGCAGCGAGGATTTCCCCGCCCCGTTCGGCCCTACGATGGCCGTCAGCGCCCCGGTCGGAAAGCTGGCCGACACATCCTCGACCACCCGCGCCCCGTCATAGGACAGCGTCAGCCCCGAGATTTCCAGTGCCGGTGCTGGTCCCACCATCATGTCCCCGACGCCAGCTTGCCAAAGGCACCACGGTCGGGCGCCTGTCCGCCCAGGGCGCGGGCAATGGTGGTTACATTGTGGTCGAACATGCCGGGATAGGTGCCTTCATGGCTGCCCTCCGGTCCCATGGCATCAGAATAAAGCTCTCCGCCGATGGTGACGGCATGGCCTTTCGCCGCCGCCCCTTCGATCAGGGCACGCATGGCACGGTCCGGCACCGAGCTTTCGACGAAAACCGCCCTGATCCCTCGGGCGACCAGAAGATCGACCAGTTCGCGGATGCGCGACAGCCCCGCCTCGCTGTCGGTGGAGATGCCTTGCAGGCCCTCGACCTCGAACCCGTAGGCGCGGCCGAAATAGCCAAAGGCGTCATGTGCCGTGACCAGAACGCGCGCCTCGGGCGGCACGGTTTCCAGCACCTTGCGGGCGTAGTCCTGCACCGCCGCGATCCTGGCGCGATAAGCGCCTGCATTGGCGGCAACCATGTCGGCGCGGGCCGGGTCGGCGTCCAGGATCGCCGCCTCGATCCGGGCCACAGCCTCCAGCCACAGGTCCGGGTCCATCCAGATATGCGGGTCGGGCTGATCGGGATAGTCGGGATCGCGCAGCAATCGCAACGGATCGACCGCCTCGGCCACCGCCACCACAGCGCCGCGCGCTTGCAGCGTTTCCATGAGCCCCGCAAGCTGCGCCTCCAGCCGCAACCCATGCCACAGCACCAGATCCGCCCTCACGAGTGCCGCAATATCGGACCGGGTCTGACGATAACCGTGCGGGTCCACACCCGGCCCCATCAGACCCTGCACCCCGCCCCCGGCAATGGCCCGCGCCGCATCCGCGATCATGCCCGTGGTCGCCACGATGCGCAGGGGGGTTGCGGCCCGCAGCGGCGCAGACATCGCCAAGGCCGAAACAAGCCCGCCGCCGAGGGTCAGAAGGTTTCGTCGTGACAGGGTTCCGGAAAACGTGGCCATTCAGGCAGGCTCCTTCAAAACATGTCCGACATATAATGCGAACCAGTCGCAAAGTCAATGCGATTGCGACTTATTCGCAATTCAGTCAACGACTCCTCCAGTCCGGGGATTTTCCCCGATCCTGCTGTCCAAAAAAGAAAAACCCTCCCCCACGAACCGTGGGAGAGGGCTGGGTCATGCAGGTCAAGGCAACTCAAGCGAGGTCGAACCGGTCAGCGTTCATCACCTTGGTCCAGACGGCGGCGAAGTCATGGACGAACTTCGCCTTGTTGTCGTCCTGGGCATAGACCTCGGCATAGGCGCGCAGGATCGAGTTCGATCCGAATACCAGATCCGCCCGCGTCGCGGTCCACCTTGCAGCGCCGGTCCTGCGGTCCTGGATCTCGTAGAGGTTCGCCCCCTTCGGCACCCATTTGAACGCCATATCGGTCAGGTTGACAAAGAAGTCGGTCGTCAGCGCGCCCACCCGATCGGTGAAAACACCATGGCCGGTGCTGCCGTGATTGGTGCCGATCACCCGCATCCCGCCGATGAGGCAGGTCATTTCCGGCGCGGTCAGGCCCATCAGTTGCGCACGATCCAGCAGCAATTCTTCGGCGCTGACGGCGTAGTCTTTCTTCATCCAGTTGCGGAAGCCATCGGCCGCAGGTTCCAGCGGCTCGAAGGAGGCTGCATCCGTCATGGCGTCGGTCGCATCGCCCCGGCCCGGCGCGAAGGGAAGATCGAGCGCGACGCCAGCGGCTTTCGCGGCCTGCTCCACGCCCAGATTGCCCGCCAGCACGATCACATCGGCGATGCTCGCCCCGGTTTCAGCGGCAATCGGTTCCAGCACCGACAGCACGCGGGCCAGACGGTGGGGCTCATTGCCCTCCCAGTCCTTTTGCGGTGCCAGACGGATGCGCGCCCCGTTGGCCCCGCCGCGCAGGTCGGACCCGCGGAAGGTGCGCGCCGAGTCCCAGGCGGTCGTCACCATATCCGACAGCGACAGGCCCGAGGCCGCGATCCTGGCCTTGACTGCCGTCACGTCATAATCCTTGCGCCCTGCCGGAACCGGATCCTGCCAGATCAGGTCTTCCTGCGGTGCCTCGGGACCGATGTAGCGGGCCTTCGGCCCCATGTCGCGATGGGTCAGCTTGAACCACGCACGGGCAAAGGCATCGTCCAGCAGTTTCGGATTGGCATGGAAGCGCTCCGCGATCTCGCGATAGATCGGATCCATCTTCATCGCCATGTCGGCATCGGTCATCATCGGATTGCGGCGGATCGTCGGATCCTCCACATCCACCGGCATGTCCTCTTCCTTGATGTTCACCGGCTCCCACTGCCAGGCGCCCGCCGGGGATTTCCTCAATTCCCAGTCATAGGTCAGCAGCAGATGGAAATAGCCGTTGTCCCATTTCGTCGGATGCGTGGTCCACGCCCCTTCGATGCCAGAGGTGACGGTATTGCGCCCGATGCTGCGGGTGGAATGGTTCATCCAGCCGAGGCCACCCTCCTCGATGCCCGCGCCTTCGGGTTCCGGCCCCAGAAGGGCGGCATCGCCATTGCCATGCGCCTTGCCGACGGTGTGCCCGCCTGCGGTCAGCGCCACGGTTTCCTCGTCATCCATCGCCATGCGGGCAAATGTCTCGCGCACTTGGCGGGCGGTGGCCAGCGGGTCGGGCTTGCCGTTCACGCCTTCCGGGTTGACGTAGATCAGCCCCATATGGACGGCGGCCAGCGGGTTTTCGAGCGTGGACGGATCGGCCAGATCGGCATAGCGGTTTTCCGACGGCGCCAGCCATTCGGTTTCTGCCCCCCAATAGACATCCTTTTCCGGCGCCCAGATATCCTCCCGCCCGAAGGCGAAACCGAAGGTCTTTAGGCCCATGGATTCATAGGCCACTGTCCCGGCCAGCACCATCAGGTCGGCCCAGCTCAGCTTGTTGCCGTATTTCTTCTTGATCGGCCAGAGCAGACGGCGGGCCTTGTCGAGGTTCGCATTGTCGGGCCAGGAGTTCAGCGGCGCAAAGCGGTGATTGCCGGTGGAGGCCCCGCCCCGGCCATCGGCCAGACGATAGGTGCCCGCCGCATGCCAGGACATGCGGATGAACAGACCGCCGTAATGGCCCCAATCCGCAGGCCACCAGTCCTGACTGTCGGTCATCAGCGCGATGAGATCCTTCTTCAGCCCGTCGAAATCGAGCGACTTGACCTCCTCGCGATAGTCGAACCCCGCCAGCGGGTTGGTTTTCTTGTCATGCTGATGCAGGATGTCGAGGTTCAGCGCTTTGGGCCACCAATCCATCACCGTGGTTCCGGTTTCCGTGATTGCCCCATGCATGACGGGGCATTTGCCACCGGTCCTGATTTCGTTTCCGTCCATCTTGTTCTCCGATCTGGCTTCATTCGATTGGCTGTGGAGGGTTCGCCGCAAAGCGGGGATGCGCGCGCCGGGCGAATCCCGCGCCGCCGCGCTTCCTCCATTGCACCCGTGATACCACAGGGTTCCGATAATGAGAATTTGCATTTTCTAATGATCTTGATATGAAATACTTATGACAAACCTGTCCATGAAGCATCTGCGCTACTTCGACGCGCTGGCCCAACAGGGCCATTTCGGCCGCGCTGCCGAGACCTGTTCGATCTCGCAGCCTGCATTGTCCTTGCAGATGAAGGAACTGGAGGAACTGCTCGGTGCACCCCTGATCGAGCGGGGGCCGCGCCAGATCCGGCTGACCAGTCTGGGGGAAAGCTTCGCGCTCCGCGTGCGCGACATCCTGCGCGCGGTGGATGAACTGGGCGACCTTGCCCGCGCCTCCTTCAGCCCGCTGGCCGGGCGCTTGCGGCTGGGGGTGATCCCCACTGTCGCCCCTTATCTGTTGCCCGCCGTCATCAAGGATCTTTCGGCGGCCTTCCCAGGCTTGGACCTGCGCCCGCGCGAGGCAGTGACGGGGCGGTTGATCGAGGATCTTGTCGAAGGCAGGCTCGACACCGCCATCGTCGCCCTGCCCGTCTCGGAACCTACACTTGTGGAAGTGGCGCTGTTTGACGAGGAATTCGTGCTTGTCCGCCCGGAATCAGACGCAGCGCGCCCGGTGCCCAATCCCGAAACCCTGCGTGAAATGCGGCTCTTGCTGCTGGAAGAAGGGCATTGTTTCCGCGATCAGGCATTGTCCTTTTGCCAGATGTCGGGGTCAGTGCCGCGCGACCTGATGGAAGGAAGTTCGCTCGCGACATTGGTTCAGATGGTCGGCGCAGGCATCGGCGTGACGCTGATCCCGGAAATGGCCGTGGCAATCGAGACCCGCTCCGCCGCCGTTTCCATCGCCCGTCTTGCCACGCCGCGCCCCAGCCGCAGAATCGGCATGGTCTGGAGGCGCACCAATCCGCTGTCGGACCAGTTGACCCATATCACGGGGATCATTCGTGACGGACAGGCAAGGCGGCTGGAAACGGGCGGCTAGTCGCGCCAGAACGGCAGGATCGGGCGGCAGTAATTCCCGACCGCCATGCCCAGCGACATCGAGCCGTCGCGCGGACCGGAACCGTATTCCGACAGTCCCGCCCCTTCGGCCTTTTTCGCCGCATCGAGCGTGAAAAGCACCCCCTGCCCCACCCGCGCCGAGGCCGGCGTTGCCCGCCAGATCCGCGTGGCATTCGGCAGCCCCATCACCCGCACCGCATAATCCCCCGCCGCACACCAGTAATCCGTCGCATTGGCCCGCGCGCGGTGGCCGACGAGAATCTCCGTGGGTCCGGCCTGTGCCGCGACCATCCCGTTCTGGGCGGTGATGGTGCGCGCCTCGAGCGGGGCGGCAAGGGAAAGAAGGGCAAGGACGGGAATGATGCGCATGGAAACCTCCGGTTCCAGATCAACATAGCGCAATACAGGTCGAGGGTCGCGGGGAGTGGCATCAAAGGGGCGTGAGGGCGTTGCGCTGTTCGGTTTCTTGCTATTCCGATAAGGTGTGTTCAAATGCCGAAAGCAACAGTTCGCGGCGATTTAAAGGCTGCATGTCTCGATACTCCTTTAGTTTTTCACTGTCTATGCTTGCATCCTGAAGAATCGAATCCAAGTCGAACCATGCTTTGTTACAAATGCCACAATGTATCAGACCTATCTGTCACATCAATCGTATACTGCATGGTGTCTTCATTGGCCAAAATGCCAGAACACAAATTAGCAATTCGATTTCGTTTAGTCTCTGAAAATCAATTCCACTAAGTTGCTCCGTTGCCCCCTCAGTCAGAACAGTTGTCGCCTGCACTACTTTTGAAAGTATACCCTGAGGCGGGCGGGACAGGATGATGATTTGGCGTATTCACCGGAGAGGAAGGCAGCGGTTCTGACGAAGATG
>JBKBNP010000065.1:0-17430 GCA_046295215.1 Pseudorhodobacter sp. | reverse complement strand
CGCCGCCGCGGATGCGGCTCCGAAGCCGCAAAATCGATGCCATGTGCCCGAAAAAGCTGTCCCAGCAACGCTCAGACGGCCATCTCGGCAAAGCCGAAGCCGTTAATCAGACGTTCCTCAACGCGGATGCAGGACTGGCTCCAGATTCCCAATGACCGCAAGCGACGTCCTGTCGCGCGGCTCTGCATCATCATGGGGTTGACGGTGCTTCTGGGCCTCCACCTGCTGGCCGCCGGCTAATCCTGCGGCGAACGGTCCAGTTGCGCAATCAGCCAGGGCAAGGCGTGTGAGCCAAGGGCCTCGGTCACGCTTGCCAGACATTCGGGTTTTTCCAGAACATCGAGGTAGATGACAGCCTCCGGCCCCCCGAAGGCCGCGAGCGTCAGATCACGCGCCCGGGACGATATGTCCCCAGGTTCGTCCTCCAGAGCAATGAAAGACAACCGGATCTCCGCCTCGAAGCCAAAACGGTTGGGAAAGACCAGGACCGCAGCCCTGCCGAAGCGTCCGTCCCGGACCCAGGATTGCGGCTTGGCGACAAAGCCGTGATGCGCCGCGCAAGCACCGACTGCGGAACGGATCGCCTCAAGCGCCCGCTCGCGTTTGGTCGGAAATTCCGGGTCATGGGCGGCGCGGTGGATGCGCGCGCCGGGGTCCGGGCCGTCGTCCTGACCTGTCATGCCGCGGCCGTTTCTATCGTGAAAGCCCCCCGGCAAGATCCGGCATGTCGAGTGCCGCAAAGCCGTAATGGCGCAACCAGCGCAGGTCGGACTCGAAAAAGGCCCGCAGATCCGGGATGCCGTATTTCAACATCGCGAGCCGGTCGATCCCCATGCCGAAGGCAAAGCCCTGCCATTCGTCGGGGTCGATCCCGCCCGAGCGCAACACATGCGGATGCACCATGCCGGAGCCGAGGATCTCCATCCAGCCATCGCCTTCGCCGATCCGCAACTGCCCGCCCACCCAGGAACAGCGGATATCGACCTCTGCCGAGGGTTCGGTGAAGGGAAAATGCGAGGCGCGGAACCGAAGCTCGACCTTCTCGACCTCGAAAAACGCGCGGCAGAACTCCTCCAGCACCCATTTCAGGTTGGCCATGGAGATGCCGCGGTCGATGGCCAGCCCCTCGATCTGGTGGAACATGGGCGAATGGGTCTGGTCCATGTCCATCCGGTAGACGCGCCCGGGGGCAATGACCCGGATCGGCGCGCCCTTTTCCAGCATCGCGCGGATCTGCACCGGGCTCGTATGGGTGCGCAGCACATGTGGCGGGCGGTCGTCGCCTGCGTCGCGATGCAGAAAGAACGTGTCATGTTCCTGCCGCGCCGGATGCTCGGGCGGGATGTTCAGCGCGTCGAAATTATACCAGTCGCTTTCGACCTGCGGACCCTCAGCCACGGCAAAGCCCATATCGGCGAAAATGGCGGACAGTTCCTCCATCACCTGACTGACGGGATGGATGGTGCCATGGCGGCGGGGACGGGCGGGCAGCGTCACATCCAGCCATTCCGATTTCAATCGCGCATCAAGCGCCGCATCGCCAAGCGCCGTTTTCCGCGCCTTGAGCGCTGTGTCGATTTCATCCTTGAGGCGGTTCAGCGCCGCCCCGAAGGTCTGGCGTTCGGCCGGGTCCATGCGCCCCAGTTCACGCATCATCAGACTGATCTCGCCCTTCTTGCCAAGCGCGGCAAGCCGCACTTCCTCCAGTGCGGCCTCTTCGGCAGCGGCGGATACGGCGGCGATGTATTTGCCCCGAAGCTCGTCAAGCGCGGTCATCTCTGGCCCCTTTGAATGATCGCCCCGGGAAGTAGCGGGCAAGCGGCGTGATTGCAAGCCACTGGCCAATCCGAGGGGGGCGTCAGGCCACGATCTCGCGCGGGACGACAAATTCGACCACCATCGCCTGACCCCAATCGACCTTTGCCCAATCGTCGATGGCGAATTCGGCAACCAGTGTCGCGCCGGTCGGATAGCGGGGGAACAGCGGATTCAGCGGCACCGCCTGCACAAGTCGCTGGGCAAATTCCGCAATTCCGGGGTTATGGCCGATCATCATGACCGTATCGCCCGTGGCGTGCCGAAGCACAGCCAGCATCACATCCGGCCCGGCATGATACAGCGCAGGCTTGAGATCGAGGATCGGCGTCCCCGGCAGCGCGGGGGCAAGGCCCGACCATGTCTTGCGGGTGCGCAGCGCGTCCGAACACAGCACCTGATCGGGCACATGGCCGCGTGAGGCGAGCCAGCCCCCCAGATCCGCCGCCGCCGCCTTGCCGCGTTCGTTCAGCGGGCGGTCGTGATCGGGCATCAGCGGGTCGTCCCAGCTGGATTTCGCATGGCGCGTCAGGATCAGGCGTTTTGTCATTTGTGAAACTGCCTCATGTGATAGGCGGAGTGTTCGGGCAGTCTTGCATAGGCAGCCGACACCGGGCAAGCGCGACGCGCAAGACACCCCCCAGTCACGCAGGCAGCGCCTTGCGGCCGGTCCAGATGGGCATGACAGGCCGCGACGTCATAGCCTGCTGGCGACAGTGCCGAAACCGGGCAGGCGGTCATGCAGGGCCTGTCGGCACAACTGTCGCACACGGATGCGGCAGGGGCTGGCAGGGCGATCTCCTCGCGCAGCGCAAGTGCCCCGCGAAAACTGACCATCAGCCCCTGATCCGCATGCACCAGCAACCTGACCGGGCTTTCGTGGATCCGCCCCGTCCGCAGCGCCCAACTGTAGAAAGGCAGCCAGGGGGGACCGCCGAAGGGAAACAGCGCGGTTGCCCCGATGTCACGGGCAATCCCCCCGAGAACGCGGCACGACCAGCGATCCATCGGGTCGGCTACGCCATCGCGCCATTCGTCGCTGGCGGTGAAATGTGGCCAGAAGCCGGGCTCCGCAAGTCCGATCATCAGGATGGAACGGGTGCCGGAGGGAAAGCCGCTCTCTCCCTCAACGATACCAAACCCGCCCAGAACGGCCAGCCGTTCGGCATGAAGCCGCGCCGTGATATGCTCCGCTGTCAGCGGCCCTTTCAATCCCGGCCCATCGGGAAACGGCGCGGGTATGGGGGCGCTGCCCCCGCGCGTGCCGCACCCCCCCGGGATATTTTCAGGACAGAAAAAGGCAATGAGAGGTGCTTTTTCTGTCTGCAAATATCCCCGCCGGAGGCATCCAACATTGGCAGGGTGAACCGGCGCGCCATCACCGCACGCGCGGCGTCACGCGCGGCGTGGTGGACCGGATCTGGCTGCCCGCCCCATGGTCGGTGAAAAGTTCGAGCAGGCAGGCATTGGGGATCCGTCCGTCAAGAATGGTCACCGCGCGCGTGCCTTCCTCCAGCGCCATCAGCGCGGTCTCGGTTTTTGGGATCATGCCGCCCACGATGATGCCATCGGCGGTCATCTGGCGGATTTCCTCGGGGGAGATCTGGGTCAGCACCTGCCCGTCCGCACCTTTCACGCCCGCCACATCGGTAAGCAGCAAAAGCCGGTCGGCCTGCAGCGCCCCCGCGATGGCCCCGGCGGCGGTATCGCCATTCACATTGAAGGTCTCGTTGTCGGCCATTCCGGTGCCGACGGGTGCGATCACCGGAATGATCCCGGCATTGTAAAGGTCGCGCAGCACCTGCACATTCATCTCCACCGGGCGGCCTACGAAACCAAGTTCGGGGTCATCCGCCTCGCAGACCATCAGATCATCATCCTTGCCCGAAATGCCGACCGCGCGCCCGCCCGCATCCATGATCGCCTGCACGATACGCTTGTTCACAAGACCGGACAGGATCATCTCCACCACCTGCACGGTGGCCTTGTCAGTGACCCGCTTGCCCCGCACGAATTGCGATTCGATGCCGAGCTTGCCCAGCATGTCGTTGATCATCGGCCCGCCGCCATGCACCACGACCGGATTGACGCCCACCTGCCGCATCAGCACGATGTCGCGGGCAAATTCCGCCATGGCCGCATCGTCCCCCATGGCATTGCCGCCGAATTTCACCACGACCACCGCGCCGGAATAGCGTTGCAGATAGGGCAGCGCCTCGGAAAGCATCTTGGCGGTGTGGATGGCATCTTGCATGGTGAGGGTCTGCTGTCTCATGGGGAACCTCCGGGGTTCGCACGGTGGTAGCGCCTCCACACCGTGATGCCAAGTCCCACCGGCGAGACATCGCTTGCCTTCGGGCCTCGAAGGCTTAGGGTCTGGCAGAACCCCTTCAGGGCCGGAGCGCCTGCCATGACCGACCGAAAGACACTCGTTCTGACCGGCGCCTCGCGCGGGATCGGCCATGCCACGGTCAAACGCTTCTCGGCCGAGGGCTGGCGGGTGCTGACCTGCTCGCGCCAACCCTTCGATCCGCGCTGTCCCTGGCCGGGGGGCGAGGAAAATCATATCCAGATCGACCTTGCCGACCCCAACAAGACCATCGCCGCCATCGAGACGATCAAGGAAAAGATCGACGGGCGGCTCGATGCGCTGGTGAACAATGCCGGCATCAGCCCCAAGGGCGAGGGTGGCAAGCGGCTGAATACGCTGGAAACCGACCTGCGGACATGGGGCCATGTGTTCCATGTCAATTTCTTCGCCTCGGTGATCCTCGCACGCGGATTGCAGTCGGAACTGGTGGCGGCGGGCGGCTCGGTCGTGAATGTCACCTCCATCGCAGGCGCGCGGGTGCATCCGTTTGCAGGCGCGGCCTATGCGACCTCCAAGGCCGCGCTTGCCGCGCTGACGCGGGAAATGGCGCATGATTTCGGACCCCTTGGCGTGCGTGTCAACGCCATCGCGCCGGGCGAGGTGGAAACCGCAATCCTGTCACCGGGAACCGACAAGATCGTGGAAACCCTGCCCCTGCGGCGGCTCGGCCAGCCTGCGGAAGTGGCCGATGTGATCTGGTTTCTCTGTTCACCCCAGTCGGGCTATGTCTCGGGCAGCGAGATCGAGGTGAACGGCGGCCAGCACGTCTGACGCGACTATTCCAGCGTGGCGATGATCGCGCGCAGCGTCTCGATCCCCTCGCCCTTTTCAGAACTCGTCACGATCAGCTCGGGATAGGCGGCAGGGTGCTTGACCAGCGCGCCGCGCACCTGATCGGTGACCGCCTCCAGGTCCGCCCGGCTGATCTTGTCCGCCTTGGTCAGCACGGCCTGAAAGGTCACGGCGGACCGGTCGAGCAGGGTCAGGATCTCCTCATCCACCGCCTTCACGCCATGGCGCGCGTCGATCAGCACAAAGGCGCGGCGCAGGGTGGAGCGGCCCGCGAGATAGGATTTCAGCAGCGCCTGCCATTTCGCAACAATCGCCACCGGCGCCTTGGCATAGCCATAGCCCGGAAGGTCGACGAGATAACGCGCGTCACCGAGGGCAAAATAGTTGATTTCCTGCGTGCGCCCGGGGGTATTGGAGGCGCGCGCCAGCGTCTTGCGCCCGGTCAGCGCGTTGATGAGGCTGGATTTCCCGACATTGGAGCGGCCTGCGAAACAGACCTCGATCCGGTTCGCGGGGGGCAGGCCGGACATGGCCACCACGCCCTTGACGAAATCCACCGGCCCGGCGAACAACAGCCGGCCCGCCTCATGCGCAGCCGCATCGGGTTCCGGGGCAAGCGGGAATTGCATCTGGCTCATGCGAGGGTCACCTTGTCGTTCAGCGCGATCTCGCCACCCTCCACCACCACGGCATAGACCCCGAAATCCTGGTGCCCCCAGGCGGTTTCCAGCGCGGTCAATGTATCGGCGTCGATGCGTCCGGTCTCGGGGTTGGCCATTGTGGCGCGGCAGCGCGTGATGCGTTCACGCACCTCCAGCAGGGCCGACCCGACGTGCAGGCGACGACCGATCCAGTCAAATTCCTCGAACGGCGCGGTGCCTTCGATCCAGAGATTTCCGCGAAAGCGGTGCGGTGAAAGATCCTGCCCGATGCGTTGCGACAGCGCGCGCAACGAGGCCGCAGTGAGGATCGAGACAGAGGGAAAGTCGCTGTCGGTCATGCCCCGCCCGGCGGTCACGATCCGCGCGGGTTGCGCGCGGTCCGGCGGCGACAGGGGCGTCACCCAATCGAGGAAAACGCCCAGATCCTCGGCCATGTCGGGCCGGAACGTCAGGTCGGGCCGGTCGGGATGCGACAGCGTCACAGCCTCGCCTTCAGTCCGCGCGGTGATTGCCATGAGTGCCGGGGCCTTGGCCCCGCGATGGAAATTCGCGCAAGGGTTCCAGCCCGGCCCCAACCGCGCGGCCTCATGCGCCACGGCCCAGCGACGGTCACCGGGCAGACATGCCCCGTCGGAAAGCAGAACGGACGCGAGATCCTCGCGCCCGTGTGCCTTTATGGGATGGCGGCAGATGGCCGCCAGCTGCCATGTCATTTTTTCTTGCCGGTCTTGGCAGCAGGGGCCGGAGCAACCGGCTTGCGTTTGAAGCCGGACTTGATGTTGCCGAACAGATCCGGCGTGTGGCCATGGCTTTTCATGATGGCGTATTGCTGGACGAAAGTGATGACGTTGTTGGCGATCCAGTAAACGACAAGCCCGCTCGCAAACCCGCCCAGCATGAACATGAACACCCAGGGCATCCAGGCAAAGATCATCGCCTGCGTCGGGTCGGTCGGCATCGGGTTCAGCTTTTGCTGCAACCACATCGACACACCCAGCAGGATCGGCAGCACACCGATGAAGATCAGCGCCATGATCGAATGCGGGTCGGGCGCGGCCCAGGGCAGAAGGCCGAAGATGTTGAAGATCGACGACGGATCAGGGGCCGAAAGGTCGGTCAGCCAGCCGAAGAACGGCGCGTGCCGCAATTCCAGCGTGACGAAAATCACCTTGTAGAGCGAGAAGAAGATCGGAATCTGGATCAGGATCGGAAGGCAGCCCGCCGCCGGGTTCACCTTCTTTTCCTTGTAGAGCTTCATCATCTCCATCTGCATCTTCTGGCGGTCGTCGCCGACGCGTTCCTTGATCGCCTCCATCTCCGGCTGAAGCTCCTTCATCCGGGCCATGGAAACGTAGGATTTGTAGCTGAGCGGAAAGACCACCGCTTTCAGGATCACGGTCAGCGCGATGATGGCCAGACCCATATTGCCGATCTGGAGATTGAGCCAGTGCAGCACGGCAAAGATCGGTTTCGTCAGGAAGAAGAACCAGCCCCAGTCGATCGAATCGATGAACCCGTTGACCCCGCCTTCGTTTTCATAGGCGCGGATGGTGTCCCATTCCTTCGCCCCGGCGAAAAGGCGCGAGTCGCGCGAAGCCGTCTCGCCCGGCTGGACGGTCATCGCGGGCAGGCGGGTTTCGGTCTGGTAAATATCGGCACCGGCGACATATTTCGTGACGGCGGTGAAGGGGCTGCCCTGTTCAGGGATCAGCGTCGTCATCCAGTATTTGTCGGTGAACCCGATCCAGCCGTCAGTGGCGGCCTGTTTCACCTCGGCGCGCGCACCTTCCCGTTCCAGCATCGGAAGGTCGGCAACGTCGTCATAGTCGATCTCGCGCAACTCGCCATCGATCCGGCCCACAACGCCTTCGTGCAGCACAAAGAAGTTCTGCAAATCGCCCGGCAGGCCGTGGCGCGCCACGATGCCGTAGGGGGCAAGCGTCACCGGCGCTTCGGACCGGTTCTCGACACCTTGCGTGATGGTGAAGAGATAGCGGTCATCCACCGCGATACGCCGGGTGAAAACCAGTCCCTTGCCATTGTCCCAACGCAGCGTGATCGGGGTTTCGGTGGTCAGCGTCGTGCCTTCGGCCAGCGTCCATTCGGTGTTCGGGCCCGGCACGTCCTCATAGGCCAGCGCCCCGGCGGGCGCCCAACCATAGAGCGTGTAATAGGCCGAGGGCTGCCCGACAGGCGACAGCAGCCGCACAATATCCGCACCGTCATCCAGCGTTTCGCGGTAATTCTTCAGCGACAGATCATCGAGCCGCCCGCCCGACAGCGACACGGAACCGGACAGCCGCCCGGTTTCGATTGCCACGCGAACCGCTTGCGGGGCCACATCGGCAGCAGGTGCCGGGCCTGTTCCGTCGACGGTGTCAACGGTTGGCGGGGTCAGCGGCGCGGTGGCGGTGGGGGCGCCCGCATTCGGGTCCACCACGGGCTCAGGCGGCGGGAACAGCACGAACCAGACCAGGATCACGATAAAGCTCAACGCCGTCGCGAGGAGTAGGTTCTTGTTCTGGTCGTCCATCTTGGTTCCGCACCGTTCCTGTTCAGAATCTGCGGTCGTTCAACGCGAGGGGAGGCAAAAGGTCAAGGGCTTTCCCCCCTGCTTGCCCCCGGATGCGGCGCGATCAGGTCGATTTGAAGCAGCCTTGGGGCAGCATTCCGCCAAAGAGCCCGCCCGCCACCGTGCGGAGTTCGGGCGGGCGGAGCTGGCGCGCCCGCTCCCTGAAAGAGCCATCCGGCGCGATGGGCTACCCGCTGTGCCTGCGGCGGCCCGGCAATCGGGCGCGCCCTTTTCCGCGAGCGCCATGAACTGCGGCTGACCGGAGGCCCGGAATGGCAGGCCTGCCGTTCAGACGAACCGCGCTTTGCATGATCGTCGCCGCTTGCCCCCCGGACAAGACCGGATGGCGGAGCGCCAGTCCCCTTTCGGGGCCGCGCCGGTCACCGCGCGCGTTGATGACCGATTCTCGGGGTCCGGGAAAGGGCCGCGCGATGGTGGTTGACCCAGTCCTCGGTCTCTTCCAGCGCCATGGGCCGCGCAATGTGATAGCCTTGGACATGGCTGCATCCGAGTTGCGACAGCAATGTGTATTCGCCGGGCGTTTCGACCCCTTCCGCGAGGGTGTCGATGTTCAGTTGTTCCGCCATCGACAGAATTGCCGAGACAAGCTTGCGCTGTTCAGGGTCGGTGTCGAGATGGGCGATGAAGGACCGGTCGATCTTTATGCGGCGGATCGAATAGCGGCGGATATTCGCGATGGACGCCGATCCGGTGCCGAAATCATCCATGTCGATCCCGCAGCCAAGCGCCGCCAGGGCCCGGATATTTCGCAGGATGATGTCGTTTTCGGTTTCGGCCACAACGGTTTCCAGAACCTCCACCGACAATCGTTCGGGCGCGATGCCGAACCGGTCGAGCTCCCATTTCAGGCTCTCTGCGAGTTTCGGATTGCGCAATTCGGCACCGGAAAAATTGACGGCAACGCGCGGCACATCAAGACCGGCCCGGTCCCAATGCGCAAGAGCGGTCAGCGCATGGAACAGCATCGCCTCTCCCAGACGTTCGGAAAGGCCCGCCTCCTCGATCAAGGTCAAAAATTCCGAAGGCGGGATCAGCCCGCGCTCGGGATGATGCCAGCGCGCCAGCGCCTCGAAGCCGGAAACCGCGCCGGTATCGGTGTCGATCTGGGGCTGAAAGTGCGGCCGGATTTCATGTTCGTCCAGCGCCCGCTCCAGATCCTGCCGCAGGCTGTCGCGATCCGCGCGGTGGCGGGCCATGTCGACAGCATAGGCGCGGATCGCGCCGGGGCCATTGCGCTGCGCCTCGTCCGCAGCAAGCTGCGCGGCATCGAGAAGTGAAGCCCCCGTCGACAGCGGCGCTCTCGCCCCGAGGCAAAAGCCCACGGAAGCCGTCACATAGACCCGCATGCCGTCAAGGCTGATCGGCGCAGTCAGCGCGGACTGGACGCGCGAGGCGACCTGAACCAATGCCTCCAGATCGATGCGCTGCATCGGGGTGAGCGCCACGGCCACCCCGCCGCCCTCAAGTCTTGCCACAAAATCGCCTTCGCGCAGCGCGCCACAGATCCGTTCGGTGCAGCGCGTCAGGATCTCGGCCTCGGCGGCGCGGCCGTACCGGTCCAGCAATTGTGCCGCATCGTCGAACTGGATCACGAGACAGCCCGTGCCACGTCCGCTTTCCTTTGATCGTTGCAGCAGATCGTCCAGAACGGCCACGAGTTGCGGGCGCATGCTGAACGCGCCTTGGGCGGGCATCAGCGGATGACCCGGGGCAGGCGACTCCCGGAATGCCCCGGCCATGGCAAAGAGCATCGGCAGGCCGAGGGCCGTGAGGATCATCACCGGTTCCCCCCCGAGCCAGAAGGCGGCCAACGTCATCGCCGGCACGAAAACCAGAAATTCAGGCCGCCGCAGCCATGCCCCGACCCTGTAAAGCACCTTCCCTATGCCACGAAGGCCTGCCTTTGGTGCCGAAAACCGCATGGCGCGTCCTTTCCATTGCCCGCCATGGATCACCATGGCCCTGCAAGGCTAGGAACGATGGTTGAGTGATTCCTTAATGTTCGCGCCCGAGTTGCATTGCATTTGCATCAATTGCGGGCTTCCCCCCACGCTCCAGCCCGGCAAAATCGAAAAGCGCGGGGTCGGGCAGATGCGACGGGCGCACATTCATCAAGGCGCGGAACATGACGTTGCGCCGCCCCGGTGTCCGGCGCTCCCAGTCATCCAGCAGGGCCTTGACCTGTGCCCGCTGCAACCCGTCCTGAGAACCGCAGAGATCACAGGGAATGACCGGATAGCCCATGGCGCGGGTGAACCGGTCGCAATCGGCCTCGGCCACGAAGGACAGCGGGCGGCAGACAAAGAGATCACCCTCCTCGTTCAGCAGCTTGGGCGGCATCGTGGCAAGCCGTCC
The DNA here is from genome assembly GCA_046295215.1 of Pseudorhodobacter sp. Classification (GTDB taxonomy): domain Bacteria; phylum Pseudomonadota; class Alphaproteobacteria; order Rhodobacterales; family Rhodobacteraceae; genus Szabonella. The sequence continues at coordinate 6,842 of JBKBNP010000065.1, read as the reverse complement.
GCCGTGAAACAGGTTCATGTAGAAGGTTTCCAGAAGATCGTCGCGGTGATGGCCAAGGACCACCGCAGAACAGCCTTCCTCCCGCGCGATGCGGTAAAGGTTGCCACGCCGCAGCCGCGAACACAGGCTGCACATCGTGCCCCCCGGCTTTATCTTGTCGATCACAACCGAATAGGTGTCCCGATACTCGATCCGGTGCGGCACGCCCATGCGCGTCAGGAAGTCGGGCAGGACCGTCGCGGGAAATCCGGGCTGCCCCTGATCGAGATTGCAGGCCAGAAGATCCACCGGCAGAAGGCCCCGCCATTTCAGCTCGTGCAGGACAGCCAGCATCGTATAGCTGTCCTTGCCCCCCGACAGGCAGACCAGCCAGCGCGCGCCGGGCTCCACCATCGCATAGGTCTCCAGCGCCTCACGCACCTGTTGCACGAGCCGTTTGCGCAGCTTGCGGAACTCGGTGGATTTCGGCGCACCGTGAAACAGCGGGTGGATGTCGTCTGCGTCGTCGAGCATTGGAAACCTCCGGGGCTGGCGCAGATATGCCAGAAGCGGTGTCTTGCTGCCAGAGGTGTGGCAGGGGCTTCGGCGCCGCACGATTCTGTTGTGATGCACAAGACAGCCTTGAAGGAGAGCGGACTCGGTCAATCCCGGGGCGCGTCCGCCGCAGGGGGAGGATCGTCGCCCGGCGGTTCCGTGCCCGGCACCGGATCGAACCCATGCCCGCCCCAGGGGTGGCAGCGGCAGAGGCGGTGAACCGTCAGCCAGCCGCCCTTCAGCCCGCCATGCCGCTCCAATGCCTCCAGCGCATAGACCGAACAGGTCGGCTGGAAGCGGCAGCCATGTCCGACCCAGGGGCTCAGCAGCAGGCGATAGGCGCGCACCGGCAGCGCGACGAAATGGGCAAGCGGGGTCATGGCGCCCCACCCTTGGTCGGCGCGACAGGCCCGCCCTTGCCCCGCCGCTTGCCGCGCGGCGGCGTGGGTCCATCGGGGCGCAGCGGGGTGTCATGCACCTTGAGCAAGGCCACGCGCAGATCTGCCAGAAGATCCTCGAACGCGCGGTCGGCGGTGGCACCGGGACGACCGACAAGCACATAATCCCAGCCCGGACGGCCCAGAGCCGGAAGGACAGCCCGCGCGGCCTCCCGCAACCGTCGCTTGGCGCGGTTGCGCATGACCGCATTGCCCAGCTTCTTCGAACAGGTGAAGCCGACCCGCAGGGCGAGGGTCGCATCGCCGCGCTGGCGTGCCTGCAAAAGAAAACTCGTCGTGCCCTGCCGCCGGGCCGAGGCCGCGCGCAGGAAATCCGCGCGCTTGCGCAGCATCTCGGGGCGGACCGGGGCCTCCGCGCCACTCCCGACATGATCATGTGGGGGTTTTTCAGCCCCTGCTGCGACCGGCTCGGGTTGGCGCAAAGCGTCGGGCCTGCCCAAAGACGAAACCGCCGGTGGCCCCGGGGGGCTGGCGTCACGGCCCTTCCCCTCTGCCTCCGGCGGTGTCATTTACTGTCCTCGGTTCCGGCCATGCCCCGCAGGGCGCGGTGAACGGATCAGGCGGAAAGTTTCTTGCGGCCCTTGGCGCGACGCGCGTTCAGGACGAGACGACCACCCTTTGTGGCCATGCGGGACCGGAAACCGTGGCGGCGCGCACGGACCAGATTGGACGGTTGAAAAGTGCGCTTCATCGCGGTGCTCCATCATTCCTGAGCGGCACAGAAGTCAGAAAAGGGCGACAAGGATTCGCCGCTGACACATGGCCGCGCTTGTTCGAAGCCAGTCCTTTACGGCCCGATCCAGGCCAAGTCAATTCATCGGGGCGAAAATTCCTGCAACATTTCGTGGCCTGTTCTGCGGAAAGGGGCGGAAACGGTCCCCGCATGTTTCAATAGGCTGCGCCCCGGTGCCGAAAGGCGCACACCCTATCAAGGCCGCGTGATAGGGCTGTCACCTCTACCGGTCGCGAAGTTATCCTGCATCATGCCCCGAAGGAGAGTGTAGCAAACGATGACTGACCCGGCCAGCCGCCCCGATGCCTCTGCCAACCCGGTTGCCCTCCCCCGGAAGGGTGGCATCGCGCAGAAACTGCCGATCCTCGTCATCCTCGCAGTAGCGGCTCTCGGGGCGTTCCTGTTGCGTGACCAGTTGAGCTTTGCGGCGCTCGCGGAAAACCGCGAAACACTGATTGCATTTCGGGACGCCAATTATCTGATCGCAGTCCTCGTCTTTGTTGCGGCCTACACGGCGATTGTCGGCTTTTCACTGCCGGGGGCGACCATCGCCACGCTGACAGGCGGCTTCCTGTTCGGCACCTTTCCGGGTGTCCTGTTCAACGTGACGGGGGCGACGCTGGGGGCCATGGCGATATTCCTTGCCGCGCGGGCAGGATTCGGTGCCCGGTTCGCGGGCGCGATGGAGGCGCGCGGGGGCGCTGCGGCACGACTTCAGGCGGGGCTGCGGGAGAACGAATGGTCGGTTCTGTTTCTGATGCGGCTGGTGCCTGCCGTGCCCTTCTTTCTGGCCAATCTCATCCCCGCCTTCGTGGGGGTGAAGTTCCACCGCTTCGCCATCTCGACCTTTTTCGGCATCATGCCGGGCGCGCTCGTCTACACCTCGGTCGGGGCCGGTCTTGGCGAGGTCTTTGCGCGCGGCGAGACCCCGGACCTGTCGATCATCTTCGCCCCGCATGTGCTGGGGCCGATTCTGGGGCTGGCCGCGCTGTCGGCCTTGCCCATCATCATAAAGTTATTCCGCAAGAAGGACATCTGAGCCATGGAAACGATCAGGACCGATCTGTGCATCATCGGCGCAGGCTCCGGCGGGTTGTCGATTGCGGCGGGCGCGGTGCAGATGCGCGCGCGCGTCGTTCTGATCGAGGGGGGCGAGATGGGCGGCGACTGTCTCAACGCGGGCTGCGTGCCATCTAAGGCGCTGATCGCGGCGGCAAAACAGGCGCATGCAATGACGGCGGGGGCGCCCTTCGGCATCCGCCCGGTCGTCCCCGAGGTCGATTTCGCCGCCGTCAAGGACCATGTCGCCCGGGTCATCGAAACCATCGCCCCGGTGGACAGTCAGGAGCGGTTCGAGGGTCTGGGCGTGCGCGTGATCCGCAACTGGGCGAAATTCACCGACCCCGACACGGTAGAGGCAGGCCCCCACCGCATCATCGCGCGCCGCTTTGTCATCGCGACCGGATCGCGGCCCTTCGTGCCGCCGATCCCCGGCGTGGACAGCGTGCCCTACCTGACCAACGAGACGATCTTTGCCCTGCGCGAGCGGCCCGAACATCTGGTCATCATCGGCGGCGGCCCCATCGGCATGGAAATGGCGCAGGCGCATCGGCGGCTCGGATGCCGGGTGACGGTGATCGAGGGTGCAAGGGCGCTTGGCCGCGACGACCCCGAAATGGCGGCCATCGTTCTGGACAATCTGCGCGCCGAAGGCGTGGACATTCTGGAGGAGGCCCCGGTAACCGCGCTGGCGGGCGGACCGGGTGCTGTCACCGTCACGCTTCAGGACGGGCGGACCGTCGAGGGCTCGCATCTTCTGCTCGCCGTGGGCAGGCAGGTGGCGCTGGACGGTCTGGGGCTGGACGCCGCCGGGGTGGACCATACAAAACGTGGCGTGACAGTCGGGGCAAACCTGCGATCCATCTCCAACCGTCGCGTCTATGCCGTGGGGGACGCGGCGGGCGGGCTGCAATTCACCCATGTCGCAGGCTACCACGCGGGCGTGGTGATCCGGCAGATCCTGTTCGGCCTGCCCGCGAAGGCCGCGACGCATCATATCCCCTGGGCCACCTATACCGATCCGGAAGTGGCGCAGATCGGCCCGACCGAGGCCGAGGCCCGCAAGGCGCATGGCGCGGCGCTGGAAGTGCTGCGCTTTCCGTTCCATGACAACGACCGTGCGCAGGCGACCGGCAAGACCAAGGGTCTTATCAAGCTGATGGTGGTCAAGGGGCGTCCCGTCGGCGTCTCCATCGCGGGGCCGCAAGCCGGAGAGTTGATCGGCTTCTGGGCGCTTGCCATCGCCGGGCGGCTGAAGCTGGGCGCGATTGCAGGAACCGTTCTGCCCTATCCGACGTTGGGAGAAGTGTCCAAACGTGCAGCAGGAGCCTATTTTTCTCCACGGCTCTTTGATAATCCTATGGTCAAGCGTGTCGTCGGCGCGGTGCAGCGTTGGCTGCCCTAGATCGATGCGGTGCAGCGCTGGCTGCCTTGGCAGGATCCCGGCGCGCGACAGGGGACGGAACGGGCCAGCGCAGGCATCGGTGACAAGACAGGGCGCAATCGCCGCAGGCGCGGCAAGACGGGGTAACGGTGACGAAGCAAAGGGCAAGGAAACCGGGGGCAGGCTTTCTGCGCACGCTTTCGGGCCGCTTCCTGATGCTGACCATTGTCTTTGTCATGCTGGCGGAGGTGCTGATCTTCCTGCCTTCGATCGCCCGGTTCCGCGTGGACTATCTGCAACTGCGACTGGAAAAGGCACAGATCGCGTCGCTTGCGCTGCTGGCCACCGATTCCGTGATCTCGCCCGAACTGGAGGCAGAGCTTCTGTCCAATGCGGGTGTGTTCAACGTCGTGCTGCGGCGTGACGAGATCCGGCAACTGATCCTGTCCTCTCCGGTCGGCGCGGAAATTGCCGCGACCTATGACTTGCGCAACAACCATCCGCTTGAACTGGTGCGCGACGCGCTGGCCGTGCTGGTGATCCGGAGCGATTATCCGTTCCGCGTGATCGGCAATCCGGTGCAGGATGCGGGGCTTCTGATCGAGATCACCCTGCCCGCGGCCCCGATGCGCGCCGCGATGATCGATTACAGCATCCGCATCCTGATCCTGTCGGCAATGATTTCCGTGGTGACGGCCGCGCTTCTGTTCCTGTCGGTGCGGCGCCTGCTGGTGGTGCCGATCCGCCGTGTGGTGGACCATATGGCCTCCTATGCCGAAGCCCCCGAGGACGGCCGCCGCATCATCAAGCCCACCTCGACCGTCCAGGAACTGCGCGAGGCGGAGGATACGCTGGAAACCCTCCAGACCCAACTCACCGCCTCGTTGCGGCAGAAGGAACGTCTGGCGCAACTCGGGTCGGCCGTGGCCAAGATCAGCCACGATCTGCGCAATATCCTGACCACCGCACAGCTTTTCGCAGACCGGATCGAGCATAGCGCCGACCCCGCCGTGGCCCGGATCGCGCCGAAGCTGGTGGGCTCCATTTCCCGCGCGGTGTCCTTGTGCGAATCGACGCTGGCCTTCGGCAAGGCCGAGGAACCGCCTCCCCGCCTCACACGGTTCGCACTGCGCCCTCTTGTGGAGGAGATCGTCGAGGGCGAGGCGATGACCGGCCGCCAAGGGCTCGAGACGCTGATCGACGTGCCGCACGGATTGATGATCCGTGCCGATGCAGAACAGCTTTACCGCGTGCTGGCGAACCTCATGCGGAATGCGATGCAGGCCATCGATGCGACCGGAGCCGGCGGCACGATCGAGATTGCAGGGGGGGAATCGGAAACCGACTGGTGGCTGAAGATCGGTGACACCGGCCCCGGCCTGCCCCCCAAGGCACGCGAGCATCTGTTCACCGCCTTCCAGGGTGGCGCTCGCAAGGGCGGATCAGGGCTTGGCCTCGCCATTGCTGCGGAACTGGTGCGCGGTCATGGTGGCAGGCTGGAGTTGATCCGCACGGATGAAAGCGGCACGGAATTTGCGATCCACCTGCCGAAATCCGGTGATCCCGGGCTGGATCTTGCTGGCTAGCCGCAGACCGGCGTCGGTTTGACCCTGCCGTCTTTCAGCCGTCCGTTTCTGCTTTTCTCCCCTTGCAAAGCCCGGCAGCCGCCGTTACATCGGCCCGCAATGGACCCGTAGCTCAGCTGGATAGAGCATCAGACTACGAATCTGAGGGTCGGGCGTTCGAATCGCTCCGGGTCCGCCATCCATCCTATTGGTTTCCTTTCGCTTTGTTAACGCGGCCCGACATGGGTTCTGCGCCGGTTTGCAGCCGGTTTGCAAAAGCTGTTGCCGGGCTGTTCTCAAATGCCAGGATCGCGGCCCTCGACATGGCCGCTGTTCTGGCAAGGTATTTCTCGAGGATCCGGGTTGCGGATTGCAGCGTGTGACCCGTAACAGCGCAGATTTGAGGCACTGGAACGCCTGCCGCTCCGAGCATGGTGACCGCAGTCCCGCGCAGATCATGGAAGTGCAGAAATGTTGCCTTCTCGGCCTTGGACAGGTCTTGGAAAGATCGAGGATAGAAACCCAAATCCTCCATGCACGCCCGCCACGCCTTCGCCAGCGCCTTGTCGTCCTTCTCGGTAAACCACGGCCTGCCATCGGCCCGCGCGAGGATATAGGCGCACTGGCGCGGTGTGGCATCGAGCATGCAGCCAGCGCCTGATTGATCCGGTTGGTCGACCGGATCCTGTCGCGTTCCATCTGTTGCGTCGCCGCGCGCCCAAACGCATCAGACCCATGGATCTGAAACTACTCTTCGCCAGATCGAGCCCGACCGTGGCAATCTCCGACATGAATGTCCTCCTTTGTGGATCCTCAAAGACCCACCCCGGCACAGCGATGCCGTCGGGCGGAGGAACATCATCAAGGTCCGTTGAAATAGCGCTCTACTCGGCAAGATTTAATTTGATCTCGATTAAAATCGAATAATTATGCATTGATGTGCGTAGTCCTCAATTAACACTATTGGTCAAATCTTTTTCTGTGGACGTCGAATGGGCGGCGCCAATATTTGAAAGGAAAAGAAATGATCGGACTGTTGAGGGTAGCCTGCTTGGTGATTGGAACGACAACAGCAGGACTTTGCGGGCCGACCGGGTTTGGCATGACAA
>JBKBNP010000064.1:0-18295 GCA_046295215.1 Pseudorhodobacter sp. | reverse complement strand
AACGGTGTTCCATCCAGGCGTTGATGAAGTCATAGGCCTTGTCCTCGGAGCCGGGCGAGTCCTTGACGTTGACATAGCCGCAGAACCAGCTTGACGCCCCTTCGGCGGCATCGCGCTTGAAACCCACGGGGAAGCCTTCCTCGCGCATCAGGGCGATGGAATCGTTCCAGGACCAGGCGACCTGCACCTGTCCGCCCGCCATCAGTTGCGACAGTTCCGACGGATCGGCCCAATAGGCCACGACATTGGGATGTGCCGCGCGCAGCCAGGCGGCGGCGGCCTGATACTGCTCCTCGGTCACGTCGGACCAGTCTGAAACGCCGGTGGCCAGCAGGGCGAGCGCCCAGACATCATCGGTATTGTCGGGCAGCGAGATGCGGCCTGCGTATTTCGGGTTGTGGAACACCTGGAGGGTGGCGACATCCTCTTCCGGCACGTCATTGGTGTTGTAGGCGACCGCCGTATAGGCGTAGTCGGTCGGGATATACCAGACGGTGTCCCCATCCACGAAAATCTTGGAATCCTTGAAGCGCGGCGCGATATTGGGCCATTCGGGGATGCGGCTGACATCCCAGGGCTCGATCAGCCCGGCATCACGGTATTTCGACACCATCTGCGAGCAGGGATGCACGAGATCGGCGCGGAAGCCGGAGGCGACCTTCTGGAACGCCTCGTCATCATCGCCGAAAAACGCATAGGTCGGCATCTGGCCATGTTTTTCGACATATCCCGCGATCAGGGCTTCATCCTGGAATCCGGCCCAGTCGAACACGATCAGTTCGGGATCGGCGGCATGGGCAGCGAAGGGCAGGGCCAGCGCAAGGGCGCAGCCGGCCAGAAGTCTGGTCTTGGTTTTCATAGTAGCTCCTCATCTGTTGGGCGACGGCTTTGCCCGCCCCTCGGGCCCGCCGTTCTGGGATCAAGGCTAGGGGAGTGGCTCCGACCGCTCAAGAGGATAAAGGCGGTGATCGCGGCAGAAATGCATGCGGAGCCATCACTTTCCGGCGCTCTGCCCGTTCCCCGGGCAATGGCTTGCGCATGGCAGGGCATCGGCTAGGGTTGCGGCAGACCGACAGGGGACAAGCCATGACGCAACTCGACAGCACCTTCACCCGCCGCCAGTTTCCGGCGTTCGACAGCCCGGTTCTGTCAGCGGGGGCGTTTTTCGAGAATGCGGGCGGATCCTATCCCTGCCGTCAGGTGGTGGAGCGGCTGACGCGGTTCTATACCGACCGCAAGGTGCAGCCCTATGCGCCCTATGACGCCTCGCGCCTTGCAGGCGAGGAGATGGACGAGGCCCGCACGCGCCTTGCAGCCCTGATGGGGGTATTGGCGGAGGAGGTGTCCTTCGGTCCCTCCACATCCGCCAATACCTATGTTCTGGCGCAGGCGCTGCGGCGGCTGATCGCGGAAAAGGGTGGCGCGGTGGTGGTGACCGATCAGGATCACGAGGCCAATTCCGGCGTCTGGCGCAGGCTGGCCGAGGATGGCGTGGAGGTCCGCGAATGGCGCATCGACCCCACCACCGGGCATCTGGACCCGGAGGATTTGCGCGCGCTGCTGGCGGACGGGCGGGTGCGGCTTGTGGCCTTTCCGCATTGTTCCAACGTGGTGGCCGAGATCAACCCGGTGGCCGGGATCTGTGCGATGGCGCGCGAGGCGGGGGCTCTGACCTGTGTGGACGGGGTGAGCTATGCCCCCCACGGCCTGCCCGACATTCCGGCACTGGGGGCAGATATCTACATGTTCTCGGCCTACAAGACCTATGGCCCGCATCAGGGCATCATGGTGATCCGCCGCGAGGCGGGGGAGGCGCTGCCCAATCAGGGGCATTTCTTCAACGCAGGCGCGCTTTACAAACGCTTCACTCCTGCCGGGCCGGACCATGCGCAGGTCGCGGCCTGTGCCGGGATCGCCGACTATATCGACGCGTTGCACGCGCATCATTTTCCGGGGTCCGGGGTTCCGGGGTCGGAGGCCGGGCCGCTGGCGCGCAACCGTGCGGTGCATGACCTGATGCGCGCGCAGGAGGTGGCGCTTTTGCAGCCCCTGCTCGATTACCTGTCGGACCGCAACGACCTGCGCCTGATCGGCTCGCGCGATGCGGGTTCGCGCGCCCCCACAGTGGCACTGGTCCATGATCGCCCCGGCGAGGCGCTGGCCGCCGATCTCGCCCCGCATGGGATCATGGCGGGCGGCGGCGATTTCTACGCCGTCCGCCCTCTGCGCGCGATGGGGGTGGACCCGGATCATGGCGTGCTGCGGCTGAGTTTCGTGCATTATACGACGAAGGCGGAGGTGGACCGGCTGATCGCGGCGCTGGAGCGGGTGCTGTGAGGGGGGCGGCCTTGCAGGACGAAACGGGCTGTCGCGGCTGTTCCACCAAGGTCGGCTTTTGCGGACGTTCAACAAGGGCTCGTTTCTTGGGCGGATGATGATGTTGGCGCTCTGCCAGCAGGAATGATCTCGTTCCAATAACCAACCTCCGGAAAGGGACACGCAGCATGATTGCCTATGTCACTGTTGGTGCCGATGACATCGGCCGGGCGAAACGGTTCTATTCCGCGTTTCTGCCAGCCCTCGGTTTCGCGCTGAAAGAGGGCCCCGAGGGCCTGAGTTACACACTGACCGCACAACAGGGCCAGTCGCCCGTTCCGCCGGATTTCTACGTCAAACCGACCTTCGATGGACGCCCGGCCTCGGCCGGAAACGGCGCCATGATCGCCTTCGAGGCGCGCAGTCAAAGGCAGGTTCTCGATCTTCACGTCGCCGCACTTGCCGCAGGCGGCTCTGACGAGGGCCAACCGGGTTTCCGTGACGCCTATGGGCCTCACTTCTACGTTGGCTACCTTCGTGACCCCCAAGGCAACAAGATTGCCCTGTTTTCCAACGATCCGAACGAACCCGGGCGCGACGGATAAGACGGGGAATCCGGGCGGCAAGAAGTCAGTTGCTGCAATGCAGAAGATCGGTGGAAAACGGGCAACTGGCAATGGCGCCCTCGGGCAGATGGCCGTCAGGCCACCTTTCCTTTACGTCATCCTTTCCGAAACCCCTGCCGCAACTGATCCACCTCGCGCCCCCCTGCGTAACCGCCTGAGAAATCAGAAAGCCTGCCCTGCATGCCCGACCACCCCCTGATCCTGTGGTTCCGCCGCGACCTGCGGCTGGACGACCACCCGATGCTGTCGGCGGCGGTCGCCTCGGGGCGTCCCTTGCTGCCTGTTTTCATCCTTGATGCAGAGACCGAGGCACTGGGTGCCGCGCCGAAATGGCGCTTGGGGCAGGGGTTGGCACTGTTTGCCGAAACGCTGCGCGCGGCAGGCGCGCGGCTCGTTCTCCGGCGCGGTCCTGCGCTGCAAACCCTGCGCGCCTTGATCGAAGAAACCGGGGCGGCGGGGGTGATGTGGTCGCGGGCCTATGATCCGGCCTCGATAGTGCGGGACAAATCGGTGAAGGCGGGGCTGCGCGCGGCGGGGCTTCTGGCCGAGAGCCATCCGGGGCATCTCTTGCATGAGCCCTGGACGGTTGCGACGGGGCAGGGAGGGTTCTACCGGGTCTACACGCCGTTCTGGCGGGCGGTGAAGGATCGCGCGGTGCCCGACGCGCGCCCCGCTCCGAAACGCCTGCGCGCGCCGGATGCCTGGCCCGACTCCGACGCGCTGGAGGATTGGCGCCTGGGCGCGGCCATGCGGCGCGGTGCCGCCGTGGTGGCGCGTCATTCCATCCCGGGTGCTGCGGAGGCAGAGCAGCGGCTGGCCGAATTCCTCGACGGGCCGGTGGACGGCTACCCGGAGCGACGCAACCTGCCTGCCGAACCCGGCACCTCGGGACTTTCGGAATTCCTGAGCCTCGGCGAGATCGGCCCCCGGCGCATCTGGCATGCGGCCTTCCGGCGGATGCAGGAAGGCAGCCCGGGTGCGGAAACCTTCCTCAAGGAAATCGTCTGGCGTGAATTCGCCTGGCATCTGCTGTTCCACAGCCCGCATATCGCGACCCGCAACTGGCGCGAGGAGTGGGACGCCTTTCCCTGGCGCGAGGACAACGTGGATGCCGAGCGCTGGCGGCGGGGTCTGACGGGGGAGCCTTTCGTCGATGCCGCGATGCGCGAGATGTATGTCACCGGCCGGATGCACAACCGCGCGCGGATGATCGCGGGGTCTTACCTCACCAAGCATCTCTTGACCCATTGGCAGGTGGGGTTGCGCTGGTTCGAGGAGTGCCTGACCGACTGGGATCCGGCGTCGAACGCGATGGGCTGGCAATGGGTGGCGGGGTCCGGCCCCGATGCCGCCCCCTATTTCCGCATCTTCAACCCCGCCACGCAGGCCGAAAAATTCGACCCCGGCGCGCGCTATCGCAGCCGGTTCATCGCGGAACTGTCGCGCAGCCCGGGGGTGGAGGCACAGGCGTTTTTCGAGGCGGTGCCCCTGTCTTGGGATCTGTCGCCGGACCGGCCCTATCCGGCCCCGATGGTCGATCTGGCAGAAGGGCGCGACCGGGCGCTGGCGGCCTACAAGCGGCGGGGCGGGGATGAAACTTTGCCCGGGCGGGTTGCGTAACTACCGGGAATTCGGAAATATTGGGTCGGGAGACACGGGAACGCATGACGATACTCACCACCACCGCAGGGCAGACGGGCCTGCCACGCTATTTCACGCAGGTCTTTCAGAAGGCGCAGGGAATGCAGAACGGGCGGCTGGACCTGATCCTGCCCGACGGGCGGCGGTTTCGGGCGGATGCCCCGGCACCCGGCCCCTATGCCGTGGTGGAGGTCCACAATGACGACCTGTTCGCCCGCCTGATCCGCGAGGGCGATATGGGGTTTTCGGACGCCTATCTGGATGGCTGGTGGTCCACCCCCGACCTGCAGGCCTTCATGGATCTTGTCCATACCGACAATGACGCAATCTATGACGGCTTCTATGGGCTGGCGCTGCTGCGCGCGTTCGAGCGGATGCGCCACTGGCTGCGCGGCAACTCGAAGGCTCAGGCCCGCCGGAACATCGCCCATCACTACGATCTGGGCAATGAATTCTACCGGCTCTGGCTGGACGAGACGATGACCTATTCCTCGGCCCTGTTCCGCAGCGGGCAGGAGAGTCTTGAGAAGGCACAGATCCAGAAATATGCCTCGATGGTGGACCAGTTGGGGGTGGGGCCCGGCGATCATGTGCTGGAAATCGGCTGCGGCTGGGGCGGGTTCGCGGAATATGCCGCCGCCGAGCGGGGGTTGCGGGTGACGGGACTGACCATCAGTCAGGCGCAATATGACTATGCGGTGGAGCGGATGGCGCGGGCCGGGCTGTCGGATCTTGTGGAGATCCGGTTGCAGGATTACCGCGACGAGCGCGGGCTTTACGACGGCATCGCCTCCATCGAGATGTTCGAGGCCGTGGGCGAGAAATACTGGCCCGTCTATTTCGACGTTCTGCGTGAACGGCTCAAACCGGGGGCCAATGCCACGCTCCAGATCATCACGCTGCAGGAAAAGCGGTTCGAGGTTTACCGCAAGGGTGTCGATTTCATCCAGAAGCACATTTTTCCGGGTGGCATGGTCCCCAGCCCCTCGGCGTTGCGCCGCGAGGTGGCGCGGGCGGGGCTCGACATCCGCGACTCCATCGAGTTCGGTCCCAGCTACTCCGACACGCTGCGGCGCTGGCATGAGACCTTCAATGCCCGCTGGGACGAGGTGGCGCGGCTGGGCTTCGACGACCGGTTCCGCCGGATGTGGAATTATTACCTGACCTCTTGCGCAGGCGCGTTCCAAAGCGGAAACTGCGATGTGACGCAGATCACCGTGACGCGCCCCGCAGGCTGAGAGGAAGGCCGGGGGGGCGGTCGCGGACAAGCCGCAGGGACATGATGCCGACCATTTCGAAACTGATCGCCGGCTTTGCCTTCGCGGCGGTCGCCTTCTTTGCCGCCCAAGCCTATATTCCGACCCAGCCCGAAGGCACGCAGTTCGGGCAGTTCCTGCCGATTTCCGCCTTCATCGGGCTGGTCTGTGGCTGGATGGTGATGGGGCAGCAGGCCGGGAAGGGCTACCGGGTGGCCATCGGGGGCGGGGTCAAGACCTCGGTGGTGACCGTGGTCTGGGCGCTGATCGTCTTTTGCATCGTGCTGATGGTGCGCAAGGCGTTCAAGAAACGCTATGACAGCCCGATGGAGGCGATTGTCGACATCTTCGCCCTCGCGCTCGAACAGGTGCAATACATGCTGCACATGCCCTTTCTCGCGACACTTCTGGTCGGCGGGGTGATCGGGGGGCTGGTCGCGGAATGGTCGGCGCGCCGCTGGGAATAGGGACAATGCCCACCGTTTTCCTTTATGGCACGCTGTGCCATCCGCCCTTGCTGCGGCGGGTTCTGGGCTTTGAGGCAAAGGCGCGGGCGGCGGTGCTGCCCGGTTTCGCGGTGTATCTGGACGCGGTGGAGGGGCTTGCGCTGATCCGGCCGGAGCCGGGGGGCATGGCGGCGGGTCTGGTGATCGACGATCCGGGGGCGGCAGGTCTTGCCCGACTGGACTGGTATGCGGCGATCTTCGGCTATCGGCGCGGGTCTGCGCCGGTGCAGGAGGGCGGGACCACGCTGCCTGCGATCCATTACAGCATTGATGACCGCGCGGGACAGGTGGCGCACGGGGTCTGGTCGCTGGAGCGCTGGCTGCGCGACGATGGCGGGCTTGCGGTGGCGGCAGCGGCCGATCTGATGGCGCTGTTTCCCGGTCCGGTGCCGGTGCTTCGGCGGGAGGCGCGGCGGGTGCGCGCGTCGAGCCGGTTGCGCGCCGAGGGTGAACCGGCCCCGACAGCGGTCCGGCGCGATGCCGCAGTGACCGACACCGCCACGACGCAGCGGCGCGAGCCCTATGCCCATTTCTTTGCCGTCGAAGAATATGACATGACCTGGCGGCGGTTCGACGGATCCTTCGGCCCGGTGGTGAATCGCGCGGCTTTCGTGTCGGGCGATGCGGTAACGGTGCTGCCCTATGACCCGGTCCGTGACCGGGTGCTGCTGGTCGAACAGTTCCGTGTCGGCCCCTTTGCACGCGGCGACCGCCAGCCCTGGCAGTTGGAGCCGATTGCCGGGCGCATCGACCCGGGCGAGACCCCCGAGGAGGCGGCGCGGCGCGAGGCGGTGGAGGAGGCCGGGCTGCGGCTTGGTGACCTCTTGCAGATCGCTGCCTATTATCCGTCACCGGGGGCGAAGTCCGAATTTCTCTATTCCTATCTCGCGCTGACCGACCTGCCCGATGGCTGTGCCATCATCGGCGGGGAGGAAAGCGAGGCCGAGGATATTCGCGGGCATCTGGTGGGATTCGAGGCGCTGATGGGGCTTGTGGCCTCGGGGGAGGCCGCCTGCGCGCCGCTGATCCTCTCCGCGCTCTGGCTGCAACGGGAGCGGGCGCGCCTGCGCGGGGGGCGCTGACCCGCTCGCCCCGGCTTGAGTTTCCCGCCGCCGCCGCCTAAGTCTTGGATCAAAGCGGAAAGGAAAATCCCGATGCGGATCTACAAGGATCTGGCCGACGCGATCGGCAAAACGCCCCTGATCCGGCTGAACAAGGCCAGCGAGATGACGGGGTGCGAGATCCTCGGCAAGGCGGAGTTCATGAACCCCGGCCAGTCGGTCAAGGACCGCGCGGCGCTCTACATCATCCGCGACGCGGTGGCGAAGGGACTCTTGAAACCCGGCGGCACGATTGTCGAGGGGACGGCGGGCAATACCGGAATCGGGCTGGCGCTGGTGGGGGCCTCGATGGGGTTCCGCACGGTGATCGTGATTCCCGAGACGCAAAGTCAGGAAAAGAAGGACATGCTGCGCCTTGCGGGCGCGGAACTGGTGCAGGTGCCCGCAGCACCTTACCGCAACCCCAACAATTATGTGCGCTATTCGGGGCGGCTGGCCGAGGCGCTGGCAAGGACCGAACCCAATGGCGCGATCTGGGCCAACCAGTTCGACAATGTGGCCAACCGTCAGGCGCATATCGAAACCACCGGGCCGGAAATCTGGGAGCAGACCGGGGGAAAGGTCGATGGTTTCATCTGCGCGGTCGGGTCGGGCGGCACGCTCGCCGGGGTCGGCATGGCCCTGCAACCCAAGGGCGTGAAGGTCGGCCTTGCCGACCCCGAAGGTGCCGCCCTGCACAGCTTCTACACCGAGGGCGTGCTGGAGTCCCCCGGCACCTCGATCACCGAAGGCATCGGGCAGGGCCGGATCACCGCAAATCTGGATGGCTTCACCCCCGATTTCAGCTATCGCATCCCCGATGCCGAGGCGCTGCCCATCGTCTTTGACCTTCTGTCCGATGAAGGGCTGTGCCTTGGCGGGTCGTCGGGCATCAATATCGCAGGCGCCATCCGCATGGCGCGGGAGATGGGGCCGGGCAAGACCATCGTGACGATCCTGTGCGATTACGGCACGCGCTATCAGTCCAAGCTCTTCAACCCGGAGTTCCTGCATTCCAAGGGCCTGCCAGTGCCCGCATGGCTGGACCGTGCGGCGGCGAAGATTCCGGCCGTATTCGAGGACGCATGACCCGCTGCGGGAGGACAGAAACCGGCTGGCGGGGCGCTGTACTTGCGGTTCTGGCGGCGGGTCTGCTGGCGCTTGCTGCGGGCAGCGCATCCGCACAGGCGAATTTCTCGACCGGTCCGGGGCCGAATGAAACGGCCACCACCAGCAATCAAGCCCTCGATTTCGAGGAATGGCAGGCGCTTGCCACCGACACCGAGGCGCTGATCGATGTGCCGGATGTTTCGGAGATCCGGCTGGAACAGCGCCGCGCCGAACTCGTGGTCTGGCGGGAAAAGTTCCTGTCCGCCCAAGGGGCCAATTCGAGCCGGATCTCGACGCTGCGCAGCCAGATCGAGGCGCTTGGCGCTCCGCCCGCCGAGGGCGAAACCGAAACCGAGGAAATCGCGACGCGCCGGGTCGATCTGAGCGAGCAACTGTCGCGCCTGCAGGCCCCGGCCATCAGCGCCGTCGAGGCCTATAGCCGCGCCGACGGGCTGGTGCGCGAGATTGACCGGCTCTTGCGCGAACAGCAGGCCGAGGCACTGCTGCGGCTGTCGCCCTCGCCGGTCAATCCGGTGAACTGGCCCGCGGCGGTGACGGCCTTCACCGCCAACAGCGGCAAACTGATGGAGGAGCTGCGACGCAACTGGCGCAATCCGACCCAGCGTCAGCAACTCGTTGACAGTCTGCCGGTGGTGATCGGGCTTCTGGTCATTGCGGCATTGGCCATCCTGCGCGGCCGGGACTGGATCGAACGCTTTGCCCTGCGGTTGCAGACCCGGGCCTCCAGCCGGGGGCGCGAAGTCTGGGTGTTCCTCGCCTCGCTCGGGCAGATCATCGTGCCCATGATCGGCGTTGTCGCCGTGGCCACGGCCTTCATTCTCAGCGGCATGGCGGGGCCGGTGGGCACGGTTCTGGCACAAAGCCTGTCGGGCATCGGATTTTCGATCTTTGCCGCCTTCTGGCTGGCCGGGAGGCTTTTCCCGGCGCAGGAGGATGGTGATGCGCCCCTGAAACTCACCACCGCAGAGCGCGCCCGGGGCCGGTTCAACACCGACCTGATCGGCATTGCGCTGGCGCTGGAAACCGTGCGGCGCGTGGTGCTGCCCGAGGCCGCGATGCCCGAGGCCGCCGCCTCCGTTCTGGCCTTTCCGACGGTTCTGGTGATCTGTGTGGCGCTGTTCCGTATCGGCGGGCTGATGGTAAGCCATGAAAAGGCGGTTCAGGCCGGGGAAGAAGGCGAAAGCCGGGGCAGCTATGACCGGCTGGTGGGGTTCATCGGCAAGGGAACGGTCGTCGTGGCGCTGCTGGCGCCGCTGCTGGGGGCTGCGGGATATGTCGCGGCGGCGACCGCACTGGTCTTTCCCGCCGCCATGTCGCTGGCGCTGATCGCGGTGCTGACCATCCTGCAGCGGCTGGTCGGCGACATCTGGACGCTGCTGTCGCGTTCAGCCGAGGATGGTGGCCGCGATGCGCTGGTGCCGGTGCTGATAAGTTTCATGCTGGTGCTGGCCTCGCTGCCGGTCTTTGCGCTGATCTGGGGCGCGCGCACTTCTGAATTGTCGGAAATCTTCTCGCGGTTGCGCGAGGGTTTCGTGATCGGCCAGACGCGGATCTCGCCTTCAGATTTCATCGTGCTGGGCCTCGTGTTCGGGGCGGGCTATCTGGCCACGCGGTTGTTGCAAGGCGCGCTGCGCACCTCGATCCTGCCCAAGACCTCGATGGATCAGGGGGGCAAGACCGCGATTGTCGCGGGCGTCGGCTATCTCGGCATCTCGCTCGCCGCCCTGGTGTCGATCACCACGGCGGGGATCGACCTTTCGGCGCTGGCCATCGTGGCGGGGGCGCTGTCGGTGGGCCTCGGCTTCGGTCTGCAGAACATCGTGTCGAATTTCGTTTCCGGCATCATCCTGTTGATCGAGCGCCCGATATCCGAAGGCGACTGGATCGAGGTCGGCGGTGTCATGGGCACGGTGCAGTCGATCTCTGTCCGCTCCACCCGCATCCAGACCTTCGACCGGACCGATGTGATCGTGCCGAACACCGATCTGATTGCGGGTCAGGTCACCAACTGGACGCGGTTCAACCTCACCGGGCGGCTGATCGTCAAGGTGGGGGTGGCCTATGGTTCCGACACGCGCAAGGTGGAGGCGATCCTGCGCGAGATTGCCGAAGCGCAGCCTCTGGCGGTGCTGAACCCGCCGCCTGCGGTGCTGCTGATCGGCTTTGGTGCCGACAGTCTGGATTTCGAGATCCGCATGATCCTGCGGGATGTCAATTTCGGCATGGGGGTGCGGTCCGAGATCAACCACGAGATCGCGCGCCGCTTTGCCGAGGAAGGCATCGAGATCCCCTTCGGCCAGCGCGACATCTGGCTGCGCAACCCTGAAGCCCTGCGCGCGGCCCTTGCCGGTCCGCCTACGACACTCTCCTCTGGCCAGTCAGGGGAGGACACAGACGGCACAGGCAATCAGGGTGCCCGCAACGACGTTCCCAGCAACGACGGGGCCATCAGCGAAAGGCGCGGCATTGGCCCCGGCGGGCCCGGCAGCGGTCAGGGGAAGGGCCCGGACAGGGTCTCCATGCTCGACGATGACCCGGCCGACGCGGTGGATGCCTCCGCCGACGGCCTGCCGGATGACGCCCCCGACAACGGAGGACGACCCGGATGACCGAACTGTTGTTCCGCGCCGATGCTTATCAGACCGAGGCCGAGGCGACCGTCATTGCCCTTACGCCCGAGGGCGGCATCGTGCTGGACCGCACGGTGTTCTACCCCACCTCGGGCGGCCAGCCCGGCGACAGCGGCAGGCTTGTCTGGGACGGTGGGCAGATCCCGGTTGCGACGGCGGTCCGCGCCGAAGGCGGGCATGTGGCGCTGGTTCCGGCCGAACCGATGGCGATGCCCGCCCCCGGCACGGTGGTCAGCCAGCAGATCGACTGGGCGCGCAGGCACCGGCACATGCGCCTGCACAGCGCGCTGCATCTTCTGTCGGTGGTGATCCCGCTGCCGGTGACCGGAGGGCAGATCGGCATGGATCGGGCAAGGCTCGATTTCGACATGCCCGACCCACCCGGGGATATTGTGGTGCTGGAGGCACGGCTCAACGGGCTTGTCGCGCGGGATCTGGCAGTGACCGAAAGCTGGATCACCGATGCCGAACTGATGGCCAATCCCGGCCTCGTCAAGACGATGTCGGCCCCCCCACCGATGGGGCAGGGACGGGTGCGTCTGGTGCGGATCGGGCAGGGGGCGGATCAGATCGATCTGCAACCCTGCGGCGGCACTCATGTCGCGCGCACCGCCGAGATCGGCCGCATCGCTTTCGGCAAGATCGAGAAAAAGGGCCGTCAGAACCGCCGCGTCACGATCTCGCTGGCGGACTGACCGCCGCCTGCCGGTAGTGGCGCAGCACGAACAGCCGGATCGCCGAGGCCAGCCCCGGATTGTCGCCGCGCGCCTCGTCCACCTCCACCGCCAGCGCATTGACGCCGATCCCGCGCAGGGCGGCAATCTCGCGGAAGGCCTGCCAGAACTCTGCCTCCAGCGAGACCGAGGTGCGATGCCCGCGCAGGGTCAGGGAATGTTTTTCCGGTCGTCCGCTCATTCCCGCGCCTTTCCGTCCAGATCGCGCCGCGCCTTTTCGGCGGCAGCGGCCTCGCGCTCCTTCTCGGCCTTGCTGCGCCCGAATTTCACGGCATTGGCATCGGCCTGCGCGCGTGTTGCCGCGCGCATCCTGTCCTTGCGGACCCGGTTCAGATTGGTCACCTCTGCCATGCGCCGTCTCCTTCCGGCCCGTCTGCCTTCATCTGTTCCCAAATATCCTCGGGGGGTGCGGGGGGCAGACGGCCCCCCGGTTCCGACGATGACTTCCGGCGCGGTCGTCAGCCTTTCGGGCCGATCATGTCCTCGGGCCGCACCACGCGGTCGAAGGTTTCGCCATCGACAAATCCCAAGGCAATCGCCTCCTCGCGCAGGGTGGTGCCGTTCCTGTGCGCGGTCTTGGCGACCTTGGTCGCGTTGTCATAGCCGATGGTGGGGGCGAGTGCCGTGACCAGCATCAGGCTTTCCTTCATCAGCTTGTCGATCCGCGCCACATTGGCCTGCGTGCCCGCCACCATATTGTCGGTGAACGACCCCGCCGCATCGCCCAGAAGCTGCATGGATTGCAGCACGTTGTAGCTCATCATCGGGTTGTAGACATTCAGTTCGAAATGGCCCTGCGACCCGGCAAATCCCACCGCCGCGTCATTGCCCATGACATGCGCGCAGACCATGGTCAGCGCCTCGGCCTGGGTCGGGTTCACCTTGCCCGGCATGATGGAACTGCCCGGCTCATTCTCCGGCAGGATCAACTCGCCCAGACCCGAGCGGGGGCCGGAGCCCAGCAGGCGCAGGTCATTGGCGATCTTGAACAGGCTCGCCGCCACGGTTTTCAGGGCACCCGAGAACATCACCATCGCGTCATGCGCGGCCAGCGCCTCGAACTTGTTGGGCGCGGTCACGAAGGGCAGGCCGGTGATCGCGGAAATTTCCGCAGCCACGCGCGTATCCCAGCCGACACGGGTGTTCAGCCCGGTGCCGACGGCGGTGCCGCCCTGGGCCAGTTCATAAATGTCGGGCAGGCAGGATTTCACCCGTTCGATGCCCTTTTCCACCTGCTTGGCATAGCCGGAAAATTCCTGCCCCAGCGTCAGGGGCGTCGCATCCTGCGTATGCGTCCGGCCGATCTTGATGATGTCCTTGAATTCCTCGGATTTCGCGGCCAATGCAACATGCAGTTTTTCCAGCCCCGGCAGCAGCACATCGCGGGCCATCATGCCGATGGCCACATGCATCGCGGTGGGAAAAGTATCGTTCGAGGACTGGCCCATGTTGCAATGGTCATTCGGATGGACCGGCTTTTTCGACCCCATCACCCCGCCCAGCATCTCGATCGCGCGGTTGGAGATCACCTCGTTCGCGTTCATGTTGCTTTGCGTGCCGGATCCGGTCTGCCAGACGACCAGCGGGAAGTTGTCGTCGAACCGGCCCTCAATCACCTCCTGCGCCGCAGCCGCGATGGCATCGGCAATCCCCGGCTCCATGTCGCCTTGCGCCTTGTTCACCAGCGCGCAGGCCTTCTTGATGACGCCGAGCGCGCGGATGATGGCGACGGGCTGGCGTTCCCAGCCGATGGGAAAGTTCAGGATCGAGCGCTGCGTCTGCGCGCCCCAATACTTGTCGGCGGGCACTTCGAGCGGGCCGAAGCTGTCGGTTTCGGTGCGGGTGGCGGACATTTCAATACTCCATTCAGTTCCGCCCCCTGATAGGGCGGTCCGCTGTCAAAATCAATCAGTATGCGGTGGTATACCGAACCCGGTCAATGCCCGTGTCGGCGCAGCACATAGACCTGCGCGGGGGGAAGGTTTGCCCAGATCCGCGTCCCGGCCTCTTTGGCGCGCAGGCCGAGATCTTCCAGCGTTCCGGAAGGCAACGGAGGGCGAGCGCCATAGGTGAACTGCACGAATTTTCCGTCCGGGCGAAGCACCTCGAAGGCGGCCTCGACAATGGCGCGGCGCAGGGGCGGGGGCATTGACAGGAGCGGCAGGCCCGAAATCACCGCCCCTACGCCTTTCGGCACCTCGCGGGCGACGTCCTGCGCGCCGGTCACATGCACCGCAACCCCCGGAAAGCGCCGGATCAGCGCCTCGGCAAAATCCGCGTTCATCTCGAACAGCGTCAGGTCAGCGGGCATCACGCCCCGCGCAAGAATGGCCTCGGTGATCCGCCCGGTGCCGGGGCCGAACTCGACAACCCGTCCCGTTGCGGGGCCAACCTCGGCGGCCATGGCGCGTGCCAGCGCCTGCGACGAGGGGGCCAGAGCGGAAATCTGCCGGGGCTTGCGCACGAATTGCCTGAAGAACAGGGCCAGATCGGACATCGGAAACTTTCTTCGTGAACGCGGGGCGTTACTTGCGGAACTTGTCGAGGCTGACGACCTCGGCCTCATGGGGCGGATCGGGGTCGTCGTCGCCGTCATCCTCGGTCGCCGTCTCGTCCTCGTCCTCATCCTCGTCGGAATGGGTTTCGAAACGCAGGCCGAATTCCACCGAGGGATCGACGAAAGTGACCAGTGCATCGAAGGGGATGACCAGCGGCTCGGGCTGGTTGCCGAAGTTGAGCGTGATGGAAAACCCGTCCTCGGTCACTTCCAGATCGCGGAACCAGTGCTGAATCACGATAGTCATTTCGCCGGGATAGCGCGCGCGCAGCCAGTCAGCGATGGCAACGTCGGGATGGGTGGTGTCGAAGGTGATGAAGAAATGATGCGCGCCGGGCAGGCCATTCTCGGCGATGTCAGTCAGAACAGACCGGATCAGGCCGCGCATCGCCCGGTGCATCAGATTGCCGTAATCGAGGGTGCGCGTCATGCTGTCTCCGTCATTCATGGGGCCAGCATAGGGGATTTGCTTCTGAAAGGAAGGGGCCAGCGTGCCCAAAAATGGGGCAGGTCAGGGATCGGCGGCGCAGGGGCCGGGGAAGGCCCACACCCGACCAGAGCAAGACCGGTGCCGGGCCGCAGGCAAGGGGTGGCGGCGGGGTCATCCGATCGGCCGGATCAGTTCGCGCAGCAGTTTTTCGCGCATCACCCGCGGATAGTCGCGCAGCCCTCGGGCGGTCATCACGAAACCGCCCCGAGTGATGACCCAATTGCGGTAGAAGGCGGTGATCGGCGCGCTTGGCCCCATGTCCTCGATGGCGATGGCGTTGATCTCTATGCCTTCGGCTGCGGCATCGTTGCGGGCGCGGGTGACGGTATATCCGGCGTTTTCCGGCCCGTCGCCGGAAATGTCGATCACCTTGCGGCGGCAATCGGGCACGGCGGCGAATTGCGCGGCGGCAAAGCTCAGCGCTTCGCCAACGGCTGTGTCGGATCCCCGGAAGGCGCGGGGCTGGGTTTCGGCCTGCGCGATGAAGGCCGACAGATGCCGGGGGCTGAGCATGCGCGCCCAGGGGATCGTCACCGCCTGCTGGCCAAGCCCGGACCATTGCACGACCGTCAGCGCGACCTGCCCGCCAAGAAGGGCTGCCGCCACCTCGGGGTCGCGCAGCGCATAGGCAAGACCTTCGGTCTGGAGCGCGTATTCCGCCCGGTCGATGGAGCCGGAGACATCAATGGCCAGCACCAGCGCCGTGTCACAGGCCCGGGCCGGAGCGGCAGCGGTCAGGGCAAGGCAAAGGGCCAGGAGGCAGAGTGAAAAGTTGCGGAACATGAAGCGATCCTGTCGGCTGGCCCCTGACCCCGCAAGCAAAAAGCGCCCGGAGCGGCCCCTGTCGACAGGCTGTTTACCGGGTCAGGATCATCCGGTCGCGGGCAATCTCGATGCGAAAGCGGCCGAGATAATCCATGCCCAGAAGCGCGCCGTCCATGTCGCCATCGGTGACAAAGGCGGTGAGCCGCGCATCCCGGATCGGGCCGAGGGCCACATCCTCCAGCGTTACCCGCGCCGTGCGCACCATGCCGTTCGCGGTCTGCGCCGAGCCGAGATAGACGAGCCCGGACGGATCTATCCCGAGGGATTCCGCCGTTCGCCTCCCCAGCACGATATTCGTGGCCCCGGTATCGGCCAGAAAGGTCACGTTCTGGGTGCCGATGCGCAGGGTGACATAGTAATGTCCGTCGGGCGCGCGCGGGATCTCGATCGTGTCGGTGCCCACGACAGACTGGCGCGGCATCAATTCGCTGCGCATGTCACCCCAGAGCCCGTAGCCGGCCATCAGGCCGAGGATGATGAGCGCCCAGGCCGCCGCCTGCCGCGCGGCCTGTCCCATGCGACCGCGAAATTCCACGATCACATAGCCGCCGACGGCCACGGCCAGCAGGCCGAGATAGAAGAGGCGGGCGGTCATGTCTCCGTCCATAGGATCTCCTTTCCGGGGGATATGGGGTATCGGTGCGGGGCAGGCAAGGGCGCAGGCCGGGGGGCGGGGTCAGCCGATCAGGCCGGTGCCGCGCACCCCGTCGATGACGAACTGCACCGAAAGGGCGGCGAGCAGCATGCCCAGAAGCCGCGTGATGACGACCGTGCCGGTGCGCCCGAGCGCGCGTTCGAGCGGACCGGCAACAAGGAACAGCAGGAAGGCCATCAGAACCACGGCAAGCATCACCAGATGCACCGCGAGCGTGCCCTGCCAGCCGCCCGATTGCCCCACCAGCAGGATCATCGTGGCAATCGCCCCCGGCCCCGCGATCAGCGGAATAGCCAGCGGAAAGACCGAAGGGTCATGGTCGTTGATCGTGGTCTGGCCCTCGCGTCGCTGGGTGCGGCGTTCGAACAGCATGTCGAGCGCGGTGAGAAACAGCAGGATCCCGCCCGCGATGCGGAAGGCCGACATGGAAATTCCGATGAAGCCCAGAACTGCCTCCCCCACCAGCCCGAAAAGCGTGAGGATCGCGATGGCCACGACACAGGCACGAAGGCCGATGGAGCGGCGTTGCGCGGGTGACATTCCGGGGGTCAGCGCGATGAACAGCGGGATCAGGCCCGGCGGGTCGATCACCACGAACAGCGTGGCGAAGGCGGTGATGAGAAAGGCCAAGTCCATAGCGACAGACTAGGCTGGCGGAGGATGCCGCGACAAGGGGTGCTGTGGTCTTTGCCCGGCCTTGCAACGCTCGTGTCAGGCCATGGGCGCGGCCCCTCCCGCAACGTCCGCGCGGAGGGGGCGGGAGAGGGGCGGATTTTCCCCAGAAGGGCCGAAGGGTCAGCCTTGAAGGCTTGCGGCCTCGGCAGCAAGGCGCTCGATCCCCGCCCAGTCCGCCGCCGCAACCAGGGCTGCGGGCGCGACCCAGCTTCCGCCGACGCAGAGAACCGTGTCGAGGCTCAGGTAGTCGCGGGCGTTTTTCAGGTTCACGCCGCCGGTCGGGCAGAAACGCACCTGCGGGATCGGGCCGCCGATGGCCTTGAGGGCCGGAGCGCCCCCCGAGGCTTCGGCGGGAAAGAATTTCTGGACCGTGTAGCCCTTTTCCAGAAGCATCATCACCTCGGTCGCGGTGGCGGCACCGGGCAGGAGCGGCAGGCCCTGTTCGGCGCAGGCGTCGAGCAGGCGTTCGGTTGCCCCCGGCGACACACCGAAAGCCGCCCCTGCGGCCTTGGCGGCCTTCACATCAGCAGGGGTCAGCAAGGTGCCCGCCCCGACAACCCCGCCCGGCACTTCCGACATGGCGCGGATCGCGTCGAGGGCCGCAGGCGTGCGCAGAGTGACCTCCAGCGCGGGCAGCCCGCCTGCAACAAGCGCGCGTGCGAGGGCTGCGGCGGAGCCTGCATCCTCGATCACCATGACGGGCACGACCGGGGCGAGGCGGCAGATCTCAAGGGCGCGGGCGGATTGTTCTGCGGGGGTCATCTGGAACCTCATCTGGTATGGCAGGCAGGGCATGTCCGGCGGTGATAGCCTCCGGCTTCCCCGGCGGCAAGGCGCATCAGCCGAAGATGGCCGCGCCCTCGGTGGAGGGACCGACCGTCTGGCGGAAGATGTCGAACAGCTCGCGCCCGATGCCATGGGAGTTGGCTGAAAGGTCCACCTCGGCCAGCGGACGGGCGGCAAGGTCGATGCCGACCGCCTCGATCACCCCGGTTGTGGCATCGAGCCGCACGACATCACCATCGCGAAGCCGGGCGAGCGGACCGCCGCAGGCCGCCTCGGGCGAGATATGGATGGCGGCGGGCACCTTGCCGGAGGCACCCGACATGCGCCCGTCCGTCACCAGTGCCACCTTGAGCCCGCGATCCTGCAG
>JBKBNP010000063.1:0-18393 GCA_046295215.1 Pseudorhodobacter sp. | reverse complement strand
GATGATCGTGGTATCGTCTGTCATAGGCGTATCGCTCCTCTGGAGGTTCTGGCAGGCTTCGAACACCCGCCACGATACGCCGCCTTCTCAAATCCCATCACCCAGATTCATTCATAGCTCCGACCACTCTGGCGCAGGCTCTGCCAGATGTTTGCGGTTTCGGCGTTGCTGGCCCAATGCGCAGCCCCTCCCCACAATCCGACGATGGCGGCGGAGGAAAAGGCGCTCGGGACAGATGGAGTCATCGCCCGCTATCATGCGCTTCTGACCCAGCCCCACACGAATACATTGTCGCATACGGGCTTCCTGATCGGCATCGAGAAAGCGCCGCGCAGCCGGATCGGGCTGGACCGGGCCGCAGGTTATGACACCACGCGCCTGCGGCTTCCGCCGCCTGCGGGTCTGGAGTCGGACAGCGAACAGCAGGCTGCCCACTTCCGCAGGGTGATGGCGGAACCCAAGGCGATGTTCGTGTCCCATGTGCTGAGCTACCTGCCTGCCGAGGACGGGAGTTCCATCGAACCCGGCCTGCTTTACTCCGCCTATTCCTCCACCACGTTCGGCAGGACAACGGCAATTGCGCCAGAGGCGGTCTATCGGTCCGGGTGGAGCGCATTGAAGAGCCTTGAAACGGATGTAGGTGACCTCATCACGATCCGTCAGAAATCCGGGGCACCCTTCACCCATATCGTCCTGATGGCCATGGGGTGGAACAACGATCAGTTCGAAGCCATCGGGGGCTATAATGCTTTGATCCACAACGCGCGGCGGGCCGCGCGGTCCGGCGAGGGGGGCAAGCCGTTCCGTCCGCTGGTGATCGGCATCACATGGCCCTCGGTCTGGGGGGGCACCTCGGTTTCGGATCTGGCCAACCGCGCCCTGCATATCGGCAGCTACGGGGTGAAGGCCGACGACTCGGATGAAATCGGCTACGGGATTGCCAATCACATCGTGAACGCGATGCTTCCGCGCCTTGAGGCGAAATCGGGATTGCCCAGCGTGCTGATCGGGCATTCGATGGGCGCGCGCATCCTGACGCGGGCCTATTTCAGCCGGGACATTCTGCGCGATGCTGTGGACCGGCCCGGCGAGGGGCCGCTTGTCATCGGGTTGCAGGGGGCGTTCAGCGCCAATCGTTTCAAGTCCGGCTATCGGCTCGTGCCTCCGGTGCGGTGGGTGGTTTCGGGCGAGGGCGGTCCCTATCAGGACATTGCCCGACCGGGCGGGGCGATGGTGTTGACCTGGTCGCGCCATGACAACGCCAACCCCTTTGCCCGGCTTGCCACCGGGGCCCGGCATGTCGGCGGATCGCCCGGCAAGACCGTCATGCAGGACATGGAGGACAAGGTCCAAGCCCATGTCTGGAGGGGTCGCGCCAGTGTCCGGGCGGATTGTGCGGCAGTCAGAACGTCGGGCAAGGTGCTGTATGTCGATGCCTCGGAGATCGTAAAATCGCATGGCGACATCGCCAATCCGGAGGTTGGAGGGCTGGTCTGGGAAATGATTGATTGCCTGCGCCCGGCAAGGTCGCGCTGACACCGGGGATGGCGGGTCTGCGCGACTGGGGTTGAAACAGGCGCGGCGAGTGGGTATGTCGGCGCGATGTAAATGCAGAGATCGGTTCAATGGCCAAGACGAATCCGCTTCAGTTCATCCAGCAGGTGCGCAACGAGGTTGCCAAGGTTGTCTGGCCGACGCGCCGCGAGGTGCTGTTGACGACGGTGATGGTGTTCATCATGGCCGCGCTGACCGCGACATTCTTTGCGCTGGTCGACCTGACAATCCGCACCGGTCTGAGTTTCATCATCAACGGCTTCGGCTGAAACCCGCGTATTTGGCGGCCTTCCCCCTTGAATTCCGGGGGCTGGGCTTGTATTCGGGCCGCTCAGCGGAACAGAAAACGCGCGGCGATTCGGGTCGCGCGTTGTTTTTTGTTCCGGGTCTGGCAGGCAAATGCCTGAAATAGCAGGAAATCCGGGATTTATCCGGTCAAGACAGGTGGCGGTCAGCATGGCAAAGCGGTGGTATTCGGTGAGCGTTCTCTCGAATTTCGAGAAGAAGATTGCCGAGCAGATCAAGACCGCCGTGGCCGATGCGGGGCTGGAGGACGAGATCGAGGAAGTTCTCGTCCCGACCGAAGAGGTGCTGGAGGTCCGCCGCGGCAAGAAGGTCACGTCCGAGCGCCGCTTCATGCCCGGCTATGTGCTGGTTCGGATGGAGATGACGAACAAGGGCTATCATCTGATCTCGTCCATCAATCGTGTAACCGGGTTCCTTGGCCCGCAGGGCAAGCCGATGCCGATGCGCGATGCCGAGGTCAACGTGATCCTGAACCGTGTCGTGGAGGGCGAGGCCGCACCGCGCAACCTGATCCACTTCGAGATCGGCGAGAATGTGAACGTGACCGACGGCCCGTTCGAGGGCTTTTCCGGCATGGTCGAGGAAGTGGACGAACATCACGGGCGCCTGAAGGTGACCGTTTCGATTTTTGGCAGGGCGACCCCTGTCGAACTGGAATTCACTCAGGTGACGAAATCCGCCTGAAGTGCAAGCCCGTGGGAGGCAAGGGGCAACCCGGACCGCACCACTAAACTTCACCCCTCAGGGTGGCAGTGACAAAGGAGAGGCCAGATGGCCAAGAAGATTATCGGGCAGCTCAAGCTGCAAGTGAAGGCTGGACAGGCCAACCCCTCCCCGCCGGTCGGTCCCGCGCTGGGTCAGCGCGGCCTGAACATCATGGCCTTCGTCAAGGAGTTCAATGCCCGCACCGCGGACATGGAGCCCGGAACGCCGACCCCGGTGGTGATCACCTATTATCAGGACAAGTCCTTCACGCTGGAAACCAAGACGGCCCCGGCCTCGTTCCTGCTGAAGAAAGCCGCCGGTCTGCCGCCCGTGGGCAAGCGGAACCGCGCCAAGGGTTCTGCCAAGCCGGGCCGCGAGGTTGCGGGCACCGTGACCGTCGCGCAGATCCGTCAGATCGCGGAAGCGAAAATGAAGGATCTGAACGCCATCGACGTGGACGGCGCCATGCAGATCATTCTGGGTTCTGCCCGGTCCTGCGGCATCGAGGTCAAGGGGTAAGTCATGGCAAAGTTTGGAAAACGGACGCGCGCGGCGCGGGAAGCCTTTGACGGCAAGGACATGCTCTCGGTCGAGGATGCGGTGGCGCTGGTGAAGAAGGCGGCTTCGGCCAAGTTCGACGAGACCATCGAGATCGCGATGAACCTCGGGGTTGATCCGCGGCACGCCGACCAGATGGTGCGCGGCGTGGTGCAATTGCCGAACGGCACCGGCAAGACGGTGCGTGTGGCGGTGTTCGCACGCGGTGCCAAGGCTGATGAAGCCACGGCGGCAGGGGCCGACATCGTTGGTGCCGAGGATCTGATGGAAACCATCCAGCAGGGCAAGATCGAGTTCGATCGCTGCATTGCGACGCCGGACATGATGCCGCTGGTCGGTCGTCTGGGCAAGATCCTGGGGCCGCGTAACCTGATGCCGAACCCCAAGGTCGGCACCGTGACGATGGATGTGAAAACCGCTGTCGAAGCCGCCAAGGGTGGTGAAGTGCAGTTCAAGGTCGAAAAGGCCGGGGTCATCCATGCCGGGATCGGCAAGGTGTCCTTTGACGAGGGCAAACTGGCAGAAAATGTCCGTGCCTTCGTCGATGCCGTGACCCGCGCCCGTCCGGCCGGTGCAAAAGGCACCTATGTCAAGAAAGTGTCCATCAGCTCGACCATGGGTCCGGGCGTGGCGCTGGACCTCGCCACCACGGCGAAGTGATGTTCCGGGTGCGGGAGTGATCCCGCGCCCGACCTGAATTCCCGACCCTTCGGGGAAGGGATGGGCAGGCGGAAACGCCTGCTCCTGTCCGAGACGGTGGGTGGTGCGCAAACACCGTAAATCCTGCCCGAGATGGGGATCGAGACGTATCAGCCGGGGGCAACCTCGGGCGATCTGGCCTCGGGCCCTCATGCGGACCCGAACGCCCCGCGCAAGCGGGGCACATAAGAGCCGGGGGCCGAATGTTCGGACCCCAAAACTTGGAGTGAAACTGTGGATAGAGCCCAGAAAGAGAAAGTGGTCGAGGAACTCGGCCAGATCTTCGAAAGCTCTGGCGTGGTCGTGGTCGCACACTATGCCGGCATCACGGTCGCACAGATGCAGGACCTGCGCGCGCAAATGCGCGAAGTTGGCGGGTCCGTTCGCGTTGCCAAGAACAAGCTCGCCAAGATCGCCCTTGAAGGAAAGCCCGCTGCAAAGATGGGTGACCTCCTGACGGGCATGACCGTGATGGCCTATTCCGAGGACCCCGTCGCTGCGGCGAAGGTTGCGGATGCCTATGCCAAGAAGAACGACAAGTTCGTTGTTCTGGGCGGGGCAATGGGCGACACGATCCTGGATCCGGCCGGTGTGAAAGCCGTGGCCTCGATGCCGTCGCGTGAAGAGCTTATCGCTCAGATCGTGTCCTGCATCGGCGCCCCTGCCTCGAGCATCGCCGGTGCCATTGGCGCGCCTGCTCAAAACATCGCAAGCATTCTGTCGACCATCGAGGAGAAGGCCGCGGCCTGACCCTGATGCCGGTATGGGGTTGATCCCTACCTGTCGGAACCCATCTAACCTGAATGGAACTGTAAAATGGCTGATCTGAACAAACTCGCCGAAGACATCGTCGGTCTGACCCTCCTGGAAGCCCAGGAACTCAAGACCATCCTGAAAGACAAATACGGCATCGAGCCCGCTGCTGGCGGCGCTGTGATGATGGCTGGTCCGGCTGCTGCCGCTGCCGCGCCTGCCGAAGAGCAGACCGAATTCGACGTCGTTCTGACCGACGCCGGTGCCAACAAGATCAACGTGATCAAGGAAGTCCGCGCGATCACCGGTCTGGGCCTGAAAGAAGCCAAGGATCTGGTCGAAGCCGGTGGCAAGGTGAAGGAGGCCATCTCCAAGGCCGACGCCGAAGCAATGAAGAAGAAGCTCGAAGAAGCTGGCGCGAAAGTCGAACTGAAGTAATCGGTTCGATGCGTCAGGCATCGATGACCTGAACAACGGCTGGGTGCGGATCATTCCGCGCCCGGCCACTTGCGTCTCGAAACTCCGTCTTGGCAAGGGCTTGGCAGCCCGAGCCCCTTCCAAGGCGCGGTTTCAGGTTCGGGAGCCTTCCGGTGGGACGGGGGGCATGAATTGAACCTGATCCCCCTATCGCCAAGCGGTGCGGCCCCGTAGCCCGACGGGACCGGCACCGGCGAAACGATGAAAGGTGACGATGAGCATGGCTCAGAGCTACGTTGGTCAGAAGCGTATCCGCCGCTACTTTGGTAAAATCCGTGAAGTCCTGGAGATGCCGAACCTTATCGAGGTTCAGAAGTCCTCCTACGACCTGTTCCTGAAATCGGGCGATGGCCCGAAGCCGCAAGATGGTGACGGTATTCAGGGCGTGTTTCAGTCGGTGTTCCCGATCAAGGACTTCAACGAAACCGCCGTTCTGGAATTCGTGAAATACGAACTGGAAAAGCCGAAATATGACGTGGACGAGTGTCAGTCCCGCGACATGACCTATGCGGCCCCCCTGAAGGTGACGCTGCGCCTGATCGTGTTCGATGTCGATGAAACCACCGGGGCGCGGTCGGTCAAGGACATCAAGGAACAGGACGTGTTCATGGGCGACATGCCCCTGATGACCTCGAACGGCACGTTCATCGTGAACGGCACCGAACGGGTGGTCGTGTCCCAGATGCACCGGTCCCCCGGCGTGTTCTTCGACCATGACAAGGGCAAGACCCATTCGAGCGGCAAACTGTTGTTCGCCTGCCGGATCATCCCCTATCGCGGGTCCTGGCTCGATTTCGAGTTCGACGCCAAGGACATCGTGTTCGCCCGGATCGACCGTCGCCGCAAATTGCCGGTGACGACGCTGCTCTATGCGCTTGGCATGGATCAGGAAGCGATCATGGACGCCTATTACCAGACGGTGTCCTACCGCTATGAGAAGAACAAGGGCTGGGTCACCCGGTTCTTCCCCGAGCGTGTGCGCGGCACCCGCCCGACCTTCGATCTGGTCGATGCGGCCACCGGCGAGGTGATCTGCAAGGCCGGCGACAAGATGACGCCGCGCATGGTCAAGCAATTGATCGACGCCGGCAAGGTGACGGAATTGCTGCTGCCCTACGATCAGATCGTGGGCAAATATGTCGCCAAGGACATCATCAACGAGGAAACCGGCGAGATCTGGGTCGAGGCCGGTGACGAGCTGACGATGGAGTATGACCGCGACGGCGAAGCCAAGGGCGGCACGCTCAAGGTTCTGCTGGATCAGGGCATCACGGACATTCCGGTGCTGGACATCGACAATGTCAACGTCGGTCCCTACATCCGCAACACCATGGCGGCCGACAAGAACATGGGCCGCGATACCGCGCTCATGGACATCTACCGTGTGATGCGTCCCGGTGAGCCGCCGACGGTGGAGGCTGCGAGCCAGTTGTTCGACACGCTGTTCTTCGACAGCGAACGCTATGACCTCTCGGCCGTGGGCCGGGTCAAGATGAACATGCGTCTGGATCTGGGGCGCCCCGATACGCAGCGCACGCTGGACCGCGCCGACATCATCGCCTGCATCAAGGCGTTGACCGAACTGCGTGACGGCAAGGGCGAGATCGACGACATCGACCACCTCGGCAACCGCCGCGTGCGGTCCGTGGGCGAGTTGATGGAGAACCAGTATCGCGTCGGCCTTCTTCGGATGGAGCGCGCGATCAAGGAACGCATGTCGAGCGTCGAGATCGACACGATCATGCCGCAGGATCTCATCAACGCCAAACCGGCGGCGGCGGCGGTGCGGGAGTTCTTCGGCTCCAGCCAGTTGTCGCAGTTCATGGATCAGACGAACCCGCTGTCCGAAGTCACCCACAAACGCCGCCTCTCGGCGCTTGGGCCGGGCGGTCTGACGCGGGAACGTGCGGGCTTCGAGGTGCGCGACGTTCACCCGACCCATTATGGCCGGATGTGCCCGATCGAGACACCTGAAGGCCAGAACATCGGCCTGATCAACAGCCTTGCCACCTTCGCGCGTGTCAACAAATACGGCTTCATCGAAACCCCCTATCGCAAGGTGGTGGACGGTCAGGTGACCGATGATGTGGTCTATATGTCGGCCACCGAGGAAATGCGCCACACGGTCGCACAGGCTAACGCCACACTGGACGCTGACGGGCGCTTCGTGAATGACCTCGTCTCCACCCGCAAGGGCGGCGAGTTCATGCTCAACCCCTCCGAGGCGGTGGACCTGATCGACGTGTCGCCGAAACAGCTTGTTTCGGTCGCGGCCTCGCTGATCCCGTTCCTTGAAAATGACGACGCCAACCGGGCCCTGATGGGCTCGAACATGATGCGTCAGGCAGTGCCGCTGGTGAAATCGGATGCGCCGTTTGTCGGAACGGGGATCGAGGGCATCGTGGCCCGCGACTCCGGGGCTGCCATCATGGCGCGGCGCGCGGGTGTGATCGACCAGGTGGACGCACAGCGCATCGTTGTGCGTGCGACCGAGATGATGGAGCCGGGCGAGCCGGGTGTGGACATCTACCGTCTGCGCAAGTTCAAACGCTCGAACCAGTCTTCCTGCATCAACCAGCGCCCGCTGGTGAAAGTGGGCGATGTGGTGATCCGGGGCGAGGTGATCGCGGATGGCCCCTGCACGGATCTTGGCGAACTCGCCGTGGGGCGCAACATCATCGTCGCCTTCATGCCGTGGAATGGCTACAACTACGAGGACTCGATCCTGATCTCGGAACGCATCCTCAAGGATGATGTGTTCACCTCGATCCATATCGACGAATACGAGGTTGCGGCGCGCGACACCAAGCTCGGCCCGGAAGAGATCACCCGGGACATCCCGAATGTGGGCGAAGAAGCCCTCCGCAATCTGGATGAGGCGGGCATCGTCTATATCGGGGCCGAAGTTCAGCCGGGCGACATTCTGGTGGGCAAGATCACGCCCAAGGGCGAAAGCCCGATGACGCCGGAAGAAAAGCTCTTGCGCGCCATCTTCGGTGAAAAGGCGTCGGATGTGCGGGACACCTCGCTGCGCCTGCCGCCGGGGGCCTATGGAACGATCGTCGAGGTGCGGGTGTTCAACCGGCATGGCGTGGACAAGGACGAACGCGCGCTCCAGATCGAGCGTGAGGAAGTCGAACGTCTGAGCCGCGACCGTGACGACGAGCTGACGATTCTGGAACGCAACATCTATGCGCGTCTGAAGTCCATCATCATGGGCAAGACGGCGGTGAAGGGACCGAAAGGCATCAAGGCCGGTTCGACCATCGACGAGGAACTGCTGGGCACGCTGTCGCGCGGCCAGTGGTGGCAACTTGCGCTTGGCGAGGAAAACGACGCCAAGGATGTCGAAGCCCTGCATGACCAGTTCGAGGCGCAGAAACGCGCGCTCGATCACCGGTTCGACGACAAGGTTGAAAAGGTCCGCCGTGGCGACGATCTGCCTCCGGGCGTGATGAAGATGGTCAAGGTGTTCGTGGCGGTGAAGCGCAAGCTGCAACCGGGCGACAAGATGGCCGGACGTCACGGCAACAAGGGCGTCGTGTCCAAGGTCGTGCCGATGGAGGACATGCCGTTCCTGACGGATGGCACCACGGTCGACATCGTTCTGAACCCGCTCGGCGTGCCGAGCCGGATGAACGTCGGGCAGATCCTTGAAACCCACATGGGTTGGGCCGCGCGTGGCCTTGGCATCAAGATCGACGAGGCGCTGGCCGGCTATCGTCGCAATGGTGACCTGACCCCGGTCAAGGAAGCCGTGCGTCTGGCTTACGGCGACGAGACCTATGAGGATGCCTTCGCCCATCAGGACGACGAAACCTTTGTGGAGCTTGCCGGGAATGTCACGGGCGGTGTGCCGATTGCCACGCCGGTCTTTGACGGGGCCAAGGAGGCGGATGTGAATGACGCGCTCCGCCGCGCGGGATTTGACCAGTCGGGCCAGTCCATCGTGTTCGACGGCCGCACCGGGGAGCAGTTCGCGCGCCCCGTCACCGTGGGCGTCAAATACATGCTCAAGCTGCACCACCTTGTTGATGACAAGCTGCACGCACGCTCGACCGGGCCTTACAGCCTCGTCACGCAGCAGCCTCTGGGCGGCAAGGCACAGTTCGGCGGTCAGCGCCTTGGGGAAATGGAGGTCTGGGCCCTTGAGGCTTACGGTGCCGCCTATACCCTGCAGGAAATGCTGACGGTCAAGTCGGATGACGTGGCGGGCCGGACCAAGGTCTATGAAAGCATCGTCAAGGGCGAGGACAATTTCGAGGCCGGGGTTCCGGAATCGTTCAACGTCCTTGTCAAGGAAGTGCGCGGCCTCGGCCTCAACATGGAACTCCTGGACGCGGAGGAGGAGTGACCGTCTGGCGGGTGAACCCCGCCCTTCGGCCCCCTGCGGCGGCGGGCATCAGCCCGCCCCGCACCCCCGCCCCCCTTCAAGGATGATGAAATGAACCAGGAACTTTCGACCAACCCGTTCAATCCGGTTGCCCCCGTCAAGACCTTCGATGAAATCAAGATCTCTCTGGCCAGCCCCGAGCGGATCCTGTCGTGGTCCTATGGCGAGATCAAGAAGCCGGAAACCATCAACTACCGGACCTTCAAGCCGGAGCGTGACGGGTTGTTCTGCGCCCGCATCTTCGGGCCGATCAAGGATTACGAATGCCTCTGCGGCAAATACAAGCGCATGAAATATCGCGGTGTCGTCTGCGAGAAATGCGGCGTGGAAGTCACCTTGCAGAAGGTGCGCCGCGAGCGGATGGGCCATATCGAACTGGCCGCCCCGGTTGCGCATATCTGGTTCCTGAAATCGCTGCCCTCCCGCATCGGCCTGATGCTGGACACCACGCTGCGCGATCTGGAACGCATCCTCTACTTTGAAAACTATGTGGTGATCGAGCCGGGTCTGACCGATCTCACCTATGGCCAGTTGATGAGCGAGGAGGAATTCCTCGACGCGCAGGACCAGTATGGGGCTGACGCCTTCACCGCCAATATCGGTGCCGAGGCGATCCGCGAGATGCTGGCCGCCATCGATCTGGAATCGACCGCTGAACAGCTTCGCGAGGAACTCAAAGAAGCGACCGGCGAGTTGAAGCCGAAGAAGATCATCAAGCGGTTGAAGATCGTTGAGTCCTTCCTCGAATCCGGCAACCGTCCGGAATGGATGATCCTGACCGTCCTTCCGGTCATTCCGCCGGAACTGCGCCCGCTGGTCCCGCTGGATGGCGGCCGTTTTGCGACCTCCGACCTGAACGACCTCTACCGCCGGGTCATCAACCGCAACAACCGCCTGAAGCGGCTGATCGAATTGCGCGCGCCCGACATCATCGTGCGCAACGAAAAGCGCATGCTGCAGGAAGCCGTTGACGCGCTCTTTGACAACGGCCGCCGCGGCCGCGTGATCACGGGCACCAACAAGCGTCCGCTGAAATCGCTTTCTGATATGCTGAAAGGCAAGCAGGGCCGGTTCCGCCAGAACCTTCTGGGCAAGCGGGTCGACTTCTCGGGCCGTTCGGTCATCGTGACCGGGCCGGAACTGAAGCTGCACCAGTGCGGCCTGCCCAAGAAGATGGCGCTCGAACTGTTCAAGCCCTTCATCTATTCGCGGCTGGAGGCGAAGGGTCTGTCCTCGACCGTCAAGCAGGCGAAAAAGCTGGTCGAGAAGGAACGCCCCGAGGTCTGGGACATCCTTGACGAGGTGATCCGCGAACACCCGGTGCTGCTGAACCGCGCGCCGACGCTGCACCGTCTGGGCATCCAGGCCTTCGAGCCGATCCTGATCGAAGGCAAGGCGATCCAGTTGCACCCGCTGGTCTGTTCGGCCTTCAACGCCGACTTCGACGGCGACCAGATGGCGGTTCACGTCCCCCTTTCGCTGGAAGCCCAGCTTGAGGCGCGCGTGCTGATGATGTCCACGAACAACGTGCTATCGCCCGCCAACGGCGCGCCGATCATCGTGCCGTCGCAGGACATGGTGTTGGGGCTTTACTATACCACCATGGAACGCAAGGGCATGGTCGGCGAAGGCATGGCCTTTGCGGATGTGACCGAAGTGGAACATGCGCTGTCGGCGGGGGTCGTGCATCTGCATGCAACGATCAAGGCGCGGATCAAGCAGATCGACGACGAAGGCAACGAGATCTGGAAGCGCTATGACACCACGCCGGGCCGGTTGCGGCTCGGGGCGCTCCTGCCGCTCAACGCCAAGGCGCCGTTCGATCTGGTGAACAAACTCCTGCGCAAGAAGGACGTGCAGCAGGTCATCGACACCGTCTACCGCTATTGCGGTCAGAAGGAGTCGGTCATCTTCTGCGACCAGATCATGACGCTTGGCTTCCGCGAGGCCTTCCGCGCCGGGATTTCCTTCGGCAAGGACGACATGCTGATCCCCGACAGCAAATGGCCGATCGTCAATGACGTTCGCGATCAGGTGAAGGAATTCGAACAGCAGTATATGGACGGCCTGATCACCCAGGGCGAGAAATACAACAAGGTGGTCGATGCCTGGTCCAAATGTTCGGACAAGGTCGCGGATGCGATGATGAAGGAGATTTCCGCCGTGCGTTATGACGACGCGGGCGCGGAAAAGGAACCGAACTCGGTCTACATGATGTCCCATTCCGGGGCGCGGGGTTCGCCTGCGCAGATGAAGCAGCTGGGCGGGATGCGCGGCCTGATGGCCAAGCCCTCGGGCGAGATCATCGAGACACCGATCATCTCGAACTTCAAGGAAGGTCTGACCGTTCTTGAATACTTCAACTCGACCCACGGCGCCCGCAAGGGTCTGGCCGATACGGCGCTCAAGACCGCCAACTCGGGCTATCTGACGCGGCGTCTGGTGGATGTGGCGCAGGACTGCATCGTGCGCTCGCATGATTGCGGCACCGAGAATTCAATCACAGCCGTTGCGGCCGTGAATGACGGTGAGGTTGTCGCCTCGCTCGCGGAACGTGTTCTGGGTCGGGTTGTGGCCGAGGACATCCTCGTTCCGGGATCGGATGAGGTGATCGTGGCGCGTGGCGAGCTGATCGACGAACGCCGGGCCGATCTGATCGACCAGGCAGGGGTCGCCTCGGCGCGGATCCGCAGCCCGCTGACCTGCGAGGCCGAGGAAGGCGTCTGCGCCATGTGCTACGGGCGCGACCTTGCCCGCGGCACGCTGGTCAACCAGGGCGAGGCTGTCGGCATCATCGCAGCGCAGTCCATTGGCGAGCCGGGCACGCAGCTCACGATGCGCACCTTCCACATCGGCGGCATCGCACAGGGCGGGCAGCAATCCTTCCTTGAGGCGAGCCAGGAAGGCCGGATCGAGTTCCGCAACGCGAACCTGCTGGAAAATGCGCTTGGCGAACAGATCGTCATGGGCCGCGCCATGCAGATCGCGATCATCGACGAGGCCGGCCAGGAACGGGCCAGCCACAAGGTCAGCTATGGTGCCAAGGTCCATGTCAAGGATGCCACCACCGTCAAGCGCGGCACCAAACTGTTCGAATGGGATCCCTACACCCTGCCGATCATCGCTGAAAAGGCGGGGGTCGCGCGGTTCGTGGACCTCGTCTCGGGCATCTCGGTGCGCGAGGACACGGATGATGCGACGGGCATGACCCAGAAGATCGTGTCGGACTGGCGGTCGGCGCCCAAGGGCAATGACCTCAAGCCCGAGGTCATCATCATGGACCCGGTGACGGGGGAGCCGGTGCGGGGCGAGTCGGGCAATCCGATCTCCTACCCGATGTCGGTGGATGCGATCCTGTCGGTCGAGGACGGGCAGGACATCAAGCCCGGTGACGTTATTGCGCGTATCCCGCGCGAAGGTGCCAAGACCAAGGACATCACCGGGGGTCTTCCCCGCGTGGCGGAACTGTTCGAGGCCCGTCGTCCGAAGGACAACGCGATCATCGCCGAAACCGATGGCTATGTGCGCTTCGGCAAGGACTACAAGAACAAGCGCCGCATCACGATCGAACCGGTGGACGACACAATCTCCACGCTGGAATATATGGTGCCCAAGGGCAAACATATCCCGGTGCAGGAGGGCGATTTC
This sequence comes from Pseudorhodobacter sp., assembly GCA_046295215.1. Taxonomy (GTDB): domain Bacteria; phylum Pseudomonadota; class Alphaproteobacteria; order Rhodobacterales; family Rhodobacteraceae; genus Szabonella. The sequence continues at coordinate 5,300 of JBKBNP010000063.1, read as the reverse complement.
GTCCAGAAGGGCGATTACATCATGGACGGCAACCCGGCTCCGCATGACATCCTGCGGATCCTGGGGGTCGAGGCGCTTGCCAATTACATGATCGACGAGGTGCAGGACGTCTACCGTCTGCAAGGCGTGAAGATCAACGACAAGCACATCGAGGTGATCGTCCGCCAGATGCTCCAGAAGTTCGAGGTTCTGGAATCCGGCCAGACCACGCTGCTCAAGGGCGAGCATGTGGACAAGGCGGAACTGGAGGAGGTGAACTCCAAGGCGCACAAGCTGGGTCTGCGCCCGGCCGTCGCGGAGCCGATCCTCCTGGGCATCACCAAGGCGAGCCTGCAAACGCGGTCCTTCATTTCGGCGGCGTCCTTCCAGGAAACGACCCGGGTGCTGACCGAGGCGAGTGTGCAGGGCAAGCGCGACAAGCTGGTGGGCCTGAAGGAAAACGTCATTGTCGGCCGGTTGATCCCGGCAGGCACAGGCGGGGCCACGACGCGCGTCAAGAAGATCGCGGCAGATCGCGACCTTGTGGTTGTGGAGGCCCGCCGCAACGAGGCCGAAGCCGCTGCCGCCCTTGCCGCCCCTGTGATGGATGGCGAAAGCGATCTGGTCGAGGTGGTGGAAAGCCGCGACGAATAAACCCGGACCGACAGTCCGGCGGCGCGACAAGGCCCCCTCCGGTGACGGCGGGGGCCTTGCTGCATTGGAAAGGGCAGGCGCGCTGCCTCCCGGTCGGGGCGCGGACGCGCCTCTTGCCCCCGCGCGGCTTGAGCCAGGATGACCGGAACGGCAATGCGCCGCATGCCGGGGCAAAACGCGCGACGGGGTGGCTTGACCTTTTCAGGGCAAGGCTGGATGGATGACCCCGGCACGAGGGAGAAACGAGCGTGAACCTGACCGACAATTCACGCGGTATTCTTTCGATGAATATCGCCATGGCGACGTTCACGCTGAACGACACCATGATGAAGCTCGCGACGCAGTCCTTGCCGTTGTTTCAGGCCATTGCGATCCGGGGGGCGCTGACATTGCTGGCACTTCTGGTGTTGGCGCGGATGATGGGGCACAGACAGTTGCGGGTTCCGGGCAAGGATGGCTGGCGGCTCGGCTGGCGCACCATCGGGGAAATCGGCGGCACGATCACCTTTCTGATGGCGCTTCAGCACATGCCGCTGGCCAATCTTTCAGCGATACTGCAGGTCTTGCCGCTTGCAGTGACGCTCGGGGCGGCGCTCTTCATGGCGGAGAAGGTCGGCTGGCGGCGGATGAGTGCGATCCTCGTCGGCTTTGCGGGTGTCATGCTGATCGTGCGGCCGGGGACCGAAGGGTTCAACCAATGGTCGGTCCTTGCGTTGGTATCGGTGGCGTTCGTCGTGCTGCGCGACCTGTCGACGCGGCGATTTTCTGCTTCGGTGCCTTCGGTCGTCATTGCGATCTGGACGGCGGGGACCATCACCCTGACCGGGCTCACCGGCCTTGCCTTCGAGACCTGGGTGGCGGTTCCCGCAAAGGAATTCGCGTTGCTGGCGGGGGCTGCGGCCATGCTTGTGATGGGCTACCTTTTTGTCGTGATGGCGATGCGGGTGGGCGATGTCGCGCTGATCGCGCCGTTCCGCTATACGGCGCTTCTCTGGGCGATCCTTCTGGGCTGGCTTGCCTTCGGCAATCTGCCGGATACCCTGACGCTGAGCGGTGCGGGAATTGTCGTGGCGACCGGGCTCTATACCTATCTGCGCGAGCATCAGTTGCAGCGCCGTCTTGCCGCCAGCCGGGCAACCATGGTGGGGACCGCGACGCCTGACAGATGAGTGTCGGGGGCCGGTTCGGCCGCGTCGGAGGGCCGGGGGGGCTGTTGACATCCCCCGCGACTCCCCCTATACGCCGCTCACCTGAAGGTCCGCGCATGCGGAGTCGACGGTTTCAAAATCGAAGTGGTCAAGATCCGGGCCCTCTCTGCCCCGATCCTCTGGAATTCCACCGCGTCGTCCCTGCGAAGGGGGCGGATGCGGTTTTGGCGTTTTCGTGAATGGGCACGGGGATGTCGTCGAGAAGCAGTGTGCCGGAATACGATCCGGTGCGAGTATTGACAGTTGCAACACGGGGAAAGTGTATGCCAACGATCCAACAGCTTATCCGCAAACCGCGGGAAGCGCGCGTCAAACGCTCCAAGTCGCAGCACCTGGAGTCCTGCCCGCAAAAGCGCGGCGTCTGCACCCGCGTCTATACAACGACGCCGAAGAAGCCGAACTCGGCCATGCGGAAGGTTGCCAAGGTGCGCCTGACCAATGGTTTCGAGGTCATCAGCTACATTCCCGGTGAAAAACACAACCTCCAGGAGCACTCGGTCGTGCTGATCCGTGGCGGCCGTGTGAAAGACCTTCCCGGTGTGCGCTACCACATCCTGCGCGGTGTTCTGGATACCCAGGGCGTCAAGGATCGTCGTCAGCGTCGTTCGAAATACGGCGCGAAGCGTCCGAAGTGAGGATTTAGAACATGTCTCGTCGTCACGCCGCAGAGAAGCGCGATATTCTCCCCGATGCCAAATATGGTGACCGGGTTCTGACCAAGTTCATGAACAACCTGATGCTGGACGGAAAGAAATCCGTCGCAGAATCGATCGTTTACGGTGCGCTGGAGCGCGTCGAGGGCCGCCTGAAGCGTGCGCCCATCGAAGCCTTCCACGAGGCGCTGGAGAATGTGAAGCCCTCGGTCGAGGTGCGGTCGCGCCGCGTCGGCGGTGCCACCTATCAGGTGCCCGTAGAGGTGCGCATCGAGCGCCGTGAGGCGCTGGCCATCCGCTGGCTCATCACCGCCGCCCGCAAGCGCAACGAACACACGATGGAAGAGCGCCTTGCTGCAGAACTCTCCGACGCGGTGAACAACCGCGGCACCGCGGTGAAGAAGCGCGAAGATACTCACAAGATGGCCGACGCGAACAAAGCGTTCAGCCATTACCGCTGGTAAGAGGGCATCATGGCACGCGACTATCCTCTCGAGCGCTACCGGAATTTCGGGATCATCGCCCATATCGACGCGGGCAAGACCACGACTTCGGAACGCATCCTCTATTACACCGGCAAGTCCCACAAGATCGGCGAAGTGCATGACGGCGCCGCGACGATGGACTGGATGGAGCAGGAGCAGGAGCGTGGCATCACGATCACCTCGGCTGCGACCACCACCTTCTGGGAACGCACCATAGACCCAGGTCTGGATCACGCTGCCAAGGACAAGTTCCGGTTCAACATCATCGACACCCCCGGTCACGTCGACTTCACCATCGAAGTCGAGCGTTCACTGGCGGTGCTTGATGGCGCAGTGGTTCTGCTGGACGGCAACGCCGGCGTCGAGCCGCAAACCGAAACGGTGTGGCGTCAGGCCGACCGCTACAAGGTTCCGCGGATTGTGTTCGTCAACAAGATGGACAAGACCGGCGCCGACTTCATGAAATGCGTGCGCATGATCAAGGACCGGACCGGCGCCAATGCTGTTCCGATCGTTCTGCCGATCGGCGCCGAGGACAAGCTGGAAGGCATCATCGACCTCGTGACCATGGAGGAATGGGTTTATGAGGGTGAAGATCTGGGTGCCTCCTGGACCCGCCAGCCGATCCGTGCCGATCTCATGGATGCCGCCGTCGAATGGCGGATGAACCTGCTGGAAACGGCTGTCGAGCAGGACGACGAGGCGATGGAAGCCTATCTGGAGGGCAATGAGCCCTCCGCCGAAAAGCTGCGCGAGCTGATCCGCAAGGGCACGCTCGCCATCGACTTCATTCCTGTGATGGCCGGTTCGTCCTTCAAGAACAAGGGCGTGCAACCGCTCCTGAACGCCGTGATCGACTATCTGCCCTCGCCGCTGGACGTGCCGCCCTATATGGGCTTTGCGCCGGGTGACGAGTCCGAAACCCGCAACATCGCGCGGTCGGCTGATGACGACCAGCCCTTCTCGGCGCTGGCCTTCAAGATCATGAACGACCCCTTCGTGGGCTCGCTGACCTTTACCCGGATCTATTCGGGCAAGCTCGGCAAGGGCGACGCGATGCTGAACGCGACCAAGCAGCGCAAGGAACGTGTCGGCCGCATGATGATGATGCACGCCATCGAGCGTGAGGAAATCTCCGAAGCCTTCGCGGGCGACATCATCGCGCTTGGCGGTCTGAAGGAAACCACGACCGGGGACACGCTTTGTGATCCGGCGAAGCCCGTCGTTCTGGAAACCATGACCTTCCCGGTCCCGGTGATCGAGATCGCGGTGGAGCCGAAAACCAAGGCTGACCAGGAAAAGATGGGCATTGCCTTGGCCCGTCTGGCTGCCGAAGACCCGTCCTTCCGGGTGGAAACCGACATCGAGTCGGGCCAGACCATCATGAAGGGCATGGGCGAACTTCACCTCGACATCCTCGTGGACCGCATGCGCCGCGAGTTCAAGGTCGAGGCGAATATCGGTGCGCCGCAGGTGGCGTATCGCGAAACGATCTCGCGCGAGCATGAAATCGACTACACGCACAAGAAGCAGACCGGCGGAACCGGCCAGTTCGCGCGCGTGAAGCTGATCATCTCGCCGACCGAACCGGGCGAAGGCTATTCGTTCGAGTCCAAGATCGTGGGTGGTGCGGTGCCGAAGGAATACATCCCCGGTGTCGAAAAAGGCATCAAGTCGGTCATGGATTCCGGTCCGCTGGCAGGCTTCCCGGTGATCGACTTCAAGGTGCAACTGATCGACGGCGCGTTTCATGACGTCGACTCCTCGGTGCTGGCGTTCGAAATCGCGGCCCGGGCAGCCATGCGCGAAGGCCTGAAAAAGGCCGGGGCGAAACTGCTGGAGCCGATCATGAAGGTCGAGGTTGTGACGCCGGAAGAATATACCGGTGGCGTCATCGGAGACCTGACCTCGCGGCGCGGCATGATCAACGGGCAAGACACCCGAGGCAATGCCAATGCCATCGCAGGCATGGTGCCGCTGGCCAATATGTTCGGCTATATCAACACCCTGCGCTCGATGACCTCCGGTCGGGCCGTGTTCTCGATGGAATTCGACCATTACGACACGGTGCCGGACAACATCAGCCAGGAAATCCAGAAGAAATACGCTTGACGGTGTGGCGGGGATAACCCCGCCCTACCAAACCCGTAGGGCGGGGACGACCCCGCCGCCCGCAACAATGAGATGAGGAGTAGCCATCATGGCCAAGGCAAAGTTTGAACGCAACAAACCGCATGTGAACATCGGGACCATTGGTCACGTTGACCACGGCAAGACGACGCTGACGGCGGCGATCACGAAGTATTTCGGCGAATTCCGGG
>JBKBNP010000062.1:0-19819 GCA_046295215.1 Pseudorhodobacter sp. | reverse complement strand
AACGCGACAACCGTATCCTTCGTCATGTGGCATATCCTTTTCTCTGCGAGAACTGCGGCGCGTGAACAACGCCTTGATATGCCACCCAATCCCCCCGTCACCAACTTTCAGCTATAGCTCGGACTTCGACCGCCAGGTCGCGGAGTTCCAGATTCGTGTCGCCGTGCTGAACGGCTATACCGCGCTCGGCATCCCCGTCACGAAGGTCGCAGGATAGGTCTGTCCGGGGTTAGGGGCAGTCCGGCCATCAGCCGATTTGTGCAACAGAGCTCACCCACGATCACATGTCTTGCACCACGCTTTCCCACGCGCGCCGGACGAAAATGCACGATCTCTGTGCATCAGAAGGCCTATGCGGTTTTCGGAATATGACTTAGATGCGGGCTGATAGAGGAGTGTGCCATGTTCAAGTTGCCCGCCGAAACCCGTATCGGACATGTTCACCTGAAGGTCGCCAATCTCGACCGGGCGATCGGTTTTTACCGCGATGTGCTGGGGTTCGAGCTTCAGCAGAAATTCGGCACGCAGGCAGCGTTCCTGTCGGCGGGCGGTTATCACCATCACATCGGCCTGAACACCTGGGAGAGCAAGGGGGCCTCCCCGCCGCCGCCCGGCCATACCGGGCTCTACCATACCGCGATCCTCTATCCGGACCGTCGCAGCCTCGGGCAGGCGATGAAACGGGTGCTTGAGGCGGGGATCGACCTTGAGGGTGCCGCCGACCATGGTGTGTCCGAGGCCATCTATCTGCGCGACCCGGACGGCAATGGCGTGGAGCTTTACCGCGACCGCCCGCCCGAGGACTGGCCCCGGGACGCGGAGGGAAACCTCGCCATGGTGAATTCGCGGCTGGACCTTGCCGCCCTGCTTGCAGAGGCGGACTGATCCGCCACCGCTGGACGCCGCGCCTGACCGGTGCTTAACTGCGCCGCAAACGAGGGAAGGCAGCATCCATGGCATTCGGCAAGAACATCCGCACCTGGTTCGAGGGCCGCTGGCATGACGGCGACATCCCCGTCATGAAGGCCGCCGATCACGGGCTCTGGCAAGGATCGTCGGTCTTTGACGGCGCGCGCTATTTCGACGGCGTAGCCCCCGACCTCGCGGCGCATTGCGAAAGGGTCAACCGCTCGGCCGAGGCGCTGATGATCGAGCCCACGATGGGTGCGCAGGAAATGGTGGCCCTGGTCCGCGAGGGGTTGCGCGCCTATGGCCCCGGTCAGGCGGTCTATATCCGGCCGATGTATTGGGCGCTGGAAGGCTCCGAACTGGGGGTTGCGCCGAAGATCGGGCCGACCGGCTTCGCGATCTGTCTGGAGGAGGTGGCAATGCCCGATCCGGGCTTTGCCACCACCCTGACGCGCACACGATTTCGCCGCCCCGTGCTGGAGGATGCCGTCTGCAACGCCAAGGCGGGCTGCCTTTACCCCAACAACGCGCGGATGCTGGTCGAGGCGAAACAAAAAGGTTTCGGCAATGCGCTGGTCGCCGATGCGCTTGGAAATGTTGCTGAAACCGCCACCGCGAATGTGTTTCTCGTGCGCGATGGTATGGTCCATACCCCGGTGCCGAACGGTACGTTCCTCGCCGGGATCACCCGCGCGCGCCATATCGCCAACCTGCGCGCCGACGGGGTGGATGTCGTCGAATCCGTTCTGGGATTCGAGGATTTCCATGCTGCGGACGAAGTGTTCCTGTCGGGAAATTTTGCCAAGGTGACCGCCGTGTCGCAGTTCGAGGACACATTCTACAAGCCAGGCCCGATGACCCGCCGCGTGCGCGATCTCTACTGGGACTGGGCCCTTGGCGAAGGCCGGCACTGACGCGGGGGCGGTGTTTGTCACGGCAGTTGCCAGACGCGGCCGCTTCGGCCATCATCCGCGCGATGTCGGGGGGAAAACATGCGCAAGTTCATGGTCGTGCTGGATGACAGCCGGGAATGTCTGAATGCGATGCGCTATGCGGCGCTGCGGGCGGCCCATACCGGTGCGGGCGTCACCATCCTGTCCATCATCCCGCCCGAGGAATTCCAGCACTGGATGGGTGTGGCCGATCTGATGCGCGCCGAGGCCCGTGAACGCATCGAGGCGCATTTCGAGGTTTTCGCCAAATGGATGCGCGACAAGCAGGGCGTGAACCCCGAACTCGTAATCCGCGAGGGCGACCCGGTGACGGAGATCCTGACCCATGTGCGCGAGGATGCCGAAATCGGCGTGCTGGTGCTGGGGGCCGGGCTGGACAAGTCCGGTCCGGGGCCGCTCGTGACCCAACTCAGCCGCAATTCCGGCAACCTGCCGGTGCCGATCACCATTGTTCCGGGTGACATGTCGAAGGAACGGCTGGAAAAGATCACCTGAGGCGAGACAGACAGGTCACGTTTGCCAGCCTTTCGCGGGCCGCGTTCCCTCGGTGACATTGTGGCGGGCCGGGAAAGGATCATGTCGGATCGGATCAGGCACCGGAGAGGCGGGCGGCCCCGTCTTCGCAAACCTCTGTCCGGCAGCAAGCCGGGGGCCGTCATGCAGGCGGGACGGGCGATCAGGCAGGCCAACACGCCTGCGGTCTGCGGGGCCCAATCTTGACACTTGCCCCTGTCGGGCGCATATCCGACTGGAACCGTCGGAGAAATCACATGTTCATCCAGACCGAATCCACACCGAATCCCGCGACGCTGAAATTCCTGCCGGGGCAGACCGTTCTGGAAATGGGCACCGCCGATTTTCCGAGCGCCGAGGCGGCATCCGCCTCGCCTCTGGCCCGGCGCATCTTTGCCACGGGCGATGTGGCGGGCGTGTTCTTCGGAACCGATTTCATCACCGTCACCAAGTCCGATGCCGCGCTCTGGGACCATATCAAGCCCGCGATCCTCGGGGCGATCATGGAGCATTACCAGTCCGGCGCCCCGGTGATCGAGGGGGAGCAGGCGGCCTCCGGCCATGCTGAACACACCGGCGAGGATGGCGAAATCGTTCGCCAGATCAAGGAGTTGCTGGATACCCGCGTGCGCCCTGCCGTGGCGCAGGATGGCGGCGACATCACCTTCCACGGCTTTGACCGGGGGGTGGTCTACCTGCATATGCAGGGCGCCTGTGCGGGCTGCCCGTCCTCGACGCTGACGCTCAAGATGGGGATCGAGAACCTGCTTCGCCATTACATCCCCGAGGTGACCGAGGTGCGTCCGGTTGCGGCCTGACACGATCCTTGCCTTCGACACATCGGCCGCGCATTGCGCGGCCGCTTTGCTGTCGGACGGGCGGATCGTCGCCGCGCGGACCGAGTCGATGGAAAAGGGTCAGGCCGAGCGGCTGATCCCGCTGCTGGAGGAAGTGCTGGCCGAAGCCGGACTGGCATGGCGCGACCTCACGGCCCTTGCGGTCGGCACCGGACCGGGCAATTTCACCGGCATCCGAATTTCCGTTTCCGCCGCGCGGGGGCTTGCCCTTGGCCTTGGCATCCCGGCCCTCGGCGTGACCCGGCTGGAGGCGCTGGCCCATGGCCTGCCCCGCCCGCTGCGGGTGGTGGAGGATGCACGGCGCGGATCGGTCTATGTGCAGGGTTTCGGCCTGCCGCCCGAAACCGCCTGCCTGATGACGGCAGAGGCCGCTGCCGCATTGACCCGGGGCATGGTAGCGGGATCGGGCGCGGCGTTGATCGGCGCCACCCCCCTGCCCTCCGCCCCGATTGCCGAGGCAATCGCATGGATCGCGGCCACCCGCACCGGCATCCCGCAACCGCGCCCCGCCCCGTTCTACCTGCGCAGCGCCGATGCGGCCCCCCCCTCCGACCCGCCCCCGGTGATCCTGGACCCGGTGATCCCGACCCCGGCGATTGTGGAAACGGTGCGGTGACAGCGGCCGGAATGGCGGCGCTTCATGCGCGGTGCTTCACCCTGCCCCGCCCCTGGAGCGAAGCTGAATTCGCGGCCCTTCTGGCCGATCCCATGGTCTTTGCCGTAACGGTTTCCAATGGTTTCCTGCTGGGCCGGACCGTGCTGGACGAGGCGGAACTCCTGACCCTTGCCGTCGCCCCTGATCACCGTCGCGAGGGTCTGGCACGGCACCTGCTGGCAGGTTTCATTGCCGAAGCCGCAGGCCGGGGCGCCACCCGCGCCTTTCTGGAAGTGGCCGAAGCCAACGCCCCGGCCCGGGCGCTCTATCTTGCAACGGGCTGGCATCAGGCCGGGCAAAGGCGCGGCTATTTCACCGCCCCCGGCACCGCGCCGCAGGATGCGCTGATCCTGACCCGCAGCCTTGACGCGGGAGCAAGCAGAGAGGCATCAGGCAAAGCCATGCCGGAAATCTGACCAACTGGTGAAATCCCCGGTGCCCCCGCACCAGATTGCTATTGACCGCCCCCCCCAAACCCGCCCTAATTTGCCCACGACCCGCCTTGTGTCTCTTGTCCCGCAGCGGCAGATTCTCTGAGGCAGGGGAACGAAAAAAACCAATCGGGAGACAAAGATGACCCTCAAGACATCCCTTGCCGCCGCGACCGCCGCGATTGCGCTGACCGCAGGCATGGCCGTGGCCGAACCCGCGCTGATCTTCGATCTGGGCGGCAAGTTCGACAAGAGCTTCAACGAGGCCGCCTTCCACGGTGCGCAACGCTGGGCGCAGGAAACCGGCGGCACCTACAAGGAACTGGAAATGCAGTCCGAGGCCCAGCGCGAACAGGCGCTGCGCCGTCTGGCCGAGGCCGGTGCCAACCCCGTGGTGATGACCGGCTTTGCCTTCGGCGACGTGCTGGGGCAGGTTGCCCCCGATTTCCCCGACACCAAATTCGCGATTATCGACATGGTGGTGGACCAGCCCAACGTGAAATCGGTGGTGTTCACCGAGGAACAGGGATCCTATCTCGTCGGCATGATGGCGGCCATGGCCTCGCAGACAGGAACCGTGGGCTTCATCGGCGGCATGGACATTCCGCTGATCCGCAAATTCGCCTGCGGTTATGCGCAGGGCGTGAAGGCCGTCAATGCGGATGCCACCATCGTCGCCAACATGACCGGCACGACGCCCGCCGCCTGGAACGACCCGGTGAAGGGGGGCGAACTTGCCCGCGCGCAGAAATCGCAAGGCGCGGACGTAATCTATGCGGCAGCCGGCGGCACCGGGATCGGTGTCCTGCAAACCGCGGCGGATGAAGGCATCCTCTCCATCGGTGTGGACAGCAACCAGAACCATCTGCAGCCCGGCAAGGTGCTGACCTCTATGCTCAAGCGCGTGGACAACGCGGTCTATGATGCCTTCAAGGAAGGCACCGATCTGGCCCCCGGCATCAATGTGATGGATCTTGCGGCGGGTGGTGTCGGCTATGCCATGGACGAACACAATGCCGATCTGGTGACCGATGAAATGAAGGCGGCGGTGGATGCGGCGGCCGAGCAGATTTCCTCCGGTGCGCTGGCGGTGCATGACTACATGTCCGATGAAACCTGCCCGGCCCTGACCTTCTGATCGGGATGACGGGCACAGAGACGGCGGGGCGGCCGGAACAGGCCGCCCCGATGACCACGCCAGCCATCGAGCTGCGCGGGATTTCAAAATCCTTTGGCCCGGTTCAGGCGAACAAGGATATTTCGATCCGCGTCGCGCGCGGGTCGATCCATGGCATCATCGGCGAGAACGGTGCCGGAAAATCCACGCTCATGTCGATCCTCTACGGATTCTACCGCGCCGACAGCGGCGAGATCCTGATCGGCGGGCAACCCACCACCATCCCCGACAGTCAGGCTGCGATCCGTGCGGGCATCGGCATGGTGTTCCAGCATTTCAAGCTGGTGCAGAATTTCACCGTGCTGGAAAACGTGATCCTCGGGGCCGAAGGCGGCGCGATGCTGCGCGGCGCGATGGCCCGGGCGCGGCAATCCTTGCTGGACCTCGCCCGCGACTACGAACTGGACGTGAACCCCGATGCGGTGGTGGAGGATCTGTCGGTCGGCCATCAGCAGCGGGTGGAGATTCTCAAGGCGCTGTATCGGCAGGCAGACATCCTGATCCTCGATGAACCAACCGGCGTTCTGACCCCCGCCGAGGCGGATCAATTGTTCCGCATCCTGCGCGGGCTCAAGGATCAGGGCAAGACCGTGATCCTGATCACCCACAAGCTGCGCGAGATCATGGACATCACCGACAGCGTCAGCGTGATGCGGCGCGGCGAGATGGTGGCGACCGTGAAAACCGCCGAAACCGGGCCGGAACAACTGGCCGAACTGATGGTCGGGCGCAAGGTTCTGCTGCGCGTGGAAAAACGCCCCGCCGCCCCCGGCAAGCCGGTGCTGGAGGTCGAAAACCTGACGATGCGCGATGGGCAGGGGGTCTTGCGGCTCAAAGGCATCAGCCTGTCGATCCGGGCAGGCGAGATCCTGGGCATCGCGGGCGTTGCGGGCAACGGCCAGTCCGAACTGCTGGAGGTTCTGGGCGGCTATGCCAGGGGGGAGGGCGTCGTCCGCCTCAACGGCGCGCCGCTGGACATATCGGGGCGCGAGGATGCCCGCGACCGCCGCGCACAGGGCATCGGCCATGTGCCGGAGGACCGGCAGATGCGGGGGCTCATCATGGATTTCAGCGCCTGGGAAAATGCCGCCTTCGGCTATCACCATGCGCCGGAGTTTCAGAAATCGAACATTTTGATGGATAATGACGCGATCCGGGCGGATACGGTTTCCAAAATGGAACGGTATGACGTGCGCCCGCCGATCCCGTCACTGGCCGCCAAGAGCTTTTCGGGCGGCAATCAGCAAAAGATCGTGGTGGCGCGGGAAATGGACCGCAACCCGGACCTCCTGCTGATCGGCCAGCCGACGCGCGGCGTGGACATCGGCGCGATCGAGTTCATCCACAAACAGATCGTGGCGCTGCGCGATGCGGGCAAGGCGGTCTTGCTGGTCAGCGTGGAACTCGATGAAATCATGTCGCTTTCAGACCGCATCGCCGTGATGTTCGACGGTCAGATGATGGGCGAGCGGGATCCGGGCCAGACGGATGAGCGGGATCTGGGGATGCTGATGGCGGGGATGGTGAAATGATGGCGGGAGTAGAGAAATGAAAATTAGACTTAAGGCAGCAAGTCGAAACACAGGCTACGAACACCTAATTTACAACAACAATTTGGAAAGTGACAACGTTGCTGTTTTACAGCCTACATTTTCATCTGACATTAATGACGGTAGGAGGTTAGACCCACAGATTAGAATAACATTTGACACCTACGAACTAAGTCTTACTGGAAACTACAAAGCAGAGCTAACGTTCAGCATTGATGAGCTTTATCAAATCCTATCAGAAATTGAAAAAGATAAAATCAGACGGATTGCTCGCATAGGCAATGCAACTTCGAACCTAAGACGCACAAAGGATTAGGCAAATGACCGCAATGCCGAAATGGGCCGATGCGGTGCTGGTGCCGCTCATCAGCCTGCTGATCGCCTTTCTGATTTCGGGCCTTGTGATTCTCGCTATCGGGGAAAACCCGGTCGAGGCGATGAAGCTGATGGTTTCCGGCGCACTCGGCTCCACCTATGGCTGGGGCTACACGCTGTATTATGCGACGAATTTCATCTTCACCGGACTGGCGGTGTCGGTGGCCTTCCATGCGGGCCTGTTCAACATCGGGGGCGAGGGGCAGGCAGGCGTGGGGGGCCTCGGCGTGGCGCTGGCCTGCCTCTACATCCCCTGGCCGCATTGGTCGCTGGCGCTGGCGGGCGCGCTGGTGGCCGGGGCGCTGTTCGGGGCGGCCTGGGCGGCGATCCCGGCCTGGCTTCAGGCCAAACGCGGCAGCCATATCGTCATCACCACCATCATGTTCAACTTCATCGCCTCGGCGCTGCTGGTCTATGTTCTGGTCAATATCCTGCGGCCCACCGGGTCGATGGATGCCTCCTCCGCGCGCTTTGCAGCCGAACTGCGCCTGCCGAGGCTGAGCGATATTCTCGGCGCCGTCGGCATCCCCTTCAACAACCGCAATCCGGCGAATATCAGCTTTATCATAGGCCTTTTCGCCTGCCTCGGCGTCTGGGTGCTGATGTGGCGCACAAGGCTGGGCTATGAATTGCGCGCCTTCGGCAAATCCGAAAAGGCCGCCGTCTATGCCGGGATCAGCCCGGTGAAGATCACCATGGCGGGGATGCTGATTTCCGGCGCGCTGGCCGGAATGATGGCCGTCAACACCGTGATGGGCGAGGCGCAGCGGCTGATCCTGAACTCGGTGGAGGGCGCGGGATTCATCGGCATCGCGGTGGCGCTGATGGGCCGGTCGCACCCGCTGGGGGTGCTGCTGGCGGCACTTCTTTTCGGCTTTCTCTATCAGGGCGGGGCGGAGCTTGCGCTCTGGACCAAGATCCCGCGCGAATTGATCGTGGTCATTCAGGCGCTGGTGATCCTGTTCACCGGGGCGCTGGACAATATGGTGCGCCGACCCGTCGAGGCGCTGTTCCTGATGGTGCGGAAGGGGCGCTGAGATGGATTTCGCAACCCTGATCCAGATCCTCGACAGCACGGTGCGGCTGGCCACGCCCTTGCTGTTCGCCTGCCTTGCCGGGCTTTTTTCCGAACGGGCGGGCGTGTTCGACATCGGGCTGGAGGGCAAGATGCTGGCGGCGGCCTTCCTGTCCGGTGCCGTGGCGGCGGTGACCGGAAATGTCTGGCTGGGCATGTTCGCAGGCATCGGGGCCTCGCTTCTGATGGCGGCGATCCATGGGCTTGCCTCGATCACCTTCCGGGGCAACCAGCTGATTTCAGGCGTCGCGATCAATTTTCTGGCGGCAGGGCTGACCGTTCTGCTGGGGCAGAACTGGTTCGGCCTTGGCGGGCGCACGCCCGCGCTGACGGGCGGCGGGCGGTTCGAGACGATCACCCTGCCCTTTGCCGAGGCGCTTGCCCCGGTGCCCGTGCTGGGGCCGATCTATTCGGAACTGATCTCGGGCCACAGTTTCCTCGTCTATCTGTCCTGGGCAATGGTGCCGGCAACCGCCTGGCTGCTCTATCGCACCCGGTTCGGGCTGCGCCTGCGCGCGGTGGGGGAAAACCCGGCGGCGGTGGATACGGCGGGCGTTTCGGTGACCGGTATCCGCTATGCCGCCGTGGCGATCTGCGGGGTTCTGTGCGGGCTGGCGGGGGCTTACCTCGCCACCGGCCTTGCGGCGGGCTTTGGCAAGGACATGACGGCAGGGCGCGGCTTCATTGCGCTCGCCGCCCTCATCTTTGCCAAATGGCGGCCCTGGTATGCGCTTGGCGCCTGCCTGCTCTTCGGGTTTCTGGAGGCCGTGGGCAACCGTTTTCCCAATATCGACCTCGGGCTTTTCGTGCTGCCTGCGCAATTCATGCAGGCGCTGCCCTATATCCTGACGGTGGTGATCCTTGCGGGATTTGTCGGCAAGGCCATTCCGCCGCGCGCCGGGGGCGAACCCTATGTCAAGGAACGCTGAACCATGCGCCTTCTGCTGCCACTGTTGATGCTTGCCGCCCCCGCCGGGGCCGAAACCCTGTCCGACCTGCGCAGTCGCATCGCCGGGACAGAGATCAGCATCTCCGGCCATATCGGCACCGGGCTGGAGATCATGGACAAGGAGGCGATTTCCTTCCGCGACGCCGACAAGACGGTCTATGACGTGGTTTTCGATGCCGGGCGCGAGGCCCGCCGCGCGCTGGAGGGCTGCAGGTTCGACCTGTTCCAGGGGGGCAGCCCCTGCGCCGTCACAGGCCGGGCCGAGGTGCAGTGGAATGGCGCGCGGATCCGCCTGATCCTGTTCGAGGTGGACTCCCTCGCCGCCCCGGGGCCGATCCGATGAGCGCCGAAGTCCTCGCCCGGCTGGTCCGGGCCCGCGCGGGCGATGCCCCGGTGGCGTTCGGCCTCATCCTCGGCTCTGGCCTCGGGCATCTGGCAGCGGCGGTGGACGGTGTTGCCATCCCTTACGGCGATCTGCCGGGCCTGCCCCATGCGGGCGTGTCGGGGCACAATCCCAACCTCGTGATCGGCGATCTGGAGGGCTGCCGCGTCGCCGTGTTCGGCGGTCGCTCGCATTACTACGAATCCGGCAATGCGGCGGCCATGCGCCCCGCGCTGGAATTGCTGCGCGCGCTTGGCGCGGAGCGGCTGATCCTGACCAATGCCGCCGGATCGCTGCGCGCCGACATCGCGCCGGGGGATCTGATGCTGCTGAACGATCACATCAACTTTTCCGGTCTGAACCCGCTGATCGGCGAGCCGACCGATGCCCGCTTCGTGCCGATGACGGCAGCCCATGACCCGGACCTGCGCGCGGCCCTGCGCATGGCGGCAGCGGCCGAAGGCGTGGCCCTGCCCGAAGGGGTCTATGCCTGGTATTCCGGCCCCTCCTTCGAGACCCCGGCCGAGATCCGCGCGATCCGCACGCTGGGGGCCGATGCCGTGGGCATGTCCACCGTGCCGGAGGTGATCCTCGCGCGGTTTCTCGGGCTGCGGGTGGCGGCGATCTCGGCCATCACCAATATGGCGGCCGGTCTTTCGGATGAACAGATCAGCCATGACCATACCAAGGCCATGGCCCCGCTGGGGGCGGCGAAGCTGGAACGGGTGCTGCGCCGGATGCTGCGGGATCATGCTGGTTCAACCGCCTGAGGGTCGGCAAAGGGCGCAGGGACGCCCCGGGGACGCCTGCGCAGGCGGACCGAACCGGCCTCGATCCGCGCGGGACATGTCAGACCCGTAACAGGGATTGATGACGCAAGGCCCCGCAGGATTTGACAAGGCGGGTCAAGGGGCGCATTCCTTACAATGCTGCCCCCCGCCCGTTCACGGCGTTCCCGACGCCCTGCCCTGTCGTTTCAAGCCCGCGTCGCCTCACCTCATGCAGCTTTACCTCCCGATTGCCGAACTCTCCGTCAATGCTGCGGCCCTGCTGGGTCTCGGCGGGATTGTCGGTGTGCTGTCGGGCATGTTCGGGGTGGGCGGCGGCTTCATCATCACGCCGCTCCTGTTCTTTATGGGCATTCCGCCGGCGGTTGCGGTGGCGACCGGGGCCAATCTGGTGGTCGCCTCCTCGGTTTCGGGGGTTCTGGCCCAGCTCAAGCGCAAGGCGGTCGATTTCCGCATGGGATTCGTGCTGCTTGCAGGCGGGCTGATCGGGTCGGCATCAGGCATCTGGGTCTTTGCCCTGCTGACGCGCAAGGGGCAGGTCGATCTGTTCGTGCAACTGTCTTATGTGATCTTCCTGGGGCTGATCGGCGCGATGATGCTGAAGGAAAGCCTCGGTGCCCTGCGCCGGTCCCGCAACCCCGGAGCGCCGGTGCGCCGGGCGCATGTGCATTACTGGGTCCACAAACTGCCGCTCAAGATCAAGTTTCGCGCCTCGGGGCTTTATATCTCGGTGATCCCGCCGATGATCGTGGGGGCCTCGGTCGGTTTTCTGGCAGCAATCATGGGGGTCGGCGGCGGGTTCATCATGGTGCCCGCGATGATCTACCTCCTGGGAATGCCGACCAAGGTCGTGATCGGCACCTCGCTCTTCCAGATCATCTTCGTGACCGCCTTCACCACCGTCATGCATGCGGTGACCAGCCAGACGGTTGACATCGTTCTGGCGCTTCTGCTGATCCTCGGCGGTGTGGTCGGCGCACAGATCGGCGCGCGCATCGGGGTGCATCTGCGCGCCGAACAGTTGCGCATCCTGCTGGCACTGATGGTGCTGGCGGTCTGCCTCAAGATCGCGCTCGATCTGCTGCTGACCCCGGATGAGCTTTATTCCCTCGCGCCGGGGGTGATCCCATGATCCTGCGCGCGGCCCTTATGGTCCTGTTGACCGCCCTGCCCCTGCGGGCCGAAACCATCGTGGCGGGGTTGAGCCAGAACATCGTCTCGATCACCTCCGATTTCACAGGCTCCGAGATTCTCGTCTATGGCGCGGTCAAGCGCGACTCGCCCGCTCCCGGCGAGGCCCCGCTCGACGTGGTCATCACCGTGCAGGGCCCCTCGGGTCCGGTGACCGTGCGCAAGAAGGAACGCCGCTTCGGCATCTGGATGAACACGGAAAGCGCGCGGATCAGTTCCGCCCCCAGCTTCTATGCCATCGCCTCCTCCGCGCCACTGACCGAGGCCCTGTCGGAAACCGAGAACCTGCGCCATGAGGTCACCATCCCCCGCGCCATCCGTGCCGTGGGCATCACCTCCAGCGTCACGGACTCGCCGCGCTTCCTTGACGCGCTGGTGCGGCTCCGAAAGGCCGAGGACCGCTACAGCCTGCAGGAAGACACGGTCGACCTGATCGAACAGACGCTGTTCCGCGCCGACATCCGCCTGCCCGCGAACCTGACCGCAGGCAATTACCGCGTGCGATTCTTCATCACCCGCGAGGGGCAGATTGTCGATATGCTCGAACAGGTGATCTATGTCGAAAAGGCGGGGCTGGAGCGCTGGCTCTACAATCTCGCGCATCAGCAGCCGCTGCTCTATGGATTGCTGGCCCTGTTTCTGGCGGTCGTCGCCGGATGGAGCGCCTCCGCCGCCTTCTCGCTCCTGCGGCGCTGACTACGCACTCCCGCTTTTTCTGTCCGGAAATATCCCACGGGGGTGCGGGGGTGTGAAACCCCCGCTTTTGGGCGTGGGAGCGGGGGCCCCGCTCCCACCGCGGTTGTTCAGCGTGGCTCGTTCATCAGCCCGCGCACGATGGCATAGCAGGCCGCCAGCAGAACGAAGGTGAACGGCAGACCCGTTGACACCGCCATCGCCTGCAAGGCTGCCAGCCCGCCACCCAGCAACAGCGCAATCGCCACCAGCCCCTCGAAGGAGGCCCAGAAGATGCGCTGCGCCACCGGCGCGTTGATCTTGCCGCCCGCCGCGATCGTGTCGATCACCAGACTGCCCGAGTCAGAGGATGTGACGAAGAACACCACCACCAGAATGATCCCGACAAAGGAGGTGATCGCGGTCAGCGGCAACTCGGTCAGCATCTGGAACAGCTTCAGTTCCAATGCGGCGTCCTGCACCCCGGTAAAGCTGTCATTGACCAACTGGCTGATGGCCGTGCCGCCCATCGCCGTCATCCACAGGACCGACAGCAGCGTCGGCACGATCAGCACGGCGATCAGGAACTCCCGCACCGTGCGGCCCCGGCTGACGCGGGCGATGAACATGCCGACAAAGGGCGACCAACTGATCCACCAGGCCCAGTAGAAGGCCGTCCAGCCACTGGCAAAGTTCGCATCCTCCCGCGCGACGGGATTGGACAGCGCCGGCAGATACTGGCCGTAGGCCATCAGATTGCTGAAAAAGCCCGACAGGATCTCCGCAGTCGGCCCGAAGACGATCACGAAAACCAGCAAGATCGCCGCCAGCCCGATATTCAGTTCCGACAGCACCTTCACCCCGCCATCCAGCCCGCGCAGGATCGACACGATGGCGATCAGCGTGATGAAGACGATCAGGAAGATCAGCATGGAATTGGAACTGCCCAGCCCGAAGAGGAAATCGAGCCCCCCCGCCGCCTGCTGCGCGCCGATCCCGAGCGAGGTTGCCAGACCGAAAATCGTCGCAAAGACCGCGAGGATGTCGACGATATGCCCCGGCCAGCCCCAGATCCGCTCGCCAAAGATCGGATAGAAGGCAGAGCGCAGCGTCAGCGGCAGGCCCTTGTTGTAGGAAAACAGCGCCAGTGCCAGCGCCACGACCGCATAGATCGCCCAGGGGTGCAGCCCCCAGTGAAAGATCGTGGCGGCCATGCCCAGACGGCGTGCCTCCTCGACATTGCCTTCGGCGCCACCCAGGGGGGCCCAGTCTGTGCGCAACCCGTCCTCGCCGATGGCTACGCCACCAAAGGCGGTGGAATAATGCGACATCGGCTCGCTGACGCCATAGAACATCAGCCCGATGCCCATGCCTGCGGCAAACAGCATCGAGAACCAGCCCGCATAGCCGTAATCCGGTGTCGCATCCGGCCCGCCCAGCCGGACCCTGCCCAAGGGCGAGACGATCAGGAACAGGCACAGCAGCACAAAGATATTGCCCGCGAACAGAAAGAACCAGTTGAGGTTGTAGGTCAGCGTATCGCGCAGCGCGGTGAACATCGGTTCAAGCTGCGTCTGAAACGCCATGGTCGCGAAGGTGAAGGCGACAATCGCCAATGCCGAGGCCGGAAACACCGGGTTGTGGATGTCGAAATCGAAAATCAGCTTGTTTGAGATATTGTCCTGCCCGATCTCGTAATCGGTCTGGATGATCTCGGTTTCGCCTTCGGGTTCCGGTATCGGTTCGATGTCGGGCGGTGCGGCACCGTCCTGTCTGTCCTCGGTCATTCTGTCCCCTTTCTTTTTCTGGCCGGGCCGAATGAGGCGACGTCGCCGCCTTGCGGTCCCGTCCGGCCAGTTTCCAGTGTATTTACCGGGATGACGGGTCCAGACCGACCCTCAACAGCCATCCACGACACGCCGTTCCAGCGCAGGCCATCCGCGCGCAAGCGTCAGGCCACGGGTGATGTTAAGGAAGGTGACCGCAGCCCACAACCCGTGATTTGCCCAAAAGACAGGCAGAATCAAAAGACACGGCAGGTAGATTGCCACTGAAACAGTCATCGCCCGGCGCATTTCCCGCGTCATCGTGGCCCCGATGAAGATGCCATCCAGCATCCAGGCGGCAATGCCGGTGACAGGGGCGGCGACCAGCCAGGGCAGATAGCGCCGCGCCTCGGCCCGCACATCGGGGGCGGTAGCCATCATGTCGATCATCCAGGGTCCGGCGAGCGCAACAAAGACCGACATGGCCAGAACGCAGCCCATTCCCCAGACCGAGGCCAGCAGGGAGGCGCGCCGCACCCGGGCCAGCGACCGCGCGCCCACCGCCTGCCCGACCAGCGCCTCGGCGGCAAAGGCAAAGCCGTCCAGCACATTCGCGGTGATGACAAGAAACTGCCACAGCACCTGATTGGCCGCCAGAACCGTGTCGCCCTCCCCCGCCGAGAGGAACAGAAAGGCGGTCAGGCTGAACTGCAAGAGCAGAGACCGGATCAGGATATCCCGGTTGACCGCCCCCATCCGCCGCAGGGCGGGCGCGTCGCGCAACCGCGCCAGCGCCGGGGCCAATGCCGCGCCAAAGGCATCGCGGCAGAGCCAGAGCCCCAGCGCCAGCCCCGCCAGTTCCGCAATCAGCGTGGCGACCGCCACCCCCTCCACCCCCCAGCCCAGACCCAGGACGAACCACAGGTCCAGCCCCACATTCAGCCCGTTCATGCAGAGCTGGATCGCAAGGATCGACCGCGTCCGCCCCGCCGCCACCAGCCAGCCGGTCAGCGCATATTGCGCAATCGCCGCAGGCGCGCCCCAAAGCCGGATCGAGAGGTAGGAGGCGGCCATGCCCTCCACCTCCGCACTTCCCGGCGACAGCCAGAGCGCGCCCGCGATCAGCGGCAGTTGCAGCACCACCAGCGCAAGCCCCCCCGCCCCGCCGATCAGCAGCGCGCGCAGCAGAACGGCCGTGCTTTCCGCCCCATCCCCCGCGCCGATGGCCTGCGCGGCAAGCCCCGTGGTTCCCATGCGCAGAAAGCCGAAGATCCAGAACAGCGCGGTGACGATGACAGCCCCCAGCCCCACGGCCCCGATGGGGGCGGCCTGCCCCAACTGCCCGACCACGGCGGTATCGACCATGCCCAGCAGCGGCACGGTCGCATTGGCCAGCACGATGGGCACGGCAAAACGTGCGACCTGACCATAGGTGACGGGGAGCGCCGCAGAGGTCATCGCAGGGGCCGGACTATC
This sequence comes from Pseudorhodobacter sp., assembly GCA_046295215.1. Classification (GTDB taxonomy): domain Bacteria; phylum Pseudomonadota; class Alphaproteobacteria; order Rhodobacterales; family Rhodobacteraceae; genus Szabonella. The sequence goes on along the minus strand of JBKBNP010000062.1, from coordinate 4,100 downwards.
CGCCCTGCCCCGCCCCCGCCTCGCCCTCGCGCATCGGCATCAGGAAATGCCCCGTCGCCTGTGCAAAGAGCCGCGCGCGATTGTCCTGCCAGGCCTCGACATGCACCGAGGCATAGCGCCGCCCCGACCGGTTGACCCGCGCGCGTGCATAGGCATCGCGGGGCAGGCCGGAGCGCAGGTAGTCCACCGTGAAATCGATCGTCTTGGGCAAGGGCAGGCTGCCGGGTGCCGCGGCATCGGTCAGGTCGAGCCGGCCCTTCTCCATTTCTTCCCACATCAGCGACCAACTGAGTTCGATGATCGCCGTCACCTCCAGAAAGGCCGCTGTCACCCCGCCATGCAGCGCCGGAATCAGGGGGTTGCCGATCAGTTTCTGATCGAAGGGCAGCACGGCGGTCAACTCATCCCCCCGCCGGTCGAACTGGATGCCGAGAAACTGGATATAGGGCACGCCCCCCACCAGATTGCGCAGCGCCGCATCGCGCCGCTGCTTGATGACCTGCACAGGCTCGGGTTTCGGTCGGATCATGCGCGGGCTCCTTTCGGGCGTTCGACGGTGAAGGCCCCGGTCGCGGTGGCAACGGGGCGGGCTTCGTCCTCATCCGTCGCCGTGACCCGCACGAAGGCGACAGACCGGGTAACATGGTAACATTCCGCCCGCGCCGTGATCCGCTCGCCCGGGGTTGCCGGGCGCATGTAATCGATGCGCAGATCCAGCGTTGCGGTGGACCCCGGCGCGGAAGGGTGGCACATCACGGCCGCCCCGCTGGCCGTATCCATCAGCGCCGAGACCGCCCCGCCATGGATCACCCCCGTCGCCGGGTCGCCCACGAACCGCGCGTCATAGGGCATGGAAATCACCGCCACGCCCCCCTCCATCCAGTCCAGCGACATCGCCAGCGCCTGCGAATGGGGCAGCGCCTGCATGAACTGCCGCGCGATCTTTTCCTTGTCCGACATGACCCACTCCGGTTTTTGCCTCGCCCCAGCAAAGCCTGTGCGCAACGATTGCACAAGCCCCGCCTTGGCCCTACCTTGAGACCGAGGGGAGAGACCGCCATGGCCGACACACGTCTGAGTTTCAAGGAAATGTGCGCGAAGTTCGATGTGACGCCGCGCACGCTCCGCTATTACGAGTATATCGAACTGCTGTCCCCCGAGAAGGACGGGCGCGCGCGCTGGTACGGCCCGCGCGAGGTGGCGCGGATGACCCTGATCCTGCGCGGTCGGCGTTTCGGCTTCAGCCTTGAGGAAATCCGCCAATGGCTGCTGATCTATCGCCAGAAGGGCACCCGCCCGCAACTGGAAGCCTGGATCGCGCTGGCTGAACGCCAACTGGGCGAACTGGACCGCCAGCGGCAGGAACTCGACGGCACCATCGCAGACCTGCGCGCCTTGCGCGATACAGCGGCGCGCGAACTCGACGCGCCCACAGGGACGCCGCGACCTTCCTGACATCACGTCAGCAAAATTCTGACGCCACGTTACATTTACGTTCACGTCAATTGCTCTGGTAATGTTTTCTCAGGGCGCACATCTGACGCTAGGGAAACACCCGCCGATTCCGGCCGGGTTGCTGATTTTGTGCGAGACGAACCGATGACCGAGACGAAAGACCTGATGACCATCCGCGAGATGTGCGACGCCTTCGACGTGACGCCGCGCACCCTGCGATTCTACGAGGCCAAGGAGCTGATCTTCCCCAGACGGGACGGCACCCGGCGCCTGTTCACCCGGCGTGACCGCGCGCGGCTGAAACTGATCCTGCGGGGCAAACGCTTTGGCGTGAGCCTCGAAAACATCCGGCAATTGCTGGATCTTTACGACCGCGAAGGCTCCGGCCGGACGCAATACCTGCAATCTTACAGGCTGGGGCAGGAACGGCTGGCGGAAATGGAAAGCCAGCGCGCGGAACTGGACGAGGCGATCCGCGACCTGCGCGCCGAACTCGACAAGGGGGCCGATCTCTATGCGTCCCATCTTGCCGATCTGAAAGACAAGTCTGCGGCCTGAACCGGTCGCAACCGTTGAAGGGAGAGAGAGATGCCGAGCTATACCGCCCCCGTGAAGGACATGCAGTTCCTGCTGCATGAGGTGCTGAAAGTGTCCGAAACCGGCGTGGCCGGCTATGAGGAACTCGATGAAGGTTTCACCGGGGCCGTGTTGGAGGAGGCTGGCAAGGTCGCCTCCGAGGTTCTCGCCCCGCTCAATGCCAGCGGCGACCGCGAGGGATGCGTGCTGGAAAACGGCGTGGTGCGCACGCCCAAAGGCTTCAAGGAAGCCTTCGCGGCGATGAAGGACGGCGGCTGGACCGCGCTCGACTGCGATCCCGATTATGGTGGTCAGGGCCTTCCCTACGTCATGGGAACCGCAGTGGGGGAGATTTTCGTCTCCGCCAACATGGCCTTCAACATGTATCAGGGCCTGACCCACGGCGCCTATTCCGCGATCCATACCCATGGCACCGAGGCGCAAAAGGCGATGTATCTGCCGAAAATGGTCAGTTGCGACTGGACCGGCACGATGAACCTGACCGAACCCCATTGCGGCACGGATCTGGGCCTGATGCGCACCAGGGCGGAGCCGCAGGAGGATGGCAGCTACCTGCTGACCGGACAAAAGATCTTCATCTCCGCAGGTGAACATGACCTGGCCGAGAACATCATCCATCTGGTGCTGGCCAAGGCGCCCGGTGGCGGCGAGGGCACCAAGGGTGTCAGCCTGTTCATCGTGCCGAAATTCCTTGTGAATGAAGATGGCAGCCTCGGCCCGCGCAACCCCGTCTCGGTCGGCAAGATCGAGGAGAAGATGGGCATCCACGCCAATTCGACCTGCGTGATGAACTATGACGGGGCAAAGGGCTGGCTGCTGGGCGATCTGCACAAGGGCATGCGCGCCATGTTCACCATGATGAACGAGGCCCGGCTGGGTGTGGGCCTGCAAGGCTATGCGGTGGCCGAGGCCGCCTATCAGAACGCGGTCGCCTATGCCAAGGACCGGTTGCAGGGGCGCGCGGCAACAGGCGCGGAAAACCCCGACGGCCCCGCCGATCCGCTGATCGTGCATCCCGACATCCGCCGCAACCTGATGGACCAGAAAAGCTTTGTCGAAGGCGCGCGTGCCTTCACCTTCTGGGGCGCGCATCTGATCGACCGGTCGCACCGCGCGGATGATGCAGCCGCCGAAGGGCTGATTTCCCTGATGACCCCGGTCATCAAGGGCTTCCAGACCGACAAGGGGTTCGAAATGGCTGTGGCCGCGCAGCAGGTCTATGGCGGACATGGCTATATCGAGGAATGGGGCATGTCCCAGTTCGCCCGCGATGCCCGGATCGCGATGATCTATGAAGGCGCCAACGGCATTCAGGCGCTGGATCTCGTGGGCCGCAAGCTGGCACAGGATGGCGGCAAACATGTCATGGCCTTTTTTGAGATGGTGAAGGCCGAGGCGAAATCCCATGACGGCGACGACCGGATGGCAGGCTTCGTCGAGCCGCTGAAGGCCGCGTCGAAACAGCTTCAGGCCGCAGGCATGTATTTCATGCAGCATGGCATGAAGAACCCCAATGCGGCGCTCTCGGGCAGCTATGACTTCATGCATCTGATGGGTCACGTCTGTCTTGGCCTGATGTGGACCCGCATGGCAAAGGCCGCCTATACGGCGCTCGATGCCGGGCAGGGCGACCGGGCCTTCTACGAGGCCAAGATCGCCACGGGCCGCTATTACATGGCGCGCCACCTGCCCGCCTGCGGCATGCATCTGGCCCGGATCGAGACCGGCGCGGAAACGGTCATGGCCCTTCCGGCTGAGGCGTTCTAGGCTGGTCCGACCCACCGGAGGAAACCCGATGCCGAAACGCTTTCGCCTGACCCGCCGCTTTCCTGTCGCGATGACCGAGGACGGCTATCGCCGCCTGAAACGGTTCGCTTCGGAGGCCGGGCTTGATGAAGGCGAGGCGCTGTCCTTTCTCTTCGAGCATTTCGACAGTGTGACGCATCAGGACAACCTGACCCACCGCTTGCGCCTGTTCAACGCGGAGCTGGAAGAGCGCAAGAAATGACAGCCGCGCCCGGTTGCGGGCGTGGAAGCCTCCGGCGGAG
>JBKBNP010000061.1:0-22109 GCA_046295215.1 Pseudorhodobacter sp. | reverse complement strand
ATTTGCCGTTGGTTTCCACCATCCCCGCCTTCAACGCCCTCGCCAGGCGGTTGCGGCGCTTGCCATCCTGCGTCTGGACATAGTTGGTCAAGCCATAGGGCGTGTCATTGGCGATGCGCAGTGCCTCGGCCTCTGTCTCGAAGGGGATGATCGACAGGACGGGGCCAAAGATCTCCTCGCGCTCGATGGTCATGCCGGGGGTCACATCGGCAAAGACGGTGGGGCGGACGTAGAAGCCCTTGTTCATGCCTTCGGGCAGTCCGGGGCCACCCGCAACCAGACGCGCGCCCTCGTCGATGCCCTTCTGGATATAGCCCTGAATCTGGTCCCATTGGCGGCGGTTCACCACCGGGCCGATATGGGCGCCTTCCTGATCGGCGGGACCGACCTTCGTTTCACCCGCCACGCGGGTCGCGGTTTCCACGGCGCGGTCATAGACGGAGCGTTCCACCAGCATCCGCGACGGCGCATTGCAGCTTTGCCCCGAGTTATACATCATATGCTTGACGCCGCGCTCCACCGCCTTGTCATCGGCATCGGCAAAGATCAGGTTGGCACCCTTGCCACCCAGTTCCAGCGTCACGCGCTTGAGCGTCTCCGCCGCCGCCTTGGAAATTGCCTTGCCCGCCCGCGTCGACCCGGTGAAGGAGATCATTTCCACGTCCGGGTGGCTGGACAACTGGCTGCCCACGCCCGCCCCATCACCGTTCACAAGGTTGAACACCCCCGCAGGCACGCCCGCATCATGGCAGAATTCCGCAAAGAGCAGAGAGGACAGCGGCGCCTCTTCCGACGGTTTCAGAACACAGGTGCAACCCGCCAGCAGCGCCGGGATCGCCTTCAGCGTGACCTGATTCATCGGCCAGTTCCACGGTGTGATGAGGCCGACAACGCCGATCGGTTCCAGCGCGATGCGAGTGGTGGGGGCCTGCGGGCCCAAGGGGCGGATCCATTCGATATGGTCGAAGGCTTGCAGGAAGCCCTCGGTATGCCAGGACACGCAAGGCGCCTGATCACCGCGGCTCATGGTCAGTGGCGCGCCCATCTCAAGGCTGATGGCCTGCGCCATTTCCTCCTCGCGTTTCAGATACTGGGCGAGGATGCCCTCCACGATCTTCTTGCGCTCGGCGGGGGGCGTGGCGGCCCATGCCGGGAAGGCGGCCTTGGCGGCGGCGACGGCGGCGTCGGTATCGGCCTGATCGCCAAGGCTGATGATGGCGCAGACCTCCTCGGTCGAGGGGTTGATGACCTCGCAGTCACGCGCCTTGGCGGGGGCGACCCATTGGCCGTTGATGTAGAATTCGCGTTTCTCGATCATGGGGGACTCCTTTGTGTTGCGCGCAGCCTGTCACCGCAGGCTGCCGCCTGCAAGCGGCGGAACGACTGGTTGGCGGCTGTTCTCATGGCGAAGTGACAGGCAAAGGGCACTTGTTGCGGCCGTTCGCGCGGTTCAGCCGCATCGGCAGGGCAAGCATTGTCTTTTCGGGGATGGCTTGGCAGTCTTGGGCGGAAATTGGAATGGGGGCTTGCGATGAAGGTCGTGGTGATGGGCGCGGGTGTGATCGGGGTCACGACCGCCTGGTATCTGGCCAAGGGTGGCGCGAAGGTGGTGGTGCTGGACCGGCAGCCGGGACCGGGGCTGGAGACCTCCTATGCCAATGCGGGGGAGTTGTCCTATGGCATGACCTCGCCCTGGGCCGCGCCCGGCGTGCCGGTGAAGGCGCTCAAATGGCTGTTCATGAAGCGCCGCCCGCTGTTCATCTGGCCGCTCATCAGCCCGACCATGTGGAAATGGGGCGCGCAGATGCTGATGAACTGCAATGACGCGGCCTATGCGGTGAACAAGTCGCGCATGGTGCGGATTTCCAACTACAGTCGCGACAGCCTGCCGGACCTGATCGCGGAAACCGGCATCGAGTATGACGGGCGCGCGCAAGGCACCTTGCAGTTGTTCCGCACCGAAAAGCAGATGAAGGGGTCGAAGGCCGATCAGGAGATTCTGGCCGAATTCGACAGCCCCTTTGCGGTGCTGGACCGTGATGGCTGTATCGCCGCCGAACCCGCGCTGGCCCATGTGCGCGACAAGTTCGTGGGCGGGCTGCAACTGACCGCCGACCGCACCGGGGATTGCAGGCTCTTTACCATGGCGCTGGCGGAGAAGGCCGCCGAACTGGGGGTGGAATTCCACTATGGCCAGACCATCGAGGGTATCGCCATTGAACATGGCCGCGTTGCGGGCGTGAATACCGACAAGGAAGGGCGCGTCACGGGCGATGCCTATGTCTGCGCATTGGGGCCTTACGGGCCGCGTGTGCTGAACCCCATCGGGTTGCGCCTGCCGGTCTATCCGGTGAAGGGCTATTCGGTGACGCTGCCGGTGACCGATGACGCCATGGCCCCGCAATCGACCATCATGGACGAAACCCACAAGGTCGCCATCACCCGGCTGGGCGACCGGATCCGCGTGGCGGGCACGGCGGAAATTGCCGGATACAGCAACCGTCTTGGCCCCCATGCCACCGATACCGTGCGCTATGTCATCAACGACCTCTTTCCCAAGGGCGGCGATGTCGAGCAGTTCGAAGGCTGGACCGGGCTGCGCCCGATGACGCCGGACGGCACGCCGGTTCTGGGCGGAACACCCTATCCGAACCTGTTTCTGAACACCGGGCATGGCACATTGGGCTGGACCATGGCCTGCGGGTCGGGGCGGGCGGTGGCGGATCTGGTGCTGGGCAATGAGCCCGGGATTGATTTCGACGGGCTGACGCTGGCGCGTTACAACATCCGGCTTTGACCCCCGGGGCGCGGTTGGCCCCAGACGTGGCCTGCGTCCCGCGCAAGGGCTGCGGCCTCGGCCGCGCGCAGGCGGGCCAGCGCCGCCGCCTCGCATCCGGTGTCGGCCAAGGCCCGCCGCCAGATCCGCAACAGCGAGGCCGCGCTCCAGGGCAGCGCCGCCTCGGTGGCAAAGCGGCGCAGGGGGGCGGGCAGGCGGTCATGGGCGCGCATCGGATCGACGCTGCGCCAGACAGCGCGGGGGGTCGAAAGGTTCCGCCTCATGCCGCGCGGCGCCATGTGGGGAAGGGGTCGGCAAGGTCGCGCCACGCCTCGGGCGTGAAGTCCTCGGCCCCGATCAGCGCCGCATCCAGTGCCGCCGTGATCGCCGCGCGGTCCATGCCTGCCCCGATGAAAACGAGCTCCTGCCGCCGGTCTCCCCAGGGGTCGGCCCATTTCGCGGCCACCTCGGCCAGCATGTCGGGATGGGTCGGCCAGCGGTCCCGTGGCACCGAAGCCCACCACCCGCCCAGCGGCGTGACCGATGACACCGCCCCCGCCAGCGAAAACTCCGCCACCCAGTTGGGCCTTGTTGCCAGCCAGAAATGCCCCTTGGCGCGGATCACGCCGGGCAGGTCGCCATTCAGCACCTTGTGGATGCGCGCAGGGTCAAACGGCGCCCGGGCGCGATAGACAAAGGACGAGATCCCGTATTCCTCGGTTTCCGGCACATGATGGGCAAAACCGTAAAGCTCCTTGGCCCACATCGGATGTTCATGCGCGCGGTCGAAATCGAAAAGCCCGGTGTCAAAAATCGCCGCCGCCTCGATACGCGACTGGTCCGTTTCGATCACGCGGGCATCGGGGTTGAGCGCGCGGATGATCTTGCGTGCGGCATCCACGCGGTTTTCCCCCGCATCGGCGCATTTGTTCAGGACGATCACATCGGCAAATTCGATCTGGTCGGTCAGCAGGTTGACGAGCGTGCGGGTGTCGCCTTCGCCCAGACTTTCCCCCCGGTCGGTCAGGAAATCATGGCTGGAAAAATCGCGCAGCAGGTTGATGGCATCCACCACCGTCACCATCGTATCCAGCCGCGCCACATCCGACAGGCTTTTCCCTTCGGCATCGCGGAAATCGAAGGTGGCGGCGACGGGCAGCGGTTCCGCAATCCCGGTGGATTCGATCAGCAGATAGTCGAAACGCCCCTCGGCAGCCAACCGGCGCACCTCGGACAACAGATCATCGCGCAGCGTGCAGCAGATGCAGCCATTGGTCATTTCAACCAGCTTTTCCTCAGACCGCGACAGCTCCGCCCCTTCGCGCACCAGATCGGCGTCGATATTCACCTCGGACATGTCATTGACGATGACGGCCACCCGGCGGCCTTCGCGGTTGTTCAGAACATGGTTCAGAAGCGTGGTCTTGCCTGCCCCCAGAAATCCGGACAGCACGGTAACGGGAAGGCGGGTTTGCGCGGGCATCGAAGCATCCTCGGTTCTGGCTGAAATAATATGTGATACTATAACGTATAATGAACCTATGCAACGACCCCTTTTCACCGGCCCCCAGCAAGGATTTCAGCGCCGCGACAGGGGAGACCCGGGGCTCTGTTGATGCCGTCAGGAGGGGGCATCCACGCCATCAACAGAGCGCATTAGCGGCACCGGCGGTCAGCACCGGTGACCGAGCGCATCGCGGCGCGCCTGGCACAGAGATTCGATCCGGTCAGACCGGTTCACCGCGACATTCGCCGGGCGGGCACCTAGCGCCTTTCCGGCGCAGCCCTGCGCCGGTCATTCGCCGCGCGCCAGCCAGACCTGCAAATCCGCCTCCGCCCGCTCCAGCGCGCCGTAATTGAGCAGTTTTCGCAGCACCGCCGTCGCGACGGCCCGCGCGCGCAGATTGAACTGCCCCTCCCCGACCGAAGGGTAGACGTCGAGTTTCTCGTAGATCTGTTGCAGGCGGTTCTGCACCGACCGCATGGAAAGGCCCCGCCGCGCGGCGATGGTGCGGTCGGTCAGGCCAAGCGCGATGTCGATCAGGATGTCATATTCCACGTCCGAAAACCCGCCCTTCTGCCCGAAGGACAGCGCCTGCGTGCCGCGCACCTCCCGGTCGATGACGCATTGGCTCTCGACGAAAATGCTGCGCAACGCCAGCCGCAGGCGTTCGTCAGTGGCCGATTTCAGTACATAGCCATAGGCGGCCCCATCCGGCACGATCCGCGACACGCCGCGCACATAGGCCTCGTCGGCATAGTTCGACCAGAACAGGATCCGCGTGCCCGGGCGTTCCCGCCAGATGCAGCGGGCAGCCTCGATGCCGTTGCGCGGGGCCATCTGAAGATCCATCACCACATGGGCCGAGGCATGTTCGCGGGCCAGGATCTCGCCTTCCCGGCCCGAGGATGCCTCGATCACCTCTCGACATTCGGGCAGTGCTGTCGCGACCGCCTCGTGCAGATAGGACCGGTGCAGCGGATCATCCTCGACGATCAGCACTTTCATTGCGCCCTCCTCCGGTCCTGCGCCGCTGCTGGCAGGGAAATCGCCACCCGCGCGCCGGTGCCCGCCGCCCCTGCGGACATCTGGAACCGTGCCGAGATCAGCCGCGCGCGGGTTTTCATGTTCTCGATGCCGCTGCCGCTGCGGAACCGCTTGCCGGTCAGGCCGATGCCGTCATCCTCGACCACGATCGCCAGTTGCCCCCTCACCCGCCGCAGGTCCACATGGACCCGGGCCGCCTGCGCGTGATGGACCGCGTTGTTGACCGCTTCCTGCGTGATGCGGAAGAGCGCCATGCCCACCGTCGGATCCAGCCGGTCGATCAGCCCGTCGCTGCCATCGGACAGGCTGCCGCGCACCGGCTGGCCGGAGTCCCGGATCGCACGGTCGAGGTGGTTTTCCACCGCCTGCGCAAACCCGAAAAGATGCAGGACCGACGGCTTTGCCGTTTCGATGATCTGCCGCAGATCCTGCATCGCCTGCTGCAAGCCCTGCGCGACCGGTGCCAGATCGGTGGCGGACACAGGGTCGGTCGTCTGCAACCGTTCCAGCCGGCGTGTCAGGCGCGTCAGATCGGCAAGCGTCTGGTCATGCAGGTCCATCCCGATGCGCTGGCGTTCCTGTTCCAGCGCCTCGGTCAGCCGCAGGGCGCCCTGACGCAATCCCTCCTCCCGTGCGCGAGCCTCGGTCTGGACGATGGCGGACTGGCGGGCCTCGTCCGCCGCGCGCAGGGCAAAGAAATAGGGCGAGAGCATTTCCGCCACATAGCGCGCATTGCGCACGTCATCCGTCCCGTAGCGCCCCGGTTGATGCAGCGAACAGGACAGCGCGCCGATCAACTGGCCATGCACCTTCATCGGCAGATGGATCCGCGACCGCAGGCCATGGTCGAAGATCGGTCGGTGGGCCGCGACATCCGCGCGATAGGCCGGATCGGCACAGGCGTCCTGCAACAGGATATGATCCACCTCGCCCTCCAGCAGCGCGCGGATCGGGCTGGCGGCGATGGGGGCATGGGGCATGTTGCCCCACCAGGTGTCGATGCCGATTTCATAGGCCGTGTGGAAGCGGCCATCCTGCCCGATGATGCAGACATCCAGATGGTCATGGGGCACGATCTGCGCCACTTCCTGCGCGACCGCCCGGATGGCCGATCCGAAATCCAGTTGCCCGGCCAGCAACCGCGAGATGCGGAAGAACTGGTTGAGCCGGGCAGAAGGAGCGATCTGGACCATGTCAGCACCTGCAAACACGAAGGGGTGGCATCCCCGCACTCTGGCGCAGATCGTCCCGCAGGGCCATGGGGTGATCCCCGGCCACTCTTGCGGGAACCCGCAAATGCTGTGGGAGAACCCGCAAACACCCTGCCGACATGCCCCTATACAGCCGGGCCTTTGCCTTTCATCCTGCCGCCACGGTCGAGGAGGCCGCCAAGGGAGCCATCCGGCATCCGGGCGGGATCGCAAACGCGCGGGTCGAAACCGCGCCAAGGGAGGATGAACATGATGAATGCAAGAACCCTGATGCTGGTTTCGGTTGCGGTGATCGGAACCGCCATGCCCGGGCTGGCCGATACCGCCGACAAGCGGATTGCCCTGTCGAACAACTATGCCGGCAACTCGTGGCGTCAGGCCATGCTGACCAGTTGGGAAACCGTGACCGGCCCCGCCGTCGCGGCGGGTGTTGTGGCCGAGGCCAGTGCCTTTACCACGGCGGAGAACCAGGCCACCGAACAGGCCGCGCAGATCCAGAACCTGATCCTCGAAGGCTATCACGCCATCGTGGTCAACGCCGCCTCGCCCACGGCCCTCAACGGGGCGGTCAAGGAAGCCTGCGATGCGGGCATCGTGGTCGTGTCCTTCGACGGGATCGTGACCGAACCCTGCGCCTGGCGCATTGCGGTCGATTTCAAGGAAATGGGCCGCCAGCAGGTCGAGTTCCTTGCCGGAAAGTTGCCCGAGGGCGGCAACCTTCTGGAAATCCGCGGCCTTGCCGGGGTGTTTGTCGATGACGAGATCTCGGCGGGCATCCATGCCGGGGTCGCGCAGTTCCCGCAGTTCAAGATCGTGGGCTCGGTGCATGGCGACTGGGCGCAGGATGTGGCCCAGCGCGCGGTGGCTGGCATCCTGCCCTCGCTGCCCGAGATTGTCGGCGTGGTGACGCAGGGCGGCGACGGCTATGGCGCCGCGCAGGCGATCACGGCTGCGGGTCGCGACCTTCCGGTGATCGTCATGGGCAACCGGCAGGACGAACTGGCCTATTGGGCCGAACAGAAGGCCGCGAACGGCTATGAGACCATGTCGGTGTCCATCGCGCCGGGCGTGTCCACGCTCGCCTTCTGGGTCGCCCAGCAGGTGCTGGAAGGGCGCGAGGTTCCCAAGGATCTGGTCGTGCCGTTCCTGTCGATCTCGCAGGACATGCTGGAGGAAAGCCTTGCGACGACCCAGGCGGGCGGTGTGGCCAATGTGGAATACGCGCTGGATGATGCTGTCGCGGTGATCGAAGCCGCGAACTGAGGCCAGTCCGCCATCCCGGTCTGAAAAGCCCGCCGCTTTGCGCCGTTTTCGCGCAGGTGGCGGGCTTGCCGCCCTGAAACAAGGTTCCGCATGCCTGCATTTCCCCTGATCGAGGTTCGTTCCGTCCGTGTCCGGTATGGCGAGGTCGTCGCACTGGACGGTGCAAGCCTTACCCTCCATCCCGGCGAATGTCTGGGACTGGTCGGCCATAACGGGGCCGGAAAATCAACGCTGGTGAATGTCCTGAACGGCAGCCTGACCCCGCAGGAGGGCGACATCCTTGCCGACGGGACGCCGGTCCCGAGGTGGGACATTCCCGCCGCCCGCGCATCGGGGCTGCGCTGCGTGTTTCAGGAACTGTCGCTCTGTCCCAATCTGACGGTGATCGAGAACACGCGGATCATGCACCGCGACATGAACGGATCCGGCTGGCGCAAACGGGCGCGGTCGGTGATTTCGCAAAGCCTCGACACCGTATTCCCCGGCCACGGCATCGACCCGCGTGCGCAGGTCGGCGATCTGTCCATCGCCGAACGGCAGATGGTCGAGATCGCCATGGCCTTTTCCGATGCGGGCACCCCGCCCCGCCTCGTCATTCTGGACGAGCCGACCTCATCGCTCGACGCGGGCCTTGCGGCGCAACTGCTGGAACATGTCGCGCGGTTCATTGCGGCGGGCGGGGCGATCATCCTGATTTCGCATATCATGGGGGAAATCCTGTCCTCCGCCACGCGGATCGTGGTGATGAAGGATGCCCGCATCGTGACCGAACGCCCTGCGGCAGAGTTCGATCAGGCCGGGCTGGTGGAGGCGATGGGATCCACCGTTTCCGAACGCAGCGCGCAGGTTGCCGCCGCGCAGGCCGGGGCGCAGGTGCTGTCGATGCCCGCCCTCAACGGTCGCGGCCTGCCCTTCACCGCCGCAAGGGGCGAGGTGATCGGGCTGGCCGGTCTGGGCGGGCATGGGCAGACCGACATGCTGCTGGCCCTCTTCGACCGTGCGAGCCCGGCCTGGTGGCCGCGCCGTGACCCGGCTGTGACCTTCGTGGCCGGGGACCGGCGGCTCAACGGCAGTTTCGACGGCTGGTCGATCCTGCGCAACCTGTCCATCGCCAGCCTGTCCGACATGGCCCGGCGCGGGTTTGTCGACACAGAGGCCGAGGCCGCACAGGGCCGGACATGGCGCGAAAGGATCGGCATCCGCACGCCCGACATGGGCAATCCCATCCTGTCGCTGTCGGGCGGCAATCAGCAGAAGGTGCTGTTTGCCCGGTCGCTGGCCACCCGCGCGCCAGTCGTGCTGATGGATGATCCGATGCGCGGCGTCGACATCGGAACCAAGCAGGAGGTTTACGGCATGATCCGGGCCGAGGCCGCACAAGGCCGGACCTTCGTGTGGTATTCCACCGAGATGGAGGAGGCACGGCTTTGTGACAGGGTCTATGTGTTCCGCAACCGGATGATCGTGGCCGAACTCGCGGGTGCCGGGATCACGGAACAGGCAATCCTTGCCGCCTCGTTCGAAGGGCAGGCCGCATGAAACGGATCCCTCCGGACGCGCTGCGGCTCCTGTTGCCCTGCATGGCCTTCGCGGTTCTGCTGATCGGCATCTTCATGATGCGCCCGAATGCGATGAGCTACAACGGCCTTCATCTGCTGTTCAAGCTGGGCCTGCCCATCGCGCTCGCCACGCTGGCGCAGATGATGATCATGGCGGTCAACGACCTCGATCTGTCGATGGGGGCCTTTGTCAGCTTCGTCGCCTGTGTCGCGGCAACCTTTCTGGTGGATCAACCGTTGCTCGGGGCGCTGATCCTGCTGGCGTCGATCGCCACCTATGCCGGGCTTGGCGTCATCATCGCGCTGCGCAACCTGCCCGCCATCGTGGTAACACTGGGGATGAGCTTTGTGTGGTCGGGGCTGGCGGTGCTGACCCTGCCCACGCCGGGCGGGACGGCACCTGTCTGGGTTGCGGCGACGCTTGGCTGGCGCCCGCCCCTGTTGCCGATGGGGCTGGTGGCCTCCATCCTGATCGCGGTTCTGGCGCATCTGCTGGTGATGCGGTCCTCCTTCGGGGTGCTGATCCGCGGGGTGGGCGGAAATGAGCGGTCCGTGGCGCGGGCCGGATGGTCCACCCTGCGGGCCCGGGCGCTGGCCTATGCAACGGCCGCGACCTTTGCCGTGGCGGCGGGCATTTCGCTGGTGGGGCTGATGACCTCGGCCGATGCGAATATCGCGCTGCGCTACACGCTCTTGTCCATCGCAGGGGTGATTCTCGGCGGGGGCGAGTTCACCGGGGGCCGCATATCCCCCGTGGGCGCAGTGATCGGGGCGCTGACCCTGCTTCTGGCCGGGTCGTTCCTGACCTTCCTGCGCGTGCCGTCCGACTGGCAGATCGGGGCGCAGGGAGCAATCCTCATCCTCATTCTGGCGCTCAGGCTGCTGCTGCGGCGACTGGAGGTGCGGGCATGACCCTGTTGCAGAAGCCCTGGGCCGGATCCTTTGCGGCGGCGATACTTGTCTGGCTCGTCACGGTCCTTGCCACCGGCGGGGTGTCGAGTGTCGGGCTCAGTCAGGCGGCGCTGACCTTTGCCGCCTTCAGCGTGATCGTCGGGCTGGGGCAGATGTTCGTCATCACCCTCGGGCCGGGCAATATCGACCTTGCGGTTCCCGCGACGATGACGCTGTCGGGCACGGTCGCGCTGAAATTCATGGCCGAACAGGACGGGCTGATCCTGCAGGGCCTGTTCATCGCGGTGGGCATCGGGATTGCGGTCGGCGTCGTCAATTACGCGCTGATAAAGGCGCTGCGGATCCCGCCGATCATCGCCACGCTCGCAATGAGCTTCATCATCCAGTCCGCCGCCATCGCCACCAACCGGGGCCTGCGCATCAAGCCTCCCCCGGCGATGGCGGAGTTCACCACTGGCTTCACGCTGGGCCTGCCGAACCTCGCACTCATCGCGCTCGGGCTGTCGGTCGCGGGCTGGGTGCTGCTGAACCGCACGGTCTATGGCCGCCGGATTTCCGCAATCGGGCAAAGCCTGCCGGCGGCGCGGATGGCAGGCATCCCGGTCGATGGCACGCGGGCGCTGACCTATGTGCTGTGTTCGGTGCTGGCGGCGGTCTGCGGCTATCTGCTGGCCTGTTTTTCCGGGGGGGCCGCGCTGAACATGGGGGCGGAATACCTGTTGATGTCGATTGCCGTGGTCATCATCGGCGGCACATCGGTTGCGGGGGGCAACAGCAATGTGCCGGGGATCTGGGGCGCGTCCATCTTCATGTTCCTCGTTGTGTCGATGTTCAACACCTACGGGTTTCAGGCCGGGGTGCGGCTTGTCTCCACCGGCCTCAT
Source organism: Pseudorhodobacter sp. (assembly GCA_046295215.1). Classification (GTDB taxonomy): domain Bacteria; phylum Pseudomonadota; class Alphaproteobacteria; order Rhodobacterales; family Rhodobacteraceae; genus Szabonella. Next base: position 10,957 of record JBKBNP010000061.1, on the reverse strand, counting down.
CATCATCGGCGTCATCCTGCTGGCCTCGTGGCGCAGCAGTCCGGCGCGATAGGAGCAGCGCATGACTTTTCTCAGCGACGATCCGTCCTTCCGGCACCTCTTTGTTGGCAGCGCGCATCTTGACCGGCTGTGGTCCGGGGCGCGCTGGACCGAGGGGCCGGTCTGGTTTGCCGACATGAACTGTCTGCTGTTTTCCGACATCCCGAATCAGCGCATCCTGCGCTGGTCGCCCGACCCGACAGGGTCGGACGGGACGGGGCATGTATCCGTCTTTCGCGCGCCATCGAATTTCGCCAATGGCCACACCCGCGACCGGCAGGGGCGGCTGGTCAGTTGCGAACACGGCACACGCCGGGTCACGCGGACCGAAGCGGACGGCACCATCACCGTGATTGCCGACAGCCATCAGGGCAGGCGGCTCAATTCCCCCAATGACGTGGTGGTGAAATCTGACGGCTCGATCTGGTTCACCGATCCCACCTACGGCATCCTGTCGGATTACGAAGGTTATAGGGCAGAGCCGGAGCAGGCCGCGCATCATGTGTTTCGCGTGGACGGGGAGACCGGGGCCATCACCAGCGTCTGCGACGATTTTGGACAACCCAACGGGCTGGCCTTCTCCCCCGATGAAACCCGGCTCTATGTCGCGGATTCCGCCGCGAGCCACGACCCGGATGCCCCCCGGCATATCCGGGCCTTCGATGTTGACGGGGATCGTCTGACCGGTGGAAACGCTCTGGCCATCATCGACGCAGGCCTGCCCGACGGCATCCGGGTGGATGACGAAGGCCGGATCTGGTCCTCGGCCGCCGACGGGGTGCATTGCTTCGACCCGCAGGGGGTGCGGTTGGGCAAGGTTCTGGTGCCGGAAATCGTGGCAAACCTGACCTTTGGCGGGCCGCGCCGCAACCGGCTGTTCATCTGCGGCACAACCTCGCTTTACGCCGTCTATCTATGCGTCAACGGCGCGCAGCGGCCCTGAGGCAAGGTCAGGCCTTCAGGGCGGAATTGGTGCCGAAATAGACCGGTAGGGCCGCCGCCCCGAGTTGCGGCTTGCGGTCGGAAATGGCGCGCAGGAAGGTGGGAGGACGCATCACGAAATCCTCGCCCAAGCTGTCCATGGCCGACAGTTCCGCGATGAAACGGTTGAGTATCGGATCGGCCAGCCGTCCGCCGATGACGATGGCCTCGGGCGCGAAGGTCCGCATGATGACAAGGCTCAGCCAGCGCAACTGCGTGATGGCGCGGGTCGCCCATTCCGCGACGACCGGCCCGGCCAGAACTTCCGCCGGGATTTCCTCCAGCCGCGCCGATGGCAACCCTGCGCGGGCCAGCGTGTCCAGGAGATCCTGCCCCGAGGGGCGCGGCTGGGATTTCGGAAACAGCCCGCCAAATTCCGCCGCAGTCAGGTCGCGCCCCAGATAGAGGCTCTGGTTGATGACCGCTGCCCCGCCGATGCCGTAGGACAGCCAGATATAGCAGAAATTCCGGATCGGCTTGCAGACCCCGAACAGAAGCTCCGCCAGACAGGCGGATTTCGCGTCATTGAGCTGATGCACTGGCATTCCGAAGAAGGGCTCCAGATCGGTGCGGGCGTCGATGTCGGGCCATTGCGCAAGATAGGTTGTGCGCAGCACCTTGCCCGGCTGATTGGTATGCTGGCCGGGATAGCTGATGCCGCAGCCGATGAAATCGCCCGGTTCCAGCCCCAACTGGCCGCGCTGCCGCGCCACCATCCGCCCGGCATCACCCAGAACGGTCTGGAAATTGCGGTCGGTGATGGATTTGGTTTCCTCCGAGAGAAGCGCCCCATGCGAATCCACGATACAGGTGAACAGCGTATCGGGGTCCACGAACACCCCCGCAGACAAAAGGCTGTCGGCCCGCAGCTTCACCAGCTTCGACGGATAGCCGCGCCGCCCGCTGCGGTCCGGGTCGGCCTCCTCGGCGAGAATGCCCTGATCGAACAGTTCATTGACAAGTCGCGTCACCGTGGAAGGCTGCACATTCAGCACTGACGCGATCTGCACACGCGACATCGGCCCTTCTGACCGCAGCAGCGTGACAAGCCTGCGCGCGCTTTGTTTGGTGATTGCGTTCATCGGCCCTCCGCAGAGGAGGTTATTATTTTGCGTGACGAAAACAAAGCTTGATTTTTATTTTGCGTCGGGCAAACTAATTGCGACTCGCAGATGCGGGCGGAAATCCCAACGGGTGAGGAGAGGATGACGATGCAAGGTAACAAATCTTTGTTCGGCGCAGGTGTCGCGGTCGCGATGGCCCTTGGCGCCTCTGCTGCGGTGGCTGATGGCGTGGTGAATGTCTATACCGCCGCCCCGCAGAATTTCATTGACGAGATGGTGCCGGTGTTCGAGGCCGCGACCGGAACGAAGGTCGAGATCATCAAGGCGGGTTCGGGCGAGTTGCTGAACCGGATCACGGCGGAATCCGCGTCCCCTGTGGCCGATGTGCTGTGGTCCGTCGATGGTTCCGTAGTCGATTTCAACGCATCGCTGTTCGAGGCCTATACCTCGGTCAATGATGGCGATGTGCTGGACTCGATGAAGAAAAGCGCTCTCTGGTCGCCCTTCACCGCCGTTGTCACGACCTTCATCGTCAACGAGTCGCGCCTGAACGGACTCCCGGTGCCGACAAGCTGGGCGGACCTCGGCAAGCCCGAATACAAGGGCATGATCTCGACCGCACGGGCCGACAAGTCCGGCTCGGCCTATATCCAGTATGCTGCCGTGCTTCAGGCCTTCGGGTCGGAAGAGGCGGGCATGGAACAGTATCAGGCGATGCTGGCGAATTTCGTGCTGTCCGACAGTTCCGGCGCGGTGCCGCGTTTCGTCAATGACGGCGAACTGGCGATCGGCGTGACGCTGGAGGATGCCGCCCTGCGCTACAAGGAAGGTGGCGGGCCGGTGGACCTGATCTACCCGTCCGAAGGCACGGCGATTGCACCGGATGCGGTCGCGCTGGTCAATGGCGGCCCCAATCCCGACAATGGCCGCGCGTTCATCGACTTCATCCTGTCCGCCGAGGCGCAGCAGATCGTTGCCGGACAGGGCCGCCGCCCCGTGCGGGGCGATGTTGCCTCCAATCCGGCGCTTGTCCCGCTCTCGGAGATCGTGGCCGTGGACTATGATTTCGGCTGGGCCGCACAGGAGCGCGAGCGCCTGATGGCGACCTGGAGCGATATGGTTCTGGACATCCAGTAACAGGTATCAGACGGCCTGCCCGGGCAACGGGCGGGCCGTTCATTCTCACGTCGGGGGGGCGGCATGGCGTCGGTCGAAATCATCAATTTGCGGAAATCCTATGGCGATGTGGTTGCGCTGACCGACATCGGGATCGAGATCGCATCGGGTGCCTTCTACACGCTGCTTGGTCCCTCGGGTTGTGGCAAGACCACGCTGTTGCGCACCATCGCGGGGTTCCATTTCCAGGATGCCGGGCGCATCCTCGTCGACGGAACCGAGATCCAGGACAAGCCCGCGCATCGCCGCGATGTCGGCATGGTGTTTCAGGACTACGCCGTCTTTCCGCATCTGAGCGTGGAGGCTAATGTCGCCTTCGGGCTCAGACAACGCAAGGTTCCCTCCGCGCAGATCGGGCCGCGCGTGACCGAGGCCTTGCGCATCGTGCAGCTCGATCCTTTTGCCAGGCGCATGCCGCATGAACTTTCGGGTGGCCAGCAGCAGCGCGTCGGCCTTGCCCGCGCCATGGTCATCAATCCCACCGTGCTTTTGATGGATGAACCGCTGTCCAATCTGGATGCGAAACTGCGCGTCGATCTGCGCGCCGAACTGCGCCGCATCCAGCAGGATCTGGGCATGACGACGATCTATGTGACGCATGACCAGGAAGAGGCGCTGGCCATGTCCGATACGGTCTGCGTGATGTATGGCGGGATCATCCAGCAGGCGGCCTCGCCTTTCGAGATCTACCGCCGCCCCGCCAACCGCTTTGTCGCGAATTTCGTCGGTGGCAATAATTTCCTGAAGGCCAGCCTTGAGGGCGGCCGCGCGGTTCTCAAGGCCGGGGGAGGTGTGGTGGCGGATGTCTCCGCCCCTGCCGGGCAGGCCATCGTCGCCTCGGTGCGGCCCGAGAACGTGACGGTGAACGCCGCGGGCGCCGCGACCGGGCGCGACCTGTCGCTGCCCGTCCAAATCCGCCATGTCAGCTTCATTGGCCGGGAGGCAGAGGTCATGGGCACCACATCGCTGGGGGAACAGGTGAAGGCCATCGTGCGCCCCACCGCCGATGTGCTGGCCCTGACCGCTGGTTCGGAAGCGTCCTTCGGCTTCGACCGCAGCGATATGCTGGTCTTTGAGGACCACGACACCGGACGGAGGCTGTGATGGCAGGGGCTTCCTTTTCCACCCGCCTGCGGCGCGGGGTCGATTTCTGGAACATCACCACTGTCGGCATCGTCGCGGTATTGGGCGTGCTGCTGATCCTGCCGATTGCCAGCGTCTTTGTCCTCAGCTTCTTCGATGCGCGGACGGAGGAATTGTCGCTGAACAACTATGTCCAGATCTTCACCCGCAACTACTATGTCGCGGGGCTGAAGAACACGCTGTTCGTTGGCGTCATGGGCACGCTCGGGGCCTGTCTCATCGGGGTGCCGCTGGCGTTTTTCACCGCGCGATTCCGCATCCGGGGCAAGGCCCTGATCTCCACACTGGCGATCCTTGTCCTTGTGGCGCCGCCCTTCATCGGAGCCTATGCCTGGATCATGATGTTCGGCTCCAACGGCTTCATCACCAATTTCTTCGCCTGGTTCGGCATCACGACGCCGACGATCTATGGCGCGCACGGGATCATCCTCGTCTTTACGCTGAAGTTCTTTCCCTTCGTCTTTCTGATGACGCAGACCGCGCTCAACTCGGTGAACAAGAGCTTCGAGGACGCGGCCGAGAACCTAGGCTGCAACGCGCTGGAGCGGTTCTTCAAGATCACGCTGCCGCTGGTCTTTCCGGCTGTCAGCACCGGGGCGATCATCTGTTTCGTGCTGTCGATTGCCGATTTCGGCACGCCCGCGATCCTGGGCCGGGGGTTCCGCACGCTTTCGACCATCGCCTATTCGGCCTATACGTCGGAAATGGGCGGCACGCCCACCATGGCGGTCACGGTGTCGCTGGTGATGATGGCGATTTCGATCCTCGCGCTCTTCGCGCAGCGCTGGATCCTCGCCAAACGCCGCTATGCCAGCGCGCTGACCAACCGTCCGGTGGTCCATCAGTTGACAGGCGCGCGCAATGTGCTGGTGCATCTCTTCTGCTACGGGGTGGTCATTGTCGCGATGGCCCCGACGCTGGTGGTGATCTACACCTCCTTTCTGGAAACCAACGGCCCGGTGTTCACCGGCAACTACGGGATCAACAGCTATACCCGTGTGATGGGGGATTCGCTGCCCGCAATCTTCAACAGCTTCAAGTTCGCGCTGATCGCGGTGGCGCTGATTACGGTTGCCTCGGGGCTGATCTCCTATCTGATCGTGCGGCGCGATACCGCCGTATCCGGGGCGATCGACGTTCTGATGATGGTGCCTTATCTGGTGCCGGGCGTGGTCATGGCCATCGGGTTTGTCACCACCTTCCGCGGCGGCTGGATTGACCTTTCCGGCACGGCGACGATCATCATCCTGTTGTTCTTCATCCGCCGGTTGCCCTATGGCGTGCGGTCCACCACCACCAGCCTGCGGCAGATCAAACCCTCGATGGAGGAGGCCGCGATCAATCTGGGCGCCTCCCCGCTCAAGGCCTTCATGACGATCACGGTGCCCCTGATACTGCCGGGGCTGATCGTGGGGGGGCTGATGGGCTTCATCACCGCCGTCAACGAATTGTCGGGCACGCTGATCCTCTACAATTCCGGAACGATCACCATGCCGGTCAAGATCTATATCTCGGTTCTGGACGGGGAGTTCGGCATCGCTGCAGCCCTTTCAACCATCCTGCTGGTCTGCACCGGACTGTGTGTCTATGCCGTATTCCGCTTTGCCGAGGATCGTGAATCCACCTTCGTCTGACCCGGTCTGACCCTCGCAAAGACCCCCCAAAACTCTCTGGAGCAGCCATGAAGATTTCGTCCCTGACCCTTCCCAAGGATCGCAGCCTGCGCGTCCCGAATGACGACACCGTGCTGATCCTGCCCGGGTTGCTGGGGGTATTCGACGGGGCCACCGCACCGCAGAAGGCGCGGCCAATGGCAAGCTCGGGCCGGATCGCATCGCAGGCGGCGGCACAGGCGGTGGCGGAGCTGGCGCTGGCCGAGGATCTGGCGTCCCTGCCCCCCGCGCAGATCTTTGCCGCGATCAGTGCCCGCATCCGTGCGGCCAGCGCCCGCGAGGGCATGGAGGGCAAACCCTCGACCACCATGGCGCTCGCGGTCATGGCCCCCGACCATGTGCGCTTTCTTGCCGTGGGCGACAGCGGGTTCCGCGTGGGCGGGGCGCGGATGATCCGTCGTGAAAAGCCGATCGACGATGTGTCCACACTGAACCGGCTGGCCATCCATGCGATTCTGTCAGCCCGCCATGACGATGCGGATGAGGTGGAGCGCCTGACCCGCAGCGTCAGTTTCGAAGGCCATGACGAGGCTGTCGAAGGCGGTGTCCTGACCCCCGCCGAGGCAGCGGGCATCCGCGATGATCTGGTCGCGCGCTTTGCCGGGCTGACGGACCCCGACTCGCTGCGCGGGTTTCTCGACAAGGGCATCCGCCAGCAGTTCCACTTTGCCAACCGGACCGATCATCCGATGGGCTTTTCCACGCTCAACGGCGATGAAACCTCGCTGGCCGACATCATCGACGAACGCCTTCCCCTTGCGGAGGTTGCAAGCATCGAGATCTTCTCGGACGGGTATTTCCTGGTCCCGGATGCGGTCAGCGTCGCAGCCTGGGAGGAGGCTTTCGCCCGCAGCGAGGCGGAGGATTTCCACAAGCTGCACCGCTTTGCCAACGTCAAGGGCTCGACCAGCCGGGAGTTTGCCGATGACCGTTCGGTGATCGTGGCCGATGCGATCAACGGGGCAGAGGCATGACCCTGTCGGATTGGGCGACCTGGCGGGAAATCCATGCCCAACCCGCGATCTGGCCCGACTGGGCAGGCCGCCTTGATGTTGCGGGGCTGCGGGACTGGATTGCCACGCTGGGGCCACGGCAGGTCTGGTTCTGCGGGGCGGGAACATCGGCCTATATCGGGGATATTCTGGCGGCAGGGCTGGAGGGGCAGGGAGATTTCCGCGCCGTGCCGACCACCGATATTGTCGCCCGCCCGCAGGCCCATCTGGCCGGACGCGCCCCGCTGATCGTGCATTTCGGCCGGTCGGGCAACAGCACCGAATCCATCGGGCTGATGGATGCGCTCGATACGTTGGCCCCTGACGCGCCCCGGCTCAACATCACCTGCAATGCGGATGGTGCGCTGGCCCGCCGCAGCGGGGCGGCACAACAGCGCGTGGTCCTGCTGCCCGCCGCCACCCATGATGCGGGATTTGCGATGACCTCGAGTTTCTCGACCATGCTGCTGACGGCGGCGGCCTTGTTTGGACGGGCCGGAACCGCGCCCTTGCCCGCTCTGGCAGCGGCACTGGAAACGCGCCTTGCCGACTATGCCGCCATTGCCGGGGCCGCCGAGACCCCGCAGCGCATCGTCTTTCTCGGGACCGGCCCGCTTGCCTTTGCCGCGCGCGAGGCGGCGCTGAAGGTGATGGAACTGGCAGCGGGACAGATCCCGGCGCTGTGGGATTCGACGCTCGGGTTCCGGCACGGACCCAAAAGCTTTGTGCTGCCCGGCACGCGGATCGTGCTGTTCGGCTCTGCCGGGCCGCAGGCCGGACGGTATGAGGCCGATCTGGCACAGGAACTGGCGGCGCAGTTTCCCGATTGCCCGCTTACCCTTCTTTCCCCCCCGCCCGGCCTGCCGGACGAAACACCGGACCTGTGGGCGGCCCCGCTGGCCGTGGCGCTGGCGCAGGTGATGGGCGTGGTCTGGTCGGCGCGGCTGGGGCTGAATGTCGATGACCCCTTTGCGGGGCGGGGCACGCTGTCGCGTGTCGTGTCGGGGGTCCGGCTGCATCCGGTGGCACCATGACCGCGATCGGGCTGGACATCGGCGGCACCAAGATCGAGATGCAGGTTTTCGGCCCCGACTGGGCGCTGATCGCGCGGGACCGCGCACCCACGCCGCGCGACTATCCCGCGCTGCTGGGCGCGGTTGCGGCCCTTGTCGCGGCGGCGGAGCGGGCCGGCGGCCGCGCGCCGGTGGGGATCAGTGCGGCGGGGTTGGTGGATCGGCGCAGCGGGCTGGCCATGACCTCGAACCTGCCCGCGACCGGCAGGCCCTTTCCCGCCGATCTTGCTGCGCGGATCGGGCGTCCGGTGGCCTTCATCAACGATTGCCGTGCCATGGCGCTGTCCGAGGCGCGTCTCGGGGCGGGGCGCGGGGCCGCGACGGTGCTGGGGCTGGTGCTGGGCACCGGGGTCGGCAGCGGATTCGTGCAAAACGGCGTTGCAGCAGAGGGCGCCACCGGCATCTCGGGCGAGATCGGCCACATCGCCCTGCCCGCACCCCTGATCCAGCGCCACGGCCTGCCCATCCTGCGCTGCGGATGCGGTCGCACCGGCTGTTTCGAGACGCTGGTGTCCGGGCCCGGCCTTGCCCGGATCGCGGACCATCTGACCGGGCGCAGCCTGACAGCACCGCAGATCGTCGCCCTGCGCGGGTCCGACCCCGGAATGGCGCGGGTCTGGTCGGTCTGGTGCGGGCTTGTGGCGGAATTGCTGGTCTCGGCCATCCTGACGCTGGACCCGGAGGTGATCGTTCTGGGCGGCGGGCTTTCGGGGGTGGACGGGATCTGCGACGACCTGACCACCGCCATGGCACAGGCGCATCTTGTGGGGCTTGCCCTGCCGCGTCTTTGCGTGGCCGAAGGGGGCGATGCGACCGGTGCCCGGGGCGCGGCCCTTGCCGCAACGCAGTTGGACATCCCGGAATGAGCGCGAATGCGCGGCATGCCGTATCCCGAAGCAACCGCAGCGTCGGCGCAACGCCCGGCCAGGGCCAGGCCCGCCGCTGCCGCCCCCGAACCTCTGACCATGGCACAGCGCCCCCCGGCCTGCCCGGTTTCGCACAAGACCGCCCCCTGCCCCTCCGGCGCTGACTGCCGGTTTGCTGAAGGAACAGCCTATGTCCGATCTTCTGCGCAGCATCATCGCCCGCAACCGAAAGGGAGCCGCCGCCGCGATCCCCTCGGTCTGTTCCGCCCATGCGGATGTGCTGCGCGCCAGCCTCCTCCTGGCCGAGAAGCTGGACCGCCCGCTGGTGGTGGAAGCGACGTCCAATCAGGTCAACCAGTTCGGCGGCTATACCGGCATGCGCCCCTCGGACTTCGCCGCCTTTGTCGCGCGGCTTGCCCGCGAGATGGGGGTGGACAGGGACAGGATCGTGCTGGGGGGTGACCATCTCGGGCCGCAGGTCTGGCGGGCCGGACCGGCGGATGCCGCGATGGATCATGCCATCGTCATGGTGGCCGATTATGCGCGCGCCGGTTTCACCAAGATCCATCTGGATTGTTCCGAAGGCTGCATGGGTGAACCCGCGCAGGTCGATGACGCGACCGCCGCCGAACGCTCTGCCCTGCTGGCCGAGGCCTGCGACGGCGCCGCCCCGGATGCGGGTGCCATGGCCTATGTCATCGGCACCGAGGTTCCGCCCCCCGGGGGCGCAAGGGCCGAAGGGCAGGACGATGGACCGCACCCCGAAACCATAGCCCCCACCACGCCCGAGGCCGCCCGCGCCACGCTCGCTGCGCATCGCGCGGCCTTTGCCGCCCGCAGGCTCGATGCGCTCTGGCCCCGGGTCTGCGGGCTGGTCGTGCAGCCGGGCGTGGAGTTTTCCGCAACGGCCATCCACCATCTGCCCATCGGCGACGGCGCCGCGCTCCGGTCGGTGCTGGACGATTGGCCCGGCATGGGGTTCGAGGCCCATTCGACCGACTATCAACACCCCGAAGCCTATCCGCGCCTCGCCGGGCAGGGCTTTGCCATCCACAAGGTCGGCCCGGCCCTGACCTTCGCCTTCCGCAAGGCGGTCTACGGGCTCGACATGATCGCCCGGACCGCCGGTCTGGACCTCAAACCGCTGCCCGAGGTGATGGAGCAGGCGATGCTGGCAAGGCCGGAGTTCTGGCAGAGGCATTACGCGGCGACGGATGCAGCCCAGCATCGCCTCTTGCGGCATTTCAGCTATGCCGACCGCATCCGCTATTACTGGCGGGAGGCCGAGGCGTGCGACGCCATCGACCGGCTGTTCGCGGCGTTGAAGGAGATCCCGATTCCCGTTTCTGCACTGGCACAATGTTTCGGGCCCGAGGTGATCGACCGTGCGCAGCACCTGCGCGACCGCTACCTCGAACCGGCGCGCGCGCTGGTGGCGGCAGAGGTGCAGATGGCGCTGCGGCCCTATTTCTTCGGGACCGGCAATGACCGCTGAGATCTGCCTGCGCCCCGATGCGGTTTTTGACGCGGGGCGCCTGCACCCCGGCGCGGTGCTTGTCGTCGGCGGCGGGCGGGTGCGGATGCTGCCTGCCGCCCCTGCCGGGGAAATTCCACGCGCCATCGCAGGCGTGGTCAGTCGCGGGCTGATCGACCTTCAGGTGAATGGCGGGGGCGGGGTTCTGCTGAACGCCACCCCCACCTGCGACGGCATCGCCGCCATCATCGCGGCCCACCGGCGGTTCGGCACGACCGGGCTCCTGCCCACCGTCATCACCGATGCACCCGAAGTGACCGAAGCCGCCGCGCGCGCTGCCATCGCCGCGCGGGGGGAGCTATGCCCGAAAGTTGGTGACGGCCTGATCAGGCGGCTTTGATTTCGTGCTTGATCCCGTCGCGGAATTCAACCCCTTCGATGATTTCCGGCAGGCGGTTCTGGCCGTCGAGTTTGCG
>JBKBNP010000060.1:0-22977 GCA_046295215.1 Pseudorhodobacter sp. | reverse complement strand
GGGATCAGGGCCTGAGCTCAGCACGGTCGGCGGGGCCAAGGTAAAGGCTGAGGTCATCACGTCTCATACCCCGAATATCGCACGGCAGAGCGGCCTTGGGAATCCTGTGTCAGGCGTGCAGAACTAGGGCACGCGCCCCAGACCCGTTCCAGCATCGCCACCCAGTTGCGATGCGCGATCTTTTCCACCAGATCCGCGCCGAACCCGTGCTGGATCATCGCCTGTTGCAGCGAGGGCAGGCCGGTGACATCGCCGATGCCTTCGGGGATGGTCGCGCCGTCAAAATCGGACCCCAGCCCCACGCCATCCTCGCCCAGATGGGTCAGCAGATGGTCAAGGTGGTGCATCACCGGATCCCAGCCCATCACCGGCGATTGCCGCCCGTCATGGCGCAGGAAGGATGTGGCATAGTTCAGCCCCACCAACCCGCCGGTTTCCGCAATCATCGCCAGTTGCCGGTCGGTCAGGTTGCGGGTGGATTGCGTCACCGCATGGGCATTGGAATGAGTGGCGACCAGCGGCGCATCGGAAATCCGGGCCACATCGTTGAACCCGGCCTCGTTCATATGGCTCAGATCCACCATGATCCGCATTTCGGTGCAGGCCTGCACAAGTGCGCGGCCCGCATCGGTCAGCCCCGGGCCGGTATCGGGATCGCCCGGGAAGCGGAAGGGCACGCCATGGCCGAACACGGTGGGACGCGACCAGACCGGCCCGATGGACCGCAAGCCCATCGCGTGCCACAGCGGCAGTTCATCAAGGTTCGGGCTGATCGCCTCCGCCCCCTCCATATGCATGACGCCCGCGATGCGGCCCTCGGCCATGGCTTCGCGGATCTGGGTGGCGGTGGTGCAAAGCGTGAAATCATCCGGGGCCGCGCGCGCCATCCAGTGCAGATGCGCGGCCATGGACAGCGCCACCGGCTGAGCGCCCTTGGCGTCAATCAGGTCGGGCAGGGGCAGATCATAGGGGGGGGCGTCCATCATCGCCTGATAGTCGGCACTGTCATGGGCGGTGGGCGAGGGAATGTAGATCGCGAACAACCCGCCTGCGAAACCACCCCGTCGCATCCGGGGCAGGTCCAGATGCCCGACCGCGTTGCCGGACGCATCCGTTTCGCCCTTGAGCCACAACTCCTCCCGCCGCTCGGGTGCCTGATAAAGCCGCAGCAGGAAATCGTTGTGACCGTCGAATACCGGGAAATCCATCATGTCCTTTCCGGGGCGCTCAGGCCCCGAGCATCCGGTCCGCACTGGCATCGAACAGCGTGCGGGCATAATCCGTTGTCATCTGCGCGCCGGACAACTGGTCTCGGGTCAGCTCCTCAACCGCGCGGCCATGCTGCATGACCAGCACGCGGTCGCACATATGGTCGATCACGGCAAGGTCATGGCTGACCATCAGGAATGTCAGCCCGCGTTCGTCGCGCAACCGGTTCAAGAGGTTCAGCGTTTCCGCCTGCACCGAGGCATCGAGCGCCGAGGTCGGTTCATCCAGCAACAGGATCTCGGGTTCCAGCATCAAGGCGCGGGCAATCGCAACGCGCTGACGTTGCCCGCCCGACAATTGATGCGGATAGCGGAAGCGGAAGGCGGCGGGCAGGCCCACATCCTCCAGCGCCTTGACCACCCGCGCATCGCTGCCGCCAATGCCGTGGATCGCCAGCGGTTCCGACAGGGTGCGGTCCAGCGTGTGGCGCGGATGCAGGCTCGCATAGGGATCCTGAAACACCATCTGCACCCGACGGCTGAAGGCGCGGCCGCGCGGGGTGGGCACCGGCTGCCCCCCGATGCGGATGTGGCCCGCCGTCACCGGGGCCAGCCCGCAGATCGCGCGCAGGATGGTGGATTTGCCCGACCCGCTTTCGCCCACCAGCCCATAGCTTTCGCGGGCATCGACATGCAGGCTGACGCCTTCCACCGCGCGCACGATCTGGCCCTTGGCGCCGTAATGGACCGACAGGTTTTCGACCTCGATCAGTGCCATGGCCCTACTCCGCCCATTCCGCGTTGCGGTCCAGCCCCGGCAGGGGCGCGCGGCTGCCGCCGATCCGGGGCAGGCAGTTCAGCAGGCCCTGGGTATAGGGGTGCTGTGCCTGCATCAGGTTCTTTGCCTCCAGTTCCTCGACCACGCGGCCTTTATACATCACCAGCACGCGGTCGCAGAACCGGCCCACCAGCCGCAGGTCATGGGAAATGAAGATCAGCCCCATGCCCCGGTCGCGCACGAGGCCGTCAAGGATCGACAGAACCTCGGCCTGCACGGTCACATCCAGCGCCGAGGTCGGTTCATCCGCGATCAACAGGTCCGGGTTCGGGATCAGCATCATCGCAATCATCACGCGCTGACCCATGCCGCCCGACAATTCATGCGGGTAAGCCTCCATCACGCGCTCCGGCCCCCGGATCTGCACGGCGTCCAGCGCCTCGATGGCCTTGCCGCGTGCGGCCTTGGCCGACATGCCGTCGCGCAGGCGCAGCCCTTCGGTCAGTTGCGCACCCACCTTCATCACCGGGTTCAGCGAATATTTCGGGTCTTGCATCACCATGGCGATGCGTTGGCCGCGCAGGGCGCGCATCTCGCGTTCGGACGCGCGCATCAGGTCGATGCCGTCAAACACCATCTCTGTCGCCTCGATCCGGCCCGGAGGGCGGATCAGCCGCAGAACGGAACGCCCCGTCATGGTCTTGCCCGACCCGCTTTCGCCCACGATGCCCAGACGTTCCCGGCCAAGGCTGAAGGACACGCCGCGCACGGCCTCCACCCGGCCTGCCTCGGTGTCGAAAGTCACGCGCAGGTCTTTGACGGAAAGGAGGGTCATTTGCCGCTGCTCCTTGGATCAAGGACATCGCGCAAGCCATCGCCCAGGAGGTTGAAGCCCAAGGACACGATGAAGATGGCCAGCCCCGGCATGGTCGCGACCCACCATTGTTCAAAAAGGAACTTGCGTCCGGACGAGATCATCAGCCCCCATTCCGGGGTCGGCGGCTGCACGCCAAGCCCAAGAAAGCCGAGGCCCGCTGCAATCAGGATCACCCCCGCCATGTCCAGCGTGACGCGGATGATGACGGAGGGCAGGCACATCGGCATGACATGGCCCCAGATGATCCGCCCCGATCCCGCCCCTTGCAGCCGCACGGCAGCGATGTAATCCGAGGTGCGCACGGTCAGCGTTTCGGCCCGCGCCACACGGGCATAGGGTGGCCATGCAGTCAGCGCGATAGCCAGCACCGCGTTTTCAATCCCCGGCCCCAGAACGGCGACCAGCGCCAGCGCCAGAATGAGGCGCGGAAAGGCGAGGAAAATATCGGTGATCCGCATCAACACCTGATCGACCCAACCGCCGAAATAGCCCGCGACCGTGCCAATCAGCAGCCCCAGCACCGGGGCCGTTACCGCGACCAGCGTGACGATATAGAGCGTGATGCGCGAGCCATAGGCGATCCGGCTCCAGATATCGCGGCCGAAATCGTCGGTGCCGAGGAAATGCCCCGGCGTTCCGGGCGGCAAAAGGCGCTGGCCCAGATTCTGCGCCAGCGGGTCATGCGTGGCGATCCAGGGCGCGAAGGCCGCGACGAACAGCAAGCCGAGGATGATGACAAGCCCCACCATCGCCAGCGGATTGCGCCGCATCCTGAGCCAGGCGAGGTAACTTTGCCCCAGCCGCGCCTGAGTGCGTGAGGCGGGGCTGGGGTCGCGCAGCCATTCAGTCATCGTGGCCATCAGCGCGCCCTCGGATCAACAAGACGATAAAGCAGATCGGACGCCATGTTCAGCGTCACGAACACCACACCCACGACAACCGTTCCCCCCAGAACAGCGGGCATGTCGGCCGCAAACAGCGCGTCCGTGATGTAACTGCCAAGCCCTGGCCAGGCAAAGATCGTTTCGGTCAGAACTGACCCCTCCAACAAATAGGCGTAGCTGAGGGCAATGACCGTGATCAGCGGCACCATCACGTTTTTCAGCGCATGGACCCAGACCACACGCCATTCGGGCATCCCCTTGACCCGCGCGGTGGTGATGTATTCCTGCCCCAGTTCATTCATCATGAAACTGCGGGTCATGCGGCTGATATAGGCCATCGAGGTATAGCCCAGCACCGCCGACGGCAGGATGATATGGCTGATCGCATTGCGGAACATCGCCCATTCGCCCGCAAGCGCCGTGTCTATCAGGATCATCCCCGTTCGCTGTTTCACGTCGAGTTCGAACATCATCGAGAATCCGGCATCGAGCCGCCCCGGCCCGCCCACCCAGCCAAGGATGCCGTAGAACACCAGCAGCGCCAGCAACCCCAGCCAGAACACCGGCATGGAATAGCCCATCAGCCCCACGATCCGCACGATCTGGTCTACCCAGGTGCCGGGTTTGGTGGCGGCCAGCACGCCCGCAGGCACGCCGACCAGCACGCCGAACAGGGTGGCGATGGTCGCGAGTTCCAGCGTGGCCGGGAAATAGCGGATGATGTCGGCCGACACCTCGCGCTTGGTGCGCAGCGACTGGCCCAGATCACCCTGCACGGCATTGCCGACATAGATCGCGAATTGCTTCCACATCGGCTCGTCAAGTCCAAGCGCCAGCCGCGTCGCCTCATATTGCGCGGTGGTTGCGCGTTCGCCGACGATGGCCAGAACCGGGTCGATGGGCACCACGCGGCCAATGATGAAGGTGACCAGCAACAGACCCAGAATTGTGATGGCCAAGGACAGCGCCGTGCCGCCGATCAGGCGCAACAGACGGGGCAGGCCGGACAGGCGGCCAGGGGGCGGGGCGGGGATGTCGGAGGCTGCGGTCATGCGCGGCAGGCATCGGCGGGCGGGGTCACCCCGCCCGCCGACAGGCCCTTACTTTTCGACCAGCCAGTAGGTCACCGAATCCACGGTGCCGCCGGTGTAGAAGTTCTTGACGTTGGCGCGCATCGCGCTGCGGTTGTTTTCCTGGAACATCGCAATGAAGGGCGAGGTGTCGCGGTGTTTCCGCTGGATTTCCTCATACATCGCGCGACGCTTGTCGGCATCGCGTTCGATCACGGCGGCCTGCGTCATGGTCATCAGTTCGCCCGGATCATAGGCGTTGCGCCAGGCAAGGCTGCCGGTCAGCTTTGCCTCATCCGAATTGTCGCCATTGATCGCAAAGGTGGAGGCGTTGGTGTGCGGATCAGGATAGTCCGGCCCCCAGGCCTGCAAGGTGAGGTCATGCTGACGCGCGCGGTATTCGCCCAGCACTTCCGCGCCTTCACCCACCTTCAGTTCCACATTGATGCCGATCTGGCCCAGCGTGTTCTGGATCGACTGGCCCATATCCACCCGGGTCGGGCTGTTGCGCACCGACATGCGTATATTGAGGGGCAGCGTAACACCGGATTCCGCCAGTGCGGCCTTGGCCTTTTCCAGATCCAGCGAATAGGGCGTTTCCTCGATGGCCCCCAGATAGCCGCGCGGCAGGAAGGCCTGATGCACGGTCTGTTCCCCCTTCAGGAAGCTGTCGGCCATGCCATGATAGTCGATGCCCCAGCGGATTGCCTCCAGCACTTTCGGGTTGGCCAGCGCCTCGTTCTTCTGGTTGGCGGAGACGTAATAGATATAGCCCGCAAGGTCCGTCTCGACCCGGATATCGGCATTGCCTTCCATCCCGTCGATATCGACCGTGGAGACTTCGCGGCTGATGTCGATATCGCCGCGTTCCAGCAGCAGGCGGTTGGTCGCGCCCTCTGGGATATGACGCACGAACACGCGGCGCAGTTTCGCGTCACCGCGCCAATGGCCTTCGCGTGCTTGCAGGATGTAGCTGTCGGACGGCTTGTAGGACAGCAGCACATAGGCGCCCGTCCCGGCGGTGTTCGACTTCAGCCACTCATTGCCCATGTCGCCATTGACCTCATTGGCCATGACGGTTTCCTTGTCCACGATGGACCCGACAGCGGCGGTCAGGCAGTTGTAGACGAAGGTGGGCGCATAGGGTTTGTCGGTTTTCATGGTGACGGTATCACCATCGAAGGTGATCATCTCCTCGACGTTTTCGGGGGTGAAGCCGAATTGCGTGAAGATGAAGGCCGGGGTCTTGTTCAGCTTGACGACGCGCTGCAACGAAAAGGCCGCATCCTCGGCCCGCACCGGATTGCCCGAGGCGAAGGTGACGCCGGGGCGCATCTTGAACGTATAGGTCACGCCATCCTCGGCCACATCCCAGCTTTCGGCCAGACCCGGCACCAGTTCACCGGGCTGCGTCGGGTCGAGTTCCACCAGCGTGTCATAGGTGTTGTTCACGAGGTCAGTGCCGGAAAATTCGAACGCCTCATGCGGGTCGATCGACACGATGTCGTCGATGGCATCCCCGATCACCAGCGTATCGGCGGGGGTTTGTGCCATCAGCGCGGCTGGTGCAGCCCCGGCCAGAAGGGATGCCAGTGCAAGCGCACCGGCACGGCGGAGGGTAAGGTCAAGCGTCATGGAAGACTCCCTGTCTTTCGTTTTGCGATGCGTCTATACCCGGATCGGGCAGGCGCAACTTTGACCAAGAGGGCAATTTTCGCACGCCACTGTCAAGGCGAGTCGCATCGCTGTCACAAAGAAGGAGAGGGCCATGACCCCGCGCCCGGTTTTCGATGGCCACAATGATCTTCTGAGCAAACTTTGGGCGGCGGGCGATCGAGCGGGGCTCGCATTTTTTGACAACAAGGGCGGGGACATAGATCTGGCGAAATGCCGTGCAGGCGGGTTTGCGGGGGGCTTTTTTGCGGTCTGGGTTCCGGGCGACCCGGCCACGGCGCCCGACCCGATGGCGACCTATCGCGCGTTCGAGCCGGTCGATGCCGCCATGGCGCGGCAGGTGACGCTGGAGATGGCCGCGATCCTGCACCGCATGGCCGCCGACCAGCCCGATGTGATCCGGCTCTGCCGCTCTGCGGATGAGATCGAGGCCGCGCGGGCGGCAGGCGCGATTGCGGCCCTCTTGCATATCGAGGGCTGCGAGGGGATCGGCCCGGATCTGGACGAGCTTTACCTTTACCATGCGGCTGGCCTGCGGTCCCTCGGCCCGGTCTGGAGCCGGGACAACATCTTTGGCCATGGGGTTCCCTTCAACTTTCCCGCCTCGCCCGATACCGGGCCGGGGCTGACGGCGGCGGGGCGGCAACTCGTTTACGAATGCAACCGCTTGCGGATCCTTGTCGACCTGAGCCATCTGAACGAGGCCGGGTTCTGGGATGTGGCAAAGCTGACCGATGCACCGCTGGTCGCCACCCATTCCGGGGCGCATGCACTGACGGCCGCCACGCGCAACCTGACCGACCGCCAGCTTGACGCGATTGCCGAAAGCAAGGGGCTGGTGGGGCTGAATTTCGGCGTCGCCTTCCTGCGCGAGGACGGCATCAAAAATGCCGATACCGGGCCGGAGGTGATGCTGCGCCATATCGACCATCTGATTGCCCGGCTGGGCGAGGGCGGCGTGGCGCTGGGGTCCGATTTCGACGGCACGATGATCCCGCGCTTCATGGGGTCGGCGGCGGGGCTGCCCAGGCTGACACAGGCGATGGAAGATGCGGGCTATGGCGAGGATCTGATCGCGCGGCTCTGCTGGGGCAACTGGCTGGACGTGCTGCGCCGCACCATCGGCTGAACGCGGTCAGGGCCGCCGGTCCGCCCCCTTGGCCGCCAGTTCCGCGAGGCGGGGCAGGGCCGCGTTCGCCCGGTCCAGATCGCCTGACCGCAGCAGCCCCGCGACCAGTGTTACCGCGCGCAACAACCGCTCGCGCAGCGGCGAGGGGGAGGTTTCCGCGATCCGGCGCAGGGTGCGCAGCCGTTGTGCCATATCGAGCGCGCTTGTCGCCTCGCCTTGCCCGCGCAGGGCGGCCGGGGCAGGGCCGAGCCGGGTCAACACACGGCCGACGGCCTCGATCGTCGCCTCGGCCCGGTAAAGCTCCCCGTCGCGGATCAGGGTCAGCACGCTGGCGGTTGCCGCCTTCAGGGTCGCCGCAGTTGCCCCGTCCAGTGCATTGATCTTCGGTTGCAGGCGGCGCAGGCCGCGCAACAGCGCCGCCGGGTCGGGGGCATCGGGATCGGCGGCATCCTCCTCGTCGTCGTCATCGCTTTCGCTGTCCTGCGCCCGCCCGCTGGCGGCGTCACCAGCACCTGTCAGCGCCCCGGAAGGCTCCGTTGCCGGTTTGCGCGCGGCCTTGCCCTGTGGCACGGGCGCGCTGTCGGCATTGTCCGGATCGTCGGCCTCGTCCTCCGCATCGGCCCAGTCGGCGGCTTCCTCGGGGGGAACCTCCTCGATGTCGGATTCCAGCTCATTTCCCAGAAGGTCGAAGATGCGGATATTGAGCCAGAGCCGCTCGCGCCGCAGATGTTTCTTCAACCGCTTGGCGATCTGCGGCAGTTCGCGGTGCAGCACGAGGTTCAGGGTCTTTTTCTCGACCGTGAAGAAGCCGAAGGCGACCTTGCTCTGCCCCGAGGCCTTGCGCGCGGATTTCGCGATCAGTTCGGGTTTCTTCTTGCGATGGGTGGCGAACAGCGACTCGTCCTCGCCATTTGCGGGACAGAAGGCAAAGGGCATCGACCGCCGTCGACCCAGCCGCACCAGTTTTTCCAGTTCTTCGCCGGTCGCCTCGTAATCTGCCAAGCGGCCATCCCCATCCTGCCGCGCCGGGGCTGCCGCCGTCAGCTTATCTCGGCACCGTTCGCGTCGAACAGAAGCACATCCATCGGCACCTTCTGCTTGCGGAAAAACCGCTGGAGCTTCTTGCCCAGCCCCGGCACCACCTTGTCGCAGGTCAGGCTGACGGTCTTGCCCTCGACCTTCATCATGCCGAAACTGACCTTGCTCTGCTTGGTTTCCTTGCGCAGGGTCTTGCCCATGACCTCTGCCTTCTTGCGCCGGTGCAGCATGAAGGTTGGGCCTTCATCGCCCGCACCCGGCACGAAGGCGAAAGGCAGGGATTGCTTGCGTGCGATTTTCACGAATTTCTTGAGTTCGATGCCTTCAAGGCCGAGGCCTTCCTCTTCACTGTCGTCTTCCATGAGTCGACCCCTCCGGGGTTCAAAAAATGCTTCAAACAACAGTTTCATGGAACGTCATTTGCCCTGACGGGTCAAGAAGGCAATTATGCTGCGCGATGTCATGCTTGAGCTTTCGCGGATCTGTGTCATACTTCTTGTATTGGGCGAGGGATCGCATATCTTGTTTCCTGTTTCGTTTTTTTCTGGATCGGTGAAATTGTTCTGCTAACGTCCTGCATCACAAAGCGGACTTCGGGTCCGTCATTTTCAGTTTTTGTTTTGAGAGCCTTGAATGGATCTGGCGGACCTCCTCAGCAGTCGCGGCGATGACGAGCCAAGTGGCGAGAATCTGGAATATGATCCCGCCTTCATCTCGTTGGAACTGGCCGCCCAGCCTGGCGAGGAACGCCAGGTCGGCGACAGCATCATCGCCGCCGAGGAACCCGACCATGCCGAGGTCATCTCGCATGCCATGGAGGTTCTGGAACGCAGCCATGATTTGCGGGCGGCGGTGTTCCTTGCCTATTCGCTGCTGCGCACCAAGGGCTTTCCGGGGTTCGCAGAGGCGACATCCTATATCCGTGGCTGTCTGGAGGACTGGTGGGACAGTTGCCACCCGCAACTCGACCCCGATGACGACAACGACCCGACGATGCGCGTCAACGCGATTGCCGCACTCGCCGACGCCGATACCGTGCTGCGGGGCGTCAGGCTTGCGCCGCTGACCGACAGCCGGTCCTTCGGCCGGATCTGCCTGCGCGATTTCATGCTGGCCGAAGGAGAAATCAGCATCGGCGAGGGCGGTGATGCCCCGCCGGAGCTGGCATCGCTTTCAGCCGCGTTCCAGGACACTGCTCCCGAGCGTCTCCAGGCCCTTCGCGATGCCGTCCAGCAGGCGCAAGAGGACATAAAGGCCATCGGGCGGGTTTTCGACGAACAGGTTCCGACCTACGGGCCCGATCTCGCTCCGCTGGAGAAGATGCTGAAACAGGCGCTCGCGCGGTTTTCCGCAGCAGGTGTCGGCGACGGCGCCGAGGAAGATGCCTACGGGGAGGACGGCGAGACCGAAGCTGCCGCAGGTGATTCCCCGGCCACCCCGCGGGCCATGGCCGCGCCGGTTGGCGGCGGGGGCGGCGGTGCGCCCGGCGTCATCAACAGCCAGCAGGACGTGCGCAACGCCCTCGACAAGATCATCGGTTATTACAAACGTGCCGAACCCTCCAGCCCGCTGCCGATCCTTCTGGAGCGGGCCAAGCGCCTCGTTGGCGCGGACTTCATGACGATCATCAAGGATATGGCCCCCGACGGGCGCAGCAACGTCCAGTTGATCGGAGGTCTGGAGGATGAGGAGGAATATTGACCCGCAGGGGCCTGACAAGGCATTGTTTGTCAAAGACGCATCTAAATCTTCAGGGAGCTAGAAATGGCCAGTTCACAGAAGTTCATCGCGCGGAACAGGGCACCCCGTGTGCAGATCGAGTATGACGTCGAACTTTACGGGGCGGAAAAGAAGGTCCAGCTTCCCTTCGTGATGGGCGTCATTTCGGATCTGGCCGGCAAGTCCGAGGCGCCGCAGCCCGCCATCGCGGACCGCAAGTTCCTCGAGATCGATGTCGACAATTTCGACGACCGCATGAAATCGATGAAGCCGCGCGCGGCCTTCACCGTGCCCAACACGCTGACGGGCGAGGGCAATCTTGCCGTCGACATCACCTTTGAGAGCATGGACGATTTCAGTCCTGCCGCGATTGCCCGCAAGGTGGAACCGCTCAAGAAACTTCTTGACGCCCGCACGCAACTGTCAAACCTGATGACCTATATGGACGGCAAGACCGGGGCGGAAAACCTGATCTCGACCGTCATCCAGGATCCGGCCCTTCTGGCGGCACTTGCCGCGACGCCGAAGGCCGGGGCGACCGAAGAAGACAAGGGGTAAGTCATGGCCGAAGCTGAACTCCAATCCTCCGGTGGTGCAGGCGAAACCGCCTTCGGAACCTCCGAATTCTCATCGCTCCTGCAAAAGGAATTCCGTCCGAAGTCGGATCAGGCGAAAACCGCCGTCGAACAGGCGGTCAAGACGCTGGCCGAACAGGCGCTGGTCAACACCGCGCTGGTGTCGGATGACGCGTTGCGCACGATCGAGGGCATCATTGCCGAGATCGACAAGAAACTGACCGAGCAGGTGAACCTGATCCTGCACCATGCCGATTTCCAGCAACTCGAAAGCGCGTGGCGGGGGCTGCACTATCTGGTGAACAACACCGAAACCGACGAGATGCTGAAGATCCGCGTCATGAACATTTCCAAGAAGGACATGGCCAAGACGCTCAAGAAGTTCAAGGGAACGGCCTGGGACCAGTCCCCGATCTTCAAGAAGATCTATGAAGAGGAGTTCGGCCAGTTCGGTGGCGAACCCTATGGGACGCTGGTGGCGGATTACCATTTCGACCATTCCCCGCCCGATGTCGAACTGCTGGCGGAGATGTCCAAGATTGCCGCCGCCGCCCATGCGCCGCTCATCACCGGGGCGAGCCCGACACTGTTCCAGATGGACAGCTGGTCCGAACTTGCCAACCCGCGCGATCTGACCAAGATCTTCCAGACGCCGGAATATGCCGCGTGGCGGTCCCTGCGCGAAAGCGAGGACAGCAAGTATGTCGGCCTCGCCATGCCGCGCTTCCTCGGTCGCCTGCCCTATGGCTCCAAGACCGACCCGGTGGAGGACTTCGCCTTCGAGGAAGATACCGAAGGTGCGGCCTCCGAAAAATACGGCTGGGTCAACGCGGCCTTTGCCATGGCTGTCAACATCAACCGATCCTTCAAGGAATATGGCTGGTGTTCGCGGATCCGGGGAATCGAGTCGGGTGGTGCGGTCGAAAACCTGCCCTCGCACACTTTCCCCTCCGACGATGGCGGCGTGGACCAGAAATGCCCGACGGAAATCGCGATTTCCGACCGTCGCGAATCCGAACTGGCCCGCAATGGCATGATGCCGCTGATCCACCGCAAGAACTCGGATCTTGCCGCCTTCATCGGGGCGCAGTCGCTGCACAGCCCGGCGGAATATGATGATGCGGACGCGACGGCCAACGCCAACCTTGCCGCACGCCTGCCCTATCTGTTCGCGACCTGCCGGTTTGCGCATTACCTGAAATGCATCGTCCGCGACAAGGTCGGCTCCTACAAGAGCCGCAACGACATGCAGGCCTGGTTGCAGGATTGGATCAACCAGTATGTCGATTTCTCCTCCGCGACTTCGGCCGAGGACGAGAAAGCCCGCCGCCCGCTGGCCGCCGCCGAGGTGGTTGTCGAGGAAGTCGAGGGGAACCCGGGCTACTATACGTCGAAGTTCTTCCTTCGCCCGCATTACCAGTTGGAGGGACTGTCGGTCTCCCTCCGTCTGGTGTCCAAGCTGCCCACTGAAAAGGGCTGATGACTGCTGGTATCCCCCCGCAGCATTGGCGGGGGGAGCCAATAGAACCGGGTGGTTCGCCACCCATGACGCTTCACAAGAGGAGACTCCAAAATGGCATTTGACGCATACTGCTATTCCCCGTCGCACAAAGACAAGATTCCCGGCGAAACCCAGGACAAGGACATGTCGGAGAAAAAGGCCTTCGAGGTCATGTCCTTCGAAATCGGCGCCGAGAACAACATCAACATCGGCTCGGTCACGGGCGGTGGTGCCGCCGGCAAGGCCATCTTCAAGGAGATGACCCTGACCAAGAAAACCGACACCGCCTCCACGGGCCTGTTCCACGCCATGTGCGCCGGTGAGCATTTCGACGAAGTCGTGGTCGAACTGCGCCGCGCCTCCGGTCAGCATGCCTCGGGCATGTCGGGCAAGACCTTCCTGAAGTTCGACCTGCGCCTCGTCATGGTCAAGGACATCAGCTGGTCGGGTTCGGACGGTGATGATGTCTGCGAAGAAACCGTGATCTTCGAATTCGGTGCGATCCGGATCCACTATTTCCCGCAGGACGCCAAGGGCAAGATGGCCTCGAAGCCCGAGGAAGCGATGTGGAGCCGCGTCAAGAACAACGCGTCGCTCACGGTCTGACGACTTCGGCATGGCGCTGCGGATCCGTCCGCAGCGCCTGTCCCTGCAGGCCGGTTCTGCAACCGGCCGCTTTCTTGCGGCCTGACAATCAGGCCAGAGGAACAGGTCGGATCCTCCGGCCAGAATATCAGGAATGACGCGATGCGGGCTGAAGAGCTGCTGAAATCCGGCGATCTCGACGCCACGCTGGCCGCCTTGCAGGCCGAGATCCGCGCCAAGGCAAGCGATGCCCGGCTGCGCATATTCCTGTTCCAGCTTCTCTGTGTCATCGGCGACTGGAAGCGCGCAATCACGCAGTTGAAGGTTTCCGCCGAACTGGACGAGGCGGCAACCTCGATGGCGCAGACCTATCGCGAAGGCATCATCTGCGAGGTTTACCGGGAAAAGGTTTTCTCCGGGGAAAAGGAACCGCTGATCTTCGGTGAGCCGCAGGAATGGGTGGCGCTGATGGTGGAGGCGCTGAAGGTGCAGGCGGCGGGCCGGGCAGAGGATGCCGCCTCGCTGCGCGCGCGCGCCTTCGAGGCCGCCCCCGCCGTCAGCGGCACGCTCAACGGTGAGCCTTTCGAGTGGATCGCCGATGCCGACATGCGCATCGGCCCGGTGCTGGAGGCCGTGGTGAACGGCCGCTATTTCTGGATGCCCTTCAACGCGATCCGCTCGATCATGGCCGAACCGCCCAAGGATCTGCGCGATTGCGTCTGGACCCCGGTCAATATCGTGCTGAAGAACGGCGGCGACATCGTGGCGCTGATCCCGACCCGCTATTCCGGCACTGCCGAACGCGGCAGCCCGGCCGAAAAACTCGCGCGGGAAACCAACTGGACCGATCTGGGCGCCGACACTTTCGCCGGCACCGGCCAGCGCCTGCTTGCGACCGATGCGGGCGACACGTCGCTGATGGACCTGCGCTCGCTCACGATCAACCATCCCGACGCGGAGGGGTGATGGCGGAACATGTGCTGACCGAACGGCTTCAGCCATCCCTGCTAGACCGGCTGACCGACGATGACCCCACGAACCCCAAGGAAACCCGCGACAGCCGGGTGATCGACCTGCGCCGCCTTCGCGAGATCATCCAGCGCGATCTCTCGTGGCTGCTCAACACCTTCGACAATTCCACGCTGGTCGATCCGGAGCGTTATCCGAACGTATCCCATTCGGTGCTGACCTATGGGGTGCAGGAAGTGGCGGGCGAATATTCGACGCTGGAACGCACCATCCGCATCCGCGACTCGATCCACCGCGCGATCGAGAAGTTCGAGCCGCGCATCATCCCCGGGTCGCTGGGCGTCGTGTTGCGCGACACTGACAAGGCCGGGCAGACCATCGTGACCTTCGACATTGCCGCAGACATGTGGGCGCAGCCCCTGCCGATGGAGCTTTACCTGCGCAGCGAGGTGGACATCACCACCGGGGAATTGCGGCTGGAACGGCCCAGCGTCGCCGGTGCCATGCCGGGCAGGGGGCGCTGATGGATACGCGCCTTCTGAAGCATTATGAGACGGAACTGGCCTATCTGCGCGACATGGGCGCGGAATTTGCCGAGGCCTATCCCAAGATCGCCGCGCGCCTTGGCATGGACAGCGCCGAGGTGATGGATCCCTATGTGGAACGCCTGCTGGAAGGCGTGGCCTTCCTGTCGGCCCGCGTGCAACTGGAACTGGAGCTTCAGTTTCCCAACTTCACGCAACATCTGCTGGAAATCGTCTATCCTCATTATCTGGCGCCCACGCCGTCGATGATGATTGCCGCTTTCGAACCCGATGCCGCGATTGCCGCGATGAAGGATGGCTATGTCCTGCCGCGCGGGACGCGGCTGCGGTCGTCCTTGGGCGATGGCGATGTCACGCCTTGCGTATTCGAAACCTCGCAGAATGTGACGCTCTGGCCGCTGGAGATTGTCGAGGCGGAATATCTGGACGGGCGCGGCCAGTTGGTTGCCGCAGGCATCACACGGGATGTCGAGGCCCGCGCCGGCATCCGTTTGCGGCTCAAGCGCAAGGGGGCCGAGTCGATCTCGGACCTGTCGCTGGACCGGCTGACGCTGTTCTTCAACAGCCGCAGCGGCCGCAACTGGGATCTGCACGAATTGTTCTGCACGCAGGTCACCGGCATCGCCGGACGGTCCACTGACCGGCGGTCAGACTGGGTGCTGGACCTGCCGCAGGCGCGGGTCAGCCCGCGCGGCTACGACCCCGAGGAGGCCCTGCTGCCGACCCCGAAACAGAGCTTCGACGGCTATCGCCTGCTTCAGGAATATTTCGCAATGCCGGAGCGGTTCCATTTCGTCGACATCACCGGCATCAACGCGGCGCTGAAGAAATCGAAGGGCACGGATGTCGACATCTACCTGCTCTTGCGCGACGGCATGCATGAAATCGCCTCGGCGGTGACGCCCGACGCCTTCTCGCTCAATGCCACGCCTGCGATCAACCTGTTCGAGAAACGCTGCGACCGGGTTCTCATCACCACGCGCGATGTGGAACACCATGTCGTGCCGGACCGCACCGCACCGCTGGATTTTGAGGTGTTCGCCGTCAAGTCGGTGACCGGCATCTCGGAAAAGGGTGACAAGGATGTAGAGTTCCGCCCCTTCTATTCGGCGGATGACTTCACGGCGGCGGGGGACAATCACCCGGCCTATTTCACGCAGTTCCGCCGCATGCGCCAGCGCAGCGAAAAGGAACGCCTGCGTGGGGTGCGCACCTCCTATCTCGGGTCCGAGCTTTACCTGACGCTGGTTGATCCGCGCGAGGCACCCTACCGGACGGATCTGGGCCAGCTTTCGGTGCAGGCAATGTGTTCCAACCGCGACCTGCCGCTGTTGCTGTCGACCGGGGGCGCGGATGTGTTCCACCTGCCCGATGGCGGCCCGGTCGCGCATGTAACAACGCCGGTCACGCCGACCCGTCCGCGCACCTCCATCGGGCAGGGCGATACGTCGTGGCGGCTCATCAGCCATCTGAGCCTGAACTACCTGTCGATCACCGACACCGCCAATGGCGGCGGGATCGAAGCCTTGCGCGAACTGGTGGGCATCTATGCCCCGGTCGGCGACCGCACCGTGGAAAAGCAGATCGAGGGCATGGTCTCGGTCACCAGCCGCCCCATCGTGCGGCGCATGTCGGATGGCGTTCTGTCCACTGCCGTCCGCGGGCTGGAGTTGAAGCTCGGTTTTGACGACAGCTTTTTCGAAGGGACGAGCGTCTATCTGCTCGGCTCGGTTCTTGAACGGTTTTTCCGTCGTTATGTGACGATCAACAGCTTTACCGAAACGGTGCTGCATACGCAGCAGCGAGGAGAAATTGCCAGATGGAAGCCGGAAACGGGGCTGGGCCGGATCATCTGACGCATTACGCGCAGCTTCTGGAAAAGCCCGAAACCTATCACATCTTCCTCGCCCTCCGCATCCTGGAGGCACAGTTCGCCGATGCGCCGCGTCTGGGCGAAAGCCAGCGCCCGCGCGAGGAAACCTATCGTCTGGGCCAGGAGGCGGAGTTGGCCTTTCCACCCTCGACCATCGCCTCGATGGTGCCCCCGTCCCATGGCCGGCCGGGGCAACTGGTCAACCGCTTCTTCGGCCTGTTCGGGCCGCAGGGGCCCTTGCCGCTGCATATCACCGAATATGTGCGCGACCGCTATCGCAACCACCGCGACCCCACGCTTCTCTCCTTCGGCAACATGCTGACGCATCGGCTGTTCGGCCTGCTTTACCGGGCCTGGGCGCTGGCCCATCCCGCGCCTTCCTTCGACCGCTCGATGCGCGGGCGACGGGGGCGGCAGGCGGCGGATGCCTTTGCCGAAAAGGTCGCGGCGATCTCTGGCCACAAGGGCCGGTCGATGGAGAACCGCGATGCGATGCCGGATCTGGCGAAACGCCATTTCGCGGGGCATCTGACGGCGGGGCCGCGCCATGCCGATGGTCTGGTGTCGATCATCTCGGCCTTTGTGCGCTCTCCGGTCCGGTTGCAGCAATTCGTCGGGCAGTGGCTGGAGCTGGAACCCGGCGACCGCTGGCAATTGGGCGGGCGTGTGGGGCTCGGGCTCGGCACCAGCATCGGCACGCGGGTCTGGTCCCATTCCGCCAAATTCCGCCTGCGCATCGGCCCGATGAGCCTGCCGGATTTCCAGCGCATGATGCCCGGCGCGCCGTCCCTGCAACGGCTGGAGGACATCGTGCGCAACTATGTCGGCGACACGCTGGACTGGGACATCAACCTCGTGCTGGCCAAGGACGAGGTGCCGAAGGCCATTCTCGGCCAGACCACGCGGCTGGGCCATACAAGCTGGATCGGCGCGCGGACAGGCGACAGCGATGCCGATGATCTGTATCTTATCCCCGTGGCGCTCGCGCGGCGTCATGGTGGGGCATCGACCGGATGATTTGACTGGATGACATACGATCCGGCCTCCAGCCGGACACTGGACAGGGAAAGGTGACGGGACATGAGCGAGATCAGCAGAGTTGCGCTGTTCGGCAAACTGAACAAGCTGGGCTATCAGGCCATCGAAAGTGCGGCGGTGTTCTGCAAGCTGCGCGGCAATCCTTACGTCGAGGTTGTCCACTGGTTCCACCAGATCCTGCAAGGGGCCGACAGCGACGTCCATCGCATCGCACAGCATTACAAGCTGGATGCGTCGAACATGGCGCGCGACATGACGCGCGCGCTGGACGCCCTGCCGCGCGGGGCCTCGGCCATTTCCGACCTGTCCTCGCATCTGGAAAACGCGGTGGAACGGGCCTGGGTCTACGGCTCGCTGAAATACAGTTCCAATCAGGTGCGCACCGGGCATATCGTGCTGGGGATGCTCAAGACCAAGGAATTGCAGAATATTCTTTTCGGCGTGTCGGATGAGTTCCGCAAGATCAAGCCCGACGATCTGGCCGACAATTTCGGTGATGCCACCGATGGCTCGCCCGAGGACCGAATGGCCCCGCAGGATGGCAGCCGCACCGGCGGCGGCGTCAGCCCCGGCGAACATTCCGGGGCCATCGCGCCTGCCCAGATGGGCAAGGAGGAGGCGCTCCAGCAGTTCTGCACCGACCTGACGCAGCAGGCGCGCGACGGCAAGATCGACCCCATCGTGGGACGGGACGAGGAAATCCGGCAGGTGGTGGATGTGCTGATGCGCCGCCGCCAGAACAACCCGATCCTGACCGGCGAGGCGGGCGTGGGCAAGACGGCGGTGGTCGAAGGCTTCGCCTTGCGCATCGCACGCGGCGACGTGCCGCCAAGCCTCAAGGACGCGCGCATCCTGAGCCTCGATGTGGGTCTGTTGCAGGCCGGGGCCTCGATGAAGGGCGAATTTGAAAACCGCCTGAAATCGGTGATCGACGAGGTGCAGGCCTCCACAACCCCGATCATTATGTTCATTGACGAAACCCATACGCTTGTGGGCGCGGGCGGGGCCGCAGGCACCGGGGACGCCGCGAACCTGCTGAAACCGGCACTCGCGCGCGGCACGCTGCGCACCATCGGGGCCACCACATGGGCCGAATACAAGAAACATATCGAGAAAGACCCCGCCCTGACTCGGCGGTTCCAGACCGTCGTTGTGGATGAACCGAGCCCCACCAAGGCCATCATGATGATGCGCGGCATCGCGTCGATGCTGGAAAAACACCACAAGGTGCAGGTTCTGGACGAGGGGATCGAGGCGGCGGTGAACCTCTCGGCCCGCTATATCCCCGCGCGGCAATTGCCCGACAAATCGGTGTCGGTGCTGGACACCGCCTGTGCGCGCGTCGCGATCAGCCAGTTTGCGGTGCCCGCCGAGGTGGATGACAGCCGCCGCCGCATTTCTGCACTGGAAACCGAACTGGAAATCATCTCCCGCGATGAAACCGCAGGCTATGAGGTCGAGGAACGCCGCGCCGCCGTGACCCATGCCAAGGGCGAGGAGGAAACCCGTCTTGCGGGTCTCACCGAACGCTGGGAGGCCGAAAAGGCCGTGGTGGAGGACATCCTCGCCATCCGCGCGAAACTCCGCGAAGGCGGCGCCCCGGTGGACGAGACGGATGCGCCCGCAAGCCCCCTGGACCCCGAGGCCCGCGCGGCCCTGATTGCCGATCTGCGCGCCAAGAATGCCGAACTGATCGCGATGCAGGGCGACAGCCCGCTGATCCTTCCGATTGTCGATGCGCAGGCAGTGGCGACCGTGGTGGGCGACTGGACCGGCATCCCCGTGGGCCGGATGGTGAAGGACGAGATTGAAACCGTCCTGAACCTCGAAACCCATCTCGCCAAGCGCGTGATCGGGCAGGACCACGCGATGAAGATGATCGCGAAACGCATCCAGACCAGCCGCGCAGGGCTCGACAACCCGTCCAAGCCCATCGGGGTGTTCATGCTGGCGGGCACCTCGGGTGTCGGGAAAACCGAAACGGCGCTGGCGCTGGCGGAGGTGCTGTATGGCGGCGAACAGAACGTCATCACCATCAACATGTCCGAATATCAGGAGGCGCATACTGTCAGCTCCCTCAAGGGCGCGCCCCCCGGCTATGTCGGCTATGGCGAGGGCGGTGTGCTGACCGAGGCGGTGCGGCGCAAACCCTATTCGGTGGTGCTGCTCGACGAGGTCGAAAAGGCGCACCCGGATGTGCATGAAATCTTTTTCCAGGTCTTCGACAAGGGCGTGATGGAGGATGGCGAGGGCCGGTCCATCGACTTCAAGAACTGCCTGATCCTGCTGACCACCAATGCGGGCACGGAAATGATCATGGATCTTTGTGCCGATCCCGACCTGATGCCGGACCCCGAAGGCATGGCCAAGGCGCTGCGCGATCCGCTGCTCAAGATCTTTCCGCCCGCCCTGCTGGGGCGTCTGGTGGTGATCCCCTATTACCCGCTGTCGCCTGCGATGATTGCGGAGATCACCAAGCTGCAACTGGGCCGCATCAAGAAGCGGGTGCAGGCGGCCCATGGCGTGCCGTTCGAATATTCCGAAGCCGTGGTCCAGACCATCGTGGACCGCTGTCAGGAACTGGAATCCGGTGGCCGCATGATCGACGCCATCGTGACTAACACCATGCTGCCCGACATCTCGGCGGAATTCCTGCGCCGCATGATGACGGGCGGCGAGGTGAAGAAGGTTGGCATCGACGTGACGGACGGAGAATTCACCTACGCCTTTGAATGACTTGAACCCAGAATCCATTTTTCATCGAGAGGAGAGTGACTATGGCCGCCGCAGACGGAAAGACCGAGTTCACCGCAGAACTGGACGCGAATCCGCTTGATGAAATGACGAAACAGGCCAAGGACTTCATCGAGGAAAGCAAAGTCCTCAAGAAGAAATTCGCCAAGATCACCTTTTCGCAGAAGGTCAAGCTCGACGGCAAGAAGTGGAACAAGAAGAAGCTGAATGCCGGCATGTATGGCGCGGCGCGGTGGGAGTTGAAGATCCTCGCCGTGCGGGTCGGGCAATATGCGAAAGCAGGCAAGGCCGATGACAAGGCCGAAGCGGCTCTGTCAAAGGATTACGACAAGATCTCCAAGGAAATAAAGAAAAAGCTGTCGCTGGAACTGGAGGAGCTGGAAAAGGGTGGCGACAACAAAAAGGCGCTGAAGGACGGCAAGGCGGCCTTTGCCAAACTCGACAAGATCGACTTCAAGGGCGCGTTCAACGGCCCGCTGAAATCGGCCATCGACGTGATGAAATGGCTGGAAAAGGCCGTGTCGGGGCGCAACGCGAAAAATGCCTTCACCAAGGCTGCGGGGGACATGGCCACGGTCTCGGGCCAGTTCGACAAGGTCGGGCGCGAGGCGAATGCCGCCGTGGCCTTCCTGATGAAATCCGCCAAGGAACATGCAAAGGCCGATGATGGCGGCTTGCAGGATTTCGCCAAGGAGATCGAAAAGAGCGAGACGGTGTTCGAGAAATTCCTGAGCGAGGCGGAAGCCTTCGAGAAAGGCCTCGACGCGGCCGAGGCGGCCATCAAGGAAGGCAAGCTGGACGCCGCTGGCGTGAAGGACGAAATCCGCAAGCTGGAGCGCATGGCCGGTGTGGACAAGTCTGCGCAGGCGGCCCTTCAGGCGGCCAAGAAGCTCAAGCCAGCCTTTCTCAAGATCGAGAAATCGCTAAAATAGCCGATAACGCGGTCGATTTGCACAAAGGAGCCGGACAGGTGAGCGAGATCGCAGGATTTGACGACGGAACCGTCCGCGGGCGGCTGCGGGTCTTTCTGGAGCGTGCTGCGGTGCGCAACACGATCCTTGCGCTTGTCATCCTCAATGCGATCATCCTCGGCCTGTCGACATCGGGCTATGTGAAGGAACATTTCCCCGGCCTGATCTACATGCTGGACCGGGCGATTCTCGCGATCTTTGTGCTGGAGATTGCGGCGAAGCTCTTTGCCTACGGGCTGTCCTTTTTCCGCAATGCGTGGAACATCTTTGATTTCTGCGTGGTCGGCCTCGGGCTTTTGCCGCAGACGACCAGCCTTTCGGCGCTGCGCGCGCTGCGGGTGATCCGGGCACTGCGTATCCTGTCGGCGGTGCCGCAGATGCGGGCGGTGGTGCAGGCGCTGTTCGACGCGCTGCCCGGGATGGGGGCTGTCATCATCATGCTGTCGATCGTGTTCTATGTGTTCGCGGTGATGGCCACGATCATGTTCGGGGCCAAGTTCCCGGAATGGTTCGGCACGGTGGGGGCCTCGCTCTACTCGCTGTTCCAGATCATGACGCTGGAAAGCTGGTCCATGGGGATCGTGCGGCCGGTGATGTATGAATACCCCTTTGCCTGGGCGTTTTTCGTGCCCTTCATCGTGATGACGGCGTTTTCGGTGCTCAACCTCTTCATCGGCCTTCTTGTCAATACCATGCAGTCGGCGGTGGAGGCGGATGCCGAGGCGGAATTCGAGAAATTGCGCGATCTGGTCCGGTCCGAAACCGATCAGGTCGGCAACCAGGTGGCGGAATTGCAGGGCGAGATCGAAGGCTTGCGAACCGAGATCCGCGCGTTGATGGACCAGAAGAAGAATGGCTGACAGTTCACAGAAATTCATTTCCCGCAACCGCGCGCCCCGGGTCCAGATCGAATATGATGTGGAACTCTACGGCGCCGAGAAGAAGGTGCAACTGCCCTTCGTGATGGGGGTGATGTCCGATCTTGCGGGCAAGTCGGAGGAGCCGCAACCGCCGGTGGCCGACCGCAAGTTTCTTGAGATCGACACCGACAATTTCGATGCAAGGATGAAGGCGATGCGTCCGCGCGCAGCATTCACCGTGCCCAACACCCTGACGGGCGAGGGCAATCTGGCCGTGGACCTGACCTTCGAGAGCATGGCAGATTTCAACCCCGCCGAGATTGCGCGCAAGGTTGAGCCTTTGCGGCAACTGCTGGAGGCACGCACGCAGCTTTCCAACCTGATGACCTATATGGATGGCAAGACGGGCGCAGAGGCGCTGATCGAGCGGGCGTTGCAGGATCCGACGCTGCTCTCCGCCATCGCAACCCCCGGCGAGTCCGCGCCCGCCAGTGAAACAACTGGCATACTCGACGCCCTGCGCGCTGCCGCTCCCGTTGCCGAGGACGCGCCCGACGCGACCGCCGCCGCGCTCGACGCCCTGCGCGCCGCCGCCCCGCTTGCCGAGGATACGCCCGACACAACCGCCGCCGCACTGGACGCTCTCCGCGCCGCCGCTCCGCTGGCCGAGGACGCGCCCGACACGACCACCGCCGCGCTGGACGCTCTCCGCGCCGCCGCCCCGCTGGCCGAGGACGCGCCCGACACGACCACCGCCGCGCTGGACGCTCTCCGCGCCGCCGCCCCGCTGGCCGAGGACGCGCCCGACGCGACCGCCGCCGCGCTCGACGCCCTGCGCGCCGCCGCCCCGCTTGCCGAGGATACGCCCGACACGACCGCCGCCGCGCTGGACGCTCTCCGCGCCGCCGCTCCGCTGGCCGAGGACGCAC
>JBKBNP010000059.1:0-23190 GCA_046295215.1 Pseudorhodobacter sp. | reverse complement strand
CGCCCTTCGGCCCGGTCTTCGGGTAATGCGGCAAGATCAGCGCCAGCAGCCGACCCCAGGGCACCACCGCATCCATCTCGGCCAGAAACAATTCCCGCCGCGTCTGCTTCTTCTTCATCGCGTCACGAAGGCCGGGAAAGGCGGGCTGTTTCGGCATCGGCAGGGCTCCTTGCAGGGATGCCAAATTCTACCAGATCACGCTGACAGTGGGAGGTTTTTCAGACGCTCCCATGGCCTATGTTCCCCGTTCGAAACCCAATTTCGCGGGCGATCTTCAACATGACTTCCGGGACTTCCAGTATGAACGCCGGGCGGAAACCCTGTCCCTGCTGATCGGCGAGGTGACCGGCATCTATCTTCGCGCCTGCACCGTGCTGGGAATGGAGGATGACCCGATCGCCGATTGCCTACGTGCCGACGACCATTTCGACCTGCGCGCCTTTCAGGTCGTGCATGATTTTCTGGCCGCATGGTGGCGCAAGCATCACCTCGGCTTTGCGATGAACCCCGATGACAGCCGCCCCCCGCCCGAGGGCCGGAAGTGGATCCCCCTCACCAGTTATCGTGCCCTGCTCGATTGTTTTCATCGCAGATTGCTGGGCGAGGTCGCCATCTGGGCCCTCCATGAGCCCCGCATCATCCGGCAATTCTGCCTCGTTCAGGTCAAGGATGGCAGCCCCGGCGGCATCATGGCCGAGATCGACCTTTTCGACAGTCTCCGCCACCGCTATCCGTTGCCGGAATCCCCCTTCCCGGCCCATCCCTGACCCTGTATAGCCTGCCCATGACCCAGCTTGATCTCATCCGCAATTTCTCCATCGTGGCCCATATCGACCACGGAAAATCCACCCTTGCCGACCGGCTGATCCAGCTCACCGGCACGGTTGCTGCGCGCGACATGAAGGCGCAGATGCTCGACAGTATGGATATCGAACGAGAACGTGGCATCACGATCAAGGCCAACACGGTGCGGATCGAATATCCCGCCAAGGACGGCAAGACCTATATCCTCAACCTGATCGACACGCCCGGCCATGTCGATTTCGCCTATGAGGTGTCGCGGTCGATGCGCGCGGTCGAAGGCTCGCTTCTGGTGGTGGACGCATCGCAGGGGGTCGAGGCGCAGACGCTCGCCAATGTCTATCACGCGCTGGATGCGGGCCATGAGATTGTGCCGGTCCTGAACAAGATCGACCTTCCCGCCGCCGAACCGGACCGCGTGAAACAGAACATCGAGGATGTGATCGGGCTTGACGCCTCGGACGCCATCGCGATTTCCGCGAAAACCGGCCTTGGCATCCCGGAAGTGCTGGAGGCCATCGTGACCCGCCTGCCCGCCCCCAAGGGCGACCGGGACGCGCCCTTGAAGGCGATGCTGGTGGACAGCTGGTATGACGCCTATCTGGGCGTTGTGGTGATGATCCGCGTCATGGACGGCGTGGTGAAAAAGGGCGACCGCATCAAGATGATGCAGACCGGTGCCGTTTACGGCATCGACAAGCTGTCCGTCCTCAAACCCCAGATGGTCGATATTGCCGAGCTTGGTCCGGGGGAGATCGGTGTGTTCACCGCCTCGATCAAGCAGGTCCGCGACACCCGCGTCGGCGACACGATCACGACCGAGAAGAAGGGCTGCGAGGTGGCCCTGCCCGGCTTCAAACCCGCGCAGCCGGTAGTGTTCTGCGGGCTTTTCCCTGTCGATGCCAATGATTTCGAGGCGTTGCGCGACGCGATCGAGAAACTGGCGCTGAATGATGCATCGTTCAGCACGGAAATGGAAACGTCCGCCGCCCTCGGCTTCGGGTTCCGCTGCGGGTTTCTGGGGCTGTTGCATCTGGAGGTGATCCGCGACCGGCTGGAACGCGAATATGACCTCGACCTCATCACCACAGCACCTTCGGTCGTCTATCATCTCTACATGAAGGACGGCACGAAGCAGGATCTGCACAACCCCGCCGACATGCCCGACCTGACCTATGTCGACCATATCGAAGAGCCGCGCATCAAGGCCACGATCATGGTGCCGGACGAATACCTGGGCGACGTGCTGAAGCTTTGCCAGGACCGGCGCGGCATCCAGCTTGATCTGTCCTATGCCGGGTCGCGCGCGATGGTGGTTTACGATCTGCCGCTCAACGAGGTGGTGTTCGATTTCTATGACCGGCTGAAATCGGTGACCAAGGGCTATGCCAGTTTCGACTATGTGCTGACCGAATATCGCGAGGATTTTCTGGTCAAGATGTCGATCCTGGTGAACGAGGAACCGGTGGACGCGCTGTCGATGATGGTCCACCGCGACCGGGCCGAGGGCCGCGGCCGCGCGATGGTCGAAAAGCTCAAGGACCTGATCCCGCGCCACATGTTCAAGATCCCGATCCAGGCTGCCATCGGCGGCCGCGTCATCGCCCGCGAAACCCTGAGCGCGATGCGCAAGGACGTGACCGCGAAATGCTATGGCGGCGATGCGACGCGGAAAAAGAAACTGCTGGAAAAGCAGAAGGCCGGGAAGAAGCGGATGCGCCAGTTCGGGAAAGTGGAGATCCCTCAGGAGGCGTTCATTTCGGCTTTGAAGATGGATGGGTGAACCAGGGTCCCAGATCCTGCAAGCGTGAAAGCCGAAATGTCGCGTCGTTCCAGGCGCGGCCACAGGCGCGCGCTCATTGCCTGTTTTCCCCCGGAATAACGCCCCGCAATTCGATTCTACTCGGCGGGCGACATGCTCGGTCGGCAATCCGGCAAGAACACTTCATGGTTGCATATCTGGAAAGATAATCGACTCAAGGTTGTCTTAATTTTGACGTCAATTTTCCGCCACAATTCCTTGTTCTCGCCCGAAACAGGCCAGAATGACGCTGCAACTTCAATCTATGAGGCCTGATTAAGGCTGAATTCGGACAAAACTGGACAATAATCTTGGAAGGATGACGACATGACCGACCTGCTCGCGAAAGCTCGTTGCGGACGCCTTGCTGCCCTTGAACAGCGGGGCAAGGCCGACCTCATTCGTCAAGCGGTGGAGCGTCACGCCACCGCGCGGCGCGCCACCGTCGTTCATTTCCAAAGCCGCCGCGCGGCGATGATCGCCTGACGCGACTTGCGAAGCCTGCGGTCGGAAGAACTGCCCGACCGCAGGGACCGGCACCTCTGTCTGCGCGGTGCGCCGACAGGGCTACCTCGGCAAAAAGCACATCTCCGGGCCGGCGGGTTACAGCTCCGACTGCACCTCCGCCGCCCCCTGCGTCACAACCGCCCCCGCCCCCTGAACGTCGCGACCGACGCCCTTGACGGTTTCACAGGCGGCGGTGGACAGCACGGCAAGCAGCGGGATCAGGATGGTGATGCGGCGGGTCATGGGGTTTCTCCTTCATGCGGTTGCACATCAACGCCGCCGCCAGGCATCGGTTCCACCCGCGCCAGCACATCGCGCATCACCCGCGCGGTCTCCTGCCATCCGGGCAAGGCTCGCCCCACGGCGGCACTCCGCTCCGACAGTCGCATCCGCAGCGCGTCGTCGGTCAGCATCCGGTCCAGCGCCCCGGCAAAGGCCTTCGCATCCTCGGGCGGCACCAACAGACCCGCGCCTTCCGGCACCGTCTGCGGCACCGCCCCCACGGCGCAGGACACCACCGGCAGCCCGTATAGCTGCGCCTCGCTCAGCACCATGCCATAGCCTTCATACCGGGTGGCGAGCGCAAAGACCGTCGCCTGCCGGTAGAGCCGGTCCAGCGCCCCGGGCGCGATCTCGCCGGTGAAGCGCAGCCGCGTCTCCAGCCCCAGACGGGCGCGCTGGTGCAAAAGGCTCTGGCGCGCCGCCTCGTCATGCGTCAGGCCGACGATCGCCGCCCGCCAGTCCAGATGGGTCAGACGGGCCAGCGCGTCCAGCAGCACGTCATGGCCCTTGCGCGCGCAAATCAGCCCGACCGACAGGATCAGGGGCGGCGCGGCCTTGGGCCGGGGGGTCGAATGGGGCCGGTCAAACCCCGGCAGCGCCACGGTAATTTCGCCGCCCGCCACGCCAAACTCCCGCATCAGGATGTCCCTTGTATGGGCCGAGGGCACGACGACATGGGCGGCGTGGCGCAGGTTCGCCGCCTCCCGCGCCAGCAGCGCGGCCGCGCGGGCGGGCGGCAGACCGGTCTCCAGCCCCAGCGGATGGTGCAGCATGGCCACCACCGCGCGCCGCTGGCGGGCGAGCAGATCGGTCGCCATCGCGCCGAACACCAGCCCGTCGAGGATAAGCGGCATCCCTTCGGGCAGGGCATCCAGCGCACGGGCAAGGTCCGCCTCCGCCTCGGGCGTCGGGTGCGGCCAGGAGGGCAACAGGGGGACATGGCGCATCGGCTGGCCGACCATCGGCAAGGTTTCCAGCAAACGGCGTTCATAGATATAGCCGCCGGTGCGGGTCTGGATGTCGCCAGGAATGGCAAAGGCGGCAGGCCGGGTCATGCCCGCAACTGCTCCGGCGCGATGCGGGCCAGCACCGCGCGCTCCACCAGTCCGACCAGCCCGTAGCCGACCGATGACCCCAGCGTCACCACCACGATGGCCGACCACAGGAGGTTGTAATCCGAGGTGGAGGCCGTCAGCGCCATCAGCGCGCCAAGCCCCCGCCCCGTCGCCAGCCATTCCGCCACCGTGACCGCAAGGATCGCCGCAGGCACCGACAGGCGCGCGGCGGCAAAGAAAGCCGGCAGCATCGCGGGGATCTGCGCATGCCAGAGCCGCGACAGCGGGCTGGTGGCGTAAAGCCGCATCACGTCCAGAACCTGCCCAGGCGCCTGCCGCAGCCCCTGCAGGCAGGCCACGAGGGCGGGAAAGAAGGTCATCACCGCGACAATCGTGATCGTGCCCGCCGACCCGCGCCCGAGTGCCAGCACGATCAGCGGCGCTGTGGTCACGATAGGAACCGACCGCAACGCCACCGCCACCGGCAGCACGGCACCCGAAAGCCCGGGGCGCAGCGTCAGCCCCAGCGCCAGCGCCGCGCCGAGGCCCAATCCCGCGAGGTATCCCGGCACCACCTGCCCCAGCGTCTGCGCGCTCGCCTGCCACAACACCGCGCGATGGGAGGCCGCCCCGGGGCCGGTGACCAGATAGCGCCAGATGTCGTCGGGGCGCTTGGCAAAGAAGCGGTTGAGCGAAAACGCCTCCATCGCCAGCCACCACAGGGCCAGCACAAGCAAGGTCGTGCCCAGAGCCAGCGCCATAAGTGCCAGCGCGCGGGAGACCCGCCCGCCCGCCCCGGGGGCGACCGGGGCTGCCAGCAGAACCTCGGGCCGGGGCAGCGACGTGGCGCGCGCCAGCCAGCCGATCAGACCATAGGCGATCATCGACAGGATAGCCGCCACCAGTGCAATCGCCCAGGTCGCGTCAACATCGAGGCCGCGCATCGCGCGCAGGGCCAGCACGCCCATGCCCCGCTCGGCCCCCGTGAACTCCCCCACCATCGCGCCCAGAAGGGCCGCAGGAGCGGCGATCTGCAGGCCGGTCAGCAGATAGGGCAAGGCGGCCATGATGCGCACCTGCACGAACACCGTCCAGCCCCCGCGCCCGTAAAGCCGGATCAGGTCGAACCAGCTTGCAGGGGCGGCGCGCAGACCCACCAGCAGGGGAATGAAGGTGGTGTAATAGACCGCGAGAGCCGCCAGCGTGATCTGCGGCCCCGGCCCCGGCCCGTAGATCACCCGCAGGATCGGCCCCGTCGCCACCAGCGGCAGGCAGAACACCAACAATGCCAGCGCCGCGACCAGCATGCGCGCGCCCGGCACCATCGCCACGATCCCCGCCAGCAGGATCGCCGCCAGATTGCCGGCGGCAAACCCCCAGGCCGCATTCTGCACCGTGACCGACAGCGCCCGCCCGATCAGGCCGTGGTTTTCCGCCAGATACCGCAGCACCTCGACCGGCCCGGCCAGCAGGAAACGCCCCGCCAGCCCCATCGCCGCCGCCTGCCACAGCGCCAGCACGGCCAGCAGACCCAGCCCCTGCCGCAGCACGGCACCCCTGTCAGGCGCGCGCAACAGCCCTGCGGTCGTCATTGCGCGGCCTGACGCTGGCCGGGGCTGTCCTCGTCCCAGCCCCTGGCCAGTGCCTCCGTCACCTGATCGACCAGCGCCGCTTGTGCCGCCTTGTCACCCCGCGCGCCCGGCAGAACGGCAATGTCGCCCACGACCCGCGCGGGGCGGCTGGAAAACACCACCACCCGCTCCGCCAGCGCCACCGCCTCGCGCACCGAATGGGTGACCATCAGCACCGTCGCCGCCTGCGCCTGCCACAAGGGCGGCAATTCCTGATTGAGCCGCGCCCGCGTCAGTTCATCCACCGCGCCAAACGGTTCGTCGAGCAGCAGAACACGCGGCTGCGTGACAAGGCAGCGCGCAATCGCGACCCGCTGGCGCATCCCGCCCGACAGTTCCGCCGGATGCGCGTCCTCGAACCCGGCAAGGCCGACGCGCAGGATCATCTCCTCCACCCCTGCAGCATCCTCGGGCAGGCGGGCGAGTTTGCGCGCCAGCGCCACATTGCCCCGCACCGACCGCCAGGGCAGCAGCGAGGGATCCTGAAACGCCATTGCAAGCGCCCCTTCGCGCTGCATCTGCTGCGGGGTGCGGCCTCCAAGGCGGATCTGACCTTCACTCGTGGCCTCAAGCCCCGCGATCATCCGCAGCAAGGTCGACTTGCCGCAGCCCGACGGGCCGACCAGCGCGGTCATCCGGCCGGGCGCGAAGGTCAGCGTCAGGGGGGCGACCGCCTCTACCGCGCCCCTGCCCCGGCCAAAGCTGCGGGCAACGGCGGTGCAGAAGATCTCGGGTCCGGTTCTGTCTGGATGCGGGCGGGGCATGGCGGGGTCAGCCGTGAACCTCTTCGAGAATGGAGCGGTCCCAGAGATCGGCGGCAACCGGCATCCCCAGCAGCGCCAGCGTCTCGATATTGCGGGCCACGGTGTCCTCGGTGAACCAGCCGAAGCCATGCGCGTCGGTCAGATCGGAAAACATCAGCGGCACCTGTCGGCGCGCCTGTTCGATCTGCATGGCGCGGTCCAGCCCGGCATCGGGAAAGCGCGCGAGCGTCAGGTCGGTCGCGGCCTCCAGATCGTCGCGGTAGGCCTGCCATCCCTGCGCCTCACCCGCCATCAGCGCCACGAGGTCGGCACGGCGATGGGTAAGCGACTCGTCGGTGGCGATATAGGTCTGCGAATGCAGCGTGTAGCCGAAATCGGCCATCAGCATGGTGACGCTCTCGACCCCGCGCACGAACATCGCGACCGGCAGATCGGTGGACCAGCACAAGAGACAATCCACCTCTCCGGCAACCAGCGGCGCGGCGTCATATTGCGTGGGGATCACCTCGATTGCGTCAATATCGACCGCGTTGAGCGTGCAGAGCGTGCGCAGGACAGGCATGTTGGCCAGCGACATGCCGATGCGCTTGCCCTCCAGATCCTTCGGGCTGTTGACCGGATTGGCGGGCAGCGACGCAATCGCAAAGGGGTTGTTCTGCATCGCCACCCCAATGATGCGGAAAGGCGCGCCCTGCTGCACGGCCGCGGCGGTGTAATCGGCGGCGGATATGCCCACCAGCGCCGTGCCGGTGACAACGGGTGGTTCCACCGGCGCATTTGGCCCGCCCGCATCGAGCCGCACCGACAGCCCGCGTT
This sequence comes from Pseudorhodobacter sp., assembly GCA_046295215.1. Classification (GTDB taxonomy): domain Bacteria; phylum Pseudomonadota; class Alphaproteobacteria; order Rhodobacterales; family Rhodobacteraceae; genus Szabonella. Next base: position 15,533 of record JBKBNP010000059.1, on the reverse strand, counting down.
CGGCCCAGAACCCGCGTTCCTCTGCAATATAGCTGCCCGCGAATTGCACGGAATGGAGCCACGAAAGTTGCAGCGCCACCTGTGTCTGCCGGGCCATGGCCCCGCGCGCCCCAAGGGCCACCACCCCGAAGCCGCCAAGACCGATGCCCAGCAGGCGGCGGCGAGATAGGTCCGATCGTGTCATTGGAAACATCCCCATGTTGTCTGCCCCGTCCTCATTCCATCTGGCCCCGGTCCGAAACCATATTACCCGACAAACCTGTCATCCGGTCGAAATAGCGCCACCGCGCCGGATGTCCCGCCCGGACCTTCCGCTGCCTAGACCTGCCCATCCGCGCGCCGCGTCCATCGATGGAGCCAGACCGGCGACAGGGGGGTGCCCGTCCCGTCCCGCAAACTGAGGCGCAGTTCCGCGCTGTCGGCTCCCGCCTCCGGCTTCAGGATGAAACTGGCGCGCAGATGACCGGGCGCGCCCCTCAGCGGATAGAGCGCAGCCCCCTGCAGATCCGCCCCCGCCACCGGTGCAAGGTCGAGCGTTACCCCGCCAGCATGATCCACCGGCCCTGCAAAATCCACCACGAACAAGCGCCCCTCGCGGCGGTGTGGTTCCAGCCCCGACGCGCTGGAGACCGGCCGGAACGGCAGCGGGCGCGTGGCATCGGGCAGCGACCCGGCCCCCGGCGGCATCCAGATCAGATCATAGTCGAAGCGATGCGCGCCGGGCGCAAGAGGCGCTTCAGGGCGCCAGAAGGCCACGATATTGTCGGAAAATTCATCGCGCGTCGGGATTTCCAACAGCATCACCGCCCCCGCCCCCCAGTCACCGCGCGGGCGCACCCAGGCCGAAGGGCGGCGGTGATAGGCGGCCTCGGCATCGCGGAAATCGTCGAACCCGGTGGGGCCTTGCAGCAGCCCAAATCCGATCGGCCCCTGATCGAGAAAGGCCGACATCTGCACCGAGGCCGGATTGGCCAAGGGGCGCCAGAGCCGTTCACCCGCGCCGTTGTCGATCACCAGCACCTCGCTGTCATGCACGCGGGGGCGAAAATCGTCGATCCGCGCGGGACCAAGAGCATTGTGCTGGAACATCGAGGTCAGGGGCGCGATGCCTGCATCGGGCAGCACCTCGCGCGGGAACAGGTGCAGCGCGCAGGCCATCACCGTCTCGATCCCCGGGGTCAGCGTGGCAATCAGCGCGGCAGCGGCGCGGGGGCTGTCGATCAGGCACCCGAATTGCAGGCTTTCGCCCGCCGAAAAGCCTGCCGAAAAGCCCGCCGAAAAGACAGTGATTGCCTGTGTCACCGGAAACTCCTCCGCCCCCGGCCCGCCGGTGCCGAGCGACAGGGCGCGGGCCGAAAGGCCGTAGACGGTATCGCGGGCCAATGCGCGGAAATAGCTGGCGCCTTGCAGGACCAGCACCTCGTCCCAGCGGTCGGGCGCGTTGAGCCGGGTCAGCAGACGCAAACCGGAAAACCCGGTGGCACCCGGATCGGGGATCGGGTCGGGCAGCGTCACCAAGGCCGGATCGAAGTCGAAAAGCCCGACGTCAAAAGCAGTGTCATGGCCCGGCAGGCGGATCGCCACCGGATCGGCAAAGAGCCAGCCGGGCGGCAACAGGTCGGCGCGGAACCCCTCGCCCAGTGCCAGTCCCGCAGCGCGACCGGCGCGCGGACGCACCGCGCGGTAGCTGTCATAATCCAGCGCATCGAAAGGGGCGGTCAGGGCAAGCCTTCCGGGCCGGTAGGGGCTCTGCGTCAATGTCCTTGCGGCGGCAATCAGCGCGTCGGGCGTCTCGGGCACACCGGCTGCACCCGGGCGCGCAAGCCCGGCGGCCAGAACCGCGACGCTTGCGCGCAACAGGCCCCGGCGCGAGATCATGCGCTGACCCCGAGCGGTTCGGGCCGGTCCATGAGCGCGGGACGGGCGGCGGAAGCGGGGCTTTGCAGCACCATCAGCGTGTAGCGCAGCGCCCCGGCGCGATAGCTTTCGGTCAGGGCATTTCCGCCGATCATGTTGTCAAAGAACGGCCGGCCCGCGAGCCCCGCGCGATCTGCCAGCGGCCCCGCAAACCGCAGGGCGCGGTCGCGCAGGCGGTTCAGCCGCAGGAGCGGCGTCAGATCCTGAACGCGAAGCGCGTCAAGGCCCATGCGCCCGGCCAGACCCGCCAGACCTGCGGGATGCGGCACATGCCCCAATCGCCAGCCCCGGCGAAACTCTGCAATCCGCGCCGCATCCCGCGCGGGCAGGTCGCCCTCCGGCGCGGCCAGCATGTCATCGACGATCACCAGCACCCCACCGGGGCGCAGATGCCGGGTCGCCGCCAGAAGGAAATCCGCCGCCGTGGCCGCATGGACATGCGATTCCACCGCGATCACCAGATCGGCGCGCGCCAGGGTCATGGGCAGGGTGAAATCCGACCGGATGAAGCGGCAGCGCGCGCCGAGTCCCCGCGCCTCGGCCTCGGTATCGGCCATGCGCACCTGTTCGGCGCTGATGGTGATGCCGCAGAGATCCGCCTCCGGCCAGACCCGTGCGAGGTGAAAGAGCGTGCCGCCCACCCCGCAGCCCAGATCACAGACCCGCAGCGGGGCGCGGCCGAGTGCGGCCTCCGCCTCGGCGGCGATCAGGTGGTTGACATGGGTTGCCGCCGCCTCGCGGGTCCGCACGCCATCGGCCCAGAGCGGGCGGTGGATCGCCAACGCCCGGCCTGTTCCGCCCAGCGCCAGAAACCGCCGCGTGTTGGCGTCATAATAGGCGGCCACCGGATCGAAGCGCCGGGGCGCGTCGAACCAGCGGCAGATCAGGGGGGCGGCCAGCAGCGGCAGCGCCACCGGCAGGACCAGCAGCGCGGACAGGAATGCCGCATCCGCCCCGCTGATGGCCAGTTGCGGCAGCGTCACGGCAAGGATGACCGCGCCCCCCGCCAGCATCTCGCCCAGCCCTTGCCGGGGGGGCGCCGGGCGCGATTGCCCCGAAGGCTGCCAGCCATGATCCCGCCCCGCCAGAACAGCCAGAACAAAGCCGCTGCGCCGGATCATGCCGATCGGCGCGAACAGCGTCGTCAGCCCCAGTTCCGCCCAGAGGGCGCGCCACAGAACCCGCCGCGCGCGCCTGCTGCGCAGCGGGGCGGCGCGGTCCATCACCCCCGCCACCTTGGGCGCGAGCAAAAGCCCCAGCACCCCCAGCAGCGGCCAGATCACCCCGGCGGTCGCATGCACCGCCCCGGACCCGGTCAGCAGCACCAGAACCAGCCAGATCGGTGCCGAAAGGTAGGACTGGATGCCCGCCAGCAGATGCAGGCGGCTGGCCGGATGCAGGCCCCGCGCCCCGATCAGGCGCAGATGCTGGAGGTTCCCCTGCGCCCAGCGCCGGTCCCGGCGCAGATGGGTGGCGACGGTTTCGGGCGCATCCTCGAAACTGCCGCGGCTTTCGGGCGCGATCACGACCTTCCAGCCCGCGCGGCGCAGAAAGGCCGCCTCGATGAAATCATGGCTCAGCACCGGGCCGCCGAAGGGCGGCGCGCCGGGCAGGTCGGGCAGATGCGCCACATCGCGGAAGGCCGCGACCCGCAAGAGCGCGTTATGGCCCCAGTAATTCCCCGCATCGCCGCTGAGCCTTGCCAGTCCCCGCGCAAAGACCGGTCCTGAAAGCCGCGCCGCAAGCCGCTGCATCACGCCGAAGCGTGTCCCGGCGGGCCGCAGCCGGATGGCCGCCTGCACCAGCCCCAGCGCCGGGTCCGCCGCCATCCGCGCGCGCATCGCGGCAAGCCGCACCGGGCTGAACCCGCTGTCGGTATCAAGGATCAGCATGGTGGCATAATCCGCCCCCCGGTCCGCCAGCCAGTCGCGCAGATTGCCGGGTTTGCGGCCCTCGGGTGCGGCCCGGTTGCGATATGTGACGCGGTGCGCCAGACCGGCAAAGGCACGGGCCTCTTCCCTGCGTGCCGATGCCCCCTGCGTGTCCGAGAGGATGAACACATCGCAGTCCCGCGCCTGACCTGTCTGCGCCAGCCCCTCCAGAAACCTCTCGATGCGGGTGGCAAGGGGCTCGGGAGGCTCGCCACAGATCAGCCAGAGAACGGCACAGCGCCCCGGAGCGGGATGGCCCGCGACAGGGCGGTCGGTCTCCGCCTCCCGGCGCAGCCCGCAGAGGGCGGTCAGCGCCGCCACCACCAGCATCTGCGTGTTGATGGCAAAAAGCGTCAGGACGACCCCGGCAAGCAGCGGTTGCGTTGCCTCCAGCGCAAGGCCCCGCGCCAGCAACCCCACCAGCAGGGTGGTGACGGCCAGCGACAGGCCGAGATGCGCCCAGCCTGCGCGCGACAGCCTGCCGGACATGCCTTGCACCGATGTCGGCCTGCGGTCCATCAGCGCCCGAGTGGCGGCCAGATGCGCCCGAAGATACCATCCCGCGCCAGCAGATGCTTCATTCCCGCCGCGATATGCAGGAGCATCAACCCCACGAGCAGGAAGCGCGCATTGGCATGGACCGCCTTGGCGGTCGCCGCCAGAGCGTCGGAGCGCGGGATGAACCCCGGCAGTCCCAGCGGGTCCAGCATCTCGATGGGAAAGCCGCCCGCGCGGACACGGACATAGCCGCTGATGGTCATCACCAGAAGCAGCGTATAGAGGCCGAACTGCACGGTCTTTGCCACCTTTGCCTGCCAGCCCGGAATATGGGCGGGCATCGGCGGGGCCGGCACCATCAGCCGCCAAGCAATGCGCATCAGCACCAGCACCAGCAGGATCACCCCGCCATTCTTGTGCAGGATGAACAGAAGGTTCTGCGTCGGGCGCTCAAGACCTTCCTGCACCATGGAATAGCCGATGGGCAGGGTCGCCAGCACCATCACCGCAACAATCCAGTGCAGGGATCGGGTCAGCCGGGCGTATTTCCGGCGTTCTGCAGATGCGGGCGGCATGGGAACCTCTTGGTTGAAAAGCGGTCGGTGTAAGGTGACGTTCACGAGGCGGATCGTCTGGGAAAACATACGGAGCAGCCGGGCATGCACAGTCTCGGGGCTGGACGGGTTGCGCCGAGAAGATAGTGCAGGTCAGGCTCTGGCAAGCAGGATAACCGGAATTTCGCCCCTCTGTCAGCGGATTCGCACATTCCCTGTTTGACAGAAGGGCCGCCGCCCTATCCTTGAGCGTATGGAAGATGTGACCGAACATCCCGGCCTCGCAGGCCATGGGCGCAGGCCGCCCGCCGTGATCCGGCAGGCGCTGCGGCTGATGGCGGTTCTGATGCCGCTTGCGATGGCGGCGTCGTGGTTTCTGGCCGAAGGCGCGGGGGCCGGGCGCGCGGCGTTTCTTGCGGGAGGCCTGTGCCTGCTCGGCGGGGCGGCGGTTCTCTGGGGGTTGCGGACGGAGTTCCATCCGCATGACCGGCTGGGCCTTGCCAACGCAATCACGCTGACCCGCGCTGCGGGGATCGCGGCGCTGGCCGGTCTGCTCGCCACCCCGCTTGGCGAGACGGGCTGGACGCTCGCCGTGGTCGCGGCGGGGCTTCTCGCCCTGGACGGGGTGGATGGCTGGGCCGCGCGGCGGTCGGGGCTGGCCTCGCGCTTCGGGGCACGGTTCGACATGGAAACGGATGTGGTCTTCGCACTGGTGCTGGCGCTTCTGGCCTGGCAGGCCGACAAGGCGGGGCTGTGGTTCGTGCTGCTGGGCCTCCTGCGCCCGCTCTATCTGGCGGCCGCAACACTCTGGCCCGCGCTGCGCCGCCCGCTGCCACCCTCGCGCCGCCGCCGGTTCACGGCCGGGTTGCAGATGGCGGGACAGGTGGCGGTGCTGGCACCGGTTCTGCCGCCACCGGCATCGACGGCCGTCGCGGGCCTGCTGCTGGCGGGGGTGGCGCTGTCCTTCGCCGTCGACATCCGCTGGCAGATCCGGCAGGGGCGCCCGCACCCATGAGCGCCCGTCATGAGGATCATGGCATGAGGATCGCGCCTTGTCTGGTGGCCACGGCCCTGCTCTACCTGGTGCTGATCCAGCCCAATCATCCCGCCGCGATGACATGGGGCGCGCTTGCGGTCTTTCCGCTGGAATTGCCGGTGCTGATCGCGGCCCTGCTGGCGCTGGGTCTGTCCTGGCCGGGCTTTGTGCTGCGTCTGGCGCTGGTCGGGGCGCTCGGCCTGATCGCTCTGTTGAAACTGGCCGATCTCGGCACCTTCATTGCCTTCAACCGCGGCTTCAACCTCGCGGTGGATCTCAACCTTGCCCATGCGGGCTGGACGCTGCTCCGGGGCAGTATCGGCCTGCCGCTGGCGCTGGCGGCGGGGCTCGCGGCGGTGGCGGGACTGGTGGCGCTCGGGGCATCGCTCTGGTGGGCGCTGCGGTTCTGGGCGGCGGTCCCCTTGGGCGGGCGGGGACGGATGCTGGCCGCGCTGGCGCTGATCCCCTTCACCACGGTGGCGGTGGCCGAGGTCGGGCAGGCAAGGCGCGCCTGGGCGCTGCCCCCTGCCCTGGCGCGGGCCTTGCCGGGTGCTGCCTTCACCGCCCGCGTCGGGCTGGAACGGGTCGAGCAGTTCCGCACGACCCGGGCTGATCTCGCCGCCTTCCGCCTTGAGGCACTCCGCGACCCGATGCTGGACGCTGGCCCCTATTTCGATGCGCTGGAGGGGCGCGACCTCGTGCTGATCTATGTCGAAAGCTATGGCCGGTCGAGTTTCGCGAACCCGCTTTACGCCCCCACCCATACCACCACCCTGTCCGGCATCGAGACAGACCTGCGGGCGCGCGGGCTGGCGATGCTATCGGGATGGGCCACGGCACCGATGTCGGGCGGGCAAAGCTGGCTGGCGCACGGATCGGTGGCCTCGGGTCTCTGGCTGGATACGCAGGGACGGTATCGCGCGCTGCTGGCCAGCCCGCGCCGCACGCTGTTCCATTTTGCAAAGGAGGCGGGGTTGCGCACCGTCGCAATCAAACCCGCCCATGTCTTTCCCTGGCCGGAAGGCGCGTTTTTCGGCTTCGATGCGATCTACAATGCCGCCGATCTGGGCTATGCGGGGGCGCCGTTCAACTGGGTCACGATGCCGGACCAGTTCACCCTCCACGCGCTCGACCGGCTGGAGCGGGACCGGACCCGCCGGCCGGGGCTTGTCGTGCAGGTGGCATTGGTGTCGTCGCATGCGCCCTGGGTGCCGGTGCCGGATCTGGTGGCCTGGGAGGACATTGGCGATGGCACGATCTTTACCCCGATGGCGCTGTCGGGCGATCCGCCCGAGGTGGTCTGGCGCGACCATGACCGGGTGCGCGATCAGTTCCGTCTTGCCATCGATTACAGCCTACAGGTGGTCGGGGCCTGGGCCGCGCGCCATTCTGCAAGCCCGCCGCTGATCGTCATGATGGGCGATCATGAACCGGCGCAATTCGTGGCGGGGGTGCCGGGGCAGGATGTGCCTGTGCATGTGATCGGTCCGGCCGATCTGGTGAACCGCTTTTCCGGGGCGGGCTGGACCGAGGGCATGCTGCCCGACCCGGCCCTGCCCGCGATCCGGCAGGATGCGCTGCGCGATCTTTTCCTGCGGTCGCTGAGCCTGCAATCGCGATGAACCGCGCGCCGTTCTGGCGGCTGGGGGTTTCGGTGCTGATGCTGGCGCTGGTGATGTGGCAGGTCGCGCCGCAAGACCTGTGGCAGAGCCTGCGCGGCGTCGCACCCGGCTGGCTGGCGCTGGCGGCGCTGGCGCTGGCGCTCCAGATCCTGTTGTCGGCGCTGCGCTGGCAGGTGACGGCCCGGGCGCTGGGGATGGACCTGCCGCGCCGCCGGGCGCTGGGGGAATACGGGCTCGCAGTGTTTTCCAACACCTTCCTGCCCGGCGGCGTGCTGGGTGACGTGACGCGCGCGCTGCGGGCGCGGCATTTGCAGGGCTGGCGGCGGGCTGCGGCAAGCGTGGTGATCGAGCGGCTGGCAGGACAGGTGGCGCTGGGGCTCTGGGCCCTGGGCGCGGTCGTGGTCTGGCTCGGGCCGGAACCGGGGGGGCTTCTGCTGGCCGGAGCGGGGCTGATTGGCCTGATGGGGCTTCTGGCGCTGCGCCGTTTCGCGCCCGAGGCAGGCCCTGCCCTGCGCCGCAGCTGGACGGGGGCTGCGGTCTGGCCTGCGCAGCTTGGGCTGACATTGGCGATCTTGGCCCTGAACATCTTCGGCTTCTGGGCGGCTGCCCGCGCCGTTGGCGTCGATCTGCCCGCCTTTGCTGCGGCCTTCCTCATTCCGCTGACCCTGCTCGTGATGGTGGTTCCAGTCACGGTCAATGGCTGGGGCCTGCGCGAAGGTGCTGCCGCAGCACTCTGGCCATTGATGGGGGTCGGGGCGACTTCTGCCGTCGCGGCGAGTATTGCCTTCGGGATTGCCTGCGCATTGGCGGCCATCGCAGGGGCAATGGTCTGGCTGCTTCAGCCCGACGATGCGCCGCGGCCCCGAAGCGAAGGCTGAGACGGCGCGCCTCCGCCCTGCCTGGCAATCAAGGATCTTTCGACCCGGATATGGCCTTATGCGGATGCGAGCCTGCGGGCGGCCAGCCAGCTTGCCACCGCCATGAGGCCCGCCGTGGACAGACAGAGCGGCAGGCCCCCCAGCTGATAGCTGACCCCTGACAGGAGCGTCCCGATCAGCCGCCCCGCCGCATTGGCCATGTAATAGAACCCCACGTCGCGGGTGATCCGCTCGGCCGCGCCGAAGGCGAGGATCAGGTAGGAATGGACCGAGGAATTGACCGCAAAGACGAAACCGAACAGCAAAAGCCCGGCGATCAGGGTGGCGGTGAGCCATGGGGCGGGCTCGCCCGCCGCATAGGCGAGGGCGGCGAGCGCGAAGGGGATGGGGACCAGCAGGCCGGACCAGAAGATCGCCTTGGCGGTGATCTGCGCCTCGGATTGGGTCTTGCCGCCAAGGAGGCGCGGGGCGAAGGCCTGGACCGCGCCGTAGGCGATGATCCAGAGCGCCATGAAGCCGCCGACCAGAAAGAACGCCTCGCGTCGGCCTTCCGCCGTGCCGTCCGACAGGACGGCCTGAAAATAGATCGGGATGCCGACCACGAACCACACATCACGTGCGCCGAACAGGAACATCCGGGCGAGCGACAGGCGGTTGACGCGGGCATCCTTGGAACGCCAGCCGCCCCAGCCATCCTCGGATTTCATCCGGCCCGGCAGGCCTGCGGGCAGGAACAGCACCACCGCAATCAGGATGGCGGCGAGGACAGCGGCCATCCCCCAGACCGCCGCCTGAAACCCCGCCAGCCCCAGAAGCGCCGCGCCAAGGAAGAAACCCGCACCCTTCACCGCGTTCTTGGACCCCGTCAGATAGGCGACCCAGCGGAACAATCCGCCACTCTCGCGCGGGGCCAGCAGCTTCACGGCGGATTTCGACGACATCTTGGCCAGATCCTTGGCCACGCCCGACACGCCTTGAACCGCCATCACGAAGGCCACGGAGGCCGCGATTGACCAGGCGGGGTCCAGTTGCGCGAGCGCCACAAGCGCGCCGATCTGAAGCGCCAGCCCGCCATAGAGCGTTGCCGCGAGGCCAAAGCGGGCCGCAAGCCATCCGGCGGCAAGGTTGGTGACGATGCCCGCCACCTCGTAAAGCAGGAACAGCCAGGCCAGTTGCACCGGCGAAAAGCCCAGCGCGTTGAAGTGCAAAAGCACCAGCATCCGCAGGGCGCCATCCGACAGCATGAAGGCCCAATAGGCCGCCGTCACGGCCATATAGGCCCGCAGCGGATTCGGCGGCGGCAGGGCCGGAGTAGCGGCGGCGCTCACATCATCCCCGCGACCATGCGTGCGATATCCGCGAGACGGCAGGAATAGCCCCATTCATTGTCATACCAGGCGTAGATCTTCACCTGCGTCCCGTTGATGACCATGGTGGAGAGCCCGTCGACAATCGCGGATCGCGGATCGTTGGTGTAGTCGCAAGACACCAGCGGCCGGGTCTCGAAGCCGAGGATGCCTTGCAGCGAACCGGCGGCGGCAGCGGCAAACAGGGCATTGACCTCCTCCGCCGTGGTCGCCCGCTCCACCTCGAAAACGCAATCGGTCAGGGAGGCGTTCAGCAGCGGCACGCGCACTGCATGGCCGTTCAGCTTGCCCTTGAGTTCGGGATAGATCAGCGTGATCGCCGTGGCGCTGCCGGTAGTGGTGGGGATCAGGTTCATCAACGCCGAACGCGCGCGCCGCATGTCCTTTGCCGGGCGGTCCACGATGGTTTGCGTGTTGGTCACATCATGGATCGTGGTGATGGACCCGTGCCGGATGCCGAGGCTTTCGTGGATCACCTTCACCACGGGCGCGAGGCAGTTCGTCGTGCAGGACGCGGCGGTTATCAGGTTCTGCGAGCCATCATAGAGGTGATGGTTGACCCCGTAGACAAGGTTGAGCGCCCCGCCATCCTTGACCGGCGCGCTGACGATGACCTTCGTCACCCCGGCGGCGAAGTAGGGCGCAACCTTCGCGGCGGTCTTGAAGACACCGGTGCAGTCGATCACCAGATCGACGCCCATTTCCGCGAGCGGCAGCGCCTCGATGGTCTTTTCATGCGTCAGCCGGACGGTCCGGCCATTCAGCACCAGCGCGCCATCGGCATGGTCGACCGGCGTCCGCCAGCGCCCATGGACGGAGTCGAACTCCATCAGCAGCGCATGCTGTTCGGCATCCCCCACAGGATCGTTCAACAATACGATGTCGCCACCGGCGCCGCTGTCGATCAGATCGCGCAGGGCAAGCTTTCCGATCCGGCCAAGGCCATTCACAAGAATACGGGGCATCGGGATCAGTCCTTCTCGGGGCTGTCGGTGCCAATGGCATCAACGCGGGTTTGCAGGGACATCCGGCTCAGGTTGTCGAAGGGAAGTTCGACGAAAGCCGCGATCCGGCGGCGCAATGCGGCATAGGTCCGGGCGAAGGCCAGCGCCTTTTCCGCGTCGGTGCCCGTGGCTTTCACCGGGTCGGGCAGGCCCCAGTGGCCGGTGATCGGCTGGCCCGGCCACGGCGGACATTCCTCGGCCGCCGCCGCATCGCAGACGGTGAACACGAAATCCATCGCGGAGGACCCGGGCGTCTGGAATTCGGAGATATGCTTGGACCGCAATCCGTCGATTTCGTGGCCGTTGCGCGCGAGAATATCCAGCGCGAAGGGGTTCAAGGTCGAGTTGGGGCGCGTTCCGGCCGAAAACGCCCGGAATTTTCCGTTGCCCAGATCGCGCAGGAGCGCCTCGGCAAAGATCGACCGGGCGGAGTTGCCCGAGCAGATGAAAAGCACGTCGAAACCGGTGGCGGGCATGGGACTGTCCTGTTGAGGGGAAAGAAAGGGGGCAAGAAGTTCGGGGCGGGCCCGGCCGACATCGAGCGCGAGATAGCCGATCAGCCCCTCCGCAACCTCCAGATCGACCGAATAGAACAGGGACCGGCCCTGCCGGTCGACCTGCAGGAGGCCGCAAGCCACGAGGTCCGCGAGGTGATGCGACAGCGTGTTCTGTTTCAGCGCCAGCGCCGCGGCAATCTCGGTCGGGCGCACACCCCGCGGGGCAAAACGCATGAGCAGGCGAAAGACCGCCAGCCGACCCGGATGTCCGAGCGTTGCAAAAGCGGCTGTGGCGCGATCATGTTCCATATTTCCGGAATACAGGAAATATAAGAGGCGATCCAGTGAAGTTTTGATGACGGTCAGGCGCGTTGGCGGTTCGCCGTGGCACGAAAGGTATCGCGGCGCTGCTATCCCGGGCCTTCACGGCGCCCGCCAGCACAGCAAGCGGCGCGCCCCCTCCCGGACCCTGCCACGCGGCAGGCATGCGACCCCCCGCGCCGCGATGATGCGGCGCGGGAGGTCGGGTCCGGATGTCGCCCGGATGCCGTTACAGGATCAGGTCGTTGACCGTGAGAACCGGCAGGCCCGTCAGATTGACCGCAAAATCCGAGATGCCGTCGCCGTCAAGATCGACATAGAGCCGCCCGATGGTGCCGTTGTAGCGCACCTCGCCCGCCGTGCCCGAGTAGCTGCCGAGACCGATATAGACAAGGCCCGGACCCATGGCGGAGAGGTCGATCTTGTCCACGCCAACCTCGAAATCGCCGATCGTGCTGCGCGCGCTGCTGCTCGGGCTTTCAGAGGCCGACAGGAACACGAATGTATCGCTGCCCGCCCCGCCGAACATCAGGTCGGTGCCGGCACCGCCATAGATCGTGTCATTGCCGGTGCCGCCATAGATCGTGTCATTGTCCGCGCCACCAAAGATCAGGTCGTTGTTGGTGTCGCCAAAGATCAGGTCCGCCCCCGCGCCGCCATACAGCGTGTCGGCCGAGCCGCCGCCGTCGATCGTGTCATTGCCGTTGCCGCCATAGATCGTGTCCGAACTGCCATCCCCGAACAGCATGTCATCGCCGTCATCGCCATAGATCAGGTCGTTGTGCGATCCGCCATAGATGGTGTCATTGTCCGCGCCACCGAATATGGTGTCATTCTCGGTGCCGCCATAGATCAGGTCTGCACCGCTTTCGCCAAGGATCAGGTCCGCCCCCTGATCGCCATAAAGCTCGTCGCCGCCCGTGCCACCATAGATCGTGTCATTGTCCGCGCCGCCATAGATCAGGTCGTTGTTGGTGTCGCCAAAGATCATGTCCGCGCCGTCGCCACCATAAAGCGTGTCGGCCGACCCGCCGCCGTCGATGGTATCATTGCCGAGCCCGCCATAGATCGTGTCCGAACTGCCATCCCCATACAGCAGGTCGTCGCCGTCATCGCCGTAGATCAGATCCCTGTTCGCGCCGCCATAGATCGTGTCCCGGCCCGTGCCGCCGTAGATCGTGTCATTCTCGGTGCCGCCAAAGATCAGGTCGTTGTTGCTGTCGCCATAGATCAGATCCGCTCCTGCGTCGCCATAGAGCGTATCGGCCGACCCGCCGCCATCGATGGTGTCATTGCCGTTGCCGCCATAGATCGTGTCGGAACTGCCATCTCCGAACAGCAGGTCGTCGCCGTCATCGCCATGGATCAGGTCGTTGTTCGACCCGCCATAGATCGTGTCCGCCCCGTCGCCGCCCCGGAGGGAATCATTGCCATTGCCGCCCTCCAGCCGGTTCGCCCCGGCATCACCGACGATGATGTCGGCCCGGGAGGATCCGATCACGTTGTGGATGTCGTGGAACTGGTCCCAGCCCTGCCCGATGGCATGGACGGGGTTGAGCGGATCAAACCCGGGGATTCCGTCAAGAAAGACCATGACCGCCCGGTTGACCGAGGAGAAGGCAGCGGTGTTGTTGCCCCAGCCGCCGAAAAGCGTGTCATTGCCAAGCCCGCCGTCCAGCACATCGTTGCCGCCTGTGATGGTCGCGCCGGTGCCGACAGTGATGAACGCCCCTTCGCCGTAGATCACATCATTGCCGTCCCCGCCGATGATCGTGTCATTGCCGAACCGGATCACGGCGTTCGACGCCCCGGTCAGGTCCAGCCCACCATCGCCCTGAAGCGTCATGCCCTGGCCCGTGGTGCCACGGAAGGTGATCCGGTCATCGCCGAAGGTGATGACATTGGTGGTGCCGCTGCCAAAGGTCATGTTCGTGTCGCCAAAGACGCTGAACCCACCGGAGATGGACCCCCGCATGTCGATGTCGATCACATCATCGCCATAGGTCGCATTGGACCCTGAAAGGGTGACGGAGGTGTAATCCCCGGCGAGAGAGCCGGGCGCATAGATGACATTGTTATTGGTGTAGCGGATGGTGATGGCATCATCCCCGCCCGTCACCTGACCCACAGCATCCGAAGCAAAGTTCACAAAACCACCATCGCCCATGAGGACAGAAAACCTGACATCTGTCAGGGTGATGATGTCGTCGCCACCATGGAAATTCGCAACCTGCCCCGCCCCGGAGGGGGCGAGCATGTTCAGAATATAGACGTCGCCGGTCACATAGGTCAGGGCTGGAGCAAAGCGTGCGTAGCCATAGTCATCGCGGGCTGCGACCTGCGTTCCGGCTGTGATGATATCGTTTCCCCCCGAAACGGTGCCATTTCGCAGGTCGGCGGCGTAGTAATCCCCCGAAATGTAAATGACGTTGACGTCGTTCACCACAAGGGTGTCGTTCCCCCCCACCGCCTGAAAGACCGCCACATTGGAATTGTTTTGCGACAGGTTGTAGGTTTCACCGAGGACGTAGGAATAGATGGGGAAGTCATAAAGGTGCCCTGCCTCGGGCAAGGTGGATTCGATCAGGATCGTATCGTTGCCGCCAAAAAGGTTGCCGAAGGATTGCAACGTGTCGCCGGCCAGGATCGAGATGCCCGCAAGATTTCGGATCGTGAATGTGTCATCGCCGCCGTAAACCGTGCCCGATGTCGTGTTGGTGTCGCCCATCACATAGGTCAGCCCGATTGACAGAAGCAAATCTGGCGCCTCCAGGAGGAACGTATCATCCCCACCATGAACGGTGCCGGCCCCGATATTGTCTGCGAACGTATTGGTTGCATCCCCGGCGAGGACATCAACGAAGGTGTTGATGAACACATCATCTCCGCCATGCAGCGTGCCGCCGATATCCACGAAGGCCGCATCACCTGACAGGAATCCGCCCGACTGGACCGAACCGGTGAAGGTGTCGGCTGCCCCCGCGCGCGTCTGCCCGGTGCTTACCCGCACGAAATCGCCCATGAACCCGATGCTGACAAGCTGGCTGGGCAGGATGAAGGTCGTCTCACCCGCCAGCACCCCATCCCAGAACTTCGACAGGTTGATGCTGTCATTGCCCTGATCGATAAATGTGGCGAGTTCAGCGTCGAGGCCGATGATCGACAGGCCCGGCTCGTAGCCGTTCCCGAGGATGTTGATCGCGTGGACCGTGCCGCCCAGCCCGACTGTGATGTCGCCGAGATAACTGATCGCCGTGATCCGATAGGGACGTTCCGACTGCCAGGAATAGCTGAACGGCGTCGCCGTCCCGAGATTGAAGGCAACATCGTCGGTGTCGATCATCGAGAGGTTGAAGGAAAGCGCACTTGCATCAATCTGGGTCATGGGGCTGGTCCTGTTCTAAATGGGATGTGCAGGATGGTTTTGCAGGCAAGCTATGGGGGAGGTGGAGGCATCTGTCCGGAGAACCCGAGGGGAATGCGAGTCCAGAAAAATCAATTTGTAAAAATTGCATGAACCTTCAGCGCGACACAACAAAAAAATCGGGGCCGGTGCCGGAATGGGCGGGATGATCTTCAGTATCCTCGAAGGCCGCACCAATGGAATCCGCGCGGCAGTTTTCAGTCTCCCGACCCTGCGGAGCAAGGCGCAAGTCGGTCGACGAACGGCGTGCAGTCCCGCGCCAGACCGCATGATGCAAGCGACGCGCGCAACTCATACGCAAATATATTGATTTCTTTGATCTCACCCCCCCAAATCCTCCGCTCTTCCGGCGAAGACACCCACGAGGCTTTGTTGCACAAATCCTGTGAGGGATTCATCTTGTGAATCCAGCGTGATAGCTGGAGGCCATGAGCAGACCGAACACACCGACCTACAAGACGCTGAACTGGCCCGCGTACAACAA
>JBKBNP010000058.1:0-24285 GCA_046295215.1 Pseudorhodobacter sp. | reverse complement strand
GTATCCGCGATGAACACGATCCGGCCCTTGTGCAGAAGCGCCGTGACACCGACCGCGCCATGTTCGGCGCGGGCGTCAAAGACATGGTTGATCAGGCTCAGGATCTGCGAGGATTTGCGCGTCGCCCCCGTCACCAGCCCGTCGCCATGGCCATGGGCGAGCATCAGGGCCGAAAACACATGCCGGTCGCGGGCCGCAAGGCGGTGGATGTCCTGCCGATCGAACCCTTCGCGCTGAAGGCGGGAATAGAGAAACTCGCGATAGGTTTCCAGATGGCGGGTGTTGGCGGCGTTCACCACTTCCAGTTCCCGCACGGCGTCGGACAGGCCTGCGGCCTCCAGCTTTTCACGCACATCCGCTTCACGGCCAACGACCAGCGCCTTGCCCAGACCGGCCCGCTGATAGGCCACGGCAGCGCGCAACACGCGGGGGTCGTCGCCTTCGGCAAAGATCATGCGCGCTTGTGCCTGCCGGGCGCGGGCATGGACGCCTTGCAGGATCGAGGCGGTCGGATCCATCCGGCTTTTGAGCGCAAGCGTGTAAGCGGCCATGTCCACGATGGGGCGACGGGCGACACCTGTATCCATGCCCGCCTTGGCGACCGCAGGCGGGATCACATGGATCAGGCGCGGATCAAAGGGCGTCGGAATGATATAGTCGCGCCCGAAAGACAATTTGCGGCCATAGGCCATGGCGACCTCGTCCGGCACATCCTCGCGCGCGAGCTTTGCCAGCGCCTCGGCGCAGGCGATCTTCATCTCGTCATTGATCGCGCGGGCATGGATGTCGAGCGCCCCACGGAAGAGATAGGGAAAGCCGAGGACGTTGTTGACCTGATTGGGGTAATCGGAGCGCCCGGTGGCGACAATGGCGTCGGGGCGCACGGCATGGGCATCTTCCGGGGTGATTTCCGGGTCGGGGTTGGCCATGGCGAAGATGACGGGGTTTTCGGCCATGGAGGCGACCATGTCCTGCGTCACCGCGCCCTTGGCGGAAACGCCGAGGAACACATCCGCACCTGCCATCGCCTCTTCCAGCGTGCGCAGGTCGGTTTTCGCGGCATGGGCGGATTTCCACTGGTTCATGCCCTCGGTCCGGCCCTGCCAGACCACGCCCTTGGTGTCACACATGATGCAGTTGTCGGGCCTGGCCCCCATGGATTTCAAAAGCTCCAGACAGGCGATGCCCGCCGCCCCCGCCCCGTTCAGCACGATCCGCACCTCCTCGATCCGCTTGCCGGTCATTTCCAGCGCGTTGATGAGGCCCGCCGCGCAGATCACGGCCGTGCCATGCTGGTCGTCATGGAAAACCGGAATGTCCATGATTTCCTTGAGCCGCGACTCGATGATGAAACATTCCGGAGCCTTGATGTCCTCCAGATTGATGCCGCCGAAGGTCGGGCCCATCAGCGAGACCGCCTTGATGATCTCGTCGGGGTCTTCGGTATCCAGCTCGATGTCGATGGCGTTCACATCGGCGAAACGCTTGAACAGCACCGCCTTGCCTTCCATCACCGGCTTGGAGGCCAGCGCGCCGAGATTGCCCATGCCGAGGATCGCGGTGCCGTTGGAGATGACAGCCACCATATTGCCCTTGACCGTGTAGTCATAGGCGGTTTCGGGCGCATCCGCGATGGCCTGAACCGGCACCGCAACGCCGGGGGAATAGGCCAGGGAAAGGTCGCGCTGCGTGGCCATCGGGGTGGATGCGACGATCTCGTATTTTCCGGGGCGCGGCTCGAGGTGATAGGCGAGCGCCTCTTCGGCAGTGATCTTGTTCCTGGACATGGGCGGCCTCCCTTTGGCCCATGGTTGATAACCGCCTGCGCAGGCCTTCACAACGGATTTGCCGCTTTTCGGGGCCGGATCGGTTTTGTAGGGTCGGCTGCGACAGGCAGGGGGGCATATGTCCGACGACAATGTGACGCCGATGATGGCGCAGTATCTGGAGATCAAGGCGCGCTACCGCGAAGCGCTGCTGTTCTACCGGATGGGCGATTTCTACGAGATGTTCTTTGACGACGCGATTGCGGCGGCAGAGGCGCTGGACATTGCGCTGACCAAGCGCGGCAAGCATCTGGGCGCCGATATTGCCATGTGCGGCGTGCCGGTTCATTCAGCCGAAGGCTACCTGCTGACGCTGATCCGCAAGGGGTTCCGCGTTGCCATCGCAGAACAGATGGAAGATCCGGCAGAGGCGAAGAAGCGCGGGTCGAAATCGGTGGTGGCGCGCGATGTCGTGCGGTTGGTCACGCCGGGAACGCTGACCGAGGACACGCTGCTGGACGCGCGGCGGAACAATTTTCTGGCCGCTTATGGCGAGGTCAGAGACGATTCTGCGCTGGCCTGGTGCGATATTTCCACAGGCGAGTTGCGGGTGATGCCCTGCCCGCCGCCGCGCCTTGCGATGGAACTAGCGCGACTGGCACCGCGGGAGGTTCTGGTTGCAGAGGGTGCCGTGAGGCCCGAGGGAGAGATGGCCGTGACGCCGCTCGCCCGGTCGAGTTTTGACAGCGCCGGTGCGGAAAAGAGGCTCTGCGCGCTGTTCGGCGTCGGGTCGCTGGCCGGGTTCGGGGCCTTCGGGCGGGCCGAGGTTTCGGCCATGGGCGCGCTGATCGACTATCTCGACCTGACCCAGCGCGGCAATCTGCCCCTGTTGCAACCGCCACAGCGGGAAATGCCGGGCGGGGTGATGCAGATTGATGCGGCAACCCGGCGCAATCTGGAGATAACGGCGAGCCTGTCGGGCGGGCGCGAGGGATCACTGCTGGCAGCAGTGGACCGGACCCTGACCGGCGGCGGCGGCCGCCTGCTGGAACGCCGCTTGTCGGCGCCGTCGCGGGATGTCGAGGTGATCCGGGGGCGACTGGAATCCCTGCGGTTTCTGGCGGAACAGAGCCGGATCCGCAGCGATCTGCGCGAGATTCTGCGACGAGCGGCGGATATCGACCGGGCGCTGTCACGGCTGGCGCTCGACCGGGGCGGGCCGCGCGACCTGACGGCGATTCGGGGGGCGCTTGCGGCCGCCAGAACCGTCGCCGCCGTCCTGGCCGGGGATCTGCCGGAGGCCCTTGCAGGTTCAGCGCGCGATCTTGTGGGTCAGGAGGTGCTGGCGGATCTGCTGGACCGTGCGCTTGTGGCGGAGCCGCCCCTTCTGGTGCGGGATGGCGGATTCATCGCGACCGGGTTCGATGCGGAACTGGACGAAGTGCGGCATCTGCGCGACGAGGGGCGCGGCGTGATCGCCGCGATGCAGGCGGAGTTCGCAACGCAGACCGGCATCGCCAGCCTGAAGATCAAACACAACAATGTGTTGGGCTATTTCGTCGATGTGACCAGCACCCATGCCGAACGGATGCTGTCGCCGCCGCTCTCGGAGACATTCATCCACCGCCAGACCACGGCGGGCCAGGTGCGGTTCACCACCGTTGCATTGTCAGAGATCGAGACCCGGATCCTCAACGCGGGCAATCACGCACAGGAGATCGAGAAGCGCCACTTTCTGTCGCTTCGGGACCGCGTTCTGGAACAGTCGGCGGCGCTGGCCCAGACCGCGCGCGCGCTGGCCGAGATCGACCTCGCGGCGGCACTTGCAGATCTGGCGGTGAGCGAGAACTGGACCGAGCCGACCGTGGACAGGAGCCGGTCCTTCCGCATCGAGGGCGGGCGACACCCGGTTGTCGAGCGTGCGTTGCAGCGCCAGGGGGGGAGCTTCGTTGCCAATGACTGCGATCTGAGCGCCACCGACACGGCCTCGGTCTGGTTGCTGACCGGGCCGAACATGGCGGGAAAATCGACCTTCCTGCGACAGAACGCGCTGATCGCGCTTCTGGCGCAGGCCGGATCCTTCGTTCCGGCCTCGGAGGCGCATATTGGCCTTGTCAGTCAGCTTTTCAGCCGGGTCGGTGCCTCGGACGACCTGGCAAGAGGACGATCCACCTTCATGGTGGAAATGGTCGAAACAGCCGCGATCCTGCATCAGGCGGATGATCGGGCATTGGTGATCCTTGACGAGATCGGTCGGGGCACGGCAACCTGGGATGGGCTGTCGATTGCCTGGGCGACGCTGGAATACCTGCACGACGTGAACCGCTGCCGCGCCCTGTTCGCCACGCATTACCATGAGATGACGGCGCTGGCGGCAAAGCTGGCAGGCGTGGAAAATGCGACCGTCAGCGTGAAGGAATGGGAGGGCGACGTGATCTTTCTGCACGAGATCCGCAAGGGCGCCGCTGACCGGAGCTATGGCGTGCAGGTGGCGAAGCTGGCCGGATTGCCTGACGCGGTGATCGAGCGGGCGCGGACGGTGCTGGAGGCGCTGGAATCAGGTGAGCGCAGCGGCGCGGGAAAGCAGAACGCGCTGATTGACGACTTGCCGCTGTTTCGCGCGGCACCCTCCATGCCAAGGGCGCAGAACACGAAGCCCTCGGCCGTCGAGGCTCGATTGCGGAACATCCTGCCGGACCAACTGTCCCCGCTGGAGGCCCTTCGGTTGATTTACGAACTGAAAGGCGAAATGCCGGAGTGAGGACGCCCCATCCGGCGGGGCGCCCGTCCTGTAGTGTCGGTCAGGATGCCGGGGTCGAGGAAACGCCGACCTGCGCCGGGCGAAGAAGCCTGTCGTGCAGCAAGAAGCCCTCCGTCATGACCTGAATGATCTGGCCCGCCTTTGTTCCGGGAAGCGGCGCTTCGAACATGGCCTGATGAAGCTGGGGGTCGAACAGATCTCCGGTTTCGGGTGCAATCAGGGTAATGCCATGTTTTGACATGACATTCATCAGTTCGCGCAGCGTCAGCTCCACCCCTTCGATCAAGGCGGCGGCCTGGCCTCTCTGATCCTCCGTCGCCGCGTCGAGCGCGCGGCGGAGGTTGTCGTAGACCGGCAGAATATCGCGGGCGAGTTTCGAGCTGCCATATTGTTCGGCTTCGCGGCGGTCACGCTCCCCCCGCTTGCGGCTGTTTTCCGCATCCGCAAGCGCCCGCATGAAACGGTCGCGCATATCATCGCGCTCGGCGCGCAACGCCTCGATCTCGGCAGCGTGGTCGAAACCGGTTTGCGACGGGTCTTCCGCGAGGGGGTCCGTTTCGTGGAAGTCCGTTGCCTGATCCTGCGCCATCTGGTCTTTCCTCATATCAGTCTGTTCCGCAATCACCCCTTAGCCCGATCGGACAAGAGGCGTCCGACGAGCTGCGCCGTATAGTCAACGATGGGAACGATCCGGCCATAATTCAACCGGGTCGGTCCGATCACACCGACGGCACCGATGATCTTTCGATCTGCGTTCATATAGGGAGAGACCACCAGAGAGGAACCCGAAAGTGAGAAAAGCTTGTTCTCGGAGCCAATAAAAATTCGCACACCCTCGCCGGTTTCGGTGAGTTCCAGAAACTCGGCGATGTCCCGCTTGCGTTCAAGGTCGTCGAACAGCCTGCGGATGCGTTCGAGGTCTTCGGCCTCGGTCGTTCCTTCAAGAAGGTTCGACCGACCGCGCACCAGCAGGCGTTCGCCGGATTCGCCGGGATTCTCCCAAAGTGCGACGCCGCCTTCAACCAGCTCCCGGGCCAGGCTGTCGATTTCCTGGCGGCGCTGGTGGATCTCTGTCTGCAGGACCTGGCGAAGTTCGGTAATCGTCTTGCCGCTGGCAAGCGCGTTCAGAAAATTGCCGGCTTCCCGCATCGAGGAGGGTGTCTGGCCCGGCGGCGGCGAGAAAACACGATTCTCGACATGCCCATCCGCGAAGACAAGCACGACCAGTGCCCGGTCAGGCGCAAGGGCCACAAACTCGATATGGCGGATCGGAGCTTCATACTTCGGGGCGAGAACCAGGCTTGCGCCCTGCGTAAGCCCGGAGAGGGCGGACCCCACGCGATCAAGGAGACTGGCAACATCGTGACCCTCCGTGGTGAGTGTTGCGTCGATCTTTTCTCGGTCCTGCGTGTCGACAGAGCCGATTTCGAGCAGCCCGTCGATGAACATCCGCAGGCCCATCTGGGTGGGGACGCGCCCGGCCGATATATGCGGACTTCCCAGAAGCCCCATGAATTCAAGATCTTGCATGACATTTCGAATTGTCGCCGCACTGACTTTTTCTGACATTGTTCGGGTCAGGCTGCGGGATCCGACAGGATCACCGGAGTGCAGATAACCCTCGACAACGCGTCGGAAAACCTCCTTCGAACGATCATTCAGTTCGGCCAGAATTGTGGAGTGATCGGTCATGGTCCATCTCTCGCGGGGCTGGGGATATTAAGGGCCGTTCTTCGGTTTCGTCAATGAGGGTTGCATCGGATGGAGGGCGGCGGATAACTGGGGCGAAAGTGAAAGGAACCTGAATGCGCCCCTCTGGACGTAACCTGGAAGATCTGCGGTCCGTTGTGATCGAACCATCGCCAATGCGCCATGCGGAGGGTTCCTGCCTGATCCGTATGGGGGACACGCATGTTCTCTGTTCGGCAAGCATGGAAGACAAGCCGCCGGCGTTCCTTCGGAATACCGGACTGGGCTGGGTGACGGCAGAGTATGGAATGCTGCCGCGCGCAACACATAGCAGGAACCGGCGCGAGGCGGCACAGGGCAAGCAGAGCGGGCGCACGCAGGAGATTCAGCGCCTGATCGGGCGCTCCCTGCGTGCCGGCGTTGACCGTCGGGCGCTTGGAGAGCGTCAGATTGTTGTGGACTGCGATGTCTTGCAGGCTGATGGTGGCACACGCTGTGCGTCGATCACCGGCGGATGGGTCGCGCTCAGGCTCGCGGTCACAAAACTGATGGCGGCAGGTGTATTGACCGTTGATCCGATCATGGACCATGTCGTTGCGGTTTCATGCGGTCTTTACGCAGGTCAGCCGGTTCTTGACCTGGACTATGCAGAAGATTCTGTTGCCGGAGTTGATGGGAATTT
Organism: Pseudorhodobacter sp.; assembly: GCA_046295215.1. Lineage (GTDB taxonomy): Bacteria > Pseudomonadota > Alphaproteobacteria > Rhodobacterales > Rhodobacteraceae > Szabonella. Next base: position 17,387 of record JBKBNP010000058.1, on the reverse strand, counting down.
CGTGATGACCGGTCAGGGAAAACTGATCGAGGTTCAGATGACGTCCGAAGGGTCCACATTTTCCCGTCCGGAAATGGATAGCCTGCTCGGTCTTGCAGAAGCAGGGTGCGCTGCGCTGGTGCTGGCTCAGAATGAGGCGGTGACCTAGATGGTGCGGAGGTTTTCTGGTTCGAAGCTCCTCGTCGCCACCCACAACGCCGGAAAGCTGGACGAGGTTGCGGATCTGCTGGCAGACTTCCGGATAGAGGTTGTGTCTGCCGGGCAACTTGGCCTGCCTGAGCCGCCGGAAACTGAGGACAGCTTCATTGGGAACGCCCGGATCAAGGCGCATGCGGCGGCCGGCGCGACAGGGCTTCCATCCCTGGCAGATGATTCCGGCCTTTGCGTCGAGTCGCTGGGTGGAGAACCCGGGGTGCGGACTGCCGACTGGGCCGAGGGCCCGGGAGGGCGGTGCTTTCAGCGGGCGATGGAGCGGACCTGGGCGGCCATGGAAGGCATTGGCACCAACCATCCGCGACGCGCTGAATTTCGCTCCGCTCTCGTTCTGGCCTGGCCCGACGGGCATGATGAGGTTTTCGAGGGGTCAGCCCCCGGATCGCTGATCTGGCCGCCGCGGGGCGCTCTGGGGCATGGGTATGACCCGATGTTCGTGCCGGACGGTTATGACGTGACATTTGGCGAAATGGATCGCTGGGAAAAGAACCGGCTCAGTCACCGATATCGCGCATTCAGGCAGTTGGCGGACAATTGCTTCACGTGAAACATTCCCCGAGATCAGCCGATGGCCCGGACCAGACCTTGACCGAGGATTGGCGGAACAGTGGCTTTGCGCTCTATGTTCATTGGCCTTTCTGCCTTTCGAAATGCCCATATTGCGATTTCAACAGCCATGTTGCCAAGCCGGTCGACCAGGGGCGGTGGGCGGATCGCTACCTTGCGGAGATCCGACGGCTTGGCGAGGACACCGAGGGGCGGATCCTTGGATCGGTCTACTTTGGGGGTGGGACGCCATCGCTCATGGAGGCTGAGACCGTTGACCGGATCATGGCGGCCATAAGAGGCACCTGGACGCTCTCCAATGATTGCGAAATAACGCTTGAAGCAAATCCCGGCGCAGTTGATGCGTCCAGATTCAGCGCCTATCGGAATGCGGGAATTGACAGGGTTTCTATCGGCGTTCAGGCGCTCGATGATCAGGACTTGCGGCGTCTGGGGCGGCTGCACGGGGCGAAAGAAGCTCATGACGCAGTTAGTCTTGCTCGATCAATCTTCCCGCGGGTCAGCTTTGATCTGATCTACGCGCGGCAAGACCAGAGCCTGTCGCAATGGAGACAGGAGTTGCTCCGGGCGCTCGAGATGGGCCCGGACCATCTTTCGCTATACCAGCTTACAATTGAGGAAGGGACCGTATTTGCCCAACGCAAGGCAAGTGGCCATTTGAGGGGCCTGCCGGACGAAAGCCTTTCTGTCGACATGTTCGAGATGACGCAGGCTCTTTGTGCAGAGGCGGGGCTTCAAGCCTACGAGGTATCAAACCACGCGCGGCCCGGCGAGGAGTCACGCCACAACCTCATCTACTGGACTGCCGGGGACTATATCGGTATTGGTCCGGGGGCCCATGGGCGGTTGACCAGGTCCGGTCAACGATGGGCGACGGAATCGATCCGGCAACCCAAACCATGGCTGGACGCCGTCGACCATGAGGGCGCGGAGCAACGTCAGGCCCTTTCGCCAGCAGATCAGGCTGCCGAATATGTAATGATGGGGCTTCGACTCACGACAGGTATCTCACTTGCCCGACTGGCTGCGTTGGATGCACATGCCCTCTCCGCAAGCGGGATCGCTGAAGCACTGGACCTCGGCCTGGTCGTGATGAACAAGGAAAGGCTGGCAACCACCCCGAAGGGACGGTTGCTCCTCAATCAGGTCATTTCGAAAGTGCTGCAGGGCTGACCTTCAGGACAGATCGGATTCAAGCCCCGATAGGGCCCTGCACAGATCATCCAGTTGCTGCAGGCTGTTGTAGCGAATTGAAAGAATGCCGGATTCACCACCCGGTTCGTGTCTTATCGTGACTCCCATCCGCAGATTCGCTGAAAGATCCGCCTCCAGCGCGCGCGTATCGGCGTCCTTTTCGGCGCCCGCCTCACGCGTGCCGGGTTTTCGGGGGCGATCCGGATCGGCCGAGCGCGCCAGGGATTCCGTTTGCCGGACAGAATAGCCCTTCGCAAGAACCTCCCGCGCCAGTTTCGAGGGGTCTGCTGCCGTTATGAGAGCCCGGGCATGGCCCGCGGTCAGCTTGCCTTCTCGCAGATAGGACTGGACTTCCTCAGGGAGGTTGAGCAATCGCAGGACATTCGCAATGTGGCTCCGGCTCTTTGACAAGGCTTCCGCCAGCTTTTCTTGCGTGTGGCCAAAACGGTCCATCAGCTGTCGGTAGCCAGAGGCTTCCTCGATCGGATTCAGATCTTCCCGCTGTATATTCTCGATGATGGCCACTTCGAGAACTTCGGTATCGTCAAAATCACGCACCAGAACCGGGATTTCATGCAGTTGTGCGATCTGCGAGGCACGCCAGCGGCGCTCTCCCGCCACTATTTCATACTGCCCCTCAACCCTCGGAGAATGCCTGACAATCAAGGGCTGCAAAACACCTTTGGCGCGGATCGAGGCAGCGAGATCCTCCAGCGCCAGATGATTGAAGGCGCGGCGGGGCTGGTCGATGTTGGGATGGATCGATTCGACCGGCAGCTTTGTCACTCCGGGACGCAGATCGGGGTCAGCGACACCCGAATCGGTCGGCAGACCAATGTCCGCCATCAGGGCCGATAGACCGCGACCCAAACCGCGACGTTCCGTTTTCTTGTCCATCAGACCTGCTCCTTCGTGACAGATAGACCAAACCCGTATCGCTTTCCGACCTCTTGCGCCAGATTCCGATAGGCTTCTGCCCCCTTGGACTGCGCGTCATAGGTCAGAACCGGCTGGGAATAAGACGGGGCCTCGCTGACCCGCACGTTCCGTGGAATGACTGACTGAAAAACAAGACCGCCCAAGGTCGCGCGCGCATCGGCCTCCACCAGTTGCGAAAGGTTGTTACGGCCATCGACCATTGTCATCAAAACCCCTTCGATACGCAGGTCGGGGTTTGCCGACTGTCGTATTTCCCGGATGGACATCATCAGCTGGGAAAGCCCCTCAAGCGCAAAAAACTCGGCCTGCAGGGGGACCAGCACTGAGTCGCAGGCAACGAGCGCATTGACCGTAAGGAGATTCAGCGATGGCGGACAATCAATCAGAACCAGGTCAATACCCAGTGGAGAAGGGTTTGGTCGCCGGAGCGCGTCACGCAACAGATAGCTCCGCTTTTCCGTTGAGAACAGTTCAAGGTCAGCGGAGGAAAGATCCGAGTTGGCTGCGGATATCCAGAGATTCCGGACGTTCGTCTCCATGACCACGTCCTCAAGATCCGCATTCTCCATCAAAAGGTCATAGCTGGTCCGGGTTCGGCGTTCCTGCAGGATTCCGAGACCTGTTGATGAGTTGCCTTGCGGGTCAAGGTCAACGAGGAGTACCTTCGCACCCAGTTCGGCCAGACCGGCAGCAAGATTTATGGCGGTGGTCGTCTTGCCGACACCACCTTTCTGATTCGCGATGGCGATGATCCGCATCATGTCCCTTGCCCAGCTTTTCGGCCAATTCCCGAGATTCTGAGAATCGCGCCGTCAGGTCCCGTTCTGCTTTTCAGTATCTCGATGTCGAAAACCCAATCCTCGCGTGCATCCTCAATCTCCGAGTGATGGCTACGGCCCTTTGGGAAGAGGGCAACTCCGGACCCGACCATGTGCTGCTCGGCAAAGCCCAGAAGTACCTTCAGGGGGGCAAGCGCCCTCGCACAAACCCAGTCCGCCGCCTGCGATGGGACAGCCTCGATCCGGTCAACAAGCACCGTGCAGGGCAGATCAAGCTTTGCCACGACGGTCGAAAGAAATGCGGCCTTCCGGCGATCCGCTTCTATCAATGTAACCCGGCCGGCGGGATGATCTTCTTTCAACAGGATCGCGATGACAATGCCGGGAAACCCGGCGCCGCTTCCCATGTCGACCCAATGCCCGCCGGATGAGCCGGACAAATGATAAATTTGCGCCGAATCCAGAAAGTGGCGCGTCCAGGCGTCGTCCAGCGTCTTCGCAGAGACGAGATTGATTGCCGGATTCCACTTCCTGAGAATGGAAAGGTAGGTTTCGAGTTGTTGCCCCGCTGCTGGAGAAATCAACGCCTTGTGATCTGGAGCGCACATCTGTCGGGCCGGATCAGGCTGACTTATGCCAGTTGTGGCGCTTCAGGTGCGACAAGAGCAGCAAGAGAGCAGAAGGAGTCATTCCCTCCAGTCGCGCCGCCTGGGCGATGGTTTCTGGCCTGTGCTTGCTCAGTTTCTGCACCAGTTCGTTCGATAGCCCTGGAAGATCCGCAAATACGAGATCCTTCGGGATGAGCAGCGCCTCATCCTTTCGCAGCTTCTCGGCATCCATCTCCTGCCTGCTGGCATAGCCTGCATAAACCGCATCATTCACAAGCTGCGTCCTGATCTCGCGTGGCAATCCAGACAAGTCCTGATCTGACTCGAAAAGCCTGTCTGCCGGAAAATTTGCCAGTCCCAGCAACTGCAAGCCCGTCCGACGCACACCATCCCCGCGAACATGAACGCCCCATTCCTCCAAATCCGTAGAGGAATAGGTTCTTGATCCCAGAACAGCCCGCCCACGGTTGAGGGTCTCCACCTTCCGTCGATGGGCAGAGATCCGCTCTTCTGACACACAGCCGATCGACGCGCCAAACTCCGTCAGACGCTGATCCGCATTGTCCGCCCGGATCGTGAGCCTGTACTCTGCTCGCGAGGTGAACATCCGATAGGGCTCTGTGACTCCCCGCGACACAAGATCATCGATAAGGACGCCGATATAACTGCTTGTGCGACTGAAGACGGGCATCTCCTTGCCCAGGCAGAGACAGGCTGCGGCAAGGCCCGCAGCAAGACCCTGAACTGCGGCCTCCTCATAGCCGGTCGTCCCGTTGATCTGGCCCGCAAAAAACAGGCCATCCAATGACTTGACCTCCAGACTGTGGCGAAGCCCGCGGGGATCAAAGTAATCGTATTCTATTGCATAGCCTGGCTGCAGGATTTCGACCGCCTCCAGCCCTTCAATGCTGCGGATATATTGCTTCTGCACCTGTTCAGGCAGCGATGTGGAGATTCCATTGGGATAAACCGTATGGTCATCCAGTCCCTCGGGCTCCAGAAAGACCTGATGGCTCGTCTTGTCCGCGAAGCGAATGATCTTGTCTTCGATTGACGGGCAGTACCTTGGCCCCACCCCTTCGATATGGCCACCATACATGGCGGACTGGCGCAGGTTTTCGCGAACAATGTCATGTGTCCGCGTATTCGTATGGGTGATTCCACAGTTGACCTGCCTGACGAAGGGCTTGTCGTGAAGAAAAGAAAACATCGTCGGATCGTCGTCACCGCTTTGGCTTTCCAGCCGCGACCAGTCAATTGTCCGCCCATCCAGGCGTGCCGGTGTTCCGGTTTTCAATCTGCCGCGTACCAATCCCAGATCGTTCAACTGCTGCGCCAGAACCTGTGACGCCTTGTCCCCCACACGGCCCCCAGATCGCTGCATCGCGCCGATATGGATGGTTCCGTTGAGAAATGTGCCTGCTGTTAGAATGACAGCACTGGCCATCACCGACTCCCCATCCAGCAGGTCGACCCCCACAACGCGACCGGAACACAGTCTGAGGCCGGAGACTTCTGCCTCCACGATGTCCAGCCCGGACGTTTCGCAAAGCATGGTCTGCACCGCAGCCCGATAGAGTTTTCTGTCAGCCTGGACTCGCGGACCCTGCACAGCAGGGCCTTTTCTTCTGTTAAGGAGCCGAAACTGGATTCCGGCCTTGTCGGCCGCCCGCCCCATGATCCCATCCAGCGCATCCACTTCGCGAACAAGGTGGCCCTTTCCAAGGCCCCCGATCGCCGGATTGCAAGACATGGTCCCGATCGCTGCGCGTTTCATCGTGATCAGGGCCGTCCGAACGCCCATCCGAGCAGCAGCAGCGGCCGCCTCTGTTCCGGCGTGACCCCCGCCAATCACGATCACATCATAATGTTTCACGTGAAACACCTCATTTCCCGATACAGAATCGCGAGAAAATCTCGCCCAGAACCGACTCGATATCAACGGAGCCCAGAAGCGACGATAATGCCTGTGCTGCCTGCCGAAGATCTTCTGCTGCCAACTCCAGGGAAGCAGATTCCTGTCTTACCTCAGTTTGGGCGCGCTCCAAAGACCTGATTGCAGAAACAAGGCATGCCCTGTGTCGCTCGCGGTTGAGCAACCCGGACGAGCCACAACGCTTTTTCAGAACATTCGCAATCGCTTGCCTCAACTCCGCAAGGCCCTCACCCGACACGCCCGATACACCCCCGACAGAGCCAGGTGCCAGATCAGATTTTCCCCACACCTCAATATCATCGTCATTCAAGGTGACGCCCTGTCCAGAACCTTCGCCACCCCGCAGAAACACCCGGAGATCCGCCGACAGCGCCCTGCTTCTTGCGCGCTCGACACCGATCTTCTCCACGACATCACCCGACTCCCGCAAGCCGGCCGTATCGAGAAGCGTCACTGCAAGCCCCTCGATCTCAATCCTGACTTCAATCACATCGCGGGTGGTCCCCGGAACATCCGACGTGATCGAGACATCGCGACCAGCCAACGCATTGATCAAAGTAGATTTTCCGGCATTCGGCGCGCCAACAATCGCCACTTCGAACCCGTTGCGAACCCGCTCCGCCGCCTCCGATGCTTTCTGTTCCTCCCTCAAGGTCATCAGCAACCTGTCCAGGATCTCCAGAACCTCGGGAACAACATCCGTCGGAACATCGTCTTCTGCGAAATCGATGGTGGCCTCGATCAGAGCGAACATCCGGACTATGTCCGCACGCCAGATCTCCACCCGCTTCCCGATAGCGCCGGAAAGCATTTCCAGGGCCTGAATGCGCTGCGATTCGGTTTCTGCGTCGATAAGGTCAGCAAGCCCTTCGACTTGCGACAGATCGAGGCGACCATTCTCAAGCGCACGCCGCGTAAATTCTCCTGGCTCCGCAACCCTCAAACCTTCTTGACCAGACAGCGCGGACATCACGGCAGAAACGACCGCCACACTCCCATGAACATGGAGTTCAACCAGATCTTCTCCGGTAAACGAAGATCCCTTCAAAAAAGCCAGAACCAGCGCTTCATCCAGGGGCTCCGAATTCCATGAGAGCCTGCGCAGGCCCGCGACCCTCGGCGGTGGCAGCGTGTCCATCAACCTCCGAGCAGAAGGAAAGGCCCGCTCACCCGAAATCCTGATGATCGCGACACCGGATTTTCCCGGTGCGGTCGCCGGGGCAAAGATCGTGTCCATTCAGGGATCCCGGGCGTGAACGTGTCAGGAATTCATGGAGTCGAAGAAATCGGAGTTCGACTTCGTCTGCTTCAATTTGGAGATCAGGAACTCGATCGCATCCGTCGTTCCCATCGGATTCAGGATCCTCCGCAGGACATAGGTCTTCTGCAGGTCCGATTTGTCCACAAGAAGTTCTTCCTTCCGCGTTCCGGATTTCAGAATATCCATGGCGGGGAAGACGCGCTTGTCCGCAACCTTCCGGTCCAGCACAATCTCGGAGTTGCCCGTTCCCTTGAACTCTTCGAAGATCACTTCGTCCATCCGGCTTCCGGTATCGATCAGCGCCGTTGCGATGATCGTCAGCGATCCACCTTCTTCGATGTTCCGCGCGGCGCCAAAGAACCGCTTAGGACGTTGCAGCGCATTAGCATCGACACCGCCTGTCAGAACCTTGCCGGACGAAGGCACAACCGTGTTGAACGCCCTACCAAGTCTTGTGATCGAATCCAACAAGATCACAACATCTCGTTTATGCTCAACCAACCGCTTGGCCTTTTCGATGACCATTTCCGCCACTGCCACATGCCGTGTCGCGGGTTCGTCGAACGTGGAGGATACGACCTCACCCCGCACCGACCGCTGCATATCCGTCACTTCTTCCGGTCTCTCGTCGATCAGCAGGACGATCAGATAACATTCCGGATGATTGACCGCGATGGACTGCGCGATGTTCTGCAACAGGACCGTCTTGCCGGTCCGCGGCGGCGCCACGATCAGCGCGCGCTGGCCCTTTCCCACCGGCGAAACAAGGTCGATGATCCGCGCGGACCGGTCCTTGATCGTCGGATCCTCGATTTCCATCTTGAGCCGTTCTTCCGGATAGAGCGGCGTGAGATTGTCGAAATGGACCTTGTGCCGCGCCTTTTCGGGGTCGTCGAAATTGATCCGCGTCACTTTCGTCATCGAGAAATACCGCTCGGTCTCCCTCGGCGCCGCAATCACGCCCTCGATCGTATCCCCTGTCCGCAAAGAGAACTGGCGGATCGTATCGGGGGAGACATAAATATCGTCCGGACCGGGAAGATAGTTTGCCTCCGGGCTGCGCAAGAACCCGAACCCGTCCTGCAACACTTCCAGAACGCCATCGCCACCGATCTCCCAGCCCTCTTCGGCATGCTCCTTCAAGAGCGAGAACATCATCTCACCCTTGCGCATGGAGGGCGCATTCTCGATTTCCCACTCTTCGGCCATCGCCAACAGGTCTGCAGGCGTCTTGGCTTTCAGATCAGCCAGATTGAGGCGTTCGATAACTTCTTCGGTCATGGGGAAACGATCCTGATCGTCCAGCCCGGAAGGGCGGCTCTGTCATATGGTCACGGGATGAGGACATGGCCGGACGGCCAGCGCATGTTCCTTAATCCTCTACTCCAGCAGAGTCAATCGTCCGGCCTTCCGGTCTGACGGCAAGCTATGTCAGGTTTCATCCACTTTGGTCAGGGGCGATCCTGTCAGTCCTTTGAAAGACGTCCTCAAATACTGACTCCTCAGAACTTCAGAAAGACCGAGAACACAATGACAAGCATCAGAACGGTCGGCACCTCGTTCATCAGGCGATACTGTCGCCCGGTGGTCCGGTTCCGTCCTGCCAGAAAGTCCTTTCGCCGCAAACCCAGCCAATGGTGAAACCAGGTCATGCCAAACACCCCGACGACCTTCGTCCAGGGCCAGATCATCGACCAGTCGACAAGGCCCGGGGTCATCACCAGCGCCAGGCCGAAGACCCAGGTCGCGATCATCGCCGGACCCATGATGGCGCGCAGCAACCGCCGTTCCATCGTCTGAAACAGCACATCCGTCGGGTTGTGGGAGCCGACCTGTTCCGCGTGATAGACGAACAGGCGTGGCAAGTAGAACAGACCCGCCATCCAGGAGATCACGGATACCACATGCAGCGCCTTGAGCCAGGGATAGACCGACCAGAGAAATTCACCCATTCCACGCTCCTTGCCTGCCTTCTTCTTTAATAAAAGAATATGAAAGAAAAGGATGATGATGAAGTAGGCCCTGTGGGTTACTGGATAAGGGATTCAATCCCGCCTTTTATCCCCGCCCCACCCCCTGTGGACAAACACCGGGCAAGTTCAGAACAACTTGCCTAACACACTGAAAAAAATATATAAAAAACGAAAATATTGCCGGAACTGTTGTCCACAGCACGCCTGAACATATCTCTTTCAACAGGGCACCGGAAATCTCCTGCACAGCGGGATAAAGCGGCTGGTCTTGACAAGTATGGGCGGCAGCCCGCACCAAACATCTGCAGGAACCGTTAACCGGGCAATTCCGGCCATTCTGCCTTCAGGAACGAAACGCGATTTTCCACAGACCCGCACACAGGCCCATCCATGCCCCCTCCCATTGTTCTGGCCTCATCCTCCGAAACAAGGCTGCGTCTGTTGCGCGCCGCAGGTCTGCCCGTCTCGGTTCAGCCCGCAAGACTGGACGAGGAGGCCATCATCGCCTCTCTTCTCGCGGAAAAGGCACGCCCTCATGATGTGGCCGACACACTTGCCGAAATGAAGGCGCGCAAGATCGGCGAACGCACGCCTGGCGCCATCGTTCTGGGCTGCGATCAGACGCTGGATTTCAAAGGCCTCATCTTCGGCAAACCCGCCACACTGGAACAGGCGCGGGAACACCTCCGGTCGATGCGGGGTCAGACGCATCGCCTGCTGTCGGCCGTGGTTCTCTATCACGAGGCGCAACCCCAATGGCGCCATATCGGTGAGGCGCGACTGACCATGCGGGACTTTTCCGATGACTGGCTGGACGGTTATCTCAACCGGAACTGGGACAGTCTGCGCCATTCCGCGGGCGGTTATCTGCTGGAGTCGGAAGGCGTGCGGCTTTTCTCGGCCGTCGAGGGCGATTACTTCACCATCCTCGGGCTTCCTTTGCTGCCGCTTCTCGGCTATCTCGGGCAGAGAGGATTCATACCGTCATGACCGATCATCCGCGTATTCCGCTCGCCGGGGTCATCGGGTCGCCGATCGCGCACAGCCGATCGCCGGTCCTGCATGGCTATTGGCTCAAACGCTACGGGCTGAAGGGTCACTATATTCCGCTCGACATCGCGCAATCCGATCTGCGCGAGGCTTTGCAGATGCTCCCCCGTATGGGCTTCGTCGGACTGAACGTGACCATTCCGCACAAGGAATCCGTGCTGGCGCTGGCCGACATCGTGACCGACCGCGCGGCGCTGATCGGCGCGGCCAACACGATCATCTTCCGCAAGGATGGTAAGGTCCATGCCGACAATACCGATGGCGCGGGCTTTGTGGCAAACCTGCGCCAGCACGCGCCGGACTGGAACCCTGCCGCCGGCCCGGCTGTGGTGTTCGGTGCGGGCGGGGCTGCCCGTGCCGTCGTTGCCGCCCTGATCGAGGTGGGCGTCCCCGAGATCCGCCTGACCAACCGCACCCGCCCCCGGGCCGAGGCGCTCCGCGCGGCCTTCGGTGCAAAGGTGACGGTGCTGGACTGGGTGCAGGCGCAGGGCGCCTTGTCGGACGTGGCAACTGTCGTGAACACGACCGCCCTTGGCATGGTCGGCAAGCCTGAATTCACGCTCTCTCTGGACAACATCAACCCCGGCGCATTGGTCAACGATCTTGTCTATACCCCGCTAGACACGCAGTTTCTTCAGGCGGCAGCGTCCCAGGGCTGTCGCACGGTCGATGGGCTCGGCATGCTGTTGCATCAGGCCGCTCCCGGCTTTGAGCGCTGGTTCGGCCAGCGCCCGGAGGTGGATCAGGCCACACGCGACGTGGTTCTGGGCCGATGACGGCTTTCCGGCTGGGCCTTACCGGGTCCATCGGCATGGGCAAATCAACCACCGCGCGGCTTTTTGCCGAGGCTGGATTGCCCGTCTGGGATGCCGATGCCGCGGTTCACCGGCTCTACCGGCCCGGTGGTGGCGCCACCGCACCCCTGTCGCAGACCTTCCCCGAGGCCGTTGGCCCCGAAGGCGTGGACCGTGAGGCACTCAGCCGCCGCATCGCCGCCGATCCGCAAGCGCTTGCCCGGCTCGAATCCATCGTGCATCCTCTCGTCGCTGCTGACCGTCTGGAATTTCTGCGCGGGGCCACGGCCGGTATCGTCGTTCTGGATATTCCACTGCTTTTCGAAAAGGGAACAGAGTCCGAGATGGATGCAACCCTTCTCGTCACCGCCCCGGCAGAGGTTCAGCGCGCCCGGGTTCTCGCCCGTCCCGGCATGACCGAGGACCGTTTTCAGACGCTCTTGTCCCGCCAGATGCCTGACCGCGAAAAGCGGGGCCTTGCCACCCATATCATCGAAACCCTGTCGGTGGAGGCTGCCCGCGCCTGCGTTGCCGCCCTCATCGCGCATATCAAAGGCCGCACCCATGCGTGAGATCGTGCTGGACACCGAAACCACCGGCTTTGAACCGACGCAAGGCGACCGGATCGTGGAGATCGGCGCGCTGGAGCTTTACAACCACCTGCCGACCGGCAAGACCTATCATCAATACATCAACCCCGAACGCGGCATGCCGGAGGAGGCTTTCGGCGTTCATGGCATCGGCCCCGATCTGCTGCCCTCGCCTCGTCCCGCCGCACCCGGCGAGGTGACGCTGCGCGACAAGCCGGTGTTCCGCGACATTGCCGCCGCCTTTGTGGATTTCATCGGAGAGGCGCGTCTGGTCATCCACAACGCCAGTTTCGACATGAAATTTCTCAATCACGAGCTTCAGGCCGTGGGCTATCCGATCCTTCCCGACAAACGTGCGCTGGACACGCTGGCCATAGCGCGGCGGAAATTTCCCGGCTCGCCAGCCTCGCTCGACGCTCTGTGCCGCCGATTTGGCGTCGACAATTCGGGGCGCGAGAAACATGGCGCGCTGCTGGACAGCGAAATTCTGGCCGAGGTCTATCTGGAACTGATCGGCGGGCGGCAGCCGGATTTTGCGCTTTCGACCTCCAATGCACAATCTGCCGGTCAGGCGGGGCAGGAGGATTGGCGCCTCCGACCGCGCGCTGTGCCTCTGCCGCCGCGTCTGAGCGAGGCCGAATATGCCGCGCATGAGGCCTTCATCGCCAAGCTTGGCGCGGACGCAATCTGGGTGAAACGTCAATGACCACCACCATTATCCACAACGCAACCGTTCTGACGATGGACCCCGACCACCCCCGCGCCGAGGCGGTCGCCTTTCGGGACGGGCGCATCATCGCGGTCGGTCCGGTTGATGCGGTCGCGGCGGCGGCCGGTTCGGACGCCACCCGCATCGACGCCGGTGGCCGCTCGCTTCTGCCGGGCTTTGTCGAAAGCCATCTGCATCTTGTCCTCGGCGGGGTGGAGCTGACGCAGTTGCAACTGGGTGGGGTGCATGGGCTTGCGGGCCTTACGGAAGCCTTCACCGCCTACGCCGCGCTGAACCCGGCGGCACCGATCCTGATCGCACAGGGTGCCAGCTATGACATTCTGGACCATCCGGTGACGCGCCATGACCTCGACCGCGTCATCCCTGACCGTCCCATCGCCCTGATGTCACCCGATCACCATACGCTCTGGGCCAATACGGTCGCCTTGCAGGCCGCAGGCCTTCTGCATGGTGCCGTGATGCCGCATGGCCATGAGGTCGTGATGGCAAAGGACGGCACCGCAACCGGCGAATTGCGGGAGTTCGAGGCCTTCGGCCCCATCCTCGCGCTGGGCGGTGATGCGCATCTGCAACTCGGCATCGCAACCGGCGAGGAGCCGGACCCCGCCCCCGACGCCGCCACCCGAGAAGCCGACAAGGACAGGATCGCGGCCGGGCTTGCCCATTGTGCCGCCCATGGGATCACCTCGATGGTGAACATGGATGGCAACCGCTACACGCTGGATCTACTGGCGGAACTGGAAGCCGAGGGCCGCCTGACCGCCCGTGTCCAGGTTCCCTTTCATTTCAAGCCTCACATGGATCTGTCCGCGCTTGACCGTGCCGAGGCGATGCGACGGGATTTCGCGTCCGACTGGCTGCGCTCTGGCCATGTCAAGATGTTCATGGACGGGGTGATCGACAGCCGCACCGCCTTCATGTTGCAGGATTATCCCGGTTGCCCCGGGCATCGCGCAGAACCGCTGTTTCCGCCCGACATTTTCGCGCAGATCTGTATCGAGGCGGATCGGCGCGGCTTCCAGATCGCCGTCCATGCCATCGGCGACGGTGCGGTGCGGGCCACGATTGATGGATACGAGGCCGCCCGCCGCGCCAATGGCCCGCGCGACAGCCGCCACCGGATCGAACATATCGAACTCATCGACCGGGCCGATATTCCCCGCCTCGGGGCGCTGGGTATCACCGCCAGCGTGCAGCCTCCGCACCCGCCGGGGGCGATGGATTTCCCGCTGGACACGATGGAGGCGGTCATTCCCCGCGCCCGCTGGCCGGATGCCTTCCTGACCCGCACGCTGGCGGATCATGGCGCCCCCCTCGCCTTTGCCTCGGACTGGCCGGTCACGGATGTCAGCGTGATGCGCGGGCTTCAGGCGCATCTGATGCGGGTGCCCTTTGAGGGTGCGGCGGATGAACGGGTTTCGCGGATGCAGGCACTCCATGCCTATACGGCTGGTGGGGCATGGGCCGCGCATATGGAGCATCTGACGGGACGGATCGTGCCCGGCCTTGCCGCCGATCTGGTGCTGATCGATGGCGATATTGGCTCCATTCCGGCAGACCGGCTCGGGGAAACACCGATTGCGCTGACCATTGCAGGCGGGCACATCACCCATCGCGGTGCAACCTTCGCCTGACGGTCGCTGCCCTTGCTGCCAGACCGGTGGGCGCAGGCGACAGAACGGCTCGGACGGAAACAGGATGCAGACCGGAGGAGTATCTTGACCATCCCTGCCTCCCTGTTAGATACGGCGTGGTATCTGGCGCAGGTTGGTCAGCCTCTGACCGATCCGGTCCAGCATTTCCGCACCACCGGGGACGCGGCAGGATTGGACCCAAGCCCCTATTTTTCAACCCGTTTCTACAAGTCCACCTATCCTGACTGGCCCGCAAACGGCGCGGCGACGGCATTGGAGGACTTTTTGTGCCACGAACAATCCGGCAGGTTCCGCAGGTCGCATCCGCTGATTGATCCGGAGGCCTATCTTGGCCGCCATCCCGATCTGGAGGCCGAGGATGTCTGTCCGACCCTGCATTTGCAAGCCTTGGCGATGCCGAGGGCCGGTCGCCCTCCACGGCCTTTGACGCAGAGTTCTACGCAGGCTGCTATCTGTCGCTTGGGCAGACCGGGGCTTTCGGTCACTACATCCGGAAGGGGCGCGCGGCGGCGCATCTGCCCGCACCGGACCCCGGGCGCGCATCCCGGTCCCAATTCGCCGACGCGAAGGCGATGGACGGATTGCGCAATCCGGTGGTTCTGGCAGTCCATGACGCCCAGGCGGCGGGCACACCGATCCTGACCCTCGACCTCGCGCGGGAGCTGACCCGTCGCGGGAAATCGCCGGTTTTCCTTCTGCTTCGTGGCGGGCCGATGATCGCGGAGTTCAGGGCGCTTGGCCCGGTGTTCCTGATTGCCGAAGGCTGGGAACCGCGGCAGCTTCTGGCAGGTATTGCGCCCGAGGTTCCGGTGATCGTCAACAGTGCCGTCGCCACGGAACTGGCACAACGCGGTGCGGAAACCGGGCATCCGAGCCTTCTGCTGATCCACGAAATGCGGGACTACATTGTGGCGCAGGGATTGATGCCGGGACTTTGCGCGGCACGCGATGCGGGGGCGCAACCGGGGGTGTCCTTTCCGCGCACGGCAGAGGCGTTGCAGTCCGAACTGGGTGTTCTGCCGGTCCTCCACCGGGGATCGTGCTGAAGCCCCCGCCCGTCAGCGCCTTCAGGAAGGTGCGGCGCGGGTTTGCCGGGCGTTCGGTTTTCATCAGTGCGGGGCATGGCGATCACCGCAAGGGGTTCGACCTGTTCCTCGACGCGGCGCGCGGCATCATGCAGCGTCTTCCCGATGCGCAATTCGTATGGCTGGGGGCGCTGGGCGGATGGGCACAGGGGCTTGCAGCCAAGGCACAGGCAGGGGGCCTGCCGTTGCTGTGCCCCGGGTTCGTCACGGATTCTCTGGCCTGGTATGCGGCGGCGCGGGCCTATCTTCTGACGTCGCGGCAGGATCCCGGCCCGACCACGGTGATCCATGCGGCGGCCATGGGCGTGCCATTCGTGGGCTACGCCACCGATATCGGGCTGCGGGGCGTTGCGGACCATCTGGGAAGGTTCGTTCCCGCTGACCGTCCAGCGGATTTTGTCCGGGCGGCGCTTGATCTTGCCCGACGCGACAACCGGGCGGAAAGGCGTCACCTCCGCCGTGTCGTGCTGAAGGCCACGTCATTTGGGTCCTACACGGATGCGATCCTTGCCATCGTCAGCCCCGTCCCTGAGGAGTTTGCGAAGCCGCAGCCAGTCCCGCACTGGCATCGCCGGATTTCCCATCATCCTTGCGCCCTCCGGAACGTCCTGATGGACAACCGCGCCGGTGCCGATCATCGCCCCTGCCCCGATCCACAGCGGTCTATCGCGCGTGCCGTTGCCGATCACCGCGCCGGGGGCGATCTGTGCCGCCTCGCCGATTTCGACATGGCCCAGAACGATTGTGCCCCATCCGACAGTCGCGAAATCGCCCAGAACCATATCATGGCCAAGCACCGAACCCAGCACCCGGGCCCCGATCCCGATGTGGACATTCGCGCCGATCCGGGTGGAATCCGCGCAATGACTGCCCGCGCCAGAACGGGTGCCGGGATCGACATGGCCAAGCCCCGGAAAGACGACAGTGGCCAGACAGGCGTCCTCGCCGGCAAGCTGGGCCACAAGCCGCGCCCGCAGCGCCGAACTGCCCGGTGTCACGAAAACCGGAATCTCGGGAAATTCGGCCAGACGCCTTTCGGCGCTGATGACCGGAATGCCCAGATCGGGGTGCAAATGGCCGTTCTCCAGATCATCGACCATGGCCAGCACCCGGACGCGGCATCGAAATTCCGCGTTTCGCGCATCTTCCCCCCTAAAGTCCCGGACCGCCCGGCCAGCGTCACCCGCAAAGCAACCCTTTGTCCAGCGCCTCGCGCAGGTCGCCATTGCGGGTGCATCGCAACTGATGTGCCCGGTGCGTGATCTATCCCTGTGGCGCGACGCGGATCAGATGCGCCCCCTGTGCCGCGCAGATCACGCCATAGAGCCGTTCGAACGCATGGGCGAGCGTGGCATCAACCTGGCCCTCCTCGGGCGGTAAATGGCCCGGTTCCAGTGCAAGATCCAGCAAGGGTTGCAGCAGCGCCCGTCGCGCCCAGAACATCGACCCCACCGGAAAGCGCAGCGCGTCGTCGCCGGGCAAGGGCTGATCGATTCCCGCCCGGCGCATCACCTCCTGCGCCATCTCGCGGTTGTCGCCCCAATGTGCCGCCCCCAGCACCGCGCGATGGGTCAGGGGTGCGACAATCCCCAAAGCCGGAACCGACTGGAACAAGGACAGGATGCGGTTGATTTCCGGCTCCGGGGGCAGCAGGCAATCCAGCGCGAGTTCGAGCCAGCTTTCCAGAGCCGTTGAGTGGACGGATTTCTTGCCATGCAGTTGCAGAACAAGATCGTGGTCCCTGTGCCTGTCGCCAAAGCCGAACAGCTTGGGGCAGACGTCGCGGCCCCTGTTCGGCAGCACCCGGATTTCGGCTTGTGGAAAGACACTGGCCAGAAGCCGCATCTTCGCCTGCGTGTCGCTGGAGATATAGACCCGGTGCGGCACCGCGATCGAGCTATGCCTGATTTTGGGTGACGCGGCCTGATCAAGCGGCGCTGATTTTGGCGGGATTGCTGTTGGCGACCCCGTCGGTGAATTTGACGCCCTCGATGACGCGTGGCAACTGATTTG
>JBKBNP010000057.1:0-24460 GCA_046295215.1 Pseudorhodobacter sp. | reverse complement strand
GGTCCGCATACATCCGCTTCAGCCGACGGTTCTCGTCCTCGATCGCCTTCATCTGGCTGATCAGAGACGCATCCATCCCACCATACTTCGCCCGCCATTTATAGAACGAGGCGTTGCTCATTCCATGCTCACGGCACAGCTCGGCCACCGGCACACCGCCTTCGGCCTGACGCAGGATCGCGATGATCTGTGCCTCCGTGTATCTGCTTGTCTTCATTCGAAATCTCCTCATGCATCATGCCGAGAAAATTCTACTTATGCAGCCCCTTACTTTCGGGGGGGATTACCAATGGCAATGACCCTCTTGAGCCCGATCCTCTCCTTCAGAAACAGTACCGAAAGGATGGTGATGACGATGGGCGAGGCGAAATAGATCGCGGTTGTCACCGTGATGGGCAGGTATTTCAGGGCAGCGAAGTTGAAGGCGGTGCTGAGCAGCAGGAAAATCGCGCGCAGGAATTGCAGCCCCGGATGCACCGCGCGAAAGGCTGAAAAGCCCTCGCGCGGCACGAACATGAAAAGGGCCGCAATGAAATGCCCGGCATAACGGACAAAGACCACCTGCATGATCGGCAGGCCTGACAGGATCAGCCATTTCGCCGAAGTGTCGATGGATGTGAAGAGCGCCATCGCAATACACATCATCCCCAGCCCGAACATGGGCCGGTCTTCCCTCGGCTGGTAGGGTTTCATTACCGGTCTTTCACGATGTCATCCTCAAGGAACCACCGCACGGAATCCGCAAAGGACTGATCCTGATGGAAGCCCAGCCGAAGCGCCTTGTCGGCCTTCAGATGCCCGCGCCAGCCTGCGATGATCTTCTGGATCAACGGATCGGCGTTCCAGGTGATCCGGCTTGCAGGCTCCGGCCCCGCCACCAGTGTCATCGCCGCAATCATCTCGGCCACGGTATCGGTGCGGCCGGGCAGGTTGATGTTGCGGTTTGGGCCGAAAGCCGCGCCGTCGATTTCGGCGGCATGCAGGAAGTTCGCGACCACCGTGCGCGGTGCCGTGTGGAAGATCGGGTAATCCTTGCTGGCCGGGCAGTTCGACACCTCGCCCTGCATCGTGTCGCGGAAGATCGACGACATGAAGGACGAAGCCGCCGCATTGGCCTTGCCCGGACGGATCGACACCGTGGGCAGGCGCAGCCCGCGCCCGTCCATCCAGCCGCGCCGGGTCATGTCGTTGAGGAGCAGTTCCCCCATCACCTTCTGCGCGCCATAGGAGGTTTGCGGATTCAGTTCCACCCCGTCCACAATGACCTCGGGCTCCTCGCCGCCATGGGCAGCCACCGAGGAGGCATAGACCACGACCGGGCAGTTCCCCGCGTGCCGGACCGCCTGAAAGATGTTCAGCGTTCCGAACAGATTGACCTGAAGCCCGAGGTCGAAATCCGCCTCCGCCTGCCCGGACACCACGGCGGCAAGGTGGAACACCACGTCAAAGGGCTTGTCGAAGGCCGCAGTGACCGCATCCGCATCGCGGATGTCCAGGGCGACGCCCGTTGCGGGCATTTCGGCCCCGTCCAGTGTCGGGGCGTGCAGGTCGGCCAGCACCAGTTCGCTGATTGGTTTGCCCCGAAGCTGGCCCTGTTTTGCCAGCGCGCGCGCCAGTTTCTGCCCGATGAAGCCGCCGCCCCCGGTAATGAGAATCCGCATGGTTTACGCCTTGCCCCCGAATTTTTCAGAAATGAAATCGACCATCTGCGGCACCAGCTTGTCGCCCCAGCCGTCCTTGACCGCCTCGCCCAGCGTGGCGCGCGCGGCCCCCGACATGCGCGAGGTCTTGCCCAGTCCCTCGGCCATCTGCGTGTAATAGCCCACATCCTTGGAGGCATTGGCCAGCGAGAAGGCGAGGTCGATCTTGCCGTCGATGGCATAGTTGCGCACGAAATCCATCATGCCGGATTTCAGCGGTCCTGCCGACATCACGTCATAGAGCGTCTGGCGCGGGATGCCTGCGGCATCGCCCAATGCGAAAGCCTCGGACATCGCGCAGGCCGTGGTCATGGCAAAGAAGTTGTTGATAAGCTTGATCGTATGCCCGGTGCCGAGCGCGCCGAGGTGAAAGACGTTTTCGCCCAGATCATCAAGGACCGGCTTGATCTTGTCGAAGGTCGCCTTGTCGCCCGAACACATGATGTTCAGCTTGCCATCGACCGCATGGGCGGGCGTGCGCCCCAGCGGGCTGTCGAGATAGACCGCACCCGCCTTTTCCATATCGGCGCCGATCTTCTGCGTCGACCCGGGCAGCGAGGTGCCGAAGTCGATGACGATCGCGCCGGGTTTCACCCCCGCCAGCACGCCATCCTCGCCGTAAACGCGGCTCTCGACCGAGGCCGAGGTGTCCATGCAGAACATCACGATGTCAGAGGCCGCCGCCACGTCGCGCGCGGTTTTCACCTCGGTCGCGCCGGCTGCCACGGCCTTTTCGACCGCTTCGCGCGACCGGTTCGCCACGACCGTCATCGGATAGCCGAGGCTTTGCAGCCGCCCGACCATCGCTGCCCCCATCAGGCCGAGCCCGATGAAGCCGATTGCTGGTTTTGCCATGAGATTTTCCTCCCTTACATGGTCGCGCCGATTTGCCAGGGAACAAACTCGTAATCCCCCAGACCCTGCGCTTCGGATTTCGTCACCTCACCCGAGGCGACGGCCAGAATTTTGCCGTAGATTTCACGCCCGACCTCCTCGACCGACTTGCCGTCGGTCAAGATCGCGCCTGCGTTGATGTCCATGTCCTCGACCATGCGGGTATACATTTCCGTATTGGTCGCGACCTTGATGGAGGGCGAGGGTTTCGCGCCAAAGGCCGACCCGCGCCCGGTGGTGAACACGACGACATTGCAACCCGATGCGATCTGCCCCGTCACCGAGGCCGGATCATAGCCGGGGCTGTCCATGAAGGTGAACCCGCGCGCGGTGACGGGTTCGGCATATTTGAACACACCGGTCAGGGGCGTGGTGCCACCCTTGGCCGCAGCCCCCAGCGATTTTTCAAGGATGGTCGTCAAACCGCCCTTCTTGTTGCCGGGGGAGGGGTTGTTGTCCATGCTGCCACCGGCGCGTTCGGTGTAATTCTCCCACCATTTGATGAGGCCGAGCAGCTTTTCCCCCACTGCGGGGGTGGCGGCCCGTTGGGTCAGCAGATGTTCAGCGCCATAGATCTCGGGCGTTTCGGCCAGAACGCCGGTGCCGCCCTGCGCCACCAGCAGATCACAGGCATAGCCAAGCGCGGGGTTCGCCGTGATCCCCGACATCGCATCCGACCCGCCGCATTGCAGCGCCACCATCAGTTCGGAGGCGGGGCAGGGAGTGCGTTCAAAGGCGTTGACGATGGGCAGCATCGCCTCGACCTTGGCGATGCCCGCCTCGACCGTGCGGCGCAGACCTGCGACTTCCTGGATGTTCATGGTCTGGAACAACGGCCCGGGCGTCAGCCCGTAGCTTTCGATCAGCCAGTCGATCTGCATCATCTCGCAGCCAAGGCCCACCAGCACGACACCTGCCACATTGGGGTTGCGCGCATAGCCCCAAAGCACGCGCTGCAACGCCTCGAACCCTTCGCCATTGCCGCCCATGCCGCAGCCGGTGCCATGGGCAAAGGCCACCACCCCGTCGATATTGGGATAGGCGGCCAGCAGTTCATCCGTGAAATGATCGGCGATCCGGTGCGCTGCGGTGGCCGAACAGTTCACGCTCGTCAGCACGGCGATGTAGTTGCGCGTGCCGACCTTGCCGTTGGCGCGGCGGTAGCCCATGAACGTGTCGGTCTCGGCGGCGGGCGCGACAGGGCGCAGGTTGGTGCCGAATTCATAGGTCGTGTCCACATTGCGGAATTCGAGATTGTGGACATGGACATGATCGCCCGCCGCAATGTCGGTCGCCGCATAGCCGATGATCTGTGCGTATTTCCGAACCGCCGCCCCCTGGGTGATGGCGGCGCGCGCGATCTTGTGACCGCGCGGGATTGGCGCGGTGGCACCCTCCTCGCCGGGGGCAAGGTTGCGAGTGGCGGTCACGACATTGTCGGATGGGTCAAGCAGGATGGTCGCGGACATGGCGTCAGGCTCCGGTGGTGAAAAACGAAAAGACCACGCGCCCGGGGGGAGCGTGGCGGGTCGGGGTCAACGGATCGGGCAACGCGGCAAGCGCGTATCGGGATGGTTCAGGGGATGGTCCGCAAGCTGCGGGGTCCACATGACGAAAGGCTCCGTTCAGCGGGCGGCCCGGTCAGGGGCCGCCGCGCAGGTCAGGTTACAGCAGGATCGAGATGATCGGCGGCCAGATCAGCAGCACGGCAAGCGCCACCAGCTGAATCGCGATGAAGGGCAGGAAACCCCGGAAGATGTCGGTCAGCGAGATGTGCGGCGGCGCCACCGATTTCAGGTAGAAGGCCGCAGGTCCGAAGGGCGGGGACAGGAAACTGACCTGCATGTTCATGCAGAACAACACCCCGAACCAGATGCTGACATGGCGCGGATCAAGCTCGCCCAGCAGGCCCAGATCCTGCACCGGAAGCCGCAGCACGATGGGCAGGAACACCGGCATGACCAGCAGCACGATGCCGACCCAGTCCATGAACATCCCCATGACGAGGAAGACCAGCATCATGATGAGGATGATCCCCATTGCCGGCACGTCATAGCCGACGATCATGTTGGCGACATAGGTCGGCCCGCCCGCGAGCGTATAGGCCGCCGCCAGCGTGGCTGCCCCGATGGTCACCCAGATGATCGTTCCGGTGGACTTGATGGTGCGCATCGCGGCGTCCCAGACGATGTTGAAGGTCATTTCCTTGCGGATCAGACCCAGCACGAACACCGCGATCACGCCCATGCCTGCGGCCTCGGTGATGCCCGTGACCCCGCCATAGATCGAGCCCAGCACCACCCCGATCACGAGGATTGGCGCGACAAGGCCCTTGCCCATTTCCCAGCCCTTCAGGGACCGCTCCTTGCCCGCGATCACGAAGATCACCACAAGGCACATCACCGCCGTCCCGATCAGCCAGGGCAGGTTCGCCACCATGCCCAGCGGAATGGCGCGCACGCCCTCGCGGATCTCGTTCGCGCCGGTAAGCGTGAAGAACCCCGCGCGCAGCGTCAGCACACAGGCGATGAAGAACACCACCATCGACAGGAAGCCGAGGAACATCAGCCCCTTCTCGCTGCCCTTGGGATCGTTCGGATCATCGGGCGGCAGGGGGGCCTGTTCGGGATGCAGCGTGGTGCGGATGACGATGTAGAGGATGAAGAACGAGGCCAGCATGAACCCCGGCAGGAAGGACGCCGTGAACAGCGCCTTGATCGAGGTTTCCGTGACCAGCCCGTAGAAGATCAGCACGATGGAGGGCGGGATCATCGTTCCCAGTGACCCGCTGGCACAGATCGTGCCGATGGCGAGATTCTGGTTGTAGCCCAGCCGCAGCATCTGCGGCAGCGCGATGAGACCGAGCAGCACCACCTCGCCCCCGATGATCCCCGACATCGCCGCCATGATGACGGCCATCACGGATGTCACGATGGCAATGCCGCCGCGTGTGCGCGACAGCCAGACATTGAGCGAGGAATACATGTCGCGTGCAATGCCGGATCGTTCCAGCAGGGCGGCCATGAAGATGAACAACGGCACCGAGATCAGGACGTAATTCGTCATCTGCCGGTAGACGGCCTGCCCCAGCACATTGAGCGGCCCCATCCCGAAACGCCCGAACAACAGGTCGGGCCCGAATTTCATCACGAGCGTTGCAACGGCCAGAAAGGCAGAGGCAAACCCCAGCGGCATTCCGATGGCCAGCAGGGCGAACATGCCCAGCAGCAGGATTAGGCTCATGGTGCCGATATCAACCATTTTTCGGAATCTCCAGCGTGCGGCGCATGTTTTCGATCTCTGCCGGGTCGATGTCGTCGGCGGGGGAATGTTGCTCGGGTTCCTTGTGCCAGTCGGCAATCAGGTTGGACAGGGCCTGAAGCGCCACCAGGACGATCATAAGCACGATGGCGGGTTTCAGCGTGCCGGGCAGCGGCGGATCCCAGGCCGTGCCGAAGGCTTCCCAGCGCATCATCTTGGTGATCGCCTCGGAATAGCCGCCCCAGACAACGCAGAAGGTAAAGATCCAGATCAGCAAGACTGTCGTGCAGTCGGACAGTTTCTGCGCCCAGCGAGGCATCATGTCATAGATGATGTAGATGCGGATGTGGCTGCGCTGCTGCATGGCATAGAGCCCGGCCAGCAGGAACAGGAAACTGGCCATCCAAAGCGACAGTTCATTGGCCCAGAGTGTCGGTTTTTCAAAGACGTAGCGGGCCACGACCTCATAGAACATGACCAGCACGATCAGGACGGTGCCAATCATCGAGAGTCGCGACAGGACCAGCGACACGATGTCGAAGAAGCCCTTGGATTCGATCTCGATGGTGCCGCGGATGTCGGACAGATAGATCGAGCTGAACAACAGCGCGCCAAGCAGCGACCACAGCGCCAGCTTGACCGAAATCAGGTCGCCGGGCCGAAGCATCTGATGCATGCCGATGTCGGAGCCGAAGATCAGGCGGTTGACGATCAGCCAGCCGCAGGTCAGCAGGGCAGCGGCCGTGAACCCGATCGCGACGAGCCTCACGGGTTGGCGCAATGGCCCGAGCCAGACGCTTTGCTCATGCATGGATTTTCCCCCAGAAACAGCCGGATCAGACCGATCCGGGCGAAAAAACCGACGAGCCCGAAGGCTCGCCGGCGTTCAGATCCCGCTATGGCAGATCAGTCGATCATGCCTTGCGACTTGAGATAGGCGGTGTGGCTTGCAACCAGCGCCTTGGCCTCTTCGGTGGTGGCGAACTCGGGCCAGGTTTCCACGGCCACCTTGCGATAGGCGGCGCGCGATTCCGCGCTCATGTCGTGCAGGGTGACACCCTGTTCGATCAGTTCGGCAGCGGCCTTGGCGTTTTCATAGTCTGCCGTCAGCGCCTGCTGGAGGGCCAGCTTCTGCATCGCGGTTTCCATGATGCGCTGCTGGTGCGGCGGCAGGCCGTCCCAGACCATCTTGTTGCAGGCAAGGTGATCCGACGGCATCGAGTGGAAGCCGGGGAAGGTCGCGTGGGCTGCAATGTCGTAGATGCCCATCGACTTGTTGTTGGCGAGGATCGAGGCGTCGGCGCCTTCGATGATGCCGGATTCAAGCGCGGTGAAAACCTCGGTGAAATCCATCACGACAGGCGATGAGCCCAGCTTTTCGAAGATCTTGGTCTGCATGCCCGGAGGCGACCGGAACTTCCAGTCCTTCAGCGCCGCGATGTCCGGCAGCGGCTTGGTGGAGGCGAGGGCTTCCTGACCGACAACCCACCAGCCGACAAGCTGCATGCCGTATTTGTTGTAAAGCTGCTGCGCATCGGCAAGACCGCCGCCCTTGTAGAGCCAGCCGAGCTGTTGATAGGCGGTGTCATAGCCGCCCATGATGTCGCCGACGAACTGGAACGCGGGGTTCTTGCCGGTCTGGTAGGCGCCGCCCGTCATGTCACATTCGATGATGCCGTTGGCGGCAGCGTCGAAGGTTTCGACCGAGGCGACCAGCGAGGACGAATAGAACATCTCGATGGTGATTTCACCGTTCGACATGGTCATGACGTCATCGGCGAACTGGGCCGCGTTCTTGCCCGAAATGCTTTCCGGGCCATAATGCGTCTGGATCCGCAGCGTCGTTGCCTGCGCCGGAAGCGCAAAGCCTGCCGCGACCAGCGCGGGGATGAGATAGGTCCGAATTTTCATGGTTCCTCCCAAGGAAACAGTTTTTTGGGCCGGCGCGTGCTCCCGAACGACCCCGGCGTCGGGGTCGCCCCCTGCCGTCGCCAGAAACTATCCGGTTCTGCGCCAATTGCAACATACTTGGTATACCAGAATTTGCGGTAAAGATCACCAAGCTTGAAAAACCGGTCCGACAAGGCGCAAATGAAGCGGGGACAAAGGGCAGGAAGCGCGAAATGACCGAAAACACGCTGGCGGAGCAGATCGCGGACGGGCTGCGCAGGGATATTCTTCTGGGTAAATTGAAGCCGGGAGCGCGCATCAAGGAACGGGACAGTTCGGCCGATCTGGGGGTGAGCAGGACACCGCTGCGGGAAGCGATTCGCATTCTGGCCTCGGAGGGTCTGGTCATGTTGCGGCCCTCCCGCAGCCCGGTTGTCGCAGACCCTTCGTTGAAGGAGATCACCGATGATCTGGTGGTGATGAACACGCTGGAGATCCTCGGCGCACGATTGGCCTGCATGAACGCGACCAGTGAGGAGATTTCGACCATCGAAGCGCAGCATCAGGAAATGCTGCGCCTTTCGGACAGCGCGGATTCGGTGACCTATTTCGAGGCCGACATGACCTTTCACCGCCAGATCACGGCGGCGTCCCACAACAACGCGCTGATCGACACGCACGGCGCCTATATGGCACGGCTCTGGCGCCCGCGCTTTCTGGCGGCGAGCCTTCGGCGCGACCGGCCGCGTGTGCTGCGCCAGCATGGCGATATTGTGCGCGGTCTGCGGATGCGCGACATCGTTCTGGTCAGCGCCGAAATCGAAAGCCACATGCGGCATCTCGTGCTGAACATCACGGACATCTATGAGACGCAGAACCGGGGGCAGACCCCGCCCGATCCTGCACCGGAGGCGGCAGAGGAGGATGGCGGAGAGGCGGTCTGAACCGCCCACTCCGGCAGGTCGCCCGGCTCAGTTGACCGGGGTCAGAAGTGGGTTTCCTGCAAAATGCGCGGTGATGTTGGCGCGTTGCAACGCGCCCATTCCCTGCCGTGTCTCGACCGTGGCGGACCCCTGATGCGGTTGCAGATAGACGTTTGAAAGCTTCAGGAAGCGTGGGTCAAGGTCCGGCTCGACGCGGAAAACATCCAGCGCCGCGCCCCGGATGCGCCCGGCTTCTAGAGCTTCCAGCATTGCGGTTTCGTCGATGGTCGTCCCGCGGGAGATGTTGCAGATCACCGAATCAGGGCCCATCTGCGCGATCACGCTGCGCGAGACATAGCCTTCGGTCGCCTTGCCGCCCACAAGGGCCACGACAAGGTAGTCGCAGTTTGCGGCCAGATCCTCGGGGCGTTCATGCCAGACCCAGCCCTCCGGGGTGTCTTTCGGCGTGCGGCTGTGATAGTGGATCTCCATCTTGAAGGCTGCCATCCGGTCCGCGATTTCGCGGCCGATCCGCCCCAGCCCCATGATGCCTGCACGTGCCCCGCTCAGCTTGCGGGCCAGCGGCGGGTCGCCCTTGGCGGACCAGTCGCCCCGCAGGAGCCACGCCTCGTTCGCGGTCAGGTTGCGGTTGAAGGCCAGCAGCATTCCGATGGCAAGATCCGCGACATCATCGTTGAGAACATCGGGCGTGTTGGTGACGCGGATGTTGCGCGCCGATGCGGTCGCCACGTCGATCGCATCATAGCCGACCCCGAAATTCGCGATCAGTTCCAGCCCCGGCAAGAGGTCCATCTGTGCGGGGCCAAAAGAGTAGTGACCTTTGTAGGCGACAGCGCGGATCGTGCCACGCAGTGCCGCGTCGACCCCCTCCAACGCTGCGGGCGAGGCCAGTTCGATCAGGTCATGCTCCGCCCGCATCGGCGGAAGATCCCATTCGGCATAGGTGCCAATCGACAGAACTTTGGTCTTTGTCACGGATATTCTCCTCCGGGGTCTGATGGCAAAGGGTATACCGGAACTGTCATAGCGGCTTGGAGCGACCAATTCCAGCAAAGACAAGTTATCGATCCCATATTGGCCGGAGGCACAGCCTTCGCAGACATGCCCGATTGCGAAAAACGGTATCAGCGGGAAACCGCGCCCCGGCCCACCGACGACAGCGAGTCTCTTGTCCGCTCCGCATGGCGAGCCTATAACAGTCAGGTTCGTCTGCTGAATTCCTTGATGACGTGGGCGAAGGTGAAGGGATACCAGTCTGTTTGGCGTGCGCGCGAATGGCGAGAGGGCACGTATGATATATTGGATGCGAGGTTGTTTTTTCCGGTTTGTCGATTCGCTTTCGCGCATCCAGAAACGTGCGCTTCTTCTGACGATTGATGTGCTGCTGGCGCCTGTGGCGCTCTTGATCTCGGTCCTTGTGATTTACGGCATAGAGACCGGGCTGGCCATGCTGCCGCGTATCTGGGATCTGTTCCCGGTCGTGGCGCTGCTGGCCGCTCTCGGAACCTCTGTCCTTCGCATGTCGAGCATCCAGCTCAAGGCCTATGAAACCAACGGCATACTCCGCACGGGCTGGATGGCATTGCTGGTGACTGCCGGGCTCAATTTCGTCATCATGGCCAGCTCGGCCGATCTGTCGGCGGCAGGCGTGGTCCTGTTCGGGCTGATTTTCTTTCTGGCCTGCGTCGCCATACGCTTCGCGCTTTTGCAGATGCTGCTCTGGGTGTTGCGGGCAGGCGAAACGCGGCGGCGCGTGTTGATCTACGGTGCCGGCAACACCGGCATGCAACTGGTGGCGGCTTTGCGCAACCATGCAAGTATCCTGCCGGTCGCCTTCATCGACGACAATGACGCGCTTCAATCCATGTCGGTCGCGGGATTGCGGATTTATTCTCCTGATCAGATCCGGATGCTGGCATCGCATCTGGAGGTTGACCGGGTGATCCTCGCAATGCCTTCCGTTTCTGCCCCGAAGCTGGCGCAGATCGCACGTCGGGTGCAGGCGCTGGATCTCAAGGTGATGTCGGTTCCGTCTTTCGCGCAGCTTGTCGGGCTGGAGGATCTTCTCGATACGCTGACCCTGGTGGAGCCGGACCAGTTCCTTGGCCGCAACCGGGTTGATGAGGCGATGCCGCAAGGAGGCGATTCCTATCGGGGCAGGACCATTCTCGTTTCCGGTGCGGGCGGATCGATCGGGTCGGAGCTTTGCCGGCAATTGCTGGGCGCCCGCCCCGCCTGTCTGGTGCTGTTCGATGTCAGTGAAATCGCGCTCTACACGGTGGAACGCGAATTGCGCGATCTGGCGGAGGGGCGCGATACCCGCATCGTTGCGGTGCTTGGTTCGGTGACCGACAGCCGCATGGCGCGTATGGTGATGGCCGAGCATCATATCGACATCGTGTTTCACGCCGCCGCCTACAAACATGTGCCGCTGGTCGAATCCAATCCGATTGCGGGGCTGGCCAACAACGTGCTGGGCACCCGCACCCTCGGGGATGCGGCGAACGAGGCGGGGGTGCGCAAGTTCGTGCTGGTTTCCACCGACAAGGCGGTTCGTCCCGCCAACGTCATGGGCGCGTCCAAGCGCATGGCCGAACTTGTGGTTCAGGATCTGGCGAAACGGTCTGGCGACACGGTGTTCTCCATCGTGCGCTTTGGCAATGTGTTGGGATCGTCCGGGTCGGTCATTCCGCTGTTTCGCGACCAGATCGCGCGAGGCGGGCCGATAACCCTGACGCATGAGGATGTGACCCGCTATTTCATGACGATTTCCGAAGCGTCGCGCCTCGTGTTGCTGGCCGGTTCCTTCAGTGACGAGCAAAGCCGGGGCGCCGCCGATGTCTTCGTTCTTGACATGGGCAAGCCCATCAAGATCCGCGACCTGGCCCGGCAGATGATCGAACGCGCCGGCTGCACCCTCCGCGATGAGGGCAACCCGGATGGTGACATCGAGATCACCGTGACGGGCCTGCGTCCGGGGGAAAAGCTGCATGAGGAATTGCTGATCGGGGAGGGGCTCCTGACCACCCCGCACCCCAAGATCCTGCGGGCACAGGAACGCAGTCTGACCGAACTCGAAATGGCGACCGCGCTGCGGGTTCTGCGCGGTGCGATCGCCACGGGCGATCAGCATGCCGCCCTCGAAGTCGTGCGGGCCTATGTCGAAGGCTATGCGTCACCCCTCAAGGTTGCCCTAAAACAATGATTCTTGACCATCTTGGGGCATTGAAAAATGCCGGATTGCCGTTCCGTGTGCTGCATCCTAGACTCGTTCCGACACCCGAGGCAGGCATGACGCAGCACATCCTACAGAACTCCCGCATCCGCCCGGCCTCAGGCCTGCTTCACGGTCTGGCGGTGGCCTCGGTCGCGATGCTGGCAACGGCAGGCGCGGCGCGGGGCGAAACCCGTCCGAGTCTGAATTTCTATGGTGCCACGGGGTTGATGGACATGCCCTCCGGCGAGGCACAGCCGGATGGGCAGCTTTCCGTCTCGACCGCACATTTCGGCCCGGTCAGCCGCACGACACTGTCATTCCAACTCACGCCGAGGATTTCTGCGAGCTTCCGGTTTCTCGGGGTCCGCAAGTGGAATGCCAATGTCGCGCCCGCCAGTCGTGTGGGCATCGATGCCTTTGATGTCTATTATGACCGCAGTTTCGATTTGCGGTTCAAGGTGCTGAACGAAAGCCGCTATCTGCCAGCCGTGACCATCGGCTTGCAGGATTTCGCGGGGACGGGCGTTCTGGCGGGCGAATATGTCGCGGCCACCAAGAACATCACGCCCTCGCTGAAGGTAACGGCCGGTCTGGGCTGGGGCCGGCTGGGCAGCCATGGCAGCATCGGCGCGCCCTTCGGGGATCGCCCGCCGGTCGTTATCGGCTTTGGCGGCAATTTCAACACCTCGCAATGGTTCCGTGGC
Source organism: Pseudorhodobacter sp. (assembly GCA_046295215.1). Taxonomy (GTDB): domain Bacteria; phylum Pseudomonadota; class Alphaproteobacteria; order Rhodobacterales; family Rhodobacteraceae; genus Szabonella. The sequence goes on along the minus strand of JBKBNP010000057.1, from coordinate 11,850 downwards.
CCGGCCGCGCCGTTCGGGGGCGTTGAATGGAAGATCAACGACGCCTGGACCTTCAAGGGTGAATACTCCTCCGACAACTATGGCGAGGAAGCCGGAAAGCGCGGCACATTCAATCGCAAGAGCCCGGTGAACCTCGGTCTGGAATATCAGCCGGGAGACAACTACCGCGTCGGGCTCTATTACATGTATGGCTCGCAGATCGGGCTTGCGGGGCATTTCGTTCTCAACCCCAAGACCCCCCGGATGCGGTCGGACGCGGCCCCGGTGCCGGTGCAGCCCCGCCCCTCTCGAGGTGCCGATCCGGGCGCATGGGACACAGGCTGGGTGACGCAGGCCGATGCCGGGCCGATCCTGCGGCAAAACATCGAAAAACGTCTGGCCGGTGACGGCATCTTTGTCGAGTCGCTGGACTATTCGGCAGGCCGGGTTCGCGTTGGCATCCGCAACGACCGGCTCGACAACGAGGCGCAGGCCATCGGGCGCACCGCCCGCGTGCTGAGCCAGGTCATGCCCGCGTCGGTTGAAACCTTTGACATCGTGCCGGTTGTCAGCGGAATGCCCGCCTCCAGCGTCACGCTTCGCCGGTCCGATCTGGAGCGGCTGGAGTTTTCGCCGGACGCGACGCAAGCGATGCGCGCGGCCACGTCAATCGGCTCCGCCGACCGGACCCTGCCCGGAAGCTTTCGCGACCCGGAACTTTACCCGGCCTTCCGCTGGTCGCTGGGCCCCTACGCACGGTTCCGGTTCTTCGACCAGCGCGATCCGTTCAAGATGGATGTCGGCCTCCGGGCAACGGGGCGTTACGACCTTGCGCCCGGCCTGCATATCGCGGGCGAGGTGACGCAGCGCATTGCAGGGAACCTCAAGGACCGCCCGCCGCTGCCGGACCGCAGGCGACTGCAACCTGTTCGCTCGGCGGTCTATTTCTACGATCTCGAAGGCACGACCGCGCTGGAGAAACTCGCGCTGCACTGGAACATGAAACTGGGCCGTGATGTCTATGGCCGGGTTTCGGCGGGCTATCTGGAACGCATGTTCGGCGGTGTCTCGACCGAAGTGCTGTGGAAACCCGCCGGAAGCCGCTGGGCGCTGGGGGCGGAACTGAACTATGTGCGTCAGCGGTCGCCCAAGCAGCACCTCGGGTTCACCCTCCCGGCCAGCATGTATGAGACCGACAATTTCAACCGGGGCGGTCCTGCCAGGTATTCGGTCCTGACCGGCCATGTATCCGCCTATTACCAGATCGCCGACGGTTTCCATGTGCAGCTTGATGTCGGCCGCTACCTTGCGGGGGATGTGGGGGCGACGCTCTCGATCGACCGCGAGTTCGCGAATGGCTGGAAGGTCGGCGCTTTCGCGACCAAGACCAATGTTTCGGCTGCCGATTTCGGATCGGGGTCGTTTGACAAGGGCATCCGGATCGAGGTTCCCTTCGCCTGGCTGATGGGCAAGCCGACCCGGCGCAGCACAACCACGGTGTTGCGGCCCTTCGGGCGCGATGGCGGTGCGCGGCTGGACGTCGATGGCCGTCTTTACGAGGAGGTGCGGAGCTATCACGCGCCGCAGCTCGACAAGTCGTTCGGGGGGGTCTGGAAATGAGTGCCGGATCTTCGGCAGGGTTCTGCCGGATCGCCTGTGCAGCGACATTGCTGGCGCTTGGGGCTTGCGGGTCCGACAGCGACCGTCTGAGCGGGGTGACCATCGCCCGCGACATCGCGTCCGGGGCCACCGGCATCGGGCGCGCGCCTGCGGCCCCTGCCGGCCTTGGCCTGACCCGTGCCAGCCTTGCCCAGATCCTGACGCCGGTCGATCTTGTGACGGTTGAAAACACCGGCGCGCAGGCCGTGATCGCGAAGATCGCCAGCAATGGCGGGGTGGAAACCTGGTCCTCGGTTGACAAGAAAACACTGTCGCTGCGGTCTGGCGTGCTTGTTGCGTCGCGGGGTCTGGGGGATGACCTGATCGGTGCCCGGGTTCCGGGCCTGTCGCAGATCCTGGCAGGCGGACCTTACACGCGCAGTCACAGCTGGACGGGCGACGACGACCGCGTGATCCGCCACGATATTTCCTGCCGGGGGCAGGTGGTCGGCACAACTTCGATCACGGTCGTCGAGCGCAGTTACTCCGTGCGGCATCTGCGTGAGATCTGCACCGGAGCCATGGGCGGGTTTCAGAACGACTATTGGCAGCAGATAGGCGGAAAATTGCGCCAATCACGCCAATATGTCAGTGACGGTGCCGGATATGTGCTGATTCAGCATCTGTCGGAGTAACGTTGCTGCGAAAGAGCCTTCCGTGGCGGTCGGGGCTATGCTATCCAGAGTCTAATTTGTTCTTCAGGAGTTCACCATGAAAAAGTTCGCTACTCTCGCAGCTGCCTCCGCGCTGGTCGCCAGCACCGGCTTCGCCCATGCCGGTGGGGCCAACATCATCGTGACCGAGCCTGAGCCCGTTGTGGTCCTGGCTCCGACCTCGTCGGTCTCGCTGGGTGGTATGGGGACCGGTGGCGCTGTTGCTGCGATCCTCGGCGTGGTGCTTGTCGCTGCGGCTCTGTCCAGCTCCGGCAGCCACTGATCTTTCCGATCCGTTTCTGAGACGGATCGACAAGAGGCCCGCATGTTGCGGGCCTCTTGCATTTCCGGGCCAGCCGTTCCGGCCACGGTGGTTTTCAAGGGTTTTGCCGATGTTCCAGAGGCTGAGCGACACCTGGGCACGGCTCAACCGTGTCGACCTGAGCCTGGTATCGGCCGGGGTCGCCTTTTTCGGCTTCCTTTCCATATTTCCGGCGCTTGCAGCGGTCATCACCATCTGGGGCTTTGCCTCCGATCCATCGGCCATCCGATCGCAACTGAATCTGGCGGAGGATTTTCTGCCAGCCGACGCCTTCATCCTGCTTCATGGCCAGGTGGAACGCCTGCTGGCGACAGCGGGGCGCAGTCTCGGGGTCACCACGCTGGTTTCACTTGCCATAGCGATCTGGTCGGCGCGCGCAGGGGTTGCGGCGCTGATCGGTGGCGTGAACGCGATCCACGGATTTCCGACAAGAGGCGGCGTTAGGGAGATCGTTCAGTCACTGTTCCTGACGGCCCTTCTGGTGGCGCTCGTCCTCGGCGCCATGGCCATGGCTTTGATTACACCGCTCGTTCTCGCCGTCCTGCCGCTGGGGCCGGTTCAGAGCGCCGCACTGGAGGGGACAAATTTCGCGCTCGGATTGTTGCTGGTCGTGACGGCCATCGCGCTGAGCTACCGGCTCGGCCCGAACTGGTCCGACCGGCGCCAGCGACCGAGCATCCTGTCGCCGGGCCTGTTGATTGCGGTGGTGCTTTGGGCGGCGGCCTCACGCGGGCTGGTGTTCTACCTCACCAATTTTGCCGATTACTCGCGGGTCTATGGGTCCATAGGCGCGGTGGCGGCGCTGCTCTTGTGGTTCTATCTCAGCGCCTTCGCCGTTCTGCTCGGGGCGTCCGTCGATGCGATGCGACGGGATGCGGCCAAGGTTCCTCAATAGTCCTTTTCGACGAAGATCCCGATGCCTGTCTGCCCGCTGGCCCCGACCGATCCCCGCACCGTGACGCCCGGCTTCACATCGAGGTTGAGGTTGATGCGGCTGCGGCCCTGCTGGTCCACCTCCACCTCGGTATAGACATTCTCTGAAATGTATTTTCCGGCTGTCAGCGTTGCATTGCCCTCGGCATCGGTTTGCAGATCGAGGTCATCGAGGCCGAAGCCGCGCCGCAAGCGCCCGATGATCCCTTCGCCACCCCGCCCCGCCAGCGTTGCGACTGCCGAGGCCAGTTGTGCAGCCTGCAACGGGGAAATCTTGTCGAGCCCCCGCCCGAACAGAAGCCTTGAGATCACTTCCTCCTGCGGCAGTTCAGGACTGGAAGTGAACCGCACCTCCGGCGCATTTGCCGGACCTTCGACCACGATCGACGTGGTGATCCCGTCGCTTTCATTGGAGGCGGTCACTTCCAGAAATGGCATCAGGTCGCCCTGCATCGACAATCGTGCCGAGGTAAGCTCCAGACGCTTGCCCAGAATGTCAAAGCGGCCCCGGATCAGGGTGAACTGACCGAAGGGGATGATGTCCGCAGTCGTGCCCCGCAGGGTGACCGTGCCGCCAAGCTCGGCATCGAGCCCGCGACCCCGCACGAAAATCCGCGCCGGGGCGTTTACGAGCAGATCGAGCGCGAAGGCCCCGCTGCCACGCCGGCCTTCGCGGGCTCCCGCGCCATCCGCCGGAAAACCGGCCCGCGCGCGGGTCGTGCGCACCGGCGCTGGTTCGTTCACATGGCGCAGCCCCGCCAGATCGCCGCCGCCGGAGAACCCGGTGTCCGGCACACGAATTTCGGTTTCGCCAATATCGATCCGCCCCGAGATCAATCCCCCCCCTGTCAGCGGCCCGGAAACGCGCAGCGCCGCATCAAGCGTGGTCTGGTAAAGATCCGGGTCGCGAAGGCGCAATCCCTCGCCTGCTATGTCAAGGCTGGCGTTGAACGGCGCGGCCATTCCGACAGATCCGTTGACCCGCACCCGACCGCCCGTCGTCACGCCGCCCGAGGCATCGACGGCAACCGACCCGCCCCCGAGCCGTGCCTGCGCCTCGATCCCTTCAAGGGAGAAGGGCAGCGCAGGGTCGGAGAGGCGACCGCCCGACAGTCGGGCATCCCCCGAAAGCGATGCCAAGGCAAGCGGTCCATTCAGCCGCAGGTCAAACCGTGTCTGGCCGGAAATTGCGCGAGACCCGAGGAAAGGATTGGCAAGTGCTGCCTGTGCCGTTCCTGAAATGGCAAGATCCGCCGAGGCAAGATCGGAGGCAAGCCGCCCGGCAATCCGTGCGTCGATACCCCCCGGTCCATTGCCCGCAAGATCAACCGAAAAGCCCGCGCCATCCTCGACAACCGTGCCGGACAGGGTGACAGGGCCGGGAAATTCCGGCATCAGAAGGGCGAGATTGGCGAGCCGCCCCTCCAGCGCGATGCGGCGCAGGCTGTCGGTCACAGACCCTGTCGCCCGGGCCTCCAGTTGCGGGTTGGACAGTTGTGCCGCCTCGATCTCCAGCCGCCCGTCGCGCAGGTTCAGCGCGGCGACAACGGTGCTGTTGCCCGCCAGCAGGCGGTCAGCCTGCGGCTGGCCGATGGCAAGGTTGCGCCCCCGGCCGTCCAGTTCCAGCCGCCCGGAGGCAAGCGTGCCGGTGGCACGCAGATCGGCCTCAAGCGCACCGCGATAGGGGCGGCGCACCGCGCCCAGATCCGGCAGCGCCACCTGCAGGGCAATGTCGCTGCCCTTCGCATCATAATGGCCGCTGGCCGTCGCCGTGATCTGCGGATTCCCGATCTGCGCCCTGTCGAAGTCAAAACGCCCTTCCTTCAGCGCGACATCCATTGCAATGCGGCTTTCCCCGCGCAGCAATCCGTCCGCCTCGGGGATCCCGCTGCGCAGGGATTGGCCGACACCGTCGAGCGTCAGGCGGCCCTCTTCGGGCGTTCCGGTGAATGTGGCATTGGCCCGCAGCGACCCTCCATAGCCCGGACCCAGAACCCCAAGGTCGGAAAAGGCGAGCATGGCCTTCAGATCGTTGCCGGTGGACACCAGCCGTCCACTGACCTCTGCCGTCAGTTGCCGGGCCAGAAGGTCGAACCGGCGCAGCAATATCCCGCTGGCGTCGCGCTTGGCCGAAATGCCGATCGTGCTGCGTCCGGTCAGGAGGCGGTCGACCTCCTCCACACCGATCCCCAGATTCATGGCCTCCAGTTCTGCGCTGCCGTCGAAATCGCCTCCCAGAGCGGTTCCATCACCCTTTGCCGTCACCCGGATCGCGCCGGAAAGCGGCCGGTCGGCCAGAAGTGACAGCCGCGACAGGTCGTCATAGCGCGCCTCGACCTGACCCGACAGGGGAAAGCCGCTCGCCAGATCGCCGATACGACCGCTCAGGGTCAGGCCATAATCTGATCCATCGAGCGTCAGCCGCCCGATCCGCAAACCCAGCCCCCCCCGACGCCAGTCGAATGTGGCACTCCCCGACAGGTCGCGGCCAAGCGCCGCTGCAATCCCCGCTTCGGCGGGCAGAACGCCTGTTGCGTCGAAGCGGAGCGTCCCGCCGACGACATCGCCACCCTGCGCCGCCGGACGCCGGTTGATCCTTCCCGAGCCGAGAATCCCGGCGCGGCCCAGAACAAGCCCGTCGCGTTGCAGGTCGACCAGCGCCGCCGCCCCCGACCAGCCATCCCCCTGTGACGCATCGAAGGAAAACCGGATGTCGGCGGCGGCCACGCGGGTTTCCCCCTCCCCGGCCAGTGGCAGCAGGACGGGCTGGCCATCGGGAAGGCCAAGGCGGCCTTGCAGCGTGATCCGCTGAGGCAGGCCATCCGCCGCGATCTCTGCCGCACCATCGAGTTTGAGGGCGCGCGCGGAAACCGAAAGCGAACGAAGGCTGATCTGCCCCAGCGCACCACGTTGGCCCTCCCCGCTCAGACGGATTTCGGGGCCGAAGAAATCCCGGTATTCGGGCAGGAAGAGCGGCGCGAGGTCACCCCTCAGATCGGCGCGGAAATCCGTGCCGCCGTTTTCCGCCGCCGCGATGGCCACTTCGCCCGAAAGGCGGGGTTCGCCATCCGTCGCAAGTTCGATCTGCGTCACCAGATCCCGGATCGGGCCGCTTCCGTCAATCACCAGCCGCACCGAAGGCGCACCGGGAAGGTCGATCAGCCGCGCGGCAATCCCGCCCGGTCCTTCCTCGGCCACCAGTCCGATCACGGTCTGCCCGGTCGCATTGGCATAGGACAGGTTCAGCTCAACCTGCCCCTGTTTTCCTGCATCCATGCGCAGGAGGTTCAGCGCCGCGCGGCCCTCTCCTCCCACAAGTCGCGCCGAGGCTGTCATGGTCGCCGTCACGGGCTCCCCCAACAGCGCCTCGCCCAGCGTCAGCCGTTCGACCGAGACTTTGCCGATGTCGATGGACACCGGCAGTTCGGGCAGGGCGAACCCGCTTGCCTCGGCGGCGGGAAGGTCGCTTTCGGCCGCAATCGGCGCGCGTTCGACAATGACCTCGGCGGCGGACAGTTCGTTGATCGAGATTTCGCCGCGCAACACCGCCAGCCGGTTCCAGTCCAGCACCACATCGTTGAGCCGGATCCAGACACCCTCGTCGTCGGAAATCGTCAGGCTGTCCATTTCGGCGCGGGAGGAGAATGCGCCGCGAAAGCCGGTGACGCTGACCTGCCGACCCGCACCGGAAAGATTGTCCTCCAGAAAGGCGGTGAAACGGTCGCGTTCCTCCGCCTGTGTCTGCGCAGGGGCCGGGAGCGTGGCCGCAAGCATTCCGGCCAGAGCGAGGGGGAGAGCAAGATGCCGCATCAGAAGGCCTGCCCTATGCCGATGTAGATCTGTGCCCCCTTGCCGGTATTGCCCGAGATGGGTCCGGCAATATCCAGACGGATCGGGCCGAATCCGGTGTCATAGCGCAGGCCCAGCCCCGCCCCGGCATGGCTGTTCCCGATCCCCGTGCCCTGGATGCCGACATAGCCCGCATCGACAAATCCCACGACGCCGATCCTGTCGGTCAGCTTTGCGCGGACCTCTGCCGACAGGGCGCCGAATGCGGTGCCACCGGTGCGCACCCCGCTGCGCAGCACATTGGCCCCGAGCGACTGATAAGGCTGGCCGCGCACGGTGCCGCCACCGCCCGAATAGAACAGCAGGTCGCGCGGGGTGGCAACCAGCCGCGCGCCGAACACGCCCCCCAACTGCACCCGTCCGGCAAGCGTGATGCGGTCATTCGCGCCGAAACCGTAATAGGCGCGGGCATCCATCTTGCCGCGCAGGCCCGAATCCGTCGTTCCGAAGCCAAGGAAGGGGCGGGCCTCGACATCAACGTAAAAGCCGCGCGTCGCATCGGTCGTCGAATTGCGCCGGTCCCAGTTCACCCCGAGCGGCAGGCCAAGGTTGCGGAACCGCGTCCTGCCGACCGTATCGGTCACATCGGAAAACTGATAGTCGATCCCGGCCCGCAGGGTAAGCTGGTCCGAGACATATTGCGTGAACCCAAGCCCGATCTCACCGAAGTTGCGGCGGTAATCCCGTTCATTCTCCTGCCCGATGCGGAACTTGAACGTGGCGGTCGTGTCGCGGGTCAGGGTTGCAGGGCGATCTATGGTGACGCCAAGGATGTAATCGGCGCCGCTGTCCTTGGCGCCGATCTGCGCGATCTCGGCATCGACGCGCATCCGCTCTGCACCGCCCAGAAGGTTCCGGTGCAGCCAATAGCCGGAAATCTTCGCGCCCTCGCTGCTCGCCACCTCGATGCCATAGCTGTAGCGGCGGGTCTTTTCCTCCACCACCTGCGCGGTGATGCCCAGAAGGTCGGGCGAGGTGACGGTTTCATCCTCGATCAAGGCGACGGACCGGAAAACCCCGGTGCGGCGAAGGCGGTTCGCGGCGGCATCAAGCTCGTCAGGGTCAAAGACCTCGCCTTCGGGCAGGCCTGCGATGCGTTTGAGGCGGCGCAGGTCCATGCGCTCCTGCCCCTCGACCCGCAAGGGACCAAAGCGGAGGCGCGGCCCTGCCGACAGTGTCAGATCCGATGACAGCCGGGCGCGCCGGTGATCGGCCACAATATCCTGTCCTGCGACCTGCGCCTTTGCATGCCCGACCTTGCGCCAGCCATCGACCGCCGCTTGCGCCGCATCGCGGATCAGCCCGCTTTGCGCCGGTTGGCCAGTGGCATAGCCGGAAGGCAGCTCCGTGCCCTGCGCCATCGGGGCGGCGCGGGCCCGGTCGAACAGGAATTGCGGGCCGGGGTCCACGCGCACGGCAATCCGGTTGATCCGCTGCGGCGCATCCAGGGGCGGGATGGCGGCAGCCTCGCGCCCGTCCACCCGGACCTCGATCACCGCCGAATAATGCCCCAGCGCATAAAGCGCACCCAGGATGCGCGCATATTCGCCCCGCGCCGTGACCAGCAGATCCTGCGGATTCTGCATGCCCTCTGCCTGTGCCGCCAGCAGACCCGAGGCTGCGCGCAACGTATCGCCAAGCTCCTCTGACCCGCCGCGCAGGTCGAAGGTCACTTCTTCCAGCGCGGAAGCGGGCGGAACCGCAATCATTGCCGCCGCCACCACCCATGCCAGACGCTTCGGGCCCCTGAAGATCCCTCGTGACATATTGCCCCTGTTCGCACCGCTTACCGCAATATCTATGCCAGCCGTAGCCACATGATACAATTGAACGATGACGTGAAAACGTGACTTTGCCACAGTGTTCTTGCGGCCCGGATCGGGGCGGGTGGTGGAAACCCGCCGATGAGGTCACGCAAAAGCCGTCCCTTGTGTCAGGCGCGAAATCCTCTGCGGCGAAATATCGGTTATTGCGCCGCGACTTCGCGCCCGACAATCTCGCGTCCGGATCCCAGCATGCCCTCTGTCACCGCCGACAGGGCCAGTGCGGCCGCGCCATGCGCCCAGAGCAGATCGCCCCAGGCATGAATCTCGATGGGCGGGCGGGGGCGGCCGGTGACGATGGCCAGATTGTCCATTTCGGCCAGCGTGTCATCGGCATAGAGGTAATCATAGCGCATCCGCTCCCCCGACAGGATGATGAGCGAAGGGTCGAAGAGGTTGACCACATTCGACAGGCCCACCGCCAGATAGCGCCCGGCGCGGCGAAAGATCGAGCGCGCTGCCGGATTGCCTGCCTTGGCATGGTCGAACAGGCTTTCCAGCAGGATGTTGATGGACTGGCTGTCCTTGTTCACCCAGTTGAGCGCGGTCGAGGCCTCGCGCGCCAATGCGTAATCGGCAACATAGGCCTCCAGACAACCGCGCTGCCCGCAGCGGCAGAGCGCCCCGTCAAGTTGCACCTTGGTATGGCCAAGTTCCATCCCCAGCCCCTGCGCGCCGCGATAGATCCGGTGGTTCAGAACCAGCCCCATGCCGACGCCATGTTCGATCGTGACCACCGCGAAATCCGAAAGCCCCCGCCCGGCCCCGAACCACAGTTCCGCCAGCGTGACCAGATTGGCGTCATTGTCGACATGCACCGGAAGGCCCAGATGCAGGCTGGCCGCACGGGCGAGGTCGATCCCGCGTTCGGCCAGAACCGAGGACCACATCACCTGCCCGCTGTTGCAATCGACAAACCCCGGAAGGCCGAGGCCGAGCGCCGACAGATCGCCACGCTCCAGCCCCGCCTTGGCGCAGACCGCATCCAGAAGGCGCGCGGTCGAGGCCAGAAGGTCCGACAGAGCCATTTCCCCGGGGCTGCGCGGCACCACCGCATCGGCAATCAGGTTGCCCGCGAAATCCACGATCACCGCCGTATGCTCGCGATCCGAGATCTTCATGCCTGCAACCCGGTAGGCCTCGGACCGCACGCCAAGCGCCACTGCAGGCCGACCGCGCCCGGTTTCGCCCTCGCGCGGCGCGGTGACCTCCTCGATCAGCCCGGCCTCGATCAGGTCCGAGGTGATGGTCGTCACCGAAGCCGGGCTGACCCCCAGTTCCTTGGCGACCTGAACGCGCGCGATGAGCCCCGCCGCGCGGACCCGTTCAAAGACCTGCTGGCGCAGCGGGCGCTGCGAATCAGACAGGGGCGGGATCAGGGGGCCAACGCCCCGACGGCCCTCCTGGACGTCCCTTGCATCGGTTTGCGGCTTCATTTCTTCGATGTCCAAACTAAAAACGTGACTTTTTGCATGGGAACCGCCAGTTTTTCGCTGCAATGCAGCGTCGATCCGATGGGTTTTTGCGCAGATGAAGGATTACGGATTAATTTTATTTTGACAACTGAATTTAATATGGGCATTTTCCACCCGTATCGGCGAATCTGCCGGACCGGCCATGCGCTGGCCGCATCCATAGGGAGGATATTCATGCGTAATGCACTCATGCTCGCGATCGTCGCGGCAACCGGGTTCTCGTCGGCAGCGCTGGCGCAGGGCCTGACGGTCGGCGTGTCCTGGTCGAACTTTCAGGAAGAGCGCTGGAAAACCGACGAAGCCGCCATCAAATCCGCGCTGGAAGCCGCCGGCAACACCTATATCTCGGCCGATGCGCAGGCCTCCGCCGCCAAGCAACTTACGGATGTCGAGGCGCTGATCGCGCAGGGCGCCAATGCGCTCATCATCCTCGCGATGGACAAGGACGCCATCGGCCCGGCCGTGGACAAGGCCGCTGCCGAGGGCATCCCGGTCGTCGGCTATGACCGTCTGATCGAGGATCCGCGCACCTTCTATCTGACCTTCGACAACAAGGGTGTGGGCCGGATAATCGCGGAAGCCGTCAAAGCTGCACAGCCCGAGGGCAATTTCGCCATCATCAAGGGCGATCCCGGCGACACCAACGCCAATTTCCTGCGCGAAGGCATGGAAGAGGTGATCGGTGCCGATGTGGCCGCAGGCAAGATCAAGATCGTCGGTGAAGCCTTCACCGAAGGCTGGAAGCCCGAAGGCGCGCAGTCGAACATGGAACAGATCCTGACCGCCAACAACAACGCGGTGGATGCGGTTCTGGCGCAGAATGACGGCATGGCGGGTGGTGTCATTGCGGCCCTTGCGGCGCAGGGCCTGACGATTCCGGTCGGCGGGCAGGACGGCGACCTTGCCGCGATCAACCGCGTGGCGCGCGGCACGCAGACGGTTTCGGTCTGGAAGGACTCGCGTCAACTCGGCAAGGCTGCGGCAGAGATTGCGGCGGCGCTGGCTGGCGGTGCGGCGTTGGACGCCGTTGACGGTGCGGTGAAATGGTCGGGTGGCGAGAAGGGCGTGGAGATGAACGCGATCTTCCTCGACCCGACGCCGATCACCAAGGACAACATCAACGTTGCCATCGATGCGGGCCACATCTCCAAGGCGCA
>JBKBNP010000056.1:0-25877 GCA_046295215.1 Pseudorhodobacter sp. | reverse complement strand
GCACGAAGCGTTGCCCTTTCCTTCCGCACGGCAGCATGACGTTCCACGAACAGGGTCATGGCGATGGCCGGGTCTTTGGTCCTGAGGCTGATCTTGAAATGAGATTTACCAATGGTCGCCAAAAGGTCAGCAGGGACGCCGATCCTGAGGCAATACATACCTGTTTCCGGGCGCTGCCACGGGCTGGGCACAATCAAGGCCCTGTACCTGTCGGATGCACCTCCAGGCCCTTCCAAGCCTCTGATATCAGATAAGCTTCTGGAATGTAACAGAAGTTATGGTGCTGTGAGAGAGGATTGAACTCTCGACCTCACCCTTACCAAGGGTGTGCTCTACCACTGAGCTACCACAGCATCCGGCGCGATCCGGGAGTGCAATCTGGTGCAACCCCTCTCGACGTGGCGGCTGATTATTCGGAAACTACGGGCCATGCAAGCGCAATCTGGACGCTTTTTGCCGCCTGCGCTACAGAGGGGCCATGACGAACAGCCGCAAGCCAACTCCGCCGCTCCCGGACACTCGACGCTCGGCGCCAGAGACCGGTGGGACTGCGGCGACCGTGGCGCGCGACATGCGGCTCAAGGCGGCGTTGAAAGCGAACATGGCTCGGCGCAAGGCACAGGCAAAAGCGCGCTCGGGGGCGGACAAGGCCTCCGATGACGCGGATAACATAGAGTAGGGCAGGACGATGGATTCCATTCTGGTGCGTGGTGGCGGGGAGTTGAAGGGCGTGATCCCGATTGCGGGGGCAAAGAACGCCTGCCTCACCCTGATGCCTGCAACATTGCTGACCGAAGAGCCGCTGACGCTGACCAATGCGCCGCGCTTGTCGGATATTGCCACGATGACGCAGCTTCTGGGGTCTTTGGGGGCCGAAGTGGCCAGCCTTCAGGGCGGGCAGGTGCTGGCCATGTCGAGCCATGACATCCACAACCACACCGCCGACTATGACATCGTGCGCAAGATGCGCGCCTCGATTCTGGTGCTGGGCCCGATGCTGGCGCGCGATGGCCATGCGATCGTGTCCCTGCCGGGCGGTTGCGCGATCGGCGCGCGTCCGGTGGACCTGCATCTCAAGGCGCTGGAGGCAATGGGGGCCGAACTCGACCTGCGGGACGGCTATGTCCATGCCAGGGCGCCCGGCGGGCGGCTGAGGGGCGCGGTGGTGGAATTTCCCTTTGTCTCGGTCGGCGCCACGGAGAATGCCCTGCTGGCTGCAACGCTCGCAAAGGGGACGACCGTGCTGAAAAACGCCGCGCGGGAGCCTGAAATTGTCGATCTCGCGCAATGCCTGCGCCGGATGGGGGCGCAGATTGACGGCGAGGGCACTTCGACCATCACCGTGCAGGGGGTGGACCGGCTGGGCGGGGCCACACATCCGGTGGTGACGGACCGGATCGAGCTTGGCACCTACATGCTCGCCCCGGCTATCTGCGGTGGCGAGGTGGAATGTCTGGGGGGGCGGATCGACCTTGTCGGCGCGTTCTGTGAACGGCTTGATGCGGCGGGGGTCTCGGTGGAGGAAACGCCGCGCGGGCTGAAGGTTGCGCGCAAGAACGGGCGGGTCCGGGCGGTGGATGTGGTGACCGAACCCTTCCCGGGCTTCCCGACCGATCTTCAGGCGCAGATGATGGCGCTCTTGTGCACCGCCGATGGCGTGTCGGTGCTGGAGGAACGGATCTTCGAGAACCGGTTCATGCACGCCCCGGAACTGATGCGCATGGGCGCGCGCATCGAGGTGCATGGCGGCACGGCCACGGTGACGGGGGTGGACCGGCTGCGCGGTGCGCCGGTGATGGCGACCGATCTGCGCGCCTCGGTCAGCCTGATCCTCGCGGGGCTTGCGGCCGAAGGCGAAACCGTGTTGAGCCGGGTCTATCATCTGGATCGCGGATATGAACGGATCGAGGAAAAACTGGGGGCCTGCGGGGCGCATATCGAACGGGTCGCCGCATGACTGACGCGCGATTTGCCGATGGGGAAGACCGGCCGCTCGCGCTGATGGCGCAGGATGCCGAGGATCTGGCCGTGCTTTCCGCGCTGTTGCAGGATGCCGTCCTGACTGTGGCCGATATGCGCTATGTCGGGAAATGGCGCGAATTCGCGCTGCTTGTGAACCGGTTCCGCTGGGAGGATCGCGAGGCTGCCACGCAGGCTGGCCGCAGCTTTGAACGGGTCCGCACGCTAGTTCTGTTTCGGGATGTGCTGTCGGTGCGGTCGCAGGGACTGCACCAGCGCGAGGAGAACACCGTGCTGTCCCTGCTGTCGCTCGGGTTCGAGCCGGGTCAGGATGGGGCGGGCGTCGTGATCCTGACGCTTGCGGGCGACGGGGCCGTGCGGCTGGAGATCGAGGCGATCAATGCAACCGCGCGGGATGTGACGCGGCCCTATGCGGCACCTTCCGGAAAAGCCCCCCGGCACGAGGGTTGAAGCGGGGCAGGGGCGCTGCCCCTCGCCGCCTGCGGCGTCTCACCCCGAGGTATTCTTGCCAGGATGAAACGGGCTCTCTTTCATCTTGGCAAAAATACCTCGGGGGTGCGGGGGCTGGCCCCCGTTGCGACATCCCCCCGCTTGAGCGCTTGGGGGCGGAAAGATAAGAAAGCGCAGACCCATTTTGGAGGCCGGACGCGATGGCACAATTCCTGAACACAGGCGATACCGGTTTCGAAGTGGCTTTCGCCTCCCTCATGGGCGCAAAGCGCGAGGACGCGGTGGATGTGGATGATGTCGTGGCGGCGATCATCGCCGATGTGCGTGCGCGCGGCGATGCGTCGGTCTGCGAATTGACCGCGAAATTCGACCGGCTGACCCTGACCCCGGCGGGGCTGTGTTTCACCCAGGACGAGATCGAGACGGAAATCGCGCGCGTCACGCCCGAGGACCGCGCGGCGCTGGAACTCGCGGCCGACCGCATCCGCGCCTATCACGAACGCCAGCGCCCGAGCGACGAGATTTGGCAGGACGAAACCGGTGCGCGGCTGGGCTGGCGCTGGACGCCGGTTTCGGCGGCGGGGCTCTATGTGCCGGGCGGGCTGGCCTCCTATCCGTCCTCGGTCCTGATGAACGCGATCCCGGCGCGGGTGGCGGGGGTGGAGCGGCTGATGATCTGCTGCCCGACGCCGGGGGGGGGGGTCAACCCGCTGGTGCTGCTGGCGGCGCGTCTGGCGGGGGTGACCGAGATCTACCGCATCGGGGGAGCGCAGGCGATTGCCGCCATGGCCTATGGCACCGGCTCCATCGCGCCGGTGGACAAGATCACCGGTCCCGGCAATGCCTATGTCGCGGCGGCCAAGCGCCGGGTGTTCGGGAAGGTGGGTATCGACATGATCGCGGGGCCTTCGGAGATTCTGGTCATCGCGGATGGCGACAATGACCCCGACTGGATCGCGCTCGATCTTTTGTCGCAGGCCGAACATGATGAAAGCGCGCAGTCGATCCTCGTGACGACGGATCCGGGCTTTGGCCGGGCGGTGGTTGCGGCGGTCGAAAAGCGGCTGGAAACCCTGGAGCGGCGGGCGATTGCGGGGGCAAGCTGGCGCGATCATGGCGCGGTGATCGTGGTGCGGGATCTGGAGGAGGCGGCGCGGATCTCCAACCGGATGGCGCCGGAACATCTGGAACTCTGCGTCGCCGATCCGCTGGCGCTATCGGAGCGGATCACCCATGCCGGGGCGATCTTCCTTGGTGCCTGGACGCCGGAGGCCATCGGGGATTATGTGGGCGGGCCGAACCACGTCCTGCCCACGGCCCGCTCGGCGCGGTTCTCCTCGGGCCTGTCGGTGATGGATTTCCTCAAACGCACGACGCTGGCGCAGATGACGCCGGACTCCCTGCGCGCCATCGGGCCTGCGGCAGAGCGGCTGGCAATCTCGGAAAGCCTTGAGGCGCATGGGTTGAGCGTGCGGGCGCGGCTGGACCGGCTCAACGGTTGAAAGCACCGGAGCGGGGGTTTCACACCCCCGCGCCCCCGTGGGATATTTCTGAACAGGTGAAGGCGGCGGGGCCGGGCTTGCGTCGCCCGGATGGCTCGGGCATCAAGGCGCTGTATCATTGTGGACCTGATGTCATGCCCCGTATCTGTCATATCGAGATCGACGACACCGGCCTTGCCCCGCCGACGCCCGAGATCGAGCAGGAGCGCAAGGTCGCGATTTTCGACCTGCTGGAGGAAAACGTCTTTGCGCTGCCGGCGCGGGAGGACCGCGAGGTGCCGCCGGGGCCGTTCCGGCTGGCGCTCGCGATCCGCGAGGGGCGGCTCGTCTTTGACATTGCCACCGAGGAGGCGCGCAAGGTGGGGGAGTTCCATCTGTCGCTCGGCCCCTTCCGGCAGGTGGTGAAGGATTACTTCCAGATCTGTGAAAGCTATTTCGAGGCGGTGAAACGCCTGCCGCCCAGCCAGATCGAAGCGATCGACATGGCGCGGCGCGGCATCCACAACGAAGGCGCGCGCGTCTTGCAGGAGCGGCTGGAGGGCAAGGCGGAGGTGGATATGGACACCGCGCGCCGGTTGTTCACGCTGATCTGTGTGCTGCACTGGGGGTAGGGGTGGCCGGATTTCCGCAATCGGTGCTGTTTTGCTGCGACTACAATGCGGTGCGCTCGCCGATGGCGGAGGGGCTGATGAAGAAGTTCTATGGCCAGCGGGCCTATGTGCAATCGGCCGGCGTTCGCAATGACATGGAAATCGACGGCTTTTCCATTGCGGTCTGTGACGAGATGGGGATTGAACTGGCACGCCACCGGTCGCGCAGTTTCGAGGAAATGCAGGAATGGGGGGATGATCTGTCACAATTCGATCTGATCGTGGCCCTGTCACCGGCAAGCCAGCGCATGGCATTGGAACTGACGCGGCACTTTCATCTTGAAATCGAATACTGGCCAATTCTCGATCCGACCGGGCTGGGCGATACGCGCGAGGCAAAACTCTCCGCCTACCGTCAGGCGCGCGACCAGATCCGGGACCGGATGCTGGCGCGTTTCGGCGCGCCGGAGGCAGAGCCTGCCTGAAGGGCGCGGGCCTTGCCGGGGGCGCCATGGCTTGCAGAGGTCCTCCCGGGACACCATCTTGAGCCGATGGACCCGCAAATCGACCCTTCCGCCGCATTGCCGGCCCCCTTGCTGCCCGATCCGGCACTTGAAATCCGCACGCTTGCGCTGCGTCACACGCGGAGCAGTGGGCCGCTGATGGGTCTGGTGCAGAAGCTTGGGGGCAAGCTGGAGGATCAACTCGCGCATCTTCCGCAACCGGTGCGGGACCGGATCGAACTGGTCACAGAAACGTCGTTGCGACGCGCGTTGTCCGTGGCACAGCATGGCCGCCATGCACCGGATCTCGGGCGGCGCGCGTCGCCGGCGCTGGCTGCGTTGACCGGAGCTGCGGGCGGGGCCGGGGGGCTTGCGACGGCGGTCATGGAATTGCCGGTGACGGTGACGCTGATCCTGCATGCGATCCTGCGCGCGGCGGAGTCGGAAGGGTTCGACACCACCCTGCCGGAAGTTCAGGCCGAAGCCTTGCGGGTGCTGACCTCGGGCGGCCCGCTGGCAGAGGATGACGGGATCAACACCTCGTTCTTCGGCGCGCGGCTGACGATCACCGGTCCTGCGCTGCACAAGCTGCTGGCCAAGGTCGCACCGAAATTCGCCGCCGCCCTGGGCCAGAAACTCGCCGCGCAGGCAGTGCCGGTGCTGGGGGCGCTGTCGGGGGCGGCGCTGAATACGGCCTTTCTGACCCATTACCGGGAATTGGCCCATATCCGCTTTGCGCTGTTGCGGCTCTCCGCGCTGCACGGGGCCGAGCGGGTGCGGGCAGGGTTCGAGGCGGAAGTGGCGCGGTTGCGCTTGCCGCGCCGCTAGCGGCTTCCTGCCGGGATGCGGTCCGGGCGTCGGGGTTCCGGGTGAAAGCGGTTTCCCCTTTGGTGCGATTTCGTCTAGTCTGGCGCAAATCCCCCGGTCAGAGGGGTTGCAACAGAGGACGAGCCGCCATGCCATTTTCACGACGCCAGTTTACCCTCGGTCTCGGGGCCATGACGCTTTCGGCCTGTCAGGGCGGGGGGGCGGCACAGGTGCTTTCCCCGCGCCCGGCGGATGCGGCCCTGCCTTCGGCCCCCAATGCCGGGTTCGATGCCTGGGTGGCCTCCTATCGCGGGCGCGCGGCGGGGCAGGGGATTTCGGCCCGCACGCTGGACATGGCCTTTCGCGATGTCGGGTTCCTGCCCGGTGTGGTGGAGCGCGACCGCAACCAGACCGAATTCCGTCGCAACATGCAGGATTATCTGGCCATTGCGGCCTCGGATGAACGCATCGCCAAGGGGCGCGCGGCCCTGTCTCGCCATGGCGCAACGCTGGCCCGAATCGAGGCGCGCTATGGCGTGGAGGCGCATGTCGTCACCGCCGTCTGGGGGCTGGAAAGCTATTACGGCGAGCGGCGTGGCTCGGTGCCGGTGATCTCTGCGCTGGCCACGCTGGCCTATGACGGGCGGCGCGGTGCGTTTTTCGAATCCCAGTTGACGGCGGCGCTGCGCATCTTGCAATCGGGCGACATCACGCCGGAGCGCATGACCGGAAGCTGGGCGGGCGCGATGGGGCATACGCAGTTCATCCCGACCTCCTATCAGGCCTATGCGGTGGATTTCACCGGCGACGGACGGCGTGACATCTGGTCGGATGACCCGACGGATGCACTGGCCTCCGCCGCCGCCTATCTGGCCAAATCAGGCTGGACGAGGGGGCAGCCCTGGGGCGTGGAGGTGCGGCTTCCCGCCGGGTTCAATGCAGGGCTGACCGGGCGGGGCACGACGCGGCGCCCGGCCGACTGGGCCGCGCTGGGCGTGCGCGACATGGACGGGCGTGCGGTGCCGGATCATGGGGCGGCCTCGATCCTGGCGCCCATGGGCCTTTCGGGCCCGGCGCTGATGGTGTTCCGCAACTTCACCGTCATCACGCGCTACAACAATTCGGAAAACTATGTGATGGGCGTGGGCCATCTGTCGGACCGGCTGATCGGCAAGCCTGCGATCCGGGGTGAGTATCCGCCTGACAAACACGGCATGCGGATTTCCGACCGTCAGGCGCTGCAACGGCGGCTGACGGCTGCGGGCTTCGATACCGAAGGTGCGGATGGCGTGATCGGCCCGAAAACCCAGGCCGCGATTTCCGCCTATCAGGCCCGTCAGGGGCTGCCGGTGAATGGCGAGCCGTCGATGGATCTTCTGCGCCGTCTGGGGGGGTGAGGGGTCAGCGCGCCTCGGCCTCTGCTGCCGCCTCGGCTGCGGCCTCGATGGCCAGCAGGATCGAGGCGTGGCGGTTCTTGAAATCGCGCGCGGGCGTCAGCACCTCGAACCCGTCAAACGGGGCAGGGGGCACCGCGCCGCCTTTCAGCATGGCGCGCAGCCCGTCGCGCGCGACCTCCAGTTCCGCGCGGCTGCGTCCCATCACGGCATGGCCCACAACCGCCGCCGCCGCCTGCCCGAGCGCGCAGGCCTTCACATCCTGCGCGAATCGCACCACGCGGCCCTGATCCATGTCGAGATCCACCGTCACGGTGGAGCCGCAGAGCGGGGAACGTTTGCGCACGCTGGCCTGCGGGGCTTCCAGCCGCCCCGGAAAAGGCACATCCGCCGCAAGGGCGAGGATGCGCCCGGAATAGAGGCTTGCCAGATCGCTGTCGCTCATCTCGGTCTCCGGTCTTTCCCTTGCTGGGCCTTGCGCATAGATAGACCCGGCCCGGCGGTTTGCAAAGAGAGGCCCGCGATGACCTTCGATCCTTCCAGCCCGAAATTCGATGCCAATGGCCTCATTCCCGCGATTGCGCAGGATCATGCCACGGGCGAGGTCTTGATGATGGCCTGGATGAATGCCGAAAGCCTTGCGCGCACGGTCGAGACGGGTCGCGTCACCTATTGGTCCCGCTCGCGGCAGGCGTTCTGGGCCAAGGGCGAAACCTCGGGCCATGTGCAGAAACTGATCGAACTGCGCATCGACTGCGACCGCGATTGCCTGCTCCTGCTGGTGGACCAGACCGGACCCGCCTGCCACACGATGCGGCGGTCCTGTTTCTACACCGCGCTGCGGGATGGCGAGGAAGTGGTGATTGCCGATCCGGTCTAGATCGACAGCCGCAGAGGCGGCCCCCCCTGGGTGCCCCGCTCCCGATAGGGCGTGGTCGAATAATGCGCGCGGTAGCATTTGGAAAAATGCGACGGGCTGGCGAAACCGCAGGCAAGCGCCACGTTGATGACGCTCATATCCGTCTGCATCAGCAGGTTGCGCGCTTTTTGCAGCCGCAACTCCATGTAATAGCGTTTCGGGCTGCGGTTGAGGTAGCGCCGGAACAGCCGCTCCAACTGACGGGTGGACATGCCGACATCCTCGGCAAGATCCGCCGGGCTGATCGGCTCCTCGATGGCAGCCTCCATCATCTGGATGACTTGGCTCAGTTTCGGATGCCGCACGCCGATGCGGGTCGGGATCGACAGGCGCTGCGTGTCCTGATCGGTGCGGATGGTGGAATAGATCAACTGGTCGGCCACGGTATTGGCCACCTCGTCGCCATGATCAGCCGCAATGATCTTGAGCATCATGTCGAGCGAGGCCGTGCCGCCCGCCGTGCTCATCCGGTTGCCATCGATCACGAAGATGGATTTCGTAAGCTTGACCTGCTCGAACTCCTCCAGAAACCCGTCCTGGTTTTCCCAGTGGATCGTGGCGCGCTTGCCGTCCAGCAGCCCCGCCTTGGCCAGCGCCCAGGCTCCGGTGCAAAGCCCACCGATGGCCACGCCGCGCCGCGCCTCGCGCCGAAGCCAGTTCAGCACGGGTTTCGTGGTTGCCCGCTGCACGTCGATGCCGCCACAGACCAGAACCGTATCCTCGCGGTCAATCTCCCCCAGCCCGATGTCGAGCTTGAAGGCCGCGCCATTCGAACAGGACACCTCTCCCGGCCCGTCCCCGGCCAGAACCCAGGTATAGGCGGGCTGCGCCATCACCCGGTTGGTGATGCGCAAGGGTTCGATTGCAGAGGCGAAAGACAGCATCGTGAAACGGTCCAGCAGCAGAAAGACAAAGCGGCGTGGAGCTGCCGCCTTGACATGGGGGGTGGCCTTTTTTGAAAGGGTGGTCATCTGTGCGGCCTGCCTGCGGCTGGTCGGGCAATCCTGCCGCGACCTGATTGCGTCGGTTTGAGACCACGGAAACAGGAATCCGGGGCGGCGGCAAGGGGGAAGCCGACGGCGCGAACCGCCTTTCACCCTTTGCAATCCTCCGTGATTTGCCTATACCGCCCCCGATACCGCTAACGCACGGAGAAGACCGATGACCAAGGGCTGGCAGAAATCGGATTGGCGCGACAAGCCGCGGGTGCAGATGCCGGATTATCCGGATCAGAGCGCGCTCGAAACGGTCGAGGCGCAGCTTGCGAAATATCCGCCGCTGGTCTTTGCCGGTGAGGCGCGGCGGCTGAAGAAACATCTTGCCGCCGCTGCCGAAGGCCGTGCCTTCCTGTTGCAGGGCGGTGATTGTGCCGAGAGCTTTGCCGAGTTCTCCGCCGACAACATCCGCGACACCTTCCGCGTGATGCTGCAAATGGCGGTGGTGCTGACCTACGGGGCCAAGGTGCCGGTCATCAAGGTTGGCCGGATGGCCGGACAATTCGCCAAGCCGCGCTCCGCCCCGACCGAAGTGGTCGGCGGCGTGGAAATCCCGTCCTATCGCGGTGACATCATCCATGGATTCGAGCCGACGGCAGAGGCCCGCCGCCCCGATCCTGCCCGCATGTTGCAGGCCTATACGCAGGCTGCGGCTTCGCTCAACCTCTTGCGCGCCTTCTCGACCGGGGGGTTTGCCGACATTCACCGTGTCCACAGCTGGACGCTGGGCTTTGCCGATCAGGACAAGGCCGAACGCTACCGCGAAGTGTCGAACCGCATTTCCGATGCGCTGGATTTCATGAATGCGGCAGGCGTCAATGCCGATACCGCGCATGAACTGGCCTCGGTCGAATTCTACACCAGCCATGAGGCGCTGCTGCTGGAATATGAAGAGGCGCTCTGCCGGATCGATTCGATTTCGGGCAAGCCGGTGGCGGGCTCGGGTCACATGATCTGGATCGGCGACCGCACGCGGCAGCCGGATGGCGCGCATGTGGAATTCTGCCGGGGCGTTCTGAACCCGATCGGGCTGAAATGCGGGCCGACGACCACGGCAGAGGATCTGCGCATCCTGATGGCGAAACTGAACCCGGACAACGAACCGGGCCGCCTGACGCTGATCGCGCGCTTCGGCGCGGGCAAGGTGGGCGACCATCTGCCACGCCTGATCCGCACCGTGCAGGAGGAAGGCGCCAATGTGCTGTGGTCCTGCGACCCGATGCACGGCAATGTCATCAAATCCTCCACCGGCTACAAGACGCGCCCCTTCGAATCGATCCTGCGCGAAGTGCGGGAGTTCTTCTCGATCCACAAGGCCGAGGGCACCATCCCCGGCGGTGTGCATTTCGAGATGACCGGCAAGGATGTGACCGAATGCACTGGCGGCCTGCGCGCCGTGTCGGACGAGGATCTGTCGGATCGCTATCACACGGCCTGCGACCCGCGCCTCAATGCCAGCCAGTCGCTGGAACTGGCCTTCCTCGTGGCCGAGGAGCTTTCGGCCTCGCGGTCGGCACGTCGCCAGATCGCGCTCTGACACCGGGCGGCCCGTCGCCCTTCATCTTGGACCAAATACCTCGGGGGGTGCAGGGGGGCAGCGCCCCCCTGCTTTTCCTCAACCGGTGCCCTATTTCACCAGCCGCAGATGCCCCCGCCCCGGCGCGGGGTCGCCGGGCGCTGGCTGGAATTGCGCGGCGTTTTCGGCAAAGGCCGGGGCTGCGCGGACAGGTGCCGCGTCGGGTTCGCCCAAGGGACTGGGCAGGAGTTGCCGCCGCGCGACATGAAACCGCCTCGGAGCGCTGCCGACAAGGCCGTGGCAGGCAAGCCCGCCAAGGGCCATCCTGCGGCCGTCAGGCTCGACGGCGAGGGGCAGGATCAGCAGTTGCGCCGCGAGCGCCGGGCGACCGGCGCTGCGGTCTGCCTCGAGTTCCGCCTCCAGCAGCGACCGGCCCGCAAAGACCTGTTCCAGCGCCGCGCCGAACCCGCCACGGGCCGACGGCTCCAGCAGGCAGGAAAACGGCATCCCCCGCACGTCCATGCCCATGAGGTCGTTGAGATCCATTCCCGCGATGCGCAGCCGGGCCATGCCGGGCGCCACCCGTTCGATCAGGAAGGACTGCGACAGCGCATTTTCGATGCCGCGTGGACTGATGGCTGCTCGACGGGGCAGGGTGCGGTCACCCTCCGGCTGTGCGCAAAGGGCTGCCCAGTAGTCGCGGATCAGACGCAGCCTTGCGGTCGCCATTTGCCGGGCAGGGTTGGCTTGCGGATCGCGGCTTGCGTCCTTGCGGCCAAAGAATGACAAGATCATCCGCTTCCTCCTGTCCTGGCCCCCTGTTCCGGGGGATGAGAAACTTGCCCGCACGGGCAGGCTCTGCTAGGCCTGCACCGGCGAGGTCCGGGTCCGGGGCAGCGCCCGGATCGGTCGGTCGGGTTCCCCCCGTTTCCCGTTTCGTCATACGCTGATTGCGCCGGTTTTGGTGGAAAATCTCGACAAATGGTAAACATCGCGACCGCAGGGGATCAGGGCATGACCATATCCATGACAGGCTTTGCCGCCCGGCGCGGCCAGACCGGTGGCGCTTCGGCAAGCCATGCCGGGGGGGGCTGGACCTGGGCCTGGGACATCCGGTCAGTCAATGGCAAGGGATTGGATCTGCGTCTGCGGGTGCCGGACTGGATCGAGGGGCTGGAGCCCGCGCTGCGTGCCGAACTGGGCCGGGCCGTCGCGCGCGGCAATGTCAGCCTGTCGCTGAAGGTCGCGCGCGAGGCGGGGGCAGAGGCCGGTCTGCGCGTGAATCCCGCCGCCCTGACGGCGCTGCTGACCGCCCTTGCCGAGGTGGAGGCGCAGGCCATGGCAAGCGGGATCACGCTGCGGCAGGCCGGTCAGGCGGAGGTTTTGGCCTTTCGTGGCATCCTCGAGAACGCAGGCCCCGAGGAGGATACCAGCGGCCTGCGGGCGGCGCTTCTGGCCGATCTTCCGGCCCTTCTGGCCGAGTTCAACGCCTCCCGCGCCGCGGAAGGCGCAGCCCTCCACGCCGTGATTGCGGCCCAGCTTGACCGGGTGGAGGCGCTGACCAATGCCGCGGCGGTGGCCGCAGAGACCCGCCGGGACAGCGCCGCGCAAACCCTGCGCGACGCGCTGGCGCGGGTCATGGAGGCCGCTGATGGCATGGACCCCGCGCGGCTGGCGCAGGAACTCGCGCTGATCGCGGTGAAATCCGACGTGACCGAGGAACTGGACCGCCTGCGCGCCCATATCGCTGCGGCGCGGGCGCTGCTGGCCGATGCGGACCCGGTCGGGCGACGCTTCGATTTCCTGATGCAGGAATTCATGCGCGAGGCCAACACGCTCTGTTCCAAGGCGCAGTCGCAGGGACTGACCGCCATCGGGCTTGACCTCAAGACCGTGATAGACCAGATGCGCGAACAGGTTCAGAACGTGGAATGACGATGCAGCGACGCGGGCTTTTGCTGATCCTCTCCTCGCCCTCGGGGGCCGGGAAATCGACGCTGGCGCGGCGGCTGATGGACTGGGATGCGACGATCCGGTTTTCCGTCTCCGCCACCACCCGCGCGCCCCGCCCGGGCGAGATTGACGGGCGCGAATATTATTTCCGCTCGCGTGAGGACTTCCTGTCCATGTCCGCAGCGGGCGAGATGCTGGAACATGCCGAAGTGTTCGGCAATTTCTACGGCTCCCCGCGCGGCCCGGTTGACAAGGCACTGGCCGAGGGGCGCGATACGCTCTTTGACATCGACTGGCAGGGCGGCCAGCAGATCCGCAATTCGGCGCTGGGGCGCGATGTGGTGTCGGTCTTCGTGCTGCCGCCCTCGATCGGTGAACTCGAACGCCGCCTTCGCGGTCGCGGGCAGGACAGCGATGCCGTGATCGAGGGCCGCATGGCCAAGAGCCGCGACGAGATCAGCCATTGGGCGGAATATGACTATGTGCTGGTCAATGACGATCTTGACCTGACTTTCAAAGACTTGACGACCATTCTTGAAGCAGAGCGCCTGCGCCGCGACCGCCAGCCCGATCTTTCCGGCTTCGTGCGTGGCCTCAATGCGGAGTTTGACGCGCGATGATCTATGCCCTTGACGGCCATGCCCCCCAGATCCACCCCGACGCATGGGTCGCCCCCGATGCCAACCTGATCGGCAAGGTCGTGCTGGAGGAGGGTGCCTCGGTCTGGTTCGGCGCCACGCTGCGCGGCGACAATGAGGAAATCCGCATCGGCGCGGGCAGCAATGTGCAGGAAAATTCGGTGCTGCACACGGATATGGGCTATCCGCTGGTGATCGGGGCGAATTGCACCATCGGCCACAAGGCGATGCTGCATGGCTGCACCATCGGGGACGGCACGCTGATCGGCATGGGGGCCACGATCCTCAATGGGGCGAAAATCGGCAAGGGCTGTC
This sequence comes from Pseudorhodobacter sp., assembly GCA_046295215.1. Classification (GTDB taxonomy): domain Bacteria; phylum Pseudomonadota; class Alphaproteobacteria; order Rhodobacterales; family Rhodobacteraceae; genus Szabonella. The sequence continues at coordinate 12,315 of JBKBNP010000056.1, read as the reverse complement.
TGATCGGGGCCTGCGCGCTGATCACCGAAGGCAAGGAAATTCCGGATGGATCGCTCGTGATGGGTGCGCCGGGCAAGGTGGTGAGGATGCTGGATGCAACCGCGCAGGCCGGACTGCTGGCCTCTGCCGCAGGCTACCGTGCCAATATGCGCCGGTTCCGCGCCGGAATGAAGGAGATCTGAAATGAAGATCGGCAATCGTGAGATCGGCCCCGCCCACCCGCCGCTGGTGATTGCGGAAATCGGCATCAACCATGGCGGCAGCCTTGCCGTCGCCAAGGAGATGGTGCGTCTGGCCGCCCTCTCGGGCTGTGAGTGCATCAAGCACCAGACCCATATCCTTGAGGACGAGATGACGGATGAGGCGAAGTCGATCTTTCCGCCCAATGCCGATGTCTCGATCTGGGATGTGATGGCTTCCTGCGCGCTGTCGCTGGAGGATGAACGGGTCTTGAAGGACTACACCGAAAGCCTTGGAATGGTTTACATTTCCACGCCGTTTTCGCGTGCCGCCGCCGATTTCCTGCAAACGCTCGACGTGCCCGCCTTCAAGATCGGATCGGGCGAGGCGGACAATCTGCCGCTGATCCGCCATATCGCACGGATGGGCAAGCCGGTGATCCTGTCCACCGGCATGCAGACCATCGACACGATCCGCGCGTCTGTTGCCATTCTGGACGCGGCCGGGGTGGACTATGCGCTGCTGGAATGCACGAACCTTTACCCCAGCCCGCCCGAGATTGTGTCCTTGCGCGGCGTGACCGACCTCAAGGCGGCCTTTCCCCGCGCGGTTGTCGGGTTTTCGGACCATTCCATCGGGCCGGAAATGGCGCTGGCCTCGGTCGCGCTGGGGGCCTGCATCCTGGAACGGCACTATACCGACAGCCGCTATCGCAAGGGGCCGGACATCATCAATTCGATGGACCCGTCGGAACTGCGCCACCTGATCGACCGCAGCCGCGAAATCTGGATCGCGGCGAACAACCCCAAGCAGCGCACGGAGGCCGAGGAGCCCGTCTACCGCTTTGCCCGCGCCTCTGTCGTGGCAGACCGCGACCTGCCCGAGGGTCATGTCATTGCCGAGGCCGATATATGGGCGCGGCGTCCGGGGTCGGGGGAAATTGCGGGTTATGATTTCGACAAGGTGGTCGGGAAGCGTCTGACCCGCGCCGTGACGCGCAACACGCAGTTGAAATGGGTCGATCTGGCGTGAGCCTGGGCCTCGCGGACCTCTCGGTCTGGTGCATCAATCTGGACCGGGCAACCGCACGCTGGGGCCAGATGCAGCCGCGCCTCGCGGCACTCGGACTGGAGGCGGAGCGGTTTCCGGCCATTGACGGGCGTGCAGGCCCCGACCGCATCGCCGCTGCCCTCGATGCCCCCGCGTTCAGGTGGAACATGGGGCGGGAGGCGCTTGCCGCCGAGGTTGGCTGCTACCTGTCGCATCTGGCGGTATGGGAGCAACTGGTGCAGTCGGGCAAGCCGGTGGCGCTGGTGCTGGAGGATGACGTCGTATTCCACGATGATTTCCTGCCTGCGCTGGAGGCTGCCTTGGCGGTGGTGGATCGCTGGGACATGCTGAAGCTGAACCGGATCCGCGCGAAACTGCCCGTTGCACAGGGACGGGCGGGAAATTGGACGCTGAATGCCTATCTTGGGCCGGCGACGGGGTTCGGCGCCTATCTCATCACGCGGGAGCTGGCGCTGCGGCTGTTGCCCCGCATGTTGCCGGTGCGGATGCCGGTGGACTATGAAGCCACGCGCTGGTGGGCACATGATTTCCGCCTGCTGGGGCTGGAACCGTTCCCGAGCCATGTCGAGGATGGTGGCGTCAGCACGATCACCGGCTCCGGCTTCGCCGAGATCAAGAAGCCCCCGCCCTGGCGGCGGCCGGGCAATTACGCCATGCGGGCGGGCAACTACGCGCGGCGGCTTGGTGCGGCGGTGCGCAGAGGGATGTTCTGGCCGAAAGCCTAGGCCCCTTTCAACAGGTTGACCGAAGCCCAGAAATAATCCGGCATCTTGCGTCGCATCCGGGTCATCTTGTTCAGTCCGGCGGTGCGGGCATTGTTCGGGTCGATTGTCGAAATTGACCCGTCTTCGCCAAAAATCGGCGTTTCAAGAACCGCCGCCCGTCCCGAGCGGCAAAAACAGGCCCGCATCGCATCATCCACCGGTCTGTCCATGCCCTGTCTGCCCACATGCGCCAGAAAGTCACGCATGCCCTTTCGGGTCCAGAGATTTGCGCTGGCGATCAAGGGGGGGCGGTAGGCGCGGCGGACGCGATGCCCCCCGACACTGGCAAAGGGTCTGCCCCATTTGCCGAGACTCCGCGACAGATGCAGCCAATCGACCGCAGGTTCAGGCTTTTGGGTCAACCAATCCGAAAGCGCGGCAAGGGCGGGCTTTGCCTCGTCGATTGGGGTTGCGTCATCTTCAAGGATCAGGGCAAGCGGGGCATGGTCGGCCAATGCGGCCTTCATCGCGGCAACATGACTGAGAAAACAGCCGATTTCACCCCGGCTCATGTCCCGGCCAAACAGTGCCCGCATCCTTGCCCCCCGATAGAGCGGATGGCCGAGTGCCGCCTCGAGCGAAGCGGGGGCTATCGCCGGGTGCCGTTGCCATGCAATCCCTGCCGCCTCCAGCCGCGCGCCGATAGAGGCAAGGCGGTGCGGACTGTTGGCCAGGTTGATGACGCGTGCGGTTGGAATGTTGGGCATGGAATTGGATCCCGGAAATGCAGAGGGCGCAAGAAACAGATTTTAGGGTCGCCAGATGCCGTAATGTTCCTGATAGTGACGCACGCAAGCTGAATTGAGCGCCTTTCGGTCCATGCCGCGCACAGTCTGCTTTCGCAAGGCTGCTGCGGATACCTCTTCTTTCGCACCGGCAACGCGCGGCCCGCCGTAATGTAGCCAGATCGGAACGTTACGAACTGTCAGATGCCCTGAAAGCCAGATGTCATCCACCATCCAGAGCGGATCGGGGATGTCGAAAACCTCATCGCCGAAAAATTCGGGTCGCACCAGAACACCTCCCCAGCCTTCGAGAATATCGGCATATCCGCTGCCTTCCGCCTTGCGCGACTTCCATCGCCCCAAGCTGGCCGCCCGCTTCAACCGATAGAGCAATGTCTTGCGCCGCCGCGGGTAGCGCGGCTGGATTTTGCCTTGGAACGCCACATCGCTACATTCAAAGACATCGCTGCCTTCCTCGACGATGCAGCAGCCTGGGCGGGATTTCGCGGCGCCTACCAGACGGGCCACCCAGTTCGGGTCATAGACCTTGTCATCATCACAAAAGAGGATGTTCACATCTTCGCCCCGGTGGCGGAGTGCCGACGGCAGCACCTTCGTTGCAGGCCCGTAATCATGGTCGGCGATATGGATCTGCACACCTGCCGGCACCTTGGGCAGGTCGCGGTCCACATCGAAAGCGAAGCGCCGGTAGCTGCGAGGCAACCAGAGTTCTATCGCTGCGATATCGCTCCCTTGCTTGAGCAGCGATGTCAACGTTTCGCCTATGTGGGGAAAGCGCGGGGGAATCGCAGTGAGGGAGATGATCGTTTTCGTCATGGGGTCAAAGTGTTCCACCATTGGCTGTCCAATAGTCCACCATCCACGGAACCTGCCCTTGCCCGTAATGGGGCGGCACATCCCAGTTTCCGGCAGGGGGGCGTATCAGGTCCATCGGGCGCGGTCGCCCATGAAAACACAGCACGCGGGTTTCCGGGGCGGGCGGTTTCGGGCCGCAGAACCGATCAAGAATCAGCGTCTGGCGTTGATGATACTTGAAGCTGCGCACCCAGGGTTGCGGCCAGAACCCGATTTCCCTCGCTTCGCCCTTGATGAAATCCTGCTCGATGTCATAGCGCGCCACCAGCGCATCCCTGTCGGCGCGCAACCGGTCCACCAGATAGCCCATCTCCCCCAGATCAAATGCAAAGATCGAGGACATTGGCCGGGGGATCCCGTTGCGATAGCGCCATGGCCCGGAATCGAGCATCACGAGTCCTTCACCATGGGTGAAAAACCCGTCCATGCCGGACAACAGCACCATGTCGAGGTCGACGAACAGCGCACGGCCCCGTAATCCGCAAAGGTCGTTCAGGAACAGCGCGATCTTGGGCCAGCAACCGCGTGTCCAATGTTCGGGGCGCAGGCCTATTTCAGGGATCGGAAAGACCTCTATCCCGTCATGCAACCCCTCTGCGTCATCGGTCAGACAGACAAACCGAAGATCACCGGAAGTCAGCCGCCGCGCAGCATTGTGCAGCACGTTCACATATTCGGGGCCATAGAGCTTGCCCCATTTCATGCATATAAGAACCTTTTGCACGCGATGCCCCGTTTCACTGCACCATTCGCATAGGCAGCATACCAGCAAATGTCCACTGGCAACGATTGCCGAAAGGGATTGCTTTGCCTATGGTCCGACCGAGTTTCCGCCCCCTACACGCCTTCGGGCATTTGGCAGACAGTCATGACCCGCACCCTCCTTTTCGTCACCGGAACCCGCGCTGATTTCGGCAAGCTCGAACCGCTGGCGGTGGCCGCGCGGGAGGCGGGGTTTCGCGTCACCTTCTTCGTGACGGGCATGCATATGCTCGACCGCTACGGGCTGACCAAGGTGGAGGTGCATCGCCTGCCCGGTGTCGCGGTGCATGAATTCCTGAACCAGCGCCCGGGTGATCCGCAGGACATCGTGCTGGCGAAAACCGTCACAGGGTTTTCCGATTACATTACCGAACACCGGCCGGATCTGGTGGTGACCCATGGCGACCGGGTGGAGGCATTGGCCTGCACACTGGTTGCGGCCACGAATTACATCCGCTCGGCCCATGTCGAGGGGGGGGAGGTTTCGGGCACGATCGACGAGATCTTCCGCCATTGCAATTCCAAGCTCGCCTTCGCGCATTTCGTGTCCTCGGACGCGGCGGCGCGACGGGTCAAGGCGCTGGGGGAACCCGGGGAGGCGATCCATGTCATCGGCTCACCGGAGCTGGACTTCCATGCCGGCCCCTCCGGCGTGACGCTGGCCGATGTGCGTCGGCGCTATGACATTCCTTTTGCGGATTACGGGATCTGCGTCTTTCACCCCGTCACCTCGGAACAGGCCACGATGGGTCGGCAGGCGGAGGATCTCTATGCCGCGCTGGAGGCATCGGGGCGGAATTTCGTTCTGATCGCACCCAATAACGACCCCGGGTCGGAGGACATTTTCCGCGTGATCGAAGCTCTGCCGCGGGAGAGGTTCCGGCTGATCCCGTCGATGCGCTTCGCGCATTTCTCCGAACTGATGAAAAATGCGGCCTGTCTGGTGGGCAACTCCTCCGCCGGGGTGCGCGAGGCGCCTTTCCTTGGGATTCCCTCGCTCGACATCGGCACGCGGCAGCACAACCGCGCCAGTGCGCCGTCGATCCGATATGCCGAAGCCGAGGACCGCGCGACGATTCTTGCCTTTCTGCAAGAGGCCTGGGGCCAGCGGTCCGCGCGAGACAATGGCTTTGGCGAGGGGCGGGCGGCGGACCGGTTCGTCGAGGTGATGCGCGACCCGGGGTTCTGGGCGCGGGGCCTGCAAAAGCAGTTCCGCGACATTGGCTGAACCGCTTTCCCTCCGGCTTTATCTGGCCGCCGCGCATCTGATTCCGCTGGCGGCCCCGTTCGTGCTGCGGGGCAGGTTGGCGCGGGGGCGGGAGGATGCCGCGCGCTGGCGCGAGAAACTGGGGGAGCCTTCGGCAGCACGCCCGGCGGGGCGGCTTGTCTGGCTTCATGCGGTCGGGATCGGCGAGGTGATGGCCCTGCGCGGGCTGGTCGGCGCAATGGCCGCGCGGGATGCGGATCTGCAATTTCTGGTCACCTCCTCGGCCCGGTCCTCGGCGCAGGTCTTTGCGGGCAACCTGCCGGAGCGGACGATCCATCAATATCTGCCGCTCGATGCGCCGCATTATCTGGCGCGGTTTCTGGACCACTGGCGGCCCCATCTGTCGGTCTGGGCGGAACAGGACCTTTGGCCGGGGGCGGTGGTGGCGGCGGATCGGCGGGGGGTGCCGCTGGCGCTGGTCAATGCGCGGATGAATGAACGATCATTCCTGAATCGACGGAGATTCAAGAGGTTATATTCTGATCTTCACGCAAGATTTCAACTGGTCGCCGCGCAGGATGATGCCACGGCGGGGCATCTGCGCGCGTTGGGGGCGCGCGATGTGCGGGTGACGGGGTCGCTCAAATCGGCAGCGCCGCCCTTGTCGGCGGATGCGGCAGAGCTTGCCCGGCTGCGCGCGGCGCTTGCCGGGCGGCGGCTCTGGGTCGCGGCCTCCACCCATGCGGAGGACGAGGCGGTGGCGCTGGCCGCACAGGCCGCGCTCTGGCGGCAGTCGCATGACTGGCTCATGATCCTCGCGCCGCGCGTGCCGGGGCGGCAGGTGGCGATGGATCTGCCCCATGCGCGGCGCAGCACGGGCGAGGTGGCCGGGCCGGATCATGCCGTCTGGCTGGCGGATACCTTCGGGGAGCTTGGGCTCTGGTATCGGCTGGCCCCGGTCGCGCTGATGGGGGGCACGTTCGGGCCGGTGGAGGGGCACAATCCCTGGGAGCCGGCATCGCTGGGCGTCGCTGTGTTGCATGGCCCGCACTTTGCCAATTTCAGAAATGACTACAAGGCATTGCAAGATGCAGATGCCGCGCGGCAGATCGCCGGGGCGGATCTGGCAGCGGCCCTGTCCGGCATCGGCACGGCAGACATGGGCGCGCGGGGCAAGGCGCTGGCAATGGCGGCCCGCGATGGCCTTGACCCGCTGGCGCGGGATCTGCTGGGGCTGATGGATGGCTGAGTTTCCCTCGCTGAAACTGCGGCTTGCCCTGCTGGCCTACGGGCTTCTCTGGGCCGTCGGTCTGCCGTTTGTGTTGTTCTATCTGTGGCGGCGGGGACGGAGGGATGCCGATTACACGGCGCATCTGGCCGAACGGTTCGGCCGTCATGCCACACCGATGCGCGGGGCGGTCTGGGTCCATGCGGTGTCCTTGGGGGAGTTCCGGTCAGCCTTGCCCTTGATCCGGGCGCTGTTGGCGCGGGGGGACCGGGTGGTCATCACCCATTTCACGCCTGCGGGACGACGCGAATCGACGCGCGTTCTGGCCGCCGAGATCGCGGCGGGACAGGTGCGCGTGGTCTGGGTTCCGTTTGAATTCTCTATCTGTTTCAAGGGCTTTTTTCGCGTTTTTCAACCGAAATACGGCCTCGTCATGGAGATCGAGATCTGGCCGCGGATGATCCTCGCTGCCCGGGCGGCGGGTGTGCCGCTCTTCATGTGCAATGCGCAATATCCGTCGAAAAGCTATGCGCGGGACGGGCGAAGGGGCTTGCGCTCGCAACTGATGCGGGGCTTTGCCGGGGCACTGGTGAAATCGGATCTGCAACGCGACCGTTTCGCCTCGGTCGGCGTCGCGCCAATTGCCGTCACAGGGGAGTTGCGGTTCGACCAACCGGTCCCGGCCGCGCATCTGGCAGCCGGGGCGCGGCTGAAACCCGCCCGCCCGGTGATTGCGATTGCCAGCGCGGTGGAGGGCGAGGATGATGGATATATCCAGACAATCAAGGCTTTGCGGGCCAAAGATGATGTGTCTCTGGTGGTCTATGTTCCTCGCGCGCCGGAGCGGTTCGACGCGGTCGCGACCATGCTGCAAGATGCGGGCCTGACAGTGGCGCGGCGGTCGGACTGCCTTGGCCCCGACCTTTCGGGCACCATCCCCGAAGGCATCGACGTCTTTCTGGGTGACAGTCTGGGGGAGATGTATTTTTACCTCTCCCTTGCCGACCGCGTGGTGGTGGGCGGCGGCTTCACCCCCAAGGGCGCGCATAACATCATCGAGCCGCTGGCGCTGCGCAAAGCCGTTCTGGCCGGGCCCGAGGTCTGGACCATCGAATATCCCTTTGCCGAGGCTGAAACAGCAGGCGTGGCCCGCAAGCTGCAGGATTTCGCGGCGCTCGCCGAGGCGCTGGCGCATCCGCAAGACCCGACTCCCGAGGCGATCGAGGCGTTTTTCGCGGCCCATTCCGGAGCCACGCAAAAGACGCTCGCCGCCATTGACCGCTTCACCAGGCGCTGAAGCCGCCATCCACATTGACCATCTGCCCGGTCATGTAGCCCGCAGCCGGGGAGGCAAGAAACAGCATTGCATCGGCGATCTCATCGGGCTGCGCCATGCGGCCCGCCATGATGAGTTCCCCCACACGGCGCTGGAATTCCTCGGAATGGCCGTTGAACACGGCCCCCGGTGCGATGGTGTTCACCGTCGCCCCCCGCGCCGCCCAATAGCCCGCCAGCCAGACCGTCAGCCCGTGGATCCCCGCCTTGGACACGCCGTAAGCCGAAAAGTTCTTGAACGGCATCCCGTCATAGATGCGGTGATGCGCGCCGTTGAGCGCATACATCGAGGCCACATTGACCAGCGTGCAGGGGTATTTGCCCACGATGTCACGGTCCATCTGACGCGCGACCATGAAGGGTGCGGTCAGGTTGGTGCGCATCGTACGGTCCCAGTCGCTGACCGAAATATCCGCGAAATCGGGAAAGGATTTGCCTGCGCCCATCAGCATCTCGCCGGTGATGGCGGCATTGTTCAAAACCACGTTCGGCTGCCAGCCATCGGCCAATATGCGGGCAAAGATGGTTTCGACCTGCGATTCCTCGCTGACATCGAGTTCATAGAAGCGGAAATCGGGATTGCCCGCATGGGCGGCCTGCAAGGCCTCGGCCCGCGCGCCCGGCAGGTCCGACCCGATGACCCGCGCGCCCGCCGCCAGCATCCGCCGGACATAGGTGGACCCCAGCACCCCGCCCGATCCGGTGATGAAAACGGTGCGTCCCGCGAGTTGCTTATCCATGGGTGTCCTCCGTAAGGCGGGTCTGCAAGAGATATTCCACCAGTTTGAAATCAAAGGGGCTGTCGATATCGACACAGCGTTCGGGCGGCATCAGGTAGGGGATCACGCGCCCCTCCCACAACCCCTTGGACCGGCGCAGGTAATCAGGGGCCACGACATAGGTGGAGGCCGCATGTTCATAAACCACAGGCGCCTGTTGCCGCGCCACGACGCCGCCGGGCAGGGGTTTGGACACATGCAGCGCGCCCGTCGCATCGGGTTCCACGAGGTTGAAATAGGGGTTCTTGCGCGCCTCGCAGCAGGACATGACCATATCGGGGCGCTCTGCATCGAACAGCGCCAGCGCGCCGGTGATGTCGTCCATTTCCCGCAGCGGGGAGGTGCAATCGAGGTCCAGAAAGGCCGCAAGCGGGCCGGTCAGTACCTCGGATGCCGTCAGTGCATGTTGCCACACGCCCCATTTTCCCGCGCCATCCGTTGCCAGATGCGCAGGCCGCAGCCCGATCCCCAGTGCGCCCTTCGCCACCGCATGATCGTAGATCTCCTCGTCATCGGTGGAGACGACCACGGCATCGACGCGGGGATGGGCGAACAACTGGTCCAGCGACCAGTCGATCAGGGGCTTGCCGCAGATCGGGCGGAAGTTCTTGCGCGGGACGCCCTTGGACCCCTTCCGCGCGCCGATGTGACCCAGGATCATGGGATCTCCTTGGTGATGGTGCCGATGAAGCGGCGCGCGGCCCGGGCTTCGGCCACCAGCCGGGCCGAGGGCAGGGCGCGGTCGAGCCGGGGCAGATGCGGATTGGCCGAGGGGGTGCGCCCCTCCACCAGCGCCAGAAAATCCCGCGCGGCCGCCATGAACATCGCGTTGCGTTCCAGCGGCAGGTCGAGGCGCACGGCCTCTGCCCCTGTCACGCGGTAATCCTGCGCGGCAAAATCGAAATCCCGCAGCGCCTCCGTGCCCCGCAGGATCGTGCGGCGGTGCAGGCGCGGGGTCAGGTAATCCATCGCCACCTCACCCGAGATCCCGTCCCCCGCCAGTGACACCCGGCTGGCCACATCCACCCCCGGATAGGCGGCATGTCCAAGGCTTTCCACCGCCATGACGCCAAGCCCCGGAAAGAGGCAGGCCGCCATGTCGATCTCGTGGCAGAGGTCCAGCAGCACACCGCCGCCTTCGCCTTGCGCGGCATAGCTTTGCGAAAACCGCCAGTTTTCCCGCCATTGCGTCACGTCATGCCCGATGCAGAGCGAGAACTGGAACACATCCCCGAGGTCGCTGTCCGCCAGCGCGCGGAAGGCCGGGTGATAGCGCATCATGTAGCCCAGCATCGACCGCTCCGCGACCGGCGCGGTGGCCGCTGCAATCGCCTCCACTTCGGCAGGCGTGACGGCGAGCGGCTTTTCGATATAGAGCGGCAGCCCTGCGGCGGCGGTGGCCTCGATCAGGGGCAGGCGCAGGCCGGTCGCGGTGGCGATCACCACACCGTCCGATCCGTTCAGCGCCGCGCGATAGCCCTCCATCCCGGCCTCGCGCCAGGACAGGGCTGTCACCCGCGCCCCGAGGCTCCGGAAATTCTCTGCATGCCGCCGTCCGATGGACCCGGTGCCCGCAACAACGATGTTCAGCCCCATGGGACGCCCCCCTCTGACCTTCTGACTAGCCTGCCCTCCCGCCGGGTGCAATCGGCCCCGCCCGCTTGCAGCCTGCCCAATCCTGCGCTAGATGCGGCATCGTCGGGAGATTAGCTCAGTTGGTAGAGCGCTTCGTTTACACCGAAGATGTCGGCGGTTCGAGCCCGTCATCTCCCACCATGTTTTCAGGTATCTGCCCGTCAGTTGCGAAGCGGCCTCCGGTTCGGTGAACCATGGGGATAATGGCGTTGTCCGGGGAAGACTTTCGAACACTGTTCCGGATGTCGGGCCAATCGCGCGCGCATCCGGAAGCCATCTGCCTCCGGATGCGCGCCTTGGGTCAGTCGGCCAGCAGGATGCGGCCGAATTTCTTTCGCCCGACCGCGATCTTGGCAATGCCATCCCCGTCGAAATCAGCCTCGGTCAGATGGGCCGGCGCAGTGACCGGCGCATCATTGAGCCGGATCGAACCTTCGCCCATCAGACGCTTGGCGTCCTTGCCGGAGGCCACGAGCCCCAGCGCCACGAAAGCCGCCGTATTGGCCATGCCTGCGGCGAGTTCGGCGCGGGTGATGCGGTGGGTGGGCAGGTCGTCGCCCATGCCGCCCTTCTCGAACACCTCGCGCGCGGTGGCCTCGGCGGCATCCGCAGCCTCGGCCCCGTGCAGAAGCGTCGTGACCTCGCGCGCAAGGATCACCTTGGCGGCGTTGATCTCGGACCCCGACAGCGCGCCCAGCCGGTCACAGTCCTCGACCGGCAATTCGGTATAGAGCTTGAGGAACCGCCCGACATCGGCATCGGTGGTGTTGCGCCAGAATTGCCAGAACTCGTAGGGGCTGAGCATCCCGGCATCGAGCCAGACCGCCCCGCCCGCCGATTTGCCCATCTTGCGCCCGTCCGATGTGGTCAGCAAGGGCGTGGTCAGCCCGAAGATCTGGGCATCCAGCACCCGGCGCGTCAGGTCGATCCCGTTGACGATATTGCCCCATTGATCCGATCCGCCCATCTGCAACAGACAGCCGTGGCGGCGGTGGATTTCAAGAAAATCATAGGCTTGCAGGATCATGTAGTTGAATTCGAGAAAGGACAGCGACTGTTCCCGGTCCAACCGCGATTTCACGCTTTCAAATGACAGCATCCGGTTGACCGAGAAATGCCGCCCGATGTCGCGCAGGAAATCGAGGTAGTTGAGATGGTCGAGCCATTCGGCATTGTTGAGCATGACCGCATCTGTCGCGCCCTCGCCATAGGACAGGTAGCGCGCGAACACCTTGCCCATCCCGGCGATATTGGCGTCGATCTGCGCAGGCGACAGCAGCGGGCGTTCCTCGGCGCGAAACGACGGATCACCCACCTTGGTTGTCCCGCCCCCCATGAGGGTGATCGGTTTGTGTCCGGTTTTCTGCAACCAGCGCAGCAACATGATGTTCAGCAGATGCCCGACATGCAGGCTCGCCGCCGTGGCGTCATAGCCGATATAGGCGGGCACGACCCCCTTGACCAAAGCCTCGTCCAGCGCCTGATAATCGGTGCAATCGGCCAGAAAGCCGCGCTCCATTATCACGCGCATGAAGTCCGATTTTGCATGGTAGGTCATGGCTCTCTCGTGCTTAAAGGAATGGTCCGGAAGGACCGGGCCGGTATAGCCGGGGCATCGGGCGGCGTCAAAGGGGGGCGGGATGCGGAAATCGGGGGCGGTCTGGGCGCTTGGCGCGATGTCGGGCACCTCGCTCGACGGGGTGGATGGCGCGATGATCCGCACCGACGGCGTCACGATTTCGGAATTCGGCCA
>JBKBNP010000055.1:0-27120 GCA_046295215.1 Pseudorhodobacter sp. | reverse complement strand
GGCGGGACCAAAATTGCAGGGGTTTGAAGGAAATCATACAAAACACTGCAGGCCATGGCGAGAAAAACCGCAACGTTTCAGCGCAAAATCAATGGTATGGAGGTTGTTCAGGGCGAACTATGTCGCCAGGTGCAGCGACGCGCCCAGAGGCTCCCCCCGCACCACAGCCGGTCCAAGATCCACTCGAACGCGAGCTGCACGAACAGATCAAGGCTGCGCCAAGCTCAAACCGCCAGTTTCACGCGTCAGACCTGTGTCGTGTCATCGGGCAAGCCGTGTACGATGCGCGCGTTGTCGCCGTGATCCAGCAGTTCGGCTGAACAGCACCTTGATCGTCAGACAGAACTGGATCGCGGCATCCGAGAACACCCTAGGGCGACCGGGGCTGCCGTCAGGCGGCGCGAGCCAGGTCATGTCCTTGTCCAGCCAGATCAACAGCGACCCGCGCCTGCAAAGCGAGGCAGTGTAGCTGGACCAGTTTGTCGTGCAGTGGCGGGCGGGTGATGGCTTGCTCATGCAGCCCGTCTAACCGCATGGATTCACGTTGTGAATCCTCGACAGTCAGAGTTGTGCAACAACGCCGCGCACATGGCAGAAAAGTCTCACGGTCGTCCTAGCCGCCGTCAGACCGGGGCCAGCAGCCACATCGCCGCCGTCGCCAAGCCCAGGAGGACTAGCGTTTCGACCGCCACCACCGCCAGATGCCCGCCGCCCACCGCAGTGAGCGCCCGAAGCGACGTCCTGACCCCAAGTGCAGCAATGGCCGTGATCAGGTAGACATAGCTCATTGCTGTTTGGACAGAACGACGAATGGCAGACCTCCAGCCGCTACATGATGGTCGAGGCTTTCGCGCAGATCGACAAGGAGGAGATCGACCTCATTCTCAGCATAACAACGAAAGCCGCCTGATCATGCCCTCAGGCCATCTGGGAAAACACACCTCCTTGACGGACGTGACCAGAGTATCCGCTGGCGAAAGCCTCCAGTGGGGCAGGGCGGGAGGGCAGGGCCCTTCCGCTCGCCAATTTCGGGAATGGTCTGGAAGGCAGGGGCAGGCATGACTTTAGCGGGATAGGTCCGCATCGGTTCTGGCGCGTCTGATCGCGGCGCCTGATGTCGCGCCGTCCGAGGTCATGGCAGACCATCTGAACCGGATCAGCTCAGTCATCCCGCGATCAATGCGGTAGTGTCGATGCGCGACCCGGAGGTGCTGATGGCAGAGGCGCGCACGCTGGACAATGCCGCGCCGCGCGGCTGCCTGCCCTGCGGGCTTTGGCGCAGAGGGCCTGCCGATGGGGTTCCAGCTTTTCGCGCGGGCGGGCAGTGATGCAGATCTTCTGGCGCTTGGTGCCGCCTATCACGCGGCGACCGACTGGCCTGCCTGCCACCCGCCGCGGCTGTGAGCGTTCTGGGTTCGTGGATCTGCCCGCATGGGGTGCCGATGCTGGATCATGGCGCTGCGGTTGAGGGCCCTGTCATCGGGGCGAACGCTTCCACCACGCCGGTGTCAAGTGTCCTGCCCCCGTATGGCAAAGAACCGTGCAAGCCATTCGGCGGGAGAATGTGACGGGTCCGCCGTGATGGTGCCGAACGCGCGCGCCAGGGCCCGGCAAAGGGCCATCCGCGCGGGGGGCAGGTTGGCAAGGGCGCCCGCCTCGCGCAGCATCAGCGCGTCGCTGATCACCTCCAAGGCCGGGATGTCGGGCAGCCGCAGGCCGTGGCGCTGTGCGAAACAGGCGGCGGGCTCCGTGGTCAGCAGCGCCAAGAGGCCGGGCAGGGGTTGATCCCGTAGCGCCGCCATAACCGCAGGGGGCAGATCGCGCGGCAAGCGGTGATGCAGCAGGCGGCAGCGGCGCTGCCGGGTCAGAAATCCACCGAAATCAGTTGGGGCAGGGCGCGCGCCCTCGGCCTGATATAACCGGTCAAGCCGCGGGTCCGTCGGCAGATCGGCCAAGGAGACGGTCTCGACGCTCTGCCGCTGTGGTGTGGCGGTCAGCACCGAAAACGCGGCGGGGTGAGCCACTGTCGAGGGCAGCGAAAAATCGGTCAACCCCATGGCCTGCGCGCGGCTGACGACATGCAGATGCCCACCCAGATGAACCCGCAATCCCGCCGCGACAAGCGCTTTGGCCACGTCCAGCCCCGGAGACCGCCGGGCCAGCGTGCTGTCGGGGAACAGCGCAGCCTCGCTGCCGGTCTCATCGCCAAAAGGCGGCAGGACCGGGTAATGCGACACCGTCACCAGAACCTTGCCCAAGCGTTCGGCCCGCGCGCAGACATCGCCAATCCAGTCCAGCAGAAAGGGCTTGATCCGCAGCACGGCATTCCAGCCCGCATCGGCAGGGTCGAAAAACGCCCGCTTGCGGCGCGGGTCTGCGATCCCGGGGCGCGGCTCGAACACATTGGCGTCCAGCATCAATAGCCAAAGCCCCGGTTCCGGTTCCACCAGATATGAGCCATCCATCAGCCGATGCGCGATGGTGCCATCGGCGGACCGGGCTGAATACTGGCGGTCCTCGGGCCTGTCCGAACTGCCGAAAGGGCTTTCCCAATGCAGATGGTCGGGGCTACGGCGCAGACCAAAACCTGCCATCGGTTCCAGCGCATCCGCCACCCCGGCGCAGCGCATCGCCCCGGTGAACTCCGCCCCCGCTGTTGCTTTGGCAAGCGCGGGATCGCTGGTCACCAGCCTGCCCACGCCGGGGGCGTGCAGATGGGTTGCAGCGATATGCTTACCCGTGAGGGCGTAGCAGTCATGATTGCCGGGAATGGCAAAGAACCGCAGCCCATGGCGCGCGCGGTAATCGTGCAGCAAACGGGCAAGGCGGCGGGTGTTTTCGGCCTGCCCGTCATCGGTGTAGTCGCCCGCCAGCACCACCAGACTGATCCGGGCCGCCACGATCCTGTCCAGCGCCGCGACCAGCGCCGCGGCACTTTCGTTGAAGGCCCGCGCGGCGGTGGCGGTTTCGGCACCGCTGCGCAGGGCAAGGCGCTGGCCGTTCAGCACGATCCCTGTCCCGAAATCGCCCTCCGGGTCGTGGAAATGCGCATCCGCGATCACCGCAAGGCGGAAGGCCTCGCCCATCAGTTAGCCTTGCGATAGACGTGATAGCGCCCGCGCGTCAGTCCTTCCGGCAAATCGAGGGGCAGCAGACCCGCGTGATCCAGCGGCAGGCCCGAGGCGGCAATCCCGCCGGGGGCTAGCATCGACGCGACAAGCCCCGGCAACCAAGTCAGCGTGATCGCGTCCTTGTCGTGATAGCCGGTTCCGATATCGGCATGGACAAATGCCGCATCCTGCCCGGCAAAAGGCAGGGCGGACTCCCTGATTTCACCAAGGACCATGTCGGCAGGGGCGGGGATCGACGAGGCATGCGCCCCCACCGCGCGGTCAAAGGCGATGATGCGCCGGTTAGGGAATTTTTCGCGCAGATGGCTGAAGGTCCGGCCGTTTCCCAGCCCCACCTCCAGAATCGCACCTCTGGCGGGCAAGAGTGATGCCTCCGCCAGATGGTTCAGGATATCGCGCTGCGCCTTCAGCCGTTGGATCATGCTGTCAAGTCGGCTCATCTGTGGTCCTTCCTTCTGGGCATCTGGGGGGGTCATGCCTTGACGATGTGATCCGCGACCAAGCCTGCACGGGCAAACACATTGCGGGTATCGACCAGAAGAGGTGACCAGCGCGCCAGCGCGGCATAGTCGATGCCATCGTGATCGGTGGAAATCAGCACCGCGTCATAGCCTGCCACCACACCTTCCGTCAGCGGCACGGACCGGCGGCCCTGCAACGCGGCATAGGCGCGGGTTTTCGGGATCTCGGGCACCAGCGGGTCGTGATAATCCACCGCCGCGCCCCGCTCTGCGATCAGTTCGATCAGCTTCAGCGACGGGCTTTCGCGGATATCGGGCACGTTCTTTTTATAGGCCAACCCCATCACCAGAATGCGCGATTGGCTCAAAGCGCGCCCGTGATGACGGTCCAGCGCCTCTGCCAGCCGGGTCACGACATGTTGTGGCATCGCCGAATTGATTTCCCCGGCCAGTTCGATGAACCGCGCGCTCAGGTCATATTCACGCGCTTTCCACGTCAGGTAGAAGGGGTCGATCGGGATGCAATGCCCACCAAGGCCCGGGCCGGGGTAGAACGGCATGAACCCGAAAGGCTTGGTCTTGGCCGCGTCGATCACTTCCCAGATATCGACACCCATCGCCTCGTAAATCACCTTCAATTCATTGACGAGCGCGATATTGACCGCGCGGAAGATGTTTTCCGTCAACTTGACTGCCTCCGCCGTGGCGGTCGAGGAGACGGGAATGGTGGATTGCACCACCGCCCCATAAAAGGCCTGCATCAGACGCCCCGCCTCTGGTCCATCGCCTGCGATGACCTTGGGAATAGTCGCGGTGTCAAAGGTGCGATTGCCCGGATCTTCGCGCTCGGGCGAAAACCCCAGAAAGAAATCCACCCCAGACCGCAGCCCGCCGCGTTCAAGGACCTCACGCACGGGGCCATCGGTCGTGCCGGGATAGGTGGTGGACTCCAGCACCACCAACTGCCCTCGACGCAAGGTCGCGGCGATGCTGTCACAGGTCCGTGTGACAAAGGACAGATCGGGCTCGCGGTGGCGCGTCAAGGGCGTTGGCACGCAGATCACGATCACATCGCACCCGCCCAAGGCGCCAAAATCCCCCGTGGCCGAAAATCGCCCGGTCCCGGTTTCCGCCCGCAGACTGTCCGAGGACACCGCGTCTATATAGCTTTCGCCTGCCGCGATGGCCGTGATCTTGGCCGGATCGGTATCGAACCCCGTCACCTGAAATCCGGCACGGGCGACCGTTACCCCCAGTGGCAGGCCGACATAGCCAAGGCCGATCACCCCGACATGCGCCCTGCGGGACTGAATTAGCTCAAGAAGGGGCGTATCGGAACGGGGCATCTGCTCTGCCAGAATGGGGTCGCGTCTGGATGCGGCAGGCGTCGCGCCCTGTCAAGCGCCGGTCCGTTGCCGTGGCATGCAACTTCTTGTTTCAGGATCGCCGCAGGCTTGCTATCAGGGGCACGCAAATCCGGGCGCAACCCTGAAAGGCCAGTCCGTGACCCACCAGACCGCCGCCCAGCCCAAACCCCTGCACATCGCCTTTTTCGCCCCGATGAAAGCGCCCGATCATCCGGTCGCCTCGGGTGACAGGCTGATGGCGCGTCTGCTGATCCGCTGTCTGGAGGGGGCGGGGCATCGGGTAACGGTGGCCTCCACGCTGCGCCTGCGCCTTGCCGATGCCCATGATGCGGCGGGCTGGGCGACCCTGCGGCAGGCGGCGGCGACAGAGGCGACGCGCCTTGCCGCGCTGTGGCAGGCCACGGCCCCTCCGGATCTTTGGTTCTGCTATCACCCTTACTACAAATCGCCCGACCTGATCGGCCCGGAGCTCGCAGGGCGGTTTGGCCTGCCCTATGTCACTTGCGAATCGTCCTTTTCCGCACGGCGCAATCTGGGGCACTGGGCCGAGGCGCAGGCGCTTGCACTGGCATCGGTGCGGCAGGCGGCGGTTAATCTGTGCCTCACGCAGCGCGATGCGGCGGGGCTTGCCGCCGCCGCACCCGAGGCCCGGCTTGCGATGCTCGCGCCCTTCATCGACACCGCCCCATTCGACGCCACACCCGCCCCGGACGGTTTGCATCTGGTCACCGTGGCGATGATGCGCGCGGGCGACAAGCTGGACAGCTTTCGTCATCTTGCGGGGGCGCTGACCCCGCTCCCCGAAGGGTTGGACTGGCATCTTTCGGTTGCCGGGGACGGGCCAGAACGGGCGGCGGTCAAGGCGCTGTTTTCCGATTTGCCCGAGGGCCGCGTCCGGTGGCTGGGCGCGCTGGATCAGGCCGGGGTGGCAGCACTTCTGGCGCGTGGCGCGGTTTATGTCTGGCCGGGGGTGAATGAGGCATATGGTCTGGCCTATCTGGAGGCGCAGGCCGCCGGGCTGCCCGTGGCGGCCTTCCACACCGCCGGCGTGCCGGAGGTGGTCGCGGGCGGTCTTGTGCCCGATGGCGACAGGGCGGCGCTGGCGGCGCGGCTCGCCGCCCTGCTGCGCGACCCGGCCCGCGTGGCCCGCGAAGGCCGCATCGCGCGTGACCATATCCACCGGACCCATTCCATCGGGGCGGCAGCCACGCGGCTTGCCTCGGTCCTCCGCGATGTGACGGGGGCACGGGAATGATGCGGCAGCTTCTGGACCTGCTCGATGATCTGGCGAAAAAAAGCACACCGGCACGGGTCTGGTGGCGCGATGATGACGCGACCAACCCCTCCGCCCCGCTGGACCGCCTGTTGGACCTGACGGAGGCGGCGGGCATCCCCCTGACACTGGCCGTCATTCCCGCCTTCAGTGGCGCGGCACTGGCCCGGTCTTTGCGTCTGTTGCCTCATGTGACCGTCGCGGTGCATGGCTGGGCGCATCAGAACCACGCAAATTCGGGCGAAAAGAAACAGGAACTCGGCCCCCATCGCCCGGCCTCTGCGGTCTTGGAGGAACTGTCGCGCGGGCTCGGACACCTGACCGACCTGCATGGGGCGCAGGCGGCCCCGGTTCTGGTGCCGCCGTGGAACCGGATTTCGGCCGATGTGGTCGCGCTGCTGCCCGAGGCGGGCTTTGCCGCGCTTTCGGTCTTTGGTCCGGAACAACCCGGCCCCCTGCCCATCGTCAACACCCATGTCGATGTGATGGACTGGCGCGGCACAAGGGGTGGACGTGCGGCAGACGCGGTAATGGCCGATCTGATTGCCGCAATACAGCGGGGGCGGCCTGTGGGGATAGTAACGCATCATTTGGTCCATGATGCGGCGGCATGGAATGTGCTGGAAACCCTTGCCCGCCTGACGAAGGGTCATCCGGGCTGGCACTGGGTCGGCCTGCCAGAGCTGGCGGCGGCGCACACCAGACCGCAGCACTGACCCCCGCCACCTGAATGGGGCAGGGTCAGTCCATCGCCCCCTCCCACGGTTTCCAGCCGATCAGCAGGCCCTGATCCGCCGCTGCCGCCTGATCGGCCATTGCCTGCGCTGCGGCGGGATCCGAGCCCGGTGGCAGGTGGCCGGCCACCATCGCCTCGTCCATCAGCGTCAGCGGCCCCCTGCGCGCCAGCAGCGTCAGGATCAGCGGCCCGGTCACCCACCACGCAGGCGCGCCAGGCAATGCCGCCGCCGCGCGGGGCAGAACATCGCACAGATGGTGCAACACCGGATGCCCCGGCGGCGTCCCGATCACCGAATTGGCCAGCAGCAGCGCGCCCCGACCTGTCAGACGCGGCACCTCCTCGGCCATCAGGCACAGACCGCGCATCGGCAGAAAGTCATGAAAACCAAGGTCCATGCGCGCCGGATACCAATCCGCATCCAGATAGATCCCGCCCTCCGCAGCCAGAATGGCATAGCGCGCGGCATCCACCGCACCAGGATAATCCCCCGCCGCCAGCCGCGCGGCAAAGACCGGATCACGGTCAAATCCCACTGCGGCAAGATCAGCCTCCCGCCAGAGGCGGTGCCGGTAGCCGCGTGCCTTTGCATGATGCGCCCATGCCGCAAGGGTGACGGGCAGGGTGCGTGGTCCGATCCAGATCTGATGCAGCAGGTGCGGCACGGGGGCCATCGCCGCCGAGACCAGTTCGGCACGCCCCGGCGCGCCCGTCGCAACCACCGCCGCCAGCCTCTCGGGCGGGGGCACCAGATGCGCCTGCAGACCGACCCTGGCGATCCGGTCGTCGCGGGCCTTGGCCTGCCGCAGCAAGGCCGCATGCAGCCGCCGGTTGATCCCCAGCGCGGTGACGGGCGCAATCCGGCCCAGATCGGACGCGGCCAGCCTGTCCAGCGCGGCCCCGGCCTCGGCCAGCTCGCCCGCGTCCCGCAGCGCCGCTGCGGCCAGAAGCGCCGCGTCCAGTGTCTGTTTGTCCTTTGTCATCTTCTGCCCTGCCCGGTTTCTGGCCTTGCCCGAGCGGGGCGGCCCGGTGATCGGTGGGGATGCCGGGGTCAACCCGGTTCAGTCAAGCCTCGGGTGGCGGGCTGCGTCAAGCGCCGTCCCCGGCAATTTTCCAACCAAGCCAGTGGACAGACAAGCCTTCCATGCACTAGCAACAAAGGGCGATGCCTGAAAAGACCGGGCGTTCGCAAGGCAAAGACCGCAGCAAAGGGACTGATGCGCATGACCGTCGGGCAGGATCTCTTGCGGATCGAGGCATTGCGCGTCGCCTTCCGCTTGCCCCATGCGCGGATCGAAGCCCTGCGCGGGGCCAGCCTTCGGGTGCTGCCGGGCAAGGTTACCGCCTTGGTGGGCGAAAGCGGGTCCGGCAAATCGGTGCTGAGCCAGACCGTGATGGGCCTGCATCTGCGCGAGGCAGAGGTGTCGGGGCGGATCCTGTTTACCGATCCGGCAGGGGACGGATCACCCGTCGACATGCTGTCGCTGCCGCCCGATGGTCGCCGGATGCGCGCCATCCGGGGGCGCCGCATGGGCATGATTTTTCAGGAGCCGATGACCAGTTTTTCGGCGCTGCACACCATCGGCAACCAGATTTCCGAGGTACTGCGCATCCACGACCCCGACACGTCCGCCGCCATGCGCGCGCGCTGTGAGGATATGCTTGCCCTTGTCGGCCTGCCCAACCCGAAACGGGTCTTTGACATGTATCCGTTCGAACTCTCGGGCGGCATGCGCCAGCGCGCGATGATCGCCATGGCGCTGATCTGCAACCCGGCGCTGCTGATTGCGGACGAACCCACCACGGCGCTCGATGTCAGTATTCAGGCGCAGATCCTTAAATTGATGCGCGATCTGCAGGACCGGTTGGGCATGGCGATCCTGCTCATCACGCATGATCTGGGCGTGGTGGCCAATATCGCCGATGAGGTGGTCGTGATGTATCATGGCGAGATCATGGAGGCGGGGCCCGTCTCCCCGATCTTTCGAAAGCCACGCCATGCCTATCTGCAGTGCCTGATGGCCGCGATCCCACATTTCGGCATGAAACCCGGCGACCGGCTGCGCCCGCTGCGCGAAATCGAGGTGGACAGTCAGGCTTTCCTGGCCGCCCGCGCCCCGACCCCGAACCACACCCCCGCCCGGGCTGCGGCCCCCGTATCGGCCTCTGCCGACCCTCCGCCGATCCTGCGGGTGGAGGGGGTGACCAAAACCTTCCGCATCCGGTCTGAGGGATGGTTTTCCAAAAACCGCGCCACGGTCGCGCGGGCGGTGGAAGATGTCAGTTTCGAGATCCGGCGCGGCGAATGTCTGGGGCTGGTGGGCGAAAGCGGATCTGGCAAAACCACGGTGTCGCGCATCGTGATGCGCGCGGTCACCCCCGATACGGGGCGCGTGGTCTTTGACGACGGGGCCGGGCCGGTGGATGTGCTGGCCGCCGAAGGCGCGGTGCTGCACGATCTGCGCACCCGCATCCAGATGGTGTTTCAGGACCCGGTGTCGTCGCTGTCGCCGCGCATGACGGTGGGCGGCATCATTGCTGAGCCGATGGAAATCCATAATCGGCTGGACCCTGCGGGGCGGCGCGCGGCGGTGGCGGGGCTGTTGTGCGCGATCGGCCTGCCGCCCGCCTCGGCGGCGCGCTTTCCGCACAGCTTTTCCGGCGGGCAGCGTCAGCGGATCGGGATTGCCCGCGCGCTCTCGCTGTCGCCCTCTCTTCTTGTCTGCGACGAACCCGTCAGCGCGCTGGATGTTTCCGTGCAGGCGCAGATCCTCAATCTGCTCAAGGACCTGCAAAATGATCTGGGTCTCACGATGCTGTTCATCTCGCACAATCTGGCGGTGGTCGATTACATGGCCGATCGCGTTGCGGTGATGTGGTCGGGCCGGATTGTGGAAATCGCGCCGCGCGATGTGATCATGTCGCGGCCCGTGCATCCCTATACCCGCGCGCTTCTGGCGGCTGTGCCCTTTCCCGATCTCGACCGCCCTCTGGATTTTGCAACGGCGGGGCTTTCCTCGGCCAGTGCGGCGGGCGACTGGGCGGCGGCGTTCCGCGCCGATGGGGCGACGGGCGGGGGACTGGGGGTGCTGGACCTTGGCGGGGGGCATCAGGTGCTGGCCCGTCACGGCGCGGATCTGTCGGAGCTTGTCGCATGATCACACGGCGCCGCACCCTGACCCTGCTGGCCGCCGCGGCCGTCCTGCCGCTGCGCGCGGTAGCGGGCGGCGCCATCGACCCACTTGCCGATCAGGTGCGCGCGGGGACCCTGCCGCCCCTCGCCGACCGTCTGCCGCGCAACCCGCGCGTGATGCCGCTGGGCGCGATGGGGCGTGAAACGGGCCAGCCGGGCGGCACGATCCGTATCCTGGTGGGGGGGCAGCGCGACGTGCGCCTGATGCCCTTTTTCGGCTATGCCCGTCTGGTGGGCTTTGACACGTCGCTGAACCTTGTCCCGGACATTCTGGCCTCGGTCGAGGTGGAAGCGGAGCGGATTTTCACCTTCACCCTGCGGGATGGGCATCGCTGGTCGGACGGGCACCCCTTCACCAGCGCCGATTTTGCCTATGTCTGGGACGATATGCTGACCGACCGCGATCTTTATCGCGGGGGGCCGCCTATGGACCTGCTGCAAAACGGCCAGCCGCCGCAATTCGAAGTGCTGGACGGGCTGCGCATCCGCTACTCCTGGCCACGGCCCAAGCCCGATTTCCTGCCCCGCCTTGCCGCGCCAAACCCCCTGGTCCTGGCCATACCCGCCCATTACATGCGCCAGTTCCATATCCGCCATCAGGACGCGGCCACCTTGGCGAGCCTGATTGCGGAAAACCGGGTCGATGACTGGCAGGGCCTGCATTCCAAGATGGGCCGCCAGAACCGCCCCGAAAACCCGGAGCTGCCGACGCTGGAACCCTGGTGCCCGCGGACCAAACCACCCTCCGAGCGGTTCGTCTTTGAACGCAACGCCTTTTTTCATAGGGTGGACGAGGCAGGCACCCAGCTGCCCTATGTGGACCGGGTCGATCTGAACATCGCCTCCTCTGAGGTGATCGTTGCCAAAACCGCCACGGGCGAAAGCGATCTGCAAGGCATCGGCATCGCCTTTTCCGATTTCACCCATCTGAAACATGCCGAAGCGCGCTATCCGCTGAAGGTGCGGCTCTGGCGGCACACCAAAGGGTCGGCGGTGACCCTGCTGCCGAACCTGACCTCTTCCGATCCGGTCTGGCGCGCGCTGTTCCGCGATGTGCGGGTGCGCCGGGCAATGTCCGTGGCGATCAACCGCGAAGAAATCAACAAGGTGCTGTTTTACGGGCTTGCCCGTGAGAGCGCCGATACCGTATTGCCCGAAAGCCCGCTCTACCGCGAGGAGTATGCCCGCGCCTGGGCGCAATATAACCCCGCCCTTGCCTCTGCGCTTTTGGACGAGGCAGGCATCGCCACGCGCGGTCCGGGCGGGGTGCGGATGCTGCCCGACGGGCGGCAGGCCGGTATCCTTGTGGAAACCGCCGGTGAAAGCACACTGGAAACGGATGTGCTGGAACTGGTGCGCGACCATTTCCGCGACGTGGGGCTGAAGCTTTACATCCGCACCTCGCAGCGTGACATTTTCCGCAAACGCGCGCTTGCGGGGTCGCTGACCATGGCGGTCTGGCAGGGGCTGGAAAACGCCGTGCCCACGGCCGACATGTCGCCCGCCTTCCTTGCCCCCACCCAAGGGGATCAGATGAACTGGCCGATCTGGGGGCAGCATTACATGTCGGTCGCAACCTCCGGCACCAAGCCCGATATGGATGGGCCGCTCTCGCTCCTGGGCGATCTGATCGACTGGCACAACGCCTCCGATCAGGCCGGACGGGCGGCGGCCTGGCACCGGATGCTCGCGCTCAGGGCCGATCAGGTCTATTCCATTGGCACGGTCAACGGGGCGCTGCAACCGGTCGTTCACTCCTCCCGGCTGCGCAATGTGCCGGTCGAGGGGCTTTGGGGCTATGAACCGGCCAGCTATTTCGGGGCGCATTTCCCCGACACCTTCTTTTTTGGCGACGAGGTGACAGGGTGATCCTCGGTTACATCCTGCGGCGCATCCTGATGATGGTGCCGACGCTGATCCTGATTTCGTTCCTTGTATTCTGCATCATCGAACTGCCCCCCGGCGACTTTTTTGAAAGCCATATCGCCGAGTTGCGGGCGCTGGGCGAGGCTGCCGACCTGGCCGAGATCGAGATCCTGCGCGAACGCTATGGGTTCGACCGCCCGTTCCTGGAGCGGTATGTGACATGGATCGCGGGCTTTCCAGTAGGCAACTTCGGTTATTCCTTTGAATACCGCCTGCCGGTGGCCGAGGTGGTGGGGGACCGACTGTGGCTGACGATACTTCTGTCGACTTTCACCATCATCTTCACCTGGGCGCTGGCCTTTCCCATCGGCATCTATTCGGCCACGCATCAATACAGCTGGGGCGATTACGGGCTAACCTTTCTGGGCCTTCTGGGCATCTCCATCCCCAATTTCATCCTCGCGCTGGTGATGATGTATTTTGCGAATATCTGGTTCGGCATCTCCATCGGGGGGTTGATGGACCGCGATTTCGTCGATCAGCCGATGAGCTGGGCCAAGGCGCAGTCGATCCTGTCGCATATCTGGATTCCGGTGGTCATAATCGGCACGGCAGGCACGGCCGGGATGGTGCGGCGGCTGCGCGCCAATCTGCTGGATGAGCTGCAAAAGCAATATGTTGTGACCGCACGCGCCAAGGGATTGCACCCCCGCAAGGTGCTGCTGAAATACCCGCTGCGCAATGCGCTCAATTTCTTCATCGCGGATGTGGGCTCGATCCTGCCCTCGATCATCTCGGGGGCCGAGGTGACGGCCATCGTGCTGTCGCTGGAAACCACCGGACCGATGCTGATCCGCGCGCTTCAGGCGCAGGATATGTATCTCGCCGGGTCCTTCCTGATGTTTCTGGCGCTGCTGACGGTGATCGGCGTGCTGGTTTCGGATATCGCGCTTGCGATTCTCGACCCGCGCATCCGGCTGGGCGGAGGGGCTGCGAAATGACCGTGCCACCCCAATCCCCGCTGCCCGAACCGGGCGCGCCGCTGAACCATTTCGTTTCCCCGACGCCCTTCGACCCTCAAAGCATCGAACGCGCCGGGGTTGGGGCCGGGGGCGAGGTGTCGCATTGGCGGCTGATGTGGTGGCGGTTTCGCCGGCACCGGCTGGCGGTGGCCTCGGGCGTGTTTCTGATCCTTGTCTATCTTTCCACGCTGGGATCGGAGTTTCTGGCACCCTACCACCTGCACACGCGCAATGCCGATACAATCTATTCGCCCCCGCAACGGGTGCATATCTGGCGTGATGGCGGGCTGGTTGCGCCCTTTGTCTATGGCCGCACCATGACGCTGGAGATGTCGACCCTCAGCCGTGTCTACAGTGAAAACCCTGATGACGTGCAGCCCTTGCGGTTCTTCTGCCGGGGGGACCGATACATGTTCTGGGGGATGGTCCCCGGCAATCTGCATCTGGTCTGTCCGGCCGAAGGCGGCACGCTCTATCTGCTGGGGACGGACAGGTTGGGCCGCGACAACCTTTCGCGCATGATTTATGGCGCGCGGATCTCGCTCTCGATAGGGGTTGTAGGCGTCGCGTTCAGCTTCGTGCTGGGCGTCATCATCGGCGGGCTGGCGGGATATCACGGCGGCGCCTTCGACATGATCGTGCAGCGCCTGACCGAGGTGTTGCAATCGCTGCCCTCGATCCCGCTCTGGATGGCGCTTGCGGCGATCATCCCGCTGACATGGAGCCCGCTTTTGGTCTATCTGGGCATCACCGTGATCCTTGCCATGCTGGACTGGACCGGGCTGGCGCGGGCGGTGCGATCCAAACTGCTGTCCCTGCGGGAGGAGGATTACATCACCGCCGCCCGTCTGGCGGGGGCGGGGTCGGGTCGCATTATCGGGCGGCATCTGGTGCCGGGCTTCATGTCGCATCTCATCGCCTCGGCCACATTGGCCATTCCGGGGATGATCCTTGGTGAAACCGCGCTGTCCTTCCTTGGCATCGGTCTGCGCGCCCCGGTCACAAGCTGGGGCATCCTGTTGACCGAAGCGCGCGGCGTCAGCATCATCGCGCTCTATCCGTGGCTGCTGCTGCCTGTTGTTCCGGTCATTCTTGTCGTATTGGCATTCAACTTTCTTGGGGACGGGTTGCGCGACGCGGCCGATCCCCACAAGTGATACCCAGGGTGCAGGCACCCGCCGAAATTCCGAGGTTCCCCATGCCCCACCGCGCCAGCCACGCCAGGATCCTCATGTACAGCCATGATACCTTTGGCCTCGGGCATCTGCGCCGCTGTCGCACCATCGCCCATGCCCTTGTAGAGGCGTTCAGCGGGATGCATGTGCTGATCATCTCGGGCTCGCAGATCGCGGGTGCCTTCGATTACCGCGCGCGGGTGGATTTCGTGAAAATTCCCAGCGTGATCAAGCTGCGCAACGGCGAATACACCTCCATGTCCACGCATATGGATGTGGGCGACACCATCGCCATGCGCCGCTCGATCATCCGCCACACGGCCGAGGCGTTTCGCCCCGATATCTTCATCGTCGACAAGGAACCGATGGGCCTGCGCGGCGAGGTGGAGGAAACGCTCGCCTATCTCAAGACCATGGGCACCACGCTGGTTCTGGGCCTGCGCGAGGTGATGGACGCGCCGCATCTGCTGGAGGCCGAATGGCGCCCCAATAACACATTGGCCAAGATCGACCGGTTCTATGACAATGTCTGGGTCTATGGCCCGCCGGAGTTTTATGACCCGCTGACCGGGCTCGACGTGCCACCCGGCCTGCGCGCAAAAATGTCCTATGTCGGCTTTCTGCAACGCCACGGGCAAAAGGTCGCCACGCCCCTTGTGCGCGACCGGGGCAATTACATCCTCGTGACCACCGGTGGCGGCGGCGACGGGGCAGACCTCGTGCGCGATGTCATCAACGCCTACCGGGCCGATCCGACGCTGGCGCATCGCGCGCTGATCGTGCTTGGCCCCTATATGCCCGCCGATCAGCGCGCCGAATTCCTGCGTGCGGTGCAGGATATCCCCCGGATCGAGATGATCGAATTCGACAGTCGGATGGAGGATCTGATCGCCGATGCTCAAGCCGTCGTGGCGATGGGGGGCTACAACACCTATTGCGAGATCCTGAGCTTTGACAAACCCGCCCTTGTTGTTCCCCGCACCACCCCGCGCGAGGAACAATTGCTGCGCAGCACCCGCGCGGCGGAACTGGGGCTGATCGAAATGCTGCTGCCGGACGAATCCGCCGATCCCGCCCGCATGGCGGCAGCCCTTCATGCGCTGCCCGCCCGCCATCCGCCCTCGGCGGCAAGCCATGCGATGCGGCTGGAAGGCTTGCCCAATATTGCCCGGATCGTGCGGCGCAACCTGCGCGACCGCGCAGCATGGCGGCAATCCGAACCGGCGGCGGAATGATGCCAGCAGCCCGAAGCCGGGTCGCGGTGGTGGTTAAGGGCTGGCCGCGCCTGTCCGAGACCTTCATCGCGCAGGAATTGCGCGGGCTGGAACTGGCCGGGCTGGATCTGGTCATTGTGTCGCTGCGCGCGCCGACTGACAGCCGCCGCCATCCGGTGCATGATGAAATCGCAGCACCCGTCCTTTACCTGCCGGAATACCTTTACCAACAACCTTTGCGCTTGTGGCGCGGCTTTGCCCATGCCCGCCGTCAACCGGGGTTCCGCGATGCCTTGCGCGCCTTCTGGCGCGATCTGCGCCGCGACCCCACACCCAACCGCATCCGCCGTCTGGGACAGGCGATGGTGCTGGTGGCAGAATGGCCCGAAGGGGCGGCGCGGATTCATGCCCATTTCATCCACACGCCCGCCTCGGTGGCCGATTACGCCGCGCAGATCATGGGCCTGCCCTTCACGATCTCGGCCCATGCCAAGGATATCTGGACTTCTCCCGACTGGCAGTTGGCCGATAAACTGGCGCGGGCGCGCTGGACGGTCACCTGCACCGGCACCGGTCATCGGCACTTGCAATCGCTGGCCCCGGACCCCTCGCGCGTGCATCTGAGCTATCATGGGCTGAACCTTGACCGCTTTCCCCCGATGGATCAGCCCCGCCCGCAGCGCGACGGTGCCGACCCCAACGACCCGGTGACCGTGCTGAGCGTGGGCCGTGCCGTGCCGAAAAAGGGCTACGAGACGCTGCTCGACGCCCTTGCCCGCCTGCCCGAAGGGCTGCACTGGCGGTTTGTGCATATCGGCGGGGGCGAGGGGCGCGCGGCGCTCACGGCGCGGGCAGAGGTGCTTGGCCTTGCCGGGCGTTGCGATTTTCGCGGATCGGCCACGCAGACGCAGGTGCTGGATGCCTTGCGCGCGGCCGATCTTTTCGTGCTCGCGTCGCGCATCACTGCCGATGGCGACCGCGACGGCCTGCCCAATGTGCTGGTCGAGGCGGCAAGTCAGGGCCTGCCCGCCGTCACAACCGCGATTTCCGCCATACCGGAGGTGTTCACTTCGGGCGACACCGCATGGCTCGTCCCGCCCGAGGATGCCCCCGCTCTGGCCACCGCCCTGACCGAGGCGATTGCCCATCCCGCCCATCGTGCGCGGATCGGGCAGGCGGCAGCGGCACGGGTGCGCGGCACGCTGGATTACCATCATAGCATCCGCGATCTTGTCGCGCTTTTTGATACGGATGGGACCCGTCCATGACGCTGAGAGTGATGTTCTACGTCCAGCATCTTCTGGGCATCGGCCATCTGGCGCGCGCCAGCCGCATCGCCGCCACCATGGCATCGCAAGGTATGGCGGTCACGCTGGTGACGGGTGGTCTGCCCGTCCCCGGCTTTCCCGGCGCGGGTGTGGGTCATCTGCCCCTGCCACCCTTGACCTTGGGCGATACCGGATTTTCCGGGCTGAACACGGCCGAAGGACACCCCGCCGATCAGACCTTTCTGGACCGCCGCCGCGACCTGTTGCTGGCCACCTTTCACGACCTGGCCCCCGATGTGGTGATCACCGAGGCTTTTCCCTTTGGCCGCCGCCAGATGCGGTTCGAACTCTATCCCCTGCTCGATGCCATTGCCGCCGCCCGGCCCCGGCCCTTGCTCCTTGCCTCTGTGCGCGACATCCTCCAGGCGAAAATGAAACCCGGCCGTGACGTCGAAACCGTCGATACGGTTCTGACCCATTACGACCGGGTTCTGGTGCATGGCGATCCATGCTTCGCCCGGTTGGAGGAGACCTTCCCCCTTGCCGAACGGATTGCCGACCGCGTGATCTATACCGGGCTGGTCACAGGCCTGGTGCCCGACCCGTCGCCAGAGGCCTATGATGTGGTCGCATCGGCGGGCGGGGGCGCGGTGGGGCAGGGCATCGCCTTTGCCGCCGTCGGGGCCGCCCGCCTGTTGCCGCATCTGAGCTGGTTGATCGTGACGGGGCCGAACCTGCCGCCCGCCGACACCGCGCGGCTGACTGCGGATCTGCCCGCCAATGTCACGCTCGCCCGCTTCCGCCCCGATTTTCCGCAGCTTCTGGCGTCGGCGCGGCTGTCAGTGTCGCAGGCGGGCTACAATACCGCAGGTGACATCCTTCAGGCCGGATGCCGCGCGATCCTCGTGCCCTATGCCACGCAGGGTGAAACCGAACAGACTGACCGTGCCACGCGGCTGCACCGGCTTGGCCGGGCCGAGGTTCTGACCGAAGATCAGCTGGAGGCCGGCTCCCTCGCCCGAACCGTGGCCCGCATGCTGGACCAACCAGCGCCGGAACGTCACGCTGATCTGGCCACCGATGGCGCGGCGGCCACCGCGACGGCAATCGCGCGGATGGTGCGGGGTGCCTGAGCGTCAGAGGTCGATCACCATCCCGTCGCGGCCACAAAAAGCCCCGGCAAAGCGGTCCATGGCCGCCGCCTCGATCCGGGCTAGCTCTGCAGGTGCGCGCCACGGCGCATGATGGATCAGCCCCAGCCGCGCAGCGCCCGCCGCCTCGGCCACACGGATCGCTTCCTGCCATGTCGAATGACCAAACCCGTGCAGCTTTTCCAGCTCGCTATCCTCATAGGCCGCGTCATAGAGCAACAGATCGGCCCCGGAGGCGAGCGCCAGAACTGCCGGGTCCTGTTGACCCGTCACATGTTCGATATCAGTGACTACGGCCGCCACGCGGCCCGCCCATTCCACCCGGTAACCAACCGCCCCGCCCGGATGGTTCAGCGCGGCGCTGCGGATCACCAGCCCCGGCGCGGGTTCCAGCACATCGCCCGGCGTGAAATCCCGCATCGCGACCTGCGCATTGAAACAATCGCGCCCCACCGGAAAGAACGGTTGCCGCAAAAAATCATCCACAATCTCGGCGGTCGACATCCGGCCCGCCAGATGCCCCGACCACAGGTCAATCCGCACCGCCGGATTCCAGAACGGCGTGAAAAACGGCAACCCGATCACATGGTCATAATGTGCATGGGTCAACATCAGCGTGATCCGCGCGCAGCCCTCCGCCGCAAGGGCCGCCCCCGCCGGTGCCAGCCCCGACCCCGCATCAAAGATCAGAACTTGATCGCCGCAGCGCATTTCAATACAGATCGTCTGGCCGCCAAACTCCCCGGCCATGGCGCCGGACACCGGCAGCGACCCCCGCACACCCCAGAGCGTCACACGGAACGGCGCGGCTGTCATGCCCGCCGCATCCCGATGCGCAAGGCCGCCAGTTGTCTCAATGCAAATTCCGTTCCGACCGGCTTTTCTCAACGGCCAGTTCGCGCGTGGTCCTGTGCAGACGATCCGCCAGAACCCGGATCACCTCGATCGCCATTTCGGGGAAATCCGACATCAGCTTTAGAAACGTGTCCTTGCAGATCCTGAGCGCCTCCACCTGCGTCACCGCCTTGACCGAGGCCGTGCGCGTGATGTCACACAGGATCGCGATTTCGCCCACCACGTCGTTTTCCGACAGTTCGGCCACCCGGTTCGGTCCCTGCGGACCATCGACCAGCACCTCGGCGCGCCCCCGCAGGATGACATAGGCCGCATCCCCGGCCTCGCCCTGAAGGCACAGCAATTCGCCGGGACGATAGGTCACCCGCTCGGCGCTGAAGGCGATCAGCTTCAGGCGCGGCGCCGATACCCTCGCAAACAGCGGCACTTGCCGCAGTGTCGAGACTTCTTCCGTCAGTGCCACCTTGACCCTGTCCCTTCCGCGCATCGCAGGCGCTGCTGTCAGGCTGGATTATGCCGATAACATTTCTGCGAATAAACCTTTCTTTTCGATCAAGCTTTGCGGAACCCCCGTTTCCGCCACACGGCCTTCGGCAAAAACGGCCACCGCATCGAACCGCGTCGCAAGCAAGGGCGAGGCCAGCACCCACAAAACCCCCGGACTGCACCCGTCGGTCCGCAGATGTGCCAGAACTGCCTGAACAATCTGGTCCTGCGACCGCAGATCAAGCGCCGTCAGCGGGCGATTGAAAACATAGTATGCCGACCGCCGCAGCACTGCCCGCGCCAGCGCCAGTTTCTGCCGTTGTGCCGCAGACAGGCGTTTGCCACCCACGCCCAAATGATAATCCATCCCCAGCGCAAAAATCACGTCATAAAGTCCCGCATCGCGCACCAGCCGCACCACCAGCGTCTGAATCCGCTCTGCCCCGTCGCGGTATTTCTGGCTGATTCGTCCGAACAGCAGATTATCCAGGACCCCCGCCGACGCGATGTAGCTGTCCGGATCCCACGACTCGAACCCGTCGCGCAGATGCGCGGGCATCCCATTCCGGAACGAGTCGCGGAACTGGACGATCCGGGCTTCCAATTCAGGGGTCATCAGTCCGAAACGGTGCCGTGGTTCGATATAGGCAAAGCTGAGCCGCACCATCGCGGCGCGCGCCTCGGCGGTGGCGCGTTTGCCGGGGGCGTCCAGCATGGCAAGGTCCGCACGCAGGTTTGGCAGATCATCGGCCCGCACGAGGCTCTGGCTCTGAAAGATCGGATGGTCCGGGGGCAAGTCACCGAACAGTTCAATTGCGGTGCGCGCAATCTCGCGCCCCAGCGCGAAGAGCGGCTGTTCCAGCCCCGCCCGTTCCAGCCCGGCCACGAACAAGGGGTTATAGCCGATCACCGCCACCTGCAGTTCCGGCGCGCTCGACTGGCCGAACATCATGTTTTCCAGAACGGTCGCCTCGGCATTATAGGCGCCGGGGGCAAAGGCCACGATCAGATCGTCCAGCGATTGTTCGCGCAGCGCATCGCGCAGATTGCTGCGCAAATCGACGATCGCGGCCGCCACCGCCGCATGTTTCTGCCGGTCCAGCGGCGAGCGCAGTGCCATGTCGAAAATGTCGCGCGACAGCCCCACGCAATCAAGAACCGACTGGATGCGCGTTTCCAGATCTTCGGGGCCGCTCGCCCCGGCATGGGCGAAATCAATCCACTGATCCGCCGGGTCATAGTCGGGGTTGCCTGCGCGCAGTGCCTCGGCGCGGTCAAGCCCGCGCAGGGTGGCATTGTCCTGCGGCGCGTCCTGCAAGGGGGCATGTCTCAGCCCGTAAATCAGATTGTCGCGCAGCGTGCCAAAGAAGAAGGCGCTCTCCGGCCCGGCATAGCTGATGCCGCGCCCGGTCACGGCCTCGGGCAATTGCCTGATATCATCCTCTCCGGCCAGAACCCGACCGCTGGTCGGCGTAGCCAGCCGCACCATAACCTCGGCAAAGGTATCACCGCCCGCGCCGGTTTCGCCCACCACGGCCAGCGTCTCGCCCTGCTGCACGGTCAGGCTTACCCCCGCCAGCGCGGTGGCGCCGCTGTCATCAATCAAGCTGACGCCCTTGGCGGCCAGTGACCCCGTCAGCCGCGCGGCCGCATCGGTCTTGTCCACTTCCTGCAAGGCCGGGTCCATCGCGCCATCGACGGCAAACTGGCTGACGACGGTTTGATATTTCACCTGAACATCCTGCCGGTTCTGATCCCAGTCTATCAGTTCCTTCATCGGGCCGGGCAGATCCTTGTAGGCCGCAATCACGGCGACAAGCTGGCCCACATCGAGTTGCCCGTTCAGCGCCAGCCAGCCGCCGACCGCGTAAAACAGGAAAGGCGTCAGTTGCGCGAGAAAGTTGTTGATGAATTTCACCAGAAACTTCCATTTGTAGATATCGAAGCGGATCGAGAAGATCCGCCCAAGGCGGGACGCGATATCGGCGCGTTCCCAGTTCGATGTGTCGCTGGTATGCACCGTATGGATACCGTCCACGATTTCACTGACCCGGCCCGCCAGTTCCCGCGCGGTCAACTGCCGCTCGCGCCCCAGAGCCAGCAACCGCCGCCGCATCCGGGGAATCAGCACGGCCTGTATCGTCACGATCACCGCCGTCATCACCCCCAAGGGCACGCTTTGCAGAAAGATGAACATCAGCGCTGTCGCCGCCTGCCCGCCCAGCAGGGCAGGGGTCACGAAGGCCTCTCCGGCAAAGCCGCCCATCGGCTCCACCTCATCCTTGACCATCCCCGCCACTTCCGCCGATTTCATCCGTTTGAAGATTTCAGGCGGAAGGCGCAGGATATTGTCGACCAGTTGGAACCGCAGACGGCGCAGCAGGCGTTCGCCCAACCGGCCCTTGTAGGTGTTGATGTAAAGCTTGAAGAGGCCGTTGATGATGACCAACCCCAGAAACACCGCACTCAGTGCCCAGAGCATGTCCAGACGTGTCAGGTCGAGCCCTGGCAGGATCACGACCGGGCCGATCCCCGGAATGTCCGGGGCAAAACGCATGAACACCTGCGTCGCCCCTTCGGTTTCGAACCCCGCGCCCTGAATCGGGCCGTTGACGATCTGCTTGGGCAGGTTGAACGACAGGAAGTAGGGCACCATTGACAGCACCACGATGCACAGGATCCAGACCTGCGAAAGCCGGGTATGGGTCCAGATATAGCGCGTGATATTCGGTTCGATCATGGACTGGGGCCGGACCTTGCTGTGCAGGGTTCACTCAAGCGCGGATGGCTGTGGCGTTCAAGCGGCTTCTTTTCCGTCGGACTTGAGCATGACAGCGGCACGGGCATAGCCGCCATCCGCGCCATCGACGAAATGCACATGGTCGCGCCCCATGACAGACGGAACCATACAAGTCACCAGCGCCGTGTCCTGCCGGTGCAGCCCGAAAGCGCAGATGCCCACCGCCCTCGCGCGGGCCAGACGGTCTTCGATCCGGGCAAGAGTGCGGTCATCGACATCCAGCGTCATTTTCAACCCGTCATCGAATTTGGCACTGTCGCTGTTGGTCGCCAGGTCGCGCGCATAGCTGCGAAAGTCGAAGGCCCCGAGCCGCCATCCGGTGCGGTGCAGAAGGACCGTCAGCAGGATCGCAAGCCTGATCCGGATCCGCGCGATCCAGCGCTCGCCGGACGGGGCCGTTGCGCGCGCCTCGGCCTCGACGCCGCCGAAATGCAGTGTGGGAACCGGGCCGGAGGGGGGCAAGGGGCGGCTGTGGTCGGGTGTTTCGGCCACGATTGCCACCAGATCACGCACCAGCGCCTGAAATTGCGCGGGGTCCGTGCCGGTCACCGGCATCGCGATCAGCGACAGGATATTGCCATGTCGCGCGGTGACCGGGTCCCAGCGGCAGGAAAGCCCGGTCAGATCGGGGCGGCTTTCCACCGGGGCAGGGAGGATGGCAAAGCGTCCTGCCTTCAGTTCGGCCTCCGCCCAGGCGGAGCCGCCCCCGGTGAACAGCGCAAAAGCCATGCCCTCACCATCGCTATCGGTCGCGGCGCGGACGCGCGCGACCCGCAGGTCATGCCCTGCCGCGCGAATGGCCGCCACCGGCACCAGCGCCACGCGCATCGTCAATTCGATCTCCCCGGCGATCCAGTTCGCCACTCGAGCCAGCGCCTCGCGCGCCGCGTCAATGCCCTCGGGCGGCACGGCCACCGCCGCCCCATCGCCGCCAAAGGTAAAAGGCAGGTCCATCCGTCCCTGCCCGTTCAGGACCGCCGTGATGACCCCCACCGCCGCCATGTTCACCGCCTTGTAGCGCCCCGTCGAAATCGCCTGGCCCGAGGACACTACATCCGCCACCGCCAGCGCCCAGCCCTCGGGCAGCGGCACATAGGCCCGGTCATCCGCCCCTTTGGTCAGATCATCCAGCACTGGCACCGTTGCCAGCCACCGGGCCACATCGTCGTCAGACAATTTCCCCCGGTCCGCGCTCATGCGGATCGCTCCGTGATCGGAGCGGGCAGGTCGCTGGCCAGAACCGCCGCCCAGGCCGGCACGGGTTTGCTTTTTCCTCGCAGTTCCAGCAGATGCTGTTCCAGTTTCGGTCCGGGCGTCAGACCGGAAGCCGCCATGCACACCTCCGAGACAATCACCTGCACGCCCAGATCCTTGGTTGCTGTTTCAAGTCGGCTGGCGATATTGACCGTTTCGCCCAGTGCCGTCAGTTGCGTCACCGCCTGCGCGCGATCTGACGCCCCGATCCGGCCCAGAATCGCCGGGCCACTGTGCAGCCCGATGCCCATCGACAACGGTTGCTCCAGATCCTCGTGCAGGCTCTGGTTCAGGCCGCTCAGCACACCTCCCATGGCGCGCGCACCTGCAATCGCCGCCGCCGCGCCCTGTCTGGGGCCTGCCTGCATGCCATAAATCGCCATGATGCCATCCCCCATGAACTTGTCCACCTGTCCCCCGGTATCCTCAATCGCCCCGGCCATCTGACCGAGAAACTGATTTAGAAGGAACACAACGTCAAAAGGCAGCTTGCCTTCTGACATTCGCGTGAATCCTCGCAGGTCGGCAAAAAGGAGGGTCACGTCCTGCTCCACCCCCCAATGGTAGCGGTCCATCAGCAGGCCCTGAAGGCTGCCCGGGCGTCCGGGCAACAGCGGGACTATCTTCAGGGGCGTGGTAGGGCGCAACTGGCAGGCCAGCCGCACATTTGACGGCGCGCTGACGCGGGCCAGCACAATGCGCTCCGTCTCATCCGGCGGGGGCAGATCGGCCAGCCCCTCCAGCACCCGCACCCGGCAGGTCGAACAGCGCGCCCGCCCGCCGCAGACCGAGGCATGGGGGATCCGGTGCATCCGGCTGATATCCAGCAGCGACAGGCCGGGGGGCGCGCTGACCTGCACCCCGCCCGGATAGCTGACCGCGATCTGAAGCCGCATCCGGTCCGCAACGATCAGCAGCACCCAGAGCACAACCGCCCCTGCGATCAGCACCCCATAGGCCAGTTCCGAGGCCGCCACCCGCTCCACCAGCAGATCCCATTGGCCGGGCTGGAACGGATTGCGATACTCGCCCGTCAGCTTGAACGCACGGGCCGCCGTGACAAAACCCGCAAAAGACAGCGCCGGGATCAGCACCGCCAGCGCGAACCACAGCCAGATCAACCGCCTGTACCAGCCCCGACCCGACAGCCAGTGATGCAGGCCGATGCAGCCATGCCCCCAGACCGCCGAGATCAGCAGCGCCTGATTGAGCCCCTCATTCGGCCAGATCCCCCAGAGCGCATAGGCGTAGCTGTCCTCGATCCCGAACAATTCATGCGCGCCGCGTGTGTCCCAGACATGGCGCATCAGAAACATCGGGATCAGCAGCCCAAGCCCCAGTTGCACCATCGCCCGCAACGGCCTGCCCTTGGTGCGTGTGCGGATGAACGATCCCAGACCCAGCAGCAGATGCACCCCTGCCGCCAGCACCAGCAGGCCCGTGCCCGGTACAGAGCGGGTCACCGTCAGCCTTGCATCCTGCATAGCCTGCATCGCCTCGAAGGACCACAGGCCAAGCGCGTGGTTCAGAAGATGCGTCAGCGCAAAGCCGAACAGCAGCAGCCCCGACCACAATCGCGCCTGCGCGGCTGTCGGCCACAGCCGTGGCAGGGTCCGGGGGCGGGCCGTGTGGCTCATGGGCGGGCTCCGAAAGCTCTGTCCGGACCCAAGGCAAAACGATGATCCCTGCCAGAGCCACCCCGGATGCCACGGGCAAACATCACGCTAGCAAGATCAGATCGACGCGACCGGGCAGCCCCAACACCGGTTGCGCGGGCCGGAACGCGGCGGCCCCGGCCTGCCCTGATCCCTGTGCTTCCGTTGCCTGTTCCCCCGATTCCTGTTCTGATGTATGATCCCAAGGCACTTGCGCCTCATATCCCTGCGAAACCGCCAGATTCCAGGTCGCGCGGTCAGTCAGCGCGCGGCTGCCCAGAACCTTGTTCGCGGCCTCGAACTTTGCCGCGCGGTTCACGGCATCGCCGATCACGGTGAATTCGAAATGCCCTTCGGCCCCCACGACCCCCACGGTGACGGTTCCCGCCGCCACCGCCGTGCCGCTGCACCAGTCCCCCGGCCAGCCAAGGGCCGCGAAGTCCTGCCGTCCGGCATCCAGCGCGGTGATGACCTGACGCGCGGCCCGCAGGGCATCGGCGGCATGGGTCGGGCTGTCGGCCACCGCCCCGAACGTGGCCAGAACGCCATCGCCCAGAAACTTGTCCACCCGCCCGCCATGGGCCGCAATCACCGCCATAACCTCGCTTTGATAGCGGGCCAGAACCGCCATTACCCGGCCGGGGTCCATCGTCGCCGCCGTCGCGGTGAAATTACGCAAATCGACAAACAGGATCGCCGCCGCGCGCTGTTCGCCCAGCCCCGCGCTTGGCTGCATTTCGGACTGGGTGATGCTTCTGGCCACTTCCGGCGCGAAAAACCGGCTCAGATCATCCGCCGCACTGCGCGAGGCCACCGCATCCAGCAACACCCCCCGTGCCCGGTAGAGCGCGAAGGCCAAAATCAGCGTCACCGCAATGATGGTCAGCACCTTGTCGACCTCCGCCCCGATCAGAATCGCGTTCGATGTCAGGTAGTCGACGTAATTGCGCGTGACATACATCTCCCCCATGTCCGACATCAGCGCATAGCCCATCATCCCCAGCCAGCCCGCCGCAGAGGCCAGCCCCGCGATCAGCACGAAGCGCGGATCATAGCGCAGCACGCGCAGGCTGATGAAGCTGAAGAAATGGATGATCGTCGGCGCCTTGAGGTAAAAGGCAGGCGGTTGCGAATACTGGATATGGAACGAAAAAATCAGTGCGCATAACAGGGTGACATCCACAAGGATCGAGAAGATCACAAACCAGACCGGCAGCGTGATGGCATAAGACAGCCAGAGCCGAAACAGCGTGAAGATCATATAGGCCCCAAGCGTCAGCGGCACCTGACTGGCCATCGTCGCCCCTTCGGCCTGCGGGGCAATCGCGAACAGAACCGAATAGAACAGCACAAAGCCAAGCTGCGCCCAGCCGATCGTGCGCTCTGCCGCAGCTTCGCGTCGGTCGATTTCAGCAGCGATGCGACCGGGCAGGGCCGTCCGTGATCCCTCGAACCAGCGCAGCGCCCTGCCCAGCCAATTCTGGCGCACCACTCCCACAGTTTCCGATTGTTGTACCATCGGCTGTCCCCGCGCTTGCGCTTCGGCTGCAATCTCGCATGCGGTCCGGTTTTGAGCAAAGGCTTTCACCCCGGCGGGGGCCGCACGCCGCAAAAATTGATCGTCCTGCCCGTTCCTCCCTGGTCGGGCCGGGCCATGACTATGCGGGCAGAGCCATGGGACGCGCCCCGCCTCAGCTGTGTTCGAACAAGTCCAGCGCCATCTGCGGCCATCCCGCCAGAACCTCGTGGCCCCTTTGGTGAAGCACAAAGCGCAGATCGGCACCGGGGACGATCCGGGCGGCGGTCAGCGTGCGGTCGTGAAGCGTGCCCTCGACGCGGATGTGGGCGCCCTCGGCAGGTGCTGCGACGCCCTCGGGAAGGTCATGAGATAGCGCGTGCCGCGATCCTCGATCACCACCTGCGCGCCAAAACTGTCAACGACGCGGCCGCGCAGCTCTTCGGCCAAGGTCGACCCGGCCAACGTGATCGGCGCCACACCAGCCAGCAACAGCGGTTTCGGTCTGAACATGACGAACTCCTTTATGTGCTTTGGTCGGCGTTGATGATGTGACCGCCCCCCGACGGCATCGATGGGCTTTGTTGCACAAATCCTGTGAGGGATTCATCTTGTGAATCCAGCGTGATAGCTGGAGGCCATGAGCAGACCGAACACACCGACCTACAAGACGCTGAACTGGCCCGCGTACAACAAG
>JBKBNP010000054.1:0-28263 GCA_046295215.1 Pseudorhodobacter sp. | reverse complement strand
GCTTCGACGTGCCGCGCGCCGCATGATCTCGAACCTGCCGTGACCATCCGCCGTCGCCAACACGATCCCGGCCCGCCAGACCAGCTTGCGTGGGGGGGTGCGGTTGGGGATCAGGGCCTGAAGCTCAGCACGGTCGGCGGGGCCAAGGTAAAGGCTGATGTCATTACGTCTCATACCCCGAATATCGCACGGCAGAGCGGCCTTGGGAATCCTGTGTCAGGCGTGCAGCATTAGCCTCCTGCCGAGATGACCTTGAACACGCAAGGATCGCTGACAAGTTGCGGAGGGGTGAGGCAGAGCCCCTGGGCGACCTGCCAGGCGGCCAGCACCTTGGGCACATAGTCGCGCGTTTCGGCATAGGGCGGCACGCCGCCATTGGCCTTCACCGCGCCCTCCCCGGCATTGTAGGCGGCCAGCACCAGCACCGGATCGCTGTCGAAATGCCGCATCAGCCAGTCGAGATAGGCAACCCCACCGCGGATGTTCTGGCCCGGATCCGTGCTGTCCTTGACGCCGAAGCGCTCGGCCGTGGCCGGGATCAGTTGCATCAGCCCCTTGGCCCCGGCCGAACTGACCGCATCCACCCGACCCGCACTTTCAATGCCGATCACCGCAAGCACCAGCGCGGGCGAGACATTGGTGCCGATCGTGGCCTTCAGGATTTCGGTTCCATGCGCCTTCGCGACTTCCTGCAGATGCTGGAGCCGGGGCGCGCGCACCGCCCCCCCTCCGGGCTTCTGGGAAAGCGCCGAGATCGCGGTCGGAAACCGCCCTGCCCCGGCGGTCGCCGCGACCGGGACAATATCCCAGAACCAGCCATAGCTCGCCCCCGGCGTGGCGGGCGCCACAGGCGCGGGCGCCGTTGCAACGCCTTCCCCGGGCGGCGTCGGGCGCGTCGGCTGGACCTTCGGAAGCGCGGCCAGGCGGCGGGCCTGCTCGGCAGGATCGATCTGGACCGTGATACGAGGCCCCTTGGCCGCCGGCAGCCCTACACGCCGGGGCGCGAATTCCGTGGCGGGCTCAAGGCTCTGGGCGTGCAGACCCACCGGAAGACTCGCCGAGGCGCCCAATCCGAAGACGGCCCACACCAGGCACGCAGGGACAATGGAACGCATCTCGACTGCGCCTCTTGAGGAACTTGGGGTCATTGCTCTGCTGCCTCGGGCTTATATTTTTGCGCAAGACTCGCAGGAATCGCCCTCGGGGGCCAGAAAATTGCACCCCGAATTGTGGCAGAACTGCCCAAAATGACGGGAAAGACACAAACCCGAACGGGCTGGGGCGGAGTGCCACGTCGAATCCTGAAAAATAAACATATATATTTCAATGCGTTGAAAGATTTCTTCCCAAAAGATGAACGACCGCAAAAATGCCCTTTCCCGCCCCAATCGCCGCCACATTCCGACTGTTAAAAGAGCACATGCCGCGACGGGGATCGGGCCGGAACAGAGGCTGGTCCGGGAAGAACCGAAGGGGCGGAAACCTGAGAACTGAAACTCCTTTGAAAGGGACACACCATGAAACTGCAGAACCTCTTCAACAAATTCTTCAACGACGAATCCGGCGCCGTGACCGTTGACTGGGTCGTGCTGACCGCTGCGATCGTCGGCCTGGGCATGGTCGTCATGACGACCGTCGGTGGCGGTGTTGCGGCTCTCGGCGACGACATCGCCGACGACATCTCCACCCGCGCCGTGGGCTTCGAAATCACCACCCCGTGATCTGACACGTCAGCATTGCAGAGGGCCGCATCCCCGGGTGCGGCCCTCTTGCATGGAAGGACCGGGCTCGGGCGCACGCTCAAAGCTTTGTAACCAGTCACCGTATCACCCGAGCATTTCCAGATTTTTGCCACAATTCACCTGTCAGGTGATGGTGACGAAAAATCTGTCTACTCGACGTCCGGCACATACCGGACCAGCGTGAAGGAATGATAGGATGCTTGCCCTGCCCCGTTCAATCATCGCCACCTTCCTTCGGGACGAGGATGGTGCAGTCACAGTCGACTGGGTGATCCTGACCGCAGCCGCGGTGGGGCTCACCTTCCTGGTCATCGGTTCGACCGGCTTGGCCCTGAGCGATCTGTCGGGAGATGTCTCCCAGTATATCGCCGATGTGCCGATCGGGTTCGAATACTGACAAGGGGTCCGGCCCCGGAACAATTCAGATAAAGGTGGGAAAAGATGCGTATGGTATTTGGATTGGTCCTGATCCTGGGCCTTGCACTGGCCGGAACGGCGGTGTGGATGGTTCAGGGCTATGTCAGCACGGCCCAGAAGGAGGTCGCCCGCGAACGCGCGGCGCGTGCCCAGCTTGGCGAACTGGTCGAGGTCTATGCGATCAAGAAGGCGCTGGCCTACGGCGATCCCATCAAGAAAGGCGATGTCGTCAAGGTCGTGATGCCGAAGAAGGCCCTTCCCGAAGGCACCTTCTCGGATGAGGCATCGCTCTTTCCGGGCGACTACGCCAAGCCTCGCTACGTTTTGCGCCCGCTTGAGAAGGCCGAATTGCTGCTCGCCGCCAAGATCACCGAACCGGGCGAGGATATCGGCCTGACCGCACGGATCGCCCCCGGCATGCGCGCCTTCGCGATCAAGGTCGATGTGGCCTCCGGCGTGTCCGGCTTCGTGCGTCCGGGCGATTCAGTGGATATCTACTGGACGGGCCACACCCCCAACAGCGACGGCGAGATCACCCAGATGATCGAAAGCACGGTGCGCGTGGTCGCGACCGACCAGGTCGATCAGGCCGACCGGAACTCAGCCATGGTGGCCCGCACGGTGACTGTCGCCGTCTCGCCGCAGCAGGTCGGGCGGCTTGCACAGGCACAGGCGACGGGGCGCCTTGCGCTCTCGCTCGTCGGGGCGGGCGACACCACCGAGGTCAGCGGCATCGAGGTGGACAGCCGTGGCCTTCTGGGCATCATAGAGCAGGCCCCGACCTTTGCCGAAGCGCAGCGTGTCTGCACGATCCGGACCCGCCGGGGTGCCGAAGTGGTCGAAATCCCGATCGCCTGCACCAACTGAGCCCCGGCCCGGAGCGTGGAAAGACCGGCAGGGCCGCTCCCCGATATGGGGGTTGCGGCCCTCGTCACATCCAGACCTAGCGGCCCTGCCCCCGCCTGTTGCAAGTTATCCACATCAGGACCGCTGACCAAGGTTTTGATTCTTGCAAAAAAAGGGGAAAGCCTGCAAGGTATCTTCAATAAACGGGCGATCAGACCCGACCGAGGCATATAAAGAGGCAGTCACATGAAAATGCGCACCCTGTTGCGGGCGACGGCCGTTGGCCTTGCCTTGATCGCGCCCGGCGCAGGAATATTGGAGGCGCAGAGCCTTCGCGTAATGTCCGGCGCACCGTCCGCGGCACTCAATGTCCCGATGAACCGCGCGGTCGTCGTGGAAAGCGAAACGCCCTTTGCAGAACTGTCGATTGCCAATCCGGGCATCGCCGATATTTCCACGCTGTCCGACCGCACGATCTATGTGCTGGGCAAGGCGCCGGGGCGCACGACGATGACGCTTCTCGGTCCCGACGGGCGGCTGATCTCGAATGTCGATGTGCATGTCGCCCCCGACATCGCGGAATTCAAGGAACGCCTGCGCCAGATCCTGCCGGGTGAACATATCGAAGTGCGCACCGCCAATGACGGGATCGTGCTGTCGGGGACCGTCTCCTCCCTCGGCAAGCTGGACCGCGCGCTGGATCTTGCCAACCGCTATGCGCCTGACCGGGTCTCGAACCTGATGAGCGTCGGCGGCACCCAGCAGGTGATGCTGAAGGTCCGGTTTGCGGAAATGCAGCGCTCGGTCTCCAAGAACCTCTCCTCCTCGCTGGCCATCAATGGTGGCACCCGCTTTGGCGTGAACGGCGAGACGGGAACCTGGCTCAACGGGAATAACAGCCTCGGCAACAACAATATCCAGGTCCGCGACAGCGCCAATTCCGGCATCGCGCTCGGCTGGTCCACCGGATCGCTGCAATTCGCCGTGCTGCTGGAGGCACTGGAAAGCAAGGGGGTCGTGCGCACGCTGGCCGAACCGAACCTGACCGCGCTTTCGGGGCAGGAGGCGAAATTCCTCGCCGGTGGCGAATACCCGATCCCGGTTGCCAGCGGCGACAACTCGATCTCCATCGAATACAAACCCTTCGGCGTGGAACTGAACTTCACCCCCGTCGTGGTGGATGGCGACATCATCAACCTGACGATCAACGCCGCCGTCTCCTCCATCGACAGCTCGATCTCGCTGCAATCCTCGGGCTTCTCGATCAACGCCTTCCGGCGCCGCGAAACCTCCACCACGGTAGAGATGCGCGACGGTGAAAGCTTTGCCATCGCAGGGCTCTTGCAGGACGACTTCCGCAACCTGAACGGCCAGGTGCCATGGGTCGGCGACATCCCGATCCTCGGCGCGCTGTTCCGCTCCACAGAATACCAGCGCGCGCAGAGCGAGCTTGTCATCATCGTGACACCGCATCTGGTCACGCCGACACGTGGCGAGGCGCTGGCCCTGCCGACCGACCGGGTGCGCCTGCCGACGGAACGCGAGATGTTCCTCTTTGGCAAGGTCACCGGAAATGACATGCCGCGGGGCGCTGCGGGCGAGGTTGCCCGCCAGGACTTCAGCGGTTCCTATGGCTATGTGATGGAGTAAAGGACATGCGCGCATCCCCCCTTCTCCTCTCCGTTTCGCTTCTGGCGCTTGTCGCCTGCGGATCCTCGTCCTTCGACCGGGAGGCGGGCGGCCTGACCCCCGACTTCGGCAATGCGACGATGAACAACACCATGATCCAGAACGGGCAGAAAAGTTATACCCAGATCCTCGCCGACCGCTTCGCGCAGGAAGTGCCGGACACGATCACTTTCGCCTTTGACAGCGCGCAGCTCGATGGCGCCGCCATCCGCGTGCTGACCGAACAGGCCAACTGGATCAAGCAATTCCCCGAAGTGCGCTTCCGCGTCTATGGCCATACCGACCTTGTCGGATCAGGAGCCTACAACAAGGGGCTGGGACAGCGCCGCGCGCAGGCAGTGGTCAATTTCTTCGCGAGCCAGGGCATCAGCCGCAACCGGCTGGAGGCGCTGGTGTCCTATGGCAAGACCCGCCCGGTGATCCAGACCTCCTCGGCCGAGGAACGCAACCGGCGCACGGTGACGGAAGTGTCCGGCTTCGTCGGCCGTCATCCGACGCTGCTCAATGGCAAATATGCGCAGGTCATCTTTCGCGAATACAGAACGCTGGCGCAGCGCCAGCATCCGGCCAATACCGTGATCGTCACCCAGACCGACCCCAGCGGCGGCTAAGGACGTGACATTCTTCGACCGGAATGAGCCCTTCGGGGCTCATTTTTCATTTTCAACCGGATTGTCTTGGTTTCCGACGGGCCAGCCGCGCCGGTTCAGGCGCATGATCCTCCCCAAGCCCGGTGGCAAGGGACTGCAATCGACGGCACGCCCCTGCCCCGTGATGTCGATGACGATTGGCAAGCACGCGGGTAGCGAGAAGGAGCGCGACAAGATCCGCCGGGGTGATTCCGGCCTG
Source organism: Pseudorhodobacter sp. (assembly GCA_046295215.1). GTDB lineage: Bacteria > Pseudomonadota > Alphaproteobacteria > Rhodobacterales > Rhodobacteraceae > Szabonella. Next base: position 22,720 of record JBKBNP010000054.1, on the reverse strand, counting down.
TCTCTGTTGCGGGGGTGGATTGTCTCTGCAAAGCGACCACAGTGCCGTGATTGCCGCAGCAAAGTCCCCGGATTACAAACAAAGACGATCTTTTGGCCCAAATGTCGCCACCATTGACCTGCAAATTCCGATCAATGGGAAAACGGCGTGGCATCCAGCCATGACCGGGGCTTCCCGCAAGGCCGGAGGATGACCCGACAAGGGTTCGCCTGAACGCCTCGCGGGTATCCGTTTTGAGGGCGATGACGATGTCGAGTATTGCAAATCTACAGCCGCAGGCGGCCCCGATCCGGGCCTGCACCGTGTCGCGGGATGTTCAGAACTTCGATCTTCTGATCGACGACATGGAAACCGAACTGGGCGAAAGCTGGGGCGATCTGTCCTTTGAAGATGCCCTTGTCTTTCTTCAACAGCCGGAGGCTGCCGCGCTCGAGTTTCTCGCCGTCGCCGTGGATAACGAGGACAATGGCAATCTTGCCCGGATCTCCGACATCATCCGCACCGCCAAGGAGCGGGACGTCCGGGTGATCCTGATTGCCCATGAGGTGAGCCCCGTTGCGCTGCATCAACTCCTGCGGCTGGGTGCGGATGATTTCGTGCCCTATCCCTTGCCGAATGGCGCGCTCCACGAGGCCATCGAACGGGTCCAGCGCCCGCCGGAACCGCCCGCCCCCGCCGCCGAGGAGCATCACGATGCGCCCGCAGCCCGCGCGCCGGCCTTCCGGGCCAAGGGCGACCGGGATGCTGTGGTCCTTCCCGTCCATGGCATGTCGGGCGGGGTCGGAGCCTCCACGTTCGCGGTCAATCTGGCCTGGGAACTTGCGACCATCTCCAAGACCGACGCGCCCCGGGTCTGTCTGCTGGATTTCGATTTCCAGTTCGGCGCGATTTCGACCTATCTCGACCTGCCGCGCAAGGATTCCATCTTCGAGTTGTTGCAGGACACCGGAAGCGCCGACAGCGAGGCCTTCCTCAAGTCGATGATTACCTTCAATGACAAGCTGCATGTGTTCACGGCCCCGCCTGACATGCTGCCGCTCGACATTGTCGCGGGCGAGGACATCGACCGGCTGATCGACATGGCGCAGGCCAATTTCGATTTCGTCGTGATCGACATGCCCTCCACCATCGTCAGCTGGACCGAAACCGTGCTGAACCGCGCCCATGTCTATTTCGCACTGCTGGAACTGGACCTGCGGTCGGCGCAGAACGTGCTGCGGCTGGTGCGCGCGCTCAAGGCAGAGGGCCTGCCCGCCGAAAAGCTGCGCTATATCCTGAACCGCGCGCCGCGCTTTACAGATCTTTCCGCGAAAAGCCGCGTCAAGCGCATGGCCGAAAGCCTCGACATCGACATCGAGGTGCAGCTTCCCGATGGCGGCGCGCAGGTCACGCAGGCCAATGACCACGGGCTGCCGCTGGCAGAGAGTTCGGCCAAGAACGCGACCCGCAAGGAAATCGCAAAGCTGGCAAAGTCCATTTACGACCTCAACAAATCCGCCGACCTGAAGAAGGCCTGAACCCGATGACGAGGGGCTGAACATGTTTTCGCGCTACAAGAAGAATGCCGATCCCGCTCCTGCACGTCCCGCACCGATGGCGGCCGTGGGCGCAGGCAATCCGCAACCCCGCGCCGCCGAAGCCAAGCCCGAGACGCGCCCCGGTTCGATGATGCGCCCTGCCCCCTCCGTCCCGCTGCGCGCGCCGGCCGAGGCGGTGGCTGCGGACAAGGAGAAGAAGCGCAAGGAACGCCTGATGGAGCTCAAGGTCGAGCTTCACAAGAAACTTCTGGAAAATCTCAACCTCGCAGCCCTTGAAAACGCGACCGAGGCCAACCTCAAGGCCGAGATCGCCGCGATCTCTGCCGAGGCGCTGGACGAGATGTCGGTGGCCCTGAACAAGGACGACCGCACCACGCTCAACCAGGAACTCTATGATGAGGTGATGGGCCTCGGGCCTCTGGAAACGCTGCTCAAGGACGAGACGGTGAACGATATTCTCGTCAACGGCCCCAAGCGGATCTTTGTCGAACGCAACGGCAAGCTGTCGCTGACCGACATCACCTTCAAGGACGAACGCCATCTTTTGCGGATCATCGACAAGATCGTGTCCGCCGTGGGCCGCCGCGTTGACGAATCGAACCCCTATTGCGACGCACGTCTGGCGGACGGATCGCGCTTCAACTGCATGGTGCCGCCGGTGGCGGTGGATGGCTCGCTCGTCTCGATCCGGAAATTCAAGAAGGAAAAGCTGCGCATCGACGATCTGGTGCAATTCGGTGCCTTCACCGAGGAAATGGCTGCCTATCTGCAAGCCGCCGTGTCCTGCCGCCTGAATGTCATCGTCTCGGGCGGGACGGGTTCGGGGAAAACCACCACGCTCAACGCGCTGTCATCCTTCATCGACAATACCGAGCGCGTGCTGACGATCGAGGATACCGCCGAACTCCAGCTCCAGCAGATCCATGTCGGGCGAATGGAAAGCCGTCCGCCCAACGTCGAGGGCAAGGGGGCCGTGACGCAGCGGGATTGCTTGCGCAACGCGCTGCGGATGCGCCCGGACCGCATCATCGTCGGCGAGACGCGCGGCGAGGAAGTGATCGACATGTTGCAGGCCATGAACACCGGCCATGACGGGTCGATGACCACGATCCACGCCAACTCTGCCCGTGACGGCATCTCGCGCCTGGAAAACATGGTCGCCATGGCCGGGATCGAAATGCCGCTGAAGGCGGTGCGCAGCCAGATCTCCTCGGCTGTGAACCTGATCGTGCAGGCCTCGCGCCTGCAGGACGGCTCGCGCCGCATGACCTCGATCACCGAGATCACGGGCATGGAAGGCGAGGTGATCTCGATGCAGGAAATCTTCCGCTACGAGCGGCTGGGTCTGGCCCCCGACGGCAAGATCATCGGCCGCTTCAACGCAACCGGCGTTCGCTCGCACTATTCCGAACGCTTCCGGAGCTGGGGCTACGATCTGCCCGCCTCCATCTACGAACCGATCGCGTAAGGACACGCCATGCAGCTTTCCGCCGCCCCGCTCATCTACATCCTGATCTTCGTCGCGGTGATCGTGCTGGTCGAGGGGCTGTATCTGACCGTCTTCGGCAAGTCGATCAGCCTCAACAACCGGGTGAGCCGCCGCCTGCAACTTCTTGAAAAATCAGGAAATCGTGAACAGGTTTTGGAACAGCTCCGCAAGGAAATGGGCCAGCACCTGAAGGCGCGCGGCATCCCGCTCTATTCGATCCTGGCCTCCAAAGCGCAAAAGGCCAATATTGCCTTCACGCCGCAACAACTCATCATGATCATGGCGGGGCTGTCCGTATTCTCATTTCTCGGGCTGACCATCGGCACCTCCGCCGAGGCCTCCGTGCGGCTGCTGATTGCGGTCGCGATGGGGGTGGGCGGGGTCTATGTCTGGGTCTCGCGCAAGGCCAAGCAGCGCATGGATCTGATGGAGGAACAGCTTCCCGACGCGGTGGAACTGATGGTGCGGTCCCTGCGCGTGGGGCATCCCTTCTCTTCCGCCGTCGGGATCGTTTCCAAGGAAGTGGCCGACCCGCTCGGCACAGAATTCGGCATCATCGCGGACGAGGCCGCCTATGGGCGCGACATCTCCGAAAGCCTCAAGGAATTTGCCGAGCGGATGGACAGCCAGGATCTGCGCTTCCTTGCCGTGGCGGTGACGATCCAGCAGACCTCGGGCGGCAACCTGGCCGAGATCCTCGACGGTCTGGCCAAGGTGATCCGCGCGCGGTTCAAACTGTTCCGCCGGGTCCGCGCGATCACCGCCGAGGCCAAATGGTCCGGCATGTTCCTGTCGGCCTTCCCCATCGTGGCACTGGTGATGATCAACGTGATCCAGCCCGGGTATTACGACGACGTCAAGGAATCCCCCTCGTTCATCCCGGCAGCCCTGATCGTCGGCGTGTTTCTCGTCATCAACGTCATCTTCATGAAGGTGATGGTCAACATCAAGGTTTGAGGTCGCAGCATGGAATTCATGGACAAGATCAACGACATGCTGGTCGATGCGCTGGGGCCTCTGGGCCCGCTCATCGCGGTCGGCGCGCTCGGGCTGCTGCTGGTGCTGCTGACCCTTCCGGCGATGCTCAACCGCAAGCCCGACCGGTTCAACGCCCTGCGCGAACAGCGCGAGAACCGCCGCCCCGCTGCGGCGGAGAACCTGCGGTCAGGCGCCAATGGCAAGGCCAAGGCGGCGGACAAACTCGAAAAATTCTCGACCTTCCTCGAACCCAAATCCGCCGAGGAACTGTCGGCTTCGCGGCTCAAGTTGCTTCGGGCAGGCTACCGGGCCAAGAACTCCGTCCGGCTGTTCCACTTCTCGCAATTCGCCCTCGGGATCGGATTCCTGGTTATCGGGGTGATCTACACGCTGATCATGCAGACCCAGGGCGAGGTGACGACGCAGACCATGGTGATGTCCACCATCGGTCCGGGCGCCGCGGGCTATTACCTCCCGCAATGGTGGATCACGCGCCGCATTGCCAAGCGCGAAGAGGAAATCATCTCCGGCTTTCCCGACGCGCTCGACATGATGCTGGTCTGCGTCGAGGCGGGCCAGTCGCTTGACCAGACCATCATCCGTGTCGCCCGCGAAAGCCGCGCAGGCTTTCCCGCGCTCGCCGATGAATTCGAGATCGTCGCGAATGAGGTGAAGGCCGGCAAGGAGCGGGTGACCGTGCTGAAGGACATGGCCGAGCGGGTTGGCATCGCCGATGTCGCGTCCTTCGTCACGACATTGGTGCAGTCTGCCACCTTCGGCACCTCGATCGCAGAGGCGCTGCGTGTCTATTCCGCCGAGATGCGTGACAAGCGCGTGATGCGTGCGGAAGAAAAGGCAAACACCTTGCCGACGAAGCTGACACTGGGCACAATGCTGTTCACGGTGCCGCCCCTGATGATTATCCTGATCGGGCCCTCCGTGCATGGAATTGCGAAAAATCTGGGCGGCGGCTGACCCATCACGCCCCCGGCAACAAAAACGGGCGGGGGCGCATGAAGGGCAGAGGACCGGCAATTGCCGCAGCGATCATCCTGTTGGCCGCCTGCAATCCGGGCGGCCTTTCGCCTGCCGATGCCGCGCGCAACGCCGCGCCGGGGGTGGATACAAGTGCCAAGGGGGTTGATGGGCTGCTGGTCGGCCACCGGCTCATGGAAGCGGGCGAGCATGAACTTGCGCTGCGGGCCTATCTGCGCGGCGCTGCGGAACAGGGCATGACCTCCGACGTGCTGTCCGCCCTGGGATCGGCCAATCTGAAACTCGGGCGTCTCGGACAGGCCGAACAGCTCCTGCGCCGCGCAGTGGAGGCCGATGCCAGATCGGTGCCCGCGCTCAACAACCTTGGCGTCGTTCTGATGGAACGCGGCCAGACCGGCGAGGCGCGCGTGGTTTTCCAGCAGGCCTTTGCCGCCGATAGTGGCGCATCGGACTCAATCCGCGAGAATCTGAAACTCGCCATCGCCCGAAGCGAAGGCAATCTGTATGATGAAACCAGAGAGGAACCGGCTTTCTCGCTCGTGCGGCGCGACAAGGGGCAATATGTGCTGCTGTCGCAACTCTGACAGGACGTGAAACCGGGCCGAGCAGTGAAAAGGACGCAAAATGCGCCACCCCGTCTATCTTGCACTGTGCCTTGGCACGGTGGCTCTTGCTGGATGCCAGAAGAATTCCGACGCCGACGTGAACCGGGCGATCAAATCGGTCAATGTGATTGATGAAAGCAACCTCAGCGACATCATGCTGACGGTCGCGGACCCGAACGAGGCTTCCGCCTATTTCCTGAAATCCTCGACCGAGAACCCCGACCGCATCGACCTGCGGCGCGGCCTCGCGAAATCCCTGATCCGCGCACAGCGCCCGGCCGAGGCGGCGAAGGTCTGGGCCGAGGTGATGGCCATGCCCGGTGCCACCCACGAGGACCGCGTTGAATATGCAGATGCGCTGATCCGCTCGAATGAATGGAAACAGGCCGAAGCCGAACTCAACAAGATCCCGCCCACCCATGAGACCTTCCTGCGTTACCGGCTGGAGGCAATGGTTGCCGACAGCAACAAGAACTGGAAAAAATCCGACAGTTTCTATGAAATTGCTGCCGGGCTGACCACGAAACCGGCGGGCGTCTACAACAACTGGGGCTATTCGAAACTGACGCGCGGCGACTTCAAGGGGGCGGAGCGGCTGTTCCTCGATGCGCTGACCTATGATCCGAACATGTTCACCGCCAAGAACAACCTTGTTCTGGCGCGCGGCGCGCAGCGCAATTACGTCATGCCGGTGATCCAGGCCACTCAGGTCGAACGGGCGCAACTGCTGCACACGATGGGCCTGACCGCGATCAAGCAGGGCGATGTGCGGACCGGCAAGGGACTGTTGCAGGAGGCGGTGGACACCCATCCGCAACATTTCGACGCCGCCGTGCGCGCGCTGGCGGCGCTCGACAACAATGTGACCAACTGATCCGATGGCCGGTTCCGGTTTCGCCTATATGTTCCTGCCCTTCACGCTCGCCATCGGCCTCTGGGTCGCCTGGTCGGACATGAAGACAATGAAGATCCCGAACCAGTCGGTGCTGGCATTGCTCGCCGTCTATCTGGTGGTGGGGCCGCTTGCCCTTCCCCTGCAGATCTGGCTCTGGGGCTGGGCCGTGGGCTTTGGCGTGCTGGTGCTGGGCTTCGTTCTGAACGCGGCCGGCGCGATGGGCGGGGGCGATGCGAAATTCGCTGCCGCCATGGCGCCGATCATGTCGCAGATCGACCTGCGCGTGCTGGCGGTGCTGACCTGTGCCACGGTGCTGGGGGCGTTCGTGACGCATCGCATCTTCGGCTTCATCCCGCCCCTGCGACGCCGGTTCGTCTGGTCAAGCTGGGATCAGCCCGGCTTTCCCTTCCGCTCGGATTTCCCGATGGGGCTGGCCCTCGCGGGAATCCTGAATTTCTACCTTCTTTCCACGATCCTGCCGCAATTCTAGGCCAGATTGCCCCGGACGCTCCGGCATGAAGCGCCGCAGCCCCCTCGTTCAAGACGGACAGAGCCCATGAACATCCAGACGCCCCTGCCGAATGTGCTGGCCCCGCCCGCCGCGAAAACCCTGGCCGATGTCGGGCTGTCGCTGGTGATGATGCGCGACATTCTGCTGAAAACCATGTTCCGCACCAATCTCGACCTTGCCTCGGCACTGTCGCGCGCGGTCTGCATTCCGGTGCCGCTGGTGCAGGAATTGATCGACATGGCCCGGCAGCAACGGCTGGTCGAGGCGACGGGCACGCTGCATGCCACCTCCGGCAACGAGATGGGCTTTCAATTGACCGATGGCGGCAAGGCGCGCGCGCTCGATGCGCTCAGCCAGTCGGAATATTACGGCGCGATGCCGGTGCCGCTGGACGATTACAAGGTGCAGGTCAAGCGCCAGTCGGTGCGCGACATCCGCCTGACCCGCGAACAGTTGATGGGCGCGATGGGCCACCTGATCCTGCCGCCCGACCTTCTGGGCAATCTGGGGCCTGCCATCACGTCCGGCCGTTCGATCCTGATGTATGGCCCGCCGGGCAACGGAAAATCGTCGATTTCCAACGGCATCCGCGATGCCATGGGCGACAAGATCTATGTTCCGCGCGCGCTGGAATATGCGGGCCAGGTCATCACCGTCTATGACCCGATCGTCCATTCGGCGGCCGAGGAGGCGGTGGATGACCCCAACGCGCTGCGCCGCACCTCCAACCGCTTCGACAACCGCTATGTCTATTGTGAACGCCCCACCGTGATCACGGGCGGTGAATTGTCGCTCGACATGCTGGACCTGAAATACAACCCCACCGCCCGCACCTATCAGGCGCCCTTGCAGCTCAAATCCACCGGCGGCATCTTCATCGTCGACGACCTTGGCCGTCAGGCCGAACCGCCGCAGAAACTGGTCAACCGCTGGATCGTTCCGCTGGAAGAGGCCAAGGACATTCTCGCCCTGCAATCGGGCGAGAAATTCACCGTGCCCTTCGATACGCTGGTGATCTTTTCCACAAACTTCCACCCCAACGAGATCTTCGACGGCGCGGCCCTGCGCCGGATCTTCTTCAAGATCAAGATCGACGGGCCGGATCAGGAGAACTTCCTCAAGATCTTCGCCATGGTGGCCCGCGCCAAGAAGATGCCGCTGGACGAACGCGCGCTGGTGCATCTGATGAAGGTGAAATTCCCCACCATCGACAATGTCTATGCGAATTACATGCCGAAATTCCTGATCGAACAGATAATCGCGGTCTGCGATTTCGAGAATATCCCCTATCAGATGTCGCCCGACCTGATCGACCGCGCCTGGGGCAACATGTTCGTCAAGGACGAGAAGATCGCCAAGTGACGCGATTGAAACAAACCGCGGAACGGGGGGCTGTCTGCCCCCCGCCCCCCCCGAGGATATTTTTGGACAGAAAAAGCGGAACCGTGGCAGCGGTCAGAAGTGGCGCGGCCCGTTTTCGGTAACGATCATGTCGAGCGGCTGATCGGTCGGTTCCAGCGGCACGGCGGCAACCTCCTGTGCTGCGAAAGCAAACCCGACAGCACAGGTCGGGCGGCGCGCACGCAGGGCCTCCAGCGTGCGGTCGTAGAAGCCGCCACCATAGCCCAGACGGTAGCCGCGCGCATCGAAGGCAAGAAGCGGCACGATCAGCACATCAGGCTCCAGCCATCCGCCCTCCAGCGGGACCAGCGCCCCAAAGGCTCCCTCTGCCATCGCCGCGCCGGGCGACCACTGGCGGAACCGCAGCGGCAGGCCCCGGCCCTCGATCACAGGCACGCAGACCGGGCCGATATGGGCCGCCATCGCGGGCAGCGGGTCGATTTCGCTGCGCATCGGCATATAGCCCGCCAGCACCTGCCCGCGCCGGTCGGCCAGCAGATCGGCCAGCAGGGCCGCCGCCTGCCCCTGCCCTGCGGCATGGGCCGCCTTGCGTGCGGCCATGGCCGAAGCGCGTGCGGCGGCCTTGTTGGCGGCAGTTGATCCGCCCCCGCTCATAGCAGCAAAATGGTCGCGAACCCGAGAAAGGCGAAAAAGCCCATCACATCGGTCAGCGTTGTCACAAAGGTGCCGGAGGCCAGTGCCGGGTCAAAACCCAGCCGTTGCATCGTCAGTGGCACAAGAACACCCCCGAAAGCCGCCACGACCTGATTGCAGATCATGGCCATCCCGAGAACGGCGCCCAGCATCGGGTCAGAAAAGATCAACCAGCCAGCGCAACCTAGGATCAGCGCGAGCCCAAGCCCGTTGAGCATCCCCGCGCCAAGCTCCCGCAAGACGACCCGCCGCGCATTGGCACTGGTCAGACTGCGGGTGGCGAGCGCCCGCACCGCCACGGCAAGCGACTGCGTCCCCGCGATCCCGCCCGTCGAGGCGACAATCGGCATGAGCGCCGCCAAGGCCACAAGGGCGGCAATCGTGTTCTCGAACTGTGTGATGACGATGGCCGACAGCGATGCCGTGAAGAGATTGATAACCAGCCAGGGCAGGCGCTGGCGCGCCGTTGCAAAGGCGCCATCCGACATGTTCGCCTCGTCCCCCACGCCTGCAAGGCGCAGCATGTCCTCTTCATGCTCCTCGTCCAGCACGTTCATCGCGTCATCGATGGTGATGACGCCGACCAGCCGGCCATCCTCATCCAGCACCGGGCAGGAAATCAGGTGATACTGGTTGAAGATATAGGCCACTTCCGATTCGGGCTCGGTCGCCTGCACGGTGCGGAAACTTTCCTCCTGGATGTCCGACAGCCGCACCTCGCGCCGCGACGACAGAAGCCGCCCGAGCGTCACATAGCCCTGCGGCTTCATCCGGGGATCGACGAGAATCACATGGTAGAACTGGTCGGGCAGGTTTTCCGCACTGCGCATGAAGTCGATGGCCTGACCCACGGTCCAGTGCAGGGGCGCCACCACCACCTCGCGCTGCATGAGCCGCCCGGCAGAGTAATCGGGATAGGAGAGCGCGCGTTCCACCGCCACCCGGTCGGCGCTGTCCAGCGCGCCGAGGATCAGGGCCTGTTGCGCATCCTCCAGATCCTCGAGGATGTCGACCACGTCATCGGTATCAAGCTCGCGCACAGCATCGGCCAGCACCTGCGGGCTGAGGCTTTCGATGACCTCCTCGCGGATGCCTTCGTCGATCTCTGACAGGATCTCGCCGTCGATCTCGCCGGACCACATCCGCAGGATGTCGCGCCGGTCGGATCGGGATACCTGTTCCAGAAGGTCGGCAATATCGGCGGCGTGCAGCGGTTCCAGAAGCTCGGTCAGCCGTGCGGCATCTTCCGCCGCAACGGCGTCACGGATCGCACTGACGCGGCGGGCGTCGAGAACTTCTTCCTCTTCCCGGACCTCATCCTTCGCCCCGTTGTCCACCATGTGCCCTCCAATGCGATTATGCCGACCTTAGCGGAAGCTGTTTCGGGGAAACAGGCAAGATGCGCAAATTTACCCAAGGCGGGAATAGGCCTAGGATGTTACAGATTGATGCAGACAGGGGCGCGCGGACGAATGGCGGAACTACTTCTTGGGCAGGTGCTTCGGTTCACCGCCGATCCCTTCGAGGCCGGCCTTGCCGCCGCGCATCACGAATCCCATGGTGCCGTGCTGGTCGAGGCGGGCCGCATCACCGACACCGGCCCCGCCGGGATCCTGCGCGCCCGTCACCCGCAGGCGCGGATCACCGATTACGGTCGGGCACTGATTTCGGCGGGGTTTGTCGATGCCCATGTGCATTACCCGCAGACCGCCATCATCGCCTCATGGGGCAAGCGGCTGATCGACTGGCTGAACCTCTACACCTTCCCCGAGGAAATGCGCTTTGCCGATCCCGCCTATGCCGCCGAGATTGCCGCGCGCTACCTGGATCTCGTGACCGCCAATGGAACCACAAGCCTCTGTTCCTATGCCACGATCCATCCCGCAAGCGTCGATGCGATCTTCGAGGCGGGTCGCGCGCGAGGCATGCGGATCTTCGTAGGCAAGACCTGCATGGACCGCAACGCACCCGAAGGCCTGCGCGACACGGTGCAGACGGCCTATGACGACAGCAAGCGCCTGTTGCAGAAATGGCATGGCGTGGACCGACTGTCCTATGTCATCACGCCGCGCTTTTCGCCCACCTCGACGCCGGAACAGCTTGCCGCCATGGGCCAGCTCTGGCGCGAATATCCCGATTGCCTGATGCAGACGCATCTGAGTGAGCAGACCGATGAAATCGCCTGGGTGAAAGACCTCTTTCCGCAGTCGCGCGATTACCTTGATACCTACGAGACGCAGGGATTGCTGCGCGAGGGCGCGGTCTATGGCCATGCGATCCACCTGACCGCGCGCGAAAAGGACCGGCTGATCGAGGCGGGGGCGTCCCTTGTGCATTGCCCGACCTCCAACACCTTCATCGGGTCAGGACTGTTCGACATGGGGCTTGCGCGGCATCTGCGCGTGGGGCTGGCCACAGACACGGGCGGCGGGTCGAATTTTTCCATGTTGCGCACCATGGCCGCCGCCTATGAGGTGGCGCAGCTTCGCGGGCAGGCGCTGCACCCGTCGCAACTTTGGTGGCTGGCAACCCAGGGCTCGGCCCGGGCGCTGCGGGCGGAAGACCGGATCGGGAACATCACCCCGGGGATGGAGGCCGATCTGGTGGTGGTCGACCTTGCCTCCACACCGGCCATCGAACAGGCGACACGGCGCGCAGGCGACATCTGGCAGGCGCTGTTTCCCACCATCATGATGGGCGATGACCGCGCCATCCGCGCGGTCTGGCTGGGCGGAAAACCGGCGCGAGGTTGAGGCTGCGCGCATGGTCTCTTGCAAGATCAACAGACCGCTGTCTGCGGCAGCGGTCTGGCCTGTCGCTGGTCTGACAGGAGGGCGAAGGCGTCTCTGCAAGGCGCGGCCTGATGAGCCTGGCTCAGCCTCTGCGCAATAGTGGCGGGAAATGAACGCGGGGGGCCACGCCAAAAGCTTGGCCGGTCCTGTCCCTAGCGCGAAAACCGCTTGTATTTCACCCGCTTCGGTTCCAGCGCATCCGGCCCCAGCCTGCGGATCTTGTCCTGCTCATAGGCCTCGAAGTTCCCCTCGAACCATTCGACATGCGCATCCCCCTCAAAGGCGAGGATATGGGTGCAGAGCCGGTCGAGGAAGAACCGGTCGTGGCTGATGATGACGGCGCAGCCCGCGAAATCCTCGATGGCGGCTTCCAGCGCCTGCAGGGTTTCCACGTCCAGATCGTTGGTCGGTTCATCGAGAAGCAGCACGTTCCCGCCCGAGCGCAGCAATTTCGCCATATGCACCCGGTTGCGTTCCCCGCCCGACAGCAGGCCGACCTTTTTCTGCTGGTCGGTGCCCTTGAAGTTGAAGGCTCCGGTATAGACCCGGCTGTTCATTTCCAGATCGCCGAGATGGATCACCTCTGCCCCGCCCGAGATTTCCTCCCAGGCGGTCTTGTTGGGGTCGAGCGCGTCGCGCGACTGGTCGACATAGGACAGTTGCACCGTGTCGCCCAGCGTGATCGTGCCCTCGTCGGGCTGTTCCTGCCCGGTGATCATGCGGAAGAGGGTCGATTTGCCCGCACCATTGGGGCCGATCACGCCGACGATGGCCCCCGGCGGCACGGTGAAGCTCAGATCCTCGATCAGCAGCTTGTCGCCCATGGCCTTCTTGATGCCCTGGACTTCGATCACCTTGTTGCCGAGCCGTTCGCCATTCGGAATGATGATCTGCGCCTGGCTTGACCGTTCGCGCACGGTCTGGCCTGCCATTTCATTGTATTTGGCGATCCGCGCCTTGCCCTTGGCCTGACGGGCCTTGGCCCCCGAGCGGATCCATTCCAGTTCCTTTTCCAGCGCCTTCTGCTTGGATTTGTCCTCGCGGGCTTCCTGCTGCATGCGCTTGGCCTTCTGGTCGAGCCAGGCGGAATAATTGCCCTCATAGGGAATGCCCCGGCCCCGGTCCAGTTCAAGGATCCAGCCGGTGATGTCATCGAGGAAATAGCGGTCATGGGTGACGATCAGGATCGTGCCCTTGTAGTCGATCAGATGCTTTTGCAACCAGGCGATGGATTCGGCATCCAGATGGTTGGTCGGTTCATCGAGCAGCAGCATGTCTGGCTTTTCCAGCAGCAGCTTGGTGAGCGCCACGCGGCGACGCTCCCCGCCCGAGAGATCCTCGGCATTGGCATCATCGGCCGGGCAGCGCAGCGCGTCCATTGCCACACCCACCGTCGCCTCCAGTTCCCACAGGTTCTGCGCGTCGATCTGGTCTTGCAGTTGCGCCATCTCCTCGGCGGTTTCGTCCGAGTAGTTCATGGCAAGGTCGTTGTAGCGGTCCAGGATCGCCTGCTGGGCGGCGACGCCCAGCATCACATTGCCCTTCACATCCAGCGTCGGGTCGAGCCAGGGTTCCTGCGGCAGATAGCCGACCTTGGCGCCCTTGGCGGCCCAGGCCTCGCCTTTGAAGTCCTTGTCCATTCCGGCCATGATCTTCAAGAGCGTGGATTTCCCCGCGCCATTGACCCCGACGACACCGATCTTGACGCCGGGCAGGAAGTTCAGGTTGATGTTCTCGAAACATTTCTTGCCGCCCGGATAGGTCTTGGAAACCCCGTCCATGTGATAGACATACTGGTAGCTGGCCATGATCTTCCCTCATCCGTGCGTTTGCGCCCTTCTAGCGGCAGACGGCGCCACTGGCAACGTGGCGGAGATGGGGAGGGCTGCGCCCTTGGACAAGTCCGGTAACGCCCCGATTGCCGGAGCCCCCGGATGCGGATAGGGGCGGCGTGGGCCGGTCAACGCAGGGGGAGTTCGGCATGATCCGCGCGCAGATGCCATTTGCCGCAAGGGGGCAGGTGATCGGCCTTCTGGGCGGGTCGTTCGACCCGGCGCATGAGGGGCATGTCGCGATCACGCTTGCGGCGCTGCGGCGTTTCGGGCTGGACGGGGTTTGGTGGCTTGTCAGTCCGGGCAACCCGCTCAAGACCCACCAGCCCGCCCCGATGGCCGACCGGGTCGCAAGGGCGCGAGGCCTGATGAAGCATCCGAAAGTGACGGTTACGGATCTCGAGGCGCGGCTTGGCACGCGCTATACCGCCCAGACCTTGCAGCGGCTGACCCGGCTCTATCCCGGTGTGAGGTTCGTCTGGCTGATGGGGGCCGACAATCTGGCGCAGTTCCACCGCTGGGAGCAGTGGCGCGGAATTGCCGGACTGGCGGCGCTCGGCGTGCTGGCGCGGCCGGGTCAGCAGATGGCGGCCCTGAACTCCCCGGCTGCGCGGCATTTCGCCCCGGCGCGCCTGCCGCAATCGGCGGCGCCGCTCCTGGGGCGCCGCCCGCTGCCGGTCTGGTGTTTCGTGACCCTGCCTATGGTGGATGCGTCCTCTTCGGCCATTCGCGCCCGGCGCGGTGGTTGACGCCGCAAGGGGGCTGTCCGCACCCTCGCCGCGCGGCGGCTCACCCCCGAAGGTATTTGACCAAGGTGAAAGCGCAGGGGCGAAGGGTCTTTCCTTCATGGTGATCCTGCCCCGTCACCGGACGCATCTTTGGCGGCGGAACCGCGCCGGTGGCGGGCTTGTGCCGGACCTGACGGAGCGATAGGATCCCGCCATGACAGGAAACGCAAATTTCACCCGACGCTGGGTTCTTTCGGGGCTGATGGCGGGCATTGCCGTGCCGGGCTGCGCCGAGGCACCGGCCCGGTCCATCCGCCCTGCGGCGCGGGCGGCCGCCGTTACATCAAGTTCGGCGGCACAGGCGAGCAGCGGCGCGGCCGCGATTGTCGAGGCGGCGCGTCTGGGGGGCTCTGTCGGCTTTGTTGTCGCGGAAACGCAGAGCGGCAAGGTGCTGGAGGCGATGGGAGGCGAGACGCCGCTTCCCCCCGCCTCGGTCGCCAAGGCCATGACCGCGCTTTATGCGCTGGACCGGCTGGGGCCACAGCACCGCTTTGCGACCCGTGTTCTGGCGACGGGGCCGGTTTCGGGCGGACGGGTGCAGGGCGATCTCGTCCTGATCGGCACCGGCGATCCGACGCTGGACACGGACCGGCTGGGCGATCTGGCCAGCGCACTCGCCGCGCGCGGGATCAAGGAAATCACCGGCCGCTTCCTTGCCTGTGGCTCCGGCATCCCGCGGCTGGACCGGATCGACCGCGACCAGCCCGACCATGTCGGCTACAACCCCACGATCTCGGGACTGAACCTCAATTTCAACCGGGTGCATTTCGAGTGGAAGCGCGGCAATTCGGGCCCGCTCCTGACCATGGATGCGCGCGGGCGGCGGTTCGTGCCGCGTGTCACCATGGCCGAAGTGCGGGCGGTCAACCGCGCGGCTCCGCTGTTCGATTACCGGAGTGGCGCAGGTCGCGACGAATGGACGGTGGCGGCCTCGGCGCTGAACAGCAATGGCAGCCGCTGGTTGCCGGTGCGCCACCCCGAAGCCTATTGCGCCGAGGTGTTCGCGGTGCTGATGCGGGCCCATGGCCTGACGCTGCCGACGGCCCAGATCATCGGCACCCCCCCGGCCGGAACCATGCTGGCCGAGATCCGCAGCGACGATCTCCAGACTGTCAGCCGCGACATGCTGCGGTTTTCCACCAATATCACCGCCGAGGCGGTGGGCCTGACGGCATCTGGCGCGGGCGCACTGGCGGAAAGCGGGCGGCGCATGTCGGATTGGGCGGCGGCGAGCCATGGCGCCAATTCGCGTTTTGTCGATCATTCGGGGCTTGGCGCCGCCTCGCGCATCGCGCCTGCCGACATGGTGCGTGCGCTGCGGTCGGGGCGCGGATCCGGTCTGCCCGGCATCCTGCGCGAACAGGCGATGCGCGACGCCGCCGGCAAGGAGATGAAGGGCCACCCTGTCAAGGTGGTTGCCAAGACCGGCACGCTGAATTTCGTCTCGGGCCTTGCGGGATACATCCAGCCCCCGAACGGCCGAGAACTGACCTTTGCCATCTTCTGTGCCGACCTTGCGCGCCGCGACCGGCTGTCGGTGGCGGAGCGGGAGCGCCCTGAAGGCGGGCCGCAATGGACCGGCCGCGCGCGCAACCTGCAAGGGCGGTTGCTGGGTCGCTGGGCGTCCCTTTTCACCTGAGCGCAGGGAAAACCTGCACTGGTGCGGCATTGTCGGGAAAATTCCCTGTGCTGTCCAGCCATTTCGGCAAGATTTCGCGCGTTGCCACGAGCTTGTCCCTTGTGCCGCACAATGTCACTGGACGCATGATGCCGGCTCGCGCATCGTCTGGCGGAGTCCGGTCGCCGGTTGGTGATTTCGGTCCGGTATCTTGTCCTTTGTGCAATGTGGTGTGCTGATGTTTGCTTCCTCCGACCCTTCCTCCCTCCTTCTCTGGCTGACTTTCGGGTTCTTCCTGTTGCTGGCCTTCGGCCTTGGACACTGGTTCGGGGCGCATCGCGGCGGCAGTCTGGAACAGCGCGCCGAACAGGCCGATCTGCAATGGCTGCGCGCGGCACTGACCGATTGCGAGCGGCGGTGCGAGGTGCAGACAAGCTGGATCGCCGATCTGGAAACCGAACTGGTCGCGATCCGGTCACGCTCCACCGGCAAGACGGTGCCGCCTTTCACGGTTGCGCCGCTGGCCCCCCGCACCTCCCCCGAAGGTGCCTGAGCGCGCCTTCCCTCCGGCGCGATCAGACGTTGAGATGCCGCGCCCGCGCGCCGCGTTCGATGGCGGCCGCATGCAGCCGGTCGATGGCCAGCTCATCGCGGATCTCCATCAGGAACGCCAGTTCCTCGTCATAGAGCATGCCGTCGGCGGCGGCCACGTCGCAGGCCAGCGCGTAGGCGGTTTCATAGAGCCGTTCGGGAAGCGCCTCGCGCACCATGACGAAGAAGAGGTCGAGCCCGTCCTCATCGGCAAAAAGGTCCAGCACCGTCTGCGTGACCTTGCGCATCCGGTCCGGGTCATAATCGGCAAAGACCGGCAGGTGGTTCACGATGCGCTGGATCGCCACCAGTTCCGACGTGCGCAGGTTTTCATCCGAGGCCGACACCGCGACCATCACCGCGACCAGCGCATCTTGCGGGGTCATCATCTCGACTGCATTGGCCACGGGGCGCTCCATTTCCTGTCCTCTGCGGGCCGATGGCCCTTTCGCCCCGACAATATTGACGCGACCCCGCCCCGGCAATAGGAGAGGCGGGCTGCGGACGGCAATCTGCCGCCCGTCACCCGAGGAAAAGGATAAGACCCATGTCTGCCCTGCGCGACGCTGCGATGACTTCGAAAGCCTGGCCCTTCGAGGAAGCGCGTGCGCTGCTCAAACGCTATGAAAAGGCGCCGCCCGAAAAGGGTCATGTGCTGTTCGAAACCGGCTATGGACCGTCGGGTCTGCCGCATATCGGCACCTTTGGAGAGGTGGCGCGGACCACGATGATCCGCCGCGCCTTCGAGGTGATCTCCGACATCCCCACCCGTCTGATCTGTTTTTCCGATGACGTGGACGGAATGCGCAAGGTGCCCGAGAATGTGCCGCAGCAGGACATGCTGCGCGACCATATGCAAAAGCCACTGACCTCCGTGCCTGATCCCTACGGGCTTTACGACAGCTTCGGCGGGCATAACAACGCGATGCTGCGGCGGTTTCTGGACACCTTCGGGTTCGAATACGAATTCATCAGCGCCACCGAGTTCTACAAGTCGGGCCAGTTCGACGACACGCTGCGGCTGGCCTGCGAACGCTATGAGGCGATCATGGCGATCATGCTCAAATCCCTGCGCGAGGAACGCCAGCAGACCTATTCCTGCTTTCTGCCGATCCATCCGGAAACAGGGCGGGTTCTCTATGTCCCGATGAAGCATATCGACAAGGTGAACCACACGATCACCTTTGATGATGAAACTGGCCGGGAATGGACGCTGCCGGTGACGGGCGGGCAGGTGAAACTGCAATGGAAACCCGATTTCGGCGCCCGCTGGGCCGCCCTCGGCGTCGATTTCGAGATGTATGGCAAGGACCATTCCACCAACACCCCCATCTATGACGGCATCTGCGAGGTCTTGGGCGGGCGCAAACCCAATCACATGACCTATGAATTGTTCCTCGACGATCAGGGGCAGAAAATCTCCAAATCCAAGGGCAACGGGCTGACCATTGATGAATGGCTCAGCTATGCCGCAACCGAAAGCCTCAGCTATTTCATGTATCAAAAGCCGAAAACGGCCAAGCGGATGCATTTTGACGTGATCCCTCGCGCGGTGGATGAATACCATCAGCAATTGCGCGCCTATCCCGACCAGACGCCCGAACAGCAGGCAGCGAACCCGGTCTGGCATATCCATGGCGGCGCTCCGCCGGAGTCGCGCATGGTTGTGCCCTTCTCGATGCTTCTCAACCTTGCCTCGGTGGCGGGGGCGACAGATGCGGCGGGGCTCTGGGGCTATATCCGCGCCTATGCGCCGGAAGCCTCGCCCGAAACCCACCCGGACCTTGACGCGGCGGCGGGATTTGCCGTGCGCTATTTCACGGACCGGATCGCACCAAGCCGTGTGTTCCGCTTGGCCGACGACCGCGAAAGGGCGGCGATTGGCGACCTGCGCGCGCGTCTGGCAGGATGGGAGGGCGGCGTGGATGCCGACGCACTGCAATCCATGGTCTTTGCGGTCGGCAAGGATCACGGGTTCGAGCCCTTGCGCGACTGGTTCAAGGCGCTTTACGAGGTGCTTCTGGGCGCCTCCGATGGCCCGCGTTTCGGCGGGTTCATCGCCCTTTACGGGGTGGACCGCACGATTGCGCTGATCGACCGGGGGCTGGCGGGCGATCTGCTGACCTGACCCCGGGGGCGGGAGGCGGCGCAATAGCCCCTCCCGTGCCATCCCTGCCCGTCTTTGCGCTGCCCTTGACCCGCTCCGCTGTCCGGCTAGCTCCCCTTGAGGGGACATCCACAGCAAAAGGGGCCGCATCATGCGCCAGATTGCCCGTGCCGTCGCATTCATCCTTCTGATTTCCTCGCCCGTCGCAGCGCAGGGCACCAACCCCGCCATCACAGGTACGATCACCGGCCAGATCGACGCCTTGCGCGCCGATGATTTCGCAACCGCCTTTTCCTTTGCCAGCCCGACGATCAAGCGCCTGTTCGGATCGGCCGAGAATTTCGGCGCGATGGTGCGGCAGGGCTATCCGATGGTCCATCGCCCCGACACGGTGCGCATGCTGGCGCTGCGCGAGGTTGCGGGGGCGGTCTGGCAGCGCGTGATGATAACAGATGGTGCGGGGCGGACGCATCTGCTGGACTACCAGATGATCGAAACGCCCGAGGGCTGGCAAATCAACGCCGTGCAGCTTTTGCGTGATCCCGGCGTCGGGGCATAGGCCCTGCCCTGTGGCACCTGTGCAATTCCCCGCACCCGCCCTTGACGCGCGCCCCGATTCCCCCTAAACGGCGCGGATGGATTTCGGTGCGCTGCCCGTTGCGGCGCCCTTTCACGTCGATGCCGCCGGGTTTCGTTTGAACGAAGACGGCTGAATGAACAAGGAACACGACAATGTCGCGCGTCTGCGAACTGAGCGGAAAAGGCCCGATGACCGGTAACAAGGTCAGCCACGCCAACAACAAGAGCCGTCGGCGCTTTCTGCCGAACCTGAATGATGTCACGCTGATCTCGGACATCCTCGGCCAGTCCTTCAAGCTGCGCGTCTCGGCCCATGCCCTGCGCACGGTGGATCATCGCGGCGGGCTCGATGCCTTCCTCGCAAAGTCCAAGGATGACGAGCTTTCCTGCAAGGCGCTGAAAATCAAGCGCGAACTGGAAAAGGCGCAACCGGCCGCCTGATCGCGCCCGTTGCTGCCGAACCGCAAGGCCCCGCTCTGGCGGGGCTTTTTGCTTTGGGGCGCATCTCTTTCTCCCTTCCGGCAGGAAATGCCCCGGGGTGAGATGTCGCAGACAGCGAGAGGCAGCGCCTCCTTTCCCACCGCCACCCCGTCCCGCGCGGATTCGCCGCTTTTCTCTGCCCGGCACGTCATGCTACCGCTGCGTCCATGATGCCGCTCCGCCGTCCGTTCCAGATGCTTCTGCTGATCCTCGCCCTTGCGGCGGGATCGGTCAGCATGGTCGTGGCGCGCGGACATGCGACGGCGGCGGCGGGTGGCAGCACGATCGTCATCTGCTCGGGTTATGGCGTGATGACCGTCACGCTTGATGCCGCGGGCAACCCGACCGGACCGGTGATGCCCTGCCCCGACTGCCTTGCCGGGCTGGCCTTCGCGATCCTGCCCGAGGGCGCTGCCCTGATGCGCCTCACCGCGTCCGGCCGCGCCGTCGCAGACGCAACCGGCACAGCGCAGACCCGCCCTGCCCCCCTGTCCCTGCCGCCCGCGCGCGGCCCTCCTGTTCAGGTCTGATCCCGCAATTTTCAGATCAACCCGACCAAAGGACAGGACAATGATCCGCTTTTCCCTTCCCGCAGCCACCTCGGCCGCCTTTCTAGCGCTCGCCGCGCCGCTTTTCGCCCATGATGGCGTGCATGTCGAAGACGCCTATATCCGCGCCTCCGGTGCCACGGCGACATCCGGGGCCGCCTTCATGGTGATCGTGGATCACGGCACCAGCGGCGACCGGCTCATTGCCGCCACTTCCGACGTGGCAGAGCGCGTGGAACTGCACCGGCATGAGACGGACGCGAATGGCGTCATGCGCATGATCCATGTCGAGGAGGGATTCGAGGTTTCCCCGGGCGGCAGCCATGTGCTGGAGCGCGGCGGCGATCATGTGATGTTCCTCGGGCTGACCCGGCCGCTGGCGGATGGCGACATCGTCACTGTCACCTTCACCTTCGAACGCGAGGGCGAGGTTGTTGTCGATATTCCGGTGGACAATGCCCGCAAGCCCGATCAGGGCAAGGGTCACGGCCACGGCCACGGCAACTGACCGCAGAAGGCGCGCGCGGGGCGCATTGCCCGCGTGCGCTGGTCCCTGCCCGAGCCGCGACCTTGACTTCCTCCCCATGCTCCCCAATCCTGCCTGACAATCAAAGGGAGGCAGGGTCATGGATTTCAACGCATTGATCGTCGAAAAGGACGCCGAGGGCAAAACTTCCGCCAGCATCCGGCGCATCGGCCCGGACCGCCTGCCCGACGGCGATGTGACTGTCGCGGTCGACTATTCCACCCTGAACTACAAGGACGGGCTGTGCCTCGGTCCGGGGGGCGGGCTGGTGCGGACCTATCCCCATGTTCCCGGCATCGACCTTGCCGGCACGGTCGAGACCTCCGCCGATCCGCGCTATGCCCCCGGCGACAAGGTCGTGCTGACCGGCTGGCGCGTCGGCGAGGCGCATTGGGGCGGCTATGCGCAGAAGGCGCGGCTGCGCGCCGATTGGCTGGTGCCGCTGCCCGAGGGCCTGACCACGCGGCAGGCGATGGCCGTGGGCACGGCAGGCTTTACCGCCATGCTTGCCGTGATGGCGCTGGAGGATCATGGGCTGACCCCGGACCGGGGCGAGGTTCTGGTGACGGGCGCCGCCGGGGGCGTCGGTTCGGTCGCCACCGCGATCCTTGCGCATCTGGGTTATTCCGTTGCCGCCGTCACCGGGCGCCCCGAAACCGCAGACTATCTGACCAGCCTCGGGGCGGCACGGATCGTCGCGCGCGAGGATCTGGCCGAAACCGTCAAACGCCCGCTGGAGGCCGAAACCTGGGCCGGTTGCGTTGATGCGGTGGGCGGCGCGATGCTGGCGCGCGTGCTGGGGCAGATGAAATACGGGGGCTCCGTCGCCGCCGTGGGTCTTGCAGGCGGGGCCGGGCTGCCTGCCACGGTCATTCCCTTCCTTTTGCGCGGGGTCAATCTGCTGGGCATCGATTCCGTCATGCGCCCCTATGCCGACAGGGTCCGCGCCTGGGACCGCATTGCCCGCGACCTGCCAATGGACCGGCTGGAGGCGATGATCCGGCCCGCCACCCTCGCCGACCTGCCCGGTCTGGGGGCAGACATCCTGAACGGGGCCGTGCAGGGCCGCGTTGTCGTGGATGTGAACGCCTGATGCCCGGTGTCCCCCCTCTGCCGGGGAAGGTTCGGACCCTTCGGCAACGGGGCCGTCGATGCCGGATTTCCCCGGTCCTGCGATGCGCCTGCTGACTATCTGCCTCGGCAATATCTGCCGCTCCCCCGCCGCCGAGGTCGTCCTGCGCCGCCTCGCCGGGCCCGGCGTCACGGTCGACAGCGCGGGCACTTCCGGCTGGCATGACGGCAAGGCCCCCTACCCGCCGATGATCGAGGCCGCCGCCCGTCGCGGGCTTGACCTCTCGCCCCTGCGCGCGCGCCGCTTTCTGGCCGCCGACTTTGCCCGGTTCGATCTGATCCTCGCCATGGACCGCGACAACCTTGCCGCCATCGAGGCGCTTCGCCCCGACACCAGCCCCACCCCGGCACGGCTTTTCCTCGACCCGCTGCCCGGCCATGGCCCCGATGTGCCCGACCCCTATTACACGCGCGACTTCGAGTCCTGTCTCGACCTGATCGAGGCCGCCAGCTGCGCCTGGCTGCCGCACCTGCGGGCCTCGGGCTGATCGCGGTTTTCTCTGTCAGGAAATATCCTCGGGGGTTTCCCCGTCAGCGGCCCTGCTGATGGCGTGGATGCCCCCTCCTGACGGCATCGCACTGTGCCAATGTGATGAGTGTTGAAGCCATCACAGGAAGAGAGGACATCCATGTCGGAAGTTGCCATCATCGGCATTGACCT
>JBKBNP010000053.1:0-29343 GCA_046295215.1 Pseudorhodobacter sp. | reverse complement strand
TTGTTGTACGCGGGCCAGTTCAGCGTCTTGTAGGTCGGTGTGTTCGGTCTGCTCATGGCCTCCAGCTATCACGCTGGATTCACAAGATGAATCCCTCACAGGATTTGTGCAACAAAGCCTCCTCAAATATCCTCGGGGGGTGAGCCCGGAACGGGCGAGGGGGCGCGAGCGCCCCCTTCCTGGGCTATCTGCCGCGGATCCTCGGGTCGAGCGCATCGCGCAGCCCGTCCCCGATATAGTTGATCGACAGCACCAGTGCCGACAGCGCGATGGCGGGCCAGATCACCCGCTCGGGGCTGAGGTTGATATAGGGAAGCCCGTCATTCAGGAGCCGCCCCCAGGTCGGGAAATCGGGGGGGAAACCGAGTCCGAGAAAAGAGAGCGCGCTTTCGGTAATCACCGCATTGGCCACCCCGAGTGTCGCGGACACCATGATCGGGGACATCACATTGGGCAGGATGTGGCGCAGGATCATCCGGCGCGCGGGCGTGCCGATCGACCGCGAGGCCAGCACGAATTCACGTTCCTTCAGGGCCAGCACATCCCCGCGCACGATCCGCGCGGTCTGCATCCACGAGGTCACGCCGATGGCTATGACGATCAGGATGAAGATGCCACCCTCGGGGCCGAAATTCTGCACAAGCGGTTCGCGGAAGAGCATGACCATCAGCAAGAGCAAAGGCAGCAGCGGCAGCGCCAGAAAGAGGTCGGTGAGCCGCATCAGGAAGCCGTCGATGCTGCGGAAATAGCCCGCCAGAACCCCGACCAGCGTGCCCAGCAGGATCGACAGCGCCATCGCCGTCATGCCGACCGCAATGGTGATCTGCCCGCCTGCAAAAAGCCGCGCCAGCATGTCGCGGCCCAACTGGTCGGTCCCGAGCGGATTGGCAAGGCTCGGCCCCAGTTCGCGCATCCGGATATTGATGTATTTCGGGTCCACCCCCCAGAGCCAGGGGCCGATCAGCACGGCCGCAAGGATCGTGACAAAGACGATGGAGCCGAGCAGCGCGCCCTTGTGGGTCTTGAACTGGTCCCAGACATCCCACCATTGATTGCGGGGCGGGCGCGCGGCGGCGATATTTATGGGCGCGTCAGTCATAGCGGATCCTCGGGTCGAGAAGGCCGTAAAGCACATCGGCCACAAGATTGAACATCACGATGAGGAAGGCGAAGATGAAGGAGATCGTCAGCACCATCGGCGCGTCATTGCCCTGGATCGACAGCAGAAGTTGCTGGCCCAGTCCGTTCACCTTGAACACGTTTTCGGTGATGATCGCGCCGGTGAACACGCTTGGCACGCCAAGCGCGATGACCGTGACCACAGGGATCATCGAATTGCGCAGCACATGCTTGAGCAGCACCACTTTTTCCGACATGCCCTTGGCGCGCGCGGTGCGCACATAATCCTGCGTGAGGTTGTCGAGCATGGAGGCGCGCATGTAGCGGCTGATCTGGGCTGCATTGTAGAGCGCCAGCACAAAGACCGGCATCACCATCTGCTTGACCTGTTTCACGAAGCTCGGCCAGTCCGTCACCCGCAACGTGGTGTCATAAATGGACGGAAACCAGCCCAGCCAGACCGAGAACACCACGATCAGCAGAACGCCCGTTACGAAGGTCGGCACGGAAAAGCCGACCATGGACACGAAGGTGCCGACCTGATCGAACAGTGAATATTGCCGGTAGGCGGAAATGATGCCGATGGGCAGCGCGATAAGCACCCCCACAAGATAGCCCATGCCGACGACCATCAGCGTCTGGGGGATGCGTTCGGCAATGGTGTTGAACACCGGCCCGCGGGTCTGGAAGCTGATGATGCGCTGGCTGCCCTGTGCAAGGTCGGTGCCGAACAGCGCGTCGATCCAGTAAGAGGGTTCGGTGACAAAAAGGTTGTAGAGCCAGAGCCCGTAGCGCACATGCATCGGCTCCCCCAGCCCCAGCGAGATGCGGATCTTTTCGCGCACTTCGGGCGGGATGGTCAGCGGCATGTCGGCCACCGGGTCGCCGGGGGCGAGTTCCAGCAACAGGAAAATCACCAGAGAGATGAAGAGAAGCGTGGGAATCGCCATCAGCAGACGGCGGATCGTGAAGGTCAGCATGGCACGCCTCGGGTCATGTCTGTGACGTTTGGGACAGGGCAGACGGGGGGCAGGGGAGGCGGGGGCCTTTTTCAGCCCCCGCCCGCGATTACCGGAAAACCGGGCGGATCACTTGATCCGATACCAGTCCGCCACGTTCCACAGTTCAGAGTCCCAGGTGTTCAGCACCACGCCGCCAAGGCTGTTGGAATGGGCCGAAACCCGGCCACGATGCACCAGCGGGATGATGGTGTAGCTGTCCTTGGTCAGCATCTCGTTCAGCCGGATTGCAAGTGCCTGCCGTTCGGCGACAACGCCGGTGCGGGTGAGTTCCACCACCAGCGCGTCATAGGCCGGGTCGCAGAAGCGATTGATGTTCTCGCCCTGCCACTGGGTTTCGGGACGCGGGGCCTTGTCGCATTGATAGGACGCCAGATAGCTTTGCGGATCGGTGCCGTCGAAGTTGTTGGCATACATCTCCACATCGGCATAGAACTTCTCGAACGTGTCGGGCGAGCCCGGATCACCGCCGAAGAACACCGAGGCCGCGACGTTCTTCAACTCCGCATCCACGCCGATCTCCGACCACCACTGCTTGATGAGCGCCTGGAAATCCTGACGCACGGCATTGGTGGAGGTCTGGTAGAGCAGTTTCAGCTTCATGCCGTCTTTCTCGCGGATGCCACCGGCACCGACTTTCCAGCCCGCCTCTTCCAAAAGCGCCTTGGCGCCTTCGATGTCCTGCTCGAAGCAGTCGGTGTTGGGCGAGGCATAGGCGGCAGGGGCGGGCACCAGATTGCAGGTCACGCGACCGGCCTGGCCATAGCCGATTTCCACCAGTGTTTCACGGTCGATGGCCATGGACAACGCCTTGCGTACGCGCAGGTCCGACAGGATCGGGTGCGGATGCTTGGCGGTGGAGCGTTCACCTTCGGGCAGGGAGGGGTCGGCCCAGGTCATGTTGACCTCGATCCGTTCGACCAGCGTTCCGAAAGCCGAAACCGCCTGACCCTTGCCCGCTGCCGCCATGGAGGCGATGACGGAAGGTGCCAGTTGCAGGTTCCAGGCATAGTCGAACTCGCCGGTTTCCAGAACCGCGCGGCCTGCAGCCTCGGCATCGCCGCCGCCCTTGAAGGTCATCGTCGCAAAGGCGGGTTTCGCGGGGTCGCGGTAGTTCGGGTTGGCCTCAAGCTGGATCACGTCATTGGTGCGGAATTCCACCACCTTGAAGGGGCCGGTGCCGATGGGGCCGAAATTGGCATCGGTGCATTCGGGGGCTTTGGCCCCGAGGCAGTTTTCGAACTGCGCCTTCTGGATGATCGGGGACTGGCCGCCGACCATAGGGCCATAGGGGTTGGGCTGGGCATCGGCGAAGGTGATCTTGATGGTCAGATCATCCACAGCCTCGACATTCGACACGCCATTGTATTTGGAAAGCTGCGCGCAGCCACCTTCGGGATGGGTGCAATAGGACCATGTGAACACCGCATCGGCCGAGGTGACGGCGGAGCCGTCGGACCACAGAAGCCCCTCTTTCAGCTTCCAGGTGATGGTTGTCAGATCCTCGGACACGCCGCCATTGTCGAGCGTGGGGATTTCCTGTGCCAGATAGGGCACCAGAACACCGGTGTCATCATAGCGCGCCAGCGGTTCAAGGATGATCGAGGCGCTTTCCACATCCTTGGTGCCGCCCGACAGGAACGGGTTGAGGATCGAGGGAGCCTGCCAATAGATCACGTTCACATGGCCGTCCGCGCCGCGTTCGGCCTGCGCCATGGGCGCGAAGGCGAAGGCGGCAGCAGCGCCCAAGAGGGCGGTTTTCATCTTCATCGGGTCTCTCCTTGTTGGGTTGGCTCTTGTGCCTCGGCTCCGCCGGTTGGTCCGGCGGACATTCTTGTCGGGTCAGGCTGGACAAGGTGGCAGGCGACGAAGCGGCCAGGGCGCACCTCGGCCAGTTCGGGCTTCACCTCGCGGCAGATCGGTTGCACCTCCGGGCAGCGGGTGCAGAAATTGCACCCCGGCGGCGGATTGGAGGGCGAGGGCACATCGCCCTTGAGGATGATGCGGCGCCGCGTTGCCTCGCGCACCGGGTCGGGTTCAGGCACCGCCGACAGCAGCGCCTTGGCATAGGGGTGCAGGGGTTCGGCATAAAGATCGTCGCGAGGCGACAATTCCGCGATCCGCCCCAGATACATCACCGCCACCCGCGTCGCGAGATGACGCACCATCGAGAGGTCATGGCTGATGAACAGATAGGTCAGGCCCAGCTTTTCCTGCAGATCCTCCAGCAGGTTGACCACCTGCGCCTGGATCGACACATCGAGTGCCGCGATCGGTTCGTCGCAGACGATGAATTTCGGATTGAGCGCCAGCGCGCGGGCAATGCCGATCCGCTGCCGCTGCCCGCCCGAAAAGGCGTGCGGATAGCGGTTGGCAAAGGTGCGGTTCAGTCCCACCGCGTCCATCAGTTCATAGACCCGTTCGAGTTTCTTCGCCCGGCTCCAGTTGGTGTGTTCGTCAAGCGGCTCGGCGATGATCGAGGCCACGGTCATGCGGGGATTGAGGCTCGCCTGCGGATCCTGAAACACCATCTGCATTTCGGGGCGCTTGAGGCGCAGTTTCTCGGGCGAGAGGGTCGCGATGTCCTCACCATCAATGCGCACAGACCCGGAGGTCAGTTCGTAAAGCCGCAGCACCGCGCGGCCCACGGTGGATTTGCCGCAGCCTGATTCACCGACAAGCCCCAGCGTCTCCCCTGCCGCGATGTCGAAGCTGACGCCGTCCACGGCCTTCACATCGCCGGTATGGCGACGGAAGAGCCCGGTATGGATCGGGAAATACATCCGGAGGTCGCGCACTTCGACAAGCGGTTCGGGGCGGGGCGGCGGGGCGTCAAGCATGGACGGGTTCCGGATTGTGCGCCCAGTGGCAGGCAACATCATGGCCCTTGCCGAGCGGCAGGGTATCGACCGGCAGCCGGAGCGGATTCTCGCGCCGGCACCGGTCGGAGGCATGGCCACAGCGCGGACAGAAGGGGCAGGCGGTCGGTGCCGCGCCCAGAATGGGCGGCTGGCCTTCGATCACCCGCAACCGCTTGTCCCGCGTGCCGGTCAGCGAGGGGATGGTCTGCAACAATGCCCTTGTATAGGGATGCCGGGGATTGGCGAACAACTCCGCCACCGGCGCCTGTTCCACCACCTGCCCGCCATACATCACCATCACCCGGTCCGCGATGCCCGCGATCACGCCAAGGTCATGCGTGATCCAGATGATCGCCATGCCCAGCTTTTCGCGCAGATCCTTCACCAGTTCGATGATCTGCGCCTGAATGGTCACATCGAGCGCCGTGGTCGGCTCGTCCGCGATCAGCACCTCCGGGTCGCAGGCCAGCGCAATCGCGATCATCACGCGCTGGCGCATCCCGCCCGAAAACTGGTGCGGATAATCCCTGAGCCGCCGCCGCGCATCGGGGATGCCGACAAGGTCCAGCAACTCCACCGCGCGTTCGGTGGCGCGGGCCTTGTCCATGCCCATATGGGCGCGCAGGGGTTCCATGATCTGATTGCCGACAGTGAACACCGGATTGAGGCTGGTCATCGGGTCCTGAAACACGAATCCGATGCGGCGGCCCCGCACGGCGCGCAGATCTTCCGCGCCCAGTTTCAGGACATCGACACCGCCCAGCAGCACCTCGCCCGCGCGCACATCGGCGGGCGGCGAGGGCAGGAGCCCGATGAGCGACATCATCGTGACGGACTTGCCCGATCCGCTTTCGCCCACAACGCCCAGGAGTTCACCGGGCCGCAGATCGAAGCTGACGGAATTAACGGCATGCACGTCCCCGCCTCGGGTCCGGAATACTGTCTGCAAGCCCCGCACATCCAGAACGGGCTCGGCCCTGTCGGGCATATGGACACTCCCATGTCATTGTTATTCTTGTTTTTATCCGGTTGTTCCCTTGAGGGTCCGGTTTATCGGCCAAGTGTTAGTCATTTTTTCGCATCCCGCAACAATCTTTCGTGGGCGAAGTGACGTTCCCTGTCGTCACTTTGTGACACGCGCTTGACCGCAGACCCTGCCGGGCGCAGGTTCGCCGCATCCGATGGAGATTTGCGCATGACTGCCCAGAACCTGACCGCCCGCGAAATCCTCGACCGGCTGGTGGCCTTTCCGACCGTGAGCCGTGACAGCAATCTCGATCTGATCGCATGGGTGGAGGCCTATCTGGCCAGCCATGGCGTCGCCTCGCAGCGTGTCTACAATGAGGATGGGCAGAAGGCCGCACTTATTGCCAATGTCGGGCCGGAGGTGCCGGGCGGTGTCGTTCTGTCGGGGCACAGCGATGTGGTGCCGGTGGACGGGCAGGACTGGACCTCTGACCCTTGGGGGGTCACCGAAAGGGACGGGCGGCTTTACGGGCGCGGCACCTGCGACATGAAGGGGTTTGTTGCACTGGCGCTGGCTGCCGTGCCGCTGGCGCTGCGCGCCGGGGTCAAGCGCCCCTTGCAGATCGCCATCAGCTATGACGAGGAGGTGGGCTGCACCGGCGCCCCCCCGATGATCGCGCGGATGGTGGAGGCGATGCCCCGCGCGGCAGCCGTGGTGGTGGGGGAGCCGTCGCGGATGCGGCTGGTGAACGGGCACAAGGGCGGCACCGGGTTCCGGGTGCATGTAAAGGGTTATGAGGTCCATTCCTCGCTGTTGCCCACGGGTGTCTCGGCGATCATGGAAGCCGCACGCCTGATCGGCTGGATCAATGACCGGAATGCCGCGATCATGGCCGAGACCCCGACCGACATCGCCGCCCTGTTCCACCCGCCCCATACCACGCTGCATGTCGGGAAGATCGAAGGCGGGACCGCCCATAACATCACCGCCGCCGATTGCCGTTTCGTGATGGAAACCCGCGTTGTGCCCTGGGAATCTGTCGAGGATTGGGCGCAGGATTTCGAGGCGGAGGCGGCGCGGATGGATGCTGTCTTGAAGGCGCACAGGCCGGAGGCCGGGGTGTATCTGGAGCGTTTCTTCGACGTGCCGCCCCTGACGCCCGAAACGGAGGGTGCCGCCGAGGCGCTGGTGCGTCGCCTGACCGGGGACAATGCGACCGGGGTTGTCTCCTATGGCACCGAGGCGGGGCATTTTCAGGCCGTGGGCCTGTCTTGCGTCGTCTGCGGGCCAGGGGACATCGCGCAGGCGCATCAGGCCGACGAATATCTGGAACTGTCCGAATTCGAGGCGGGCTGGCGGTTCATGCAGACGCTTGTGCGCGAGCTTGCCGCATGACCGCGCCGGATGCCGGGTTCGACCGGGCGACGCTGACCCATTCCGGCGCGCTGCCCGACGCCGTGGATGTGGTGGTGATCGGTGGCGGTGTCATTGGCGTGATGGCCGCCTGGTATCTGGCAGAAGCCGGGCAGCGCGTGCTGATCTGCGAAAAGGGCCGCATCGCAGGCGAACAATCCAGCCGCAACTGGGGCTGGATCCGCCAGCAGAACCGCGATCTGGGGGAATTGCCGATCATGGTGGAAAGCCTGCGGCTCTGGCAGGGCCTTGCGCAGCAACTGGGCGAGGGGCTGGGGTTCCGGCAGACGGGTGTCACCTATCTCGCCAATGCCGAGGCCGATCTGGAGGGGTTCGAACGCTGGCGCCCGCATGGGGTCGCGGCGGGAACCGGCACGGTCATGTGGACCAAGGCGGAAACCGCCGAACGGATGGGGTCGGGCCTTTTTCTCGGGGCGATGCACACTGCATCTGATGCGCGGGCAGAGCCCTGGGTGGCGGTGCCCCTGATTGCGCGGGCGCTGGCCGAAAAGGGTGTGACGATCCGCGAGGGCTGCGCGGTGCGCGCGCTGGACATCGAAGCAGGGCGCGTGACGGGCGTGGTGACCGAGGCGGGCCGCGTGCGGGCCGGGCAGGTTCTGCTGGCGGGGGGTGCGTGGTCGTCCTTGCTCGCGCGGGCGCATGGCGTGGTCTTTCCACAATTGTCGGTTCTGGCTTCGGTGGGCGCGACGGTGCCGATGCCGGAAGTTCATGCAGGGCAGGCGGGCGACAACCATATCGGCCTGCGTCGCCGCGCCGATGGCGGCTATACGCTGGCCCCGGGGGGCGAGCATGATTTCTTTGTCGGCCCGGATGCCTTCCGGCATTTCGGAAGTTATCTCAAAGTCTTGCGGCGCGATCTCAGATCAACGCATTTCCGCGCGCTGCCGCCGAAGGGCTATCCCGATGCCTGGGGCACGCCGCGCAAGTGGCAGGCCGACCGGCCCGGTCCGTTCGAGGCGACCCGGATCCTGAACCCTGCGCCGAACATGAAAAGCCTTTCCCGCGTGCAGAACCATTTCGCGCGGATCTGGCCTACGCTCGGTCGGCCGCGATTCGCGAAAGTCTGGGGCGGGATGATCGACACCATGCCCGATGTGGTGCCGATGGTGGATCATGCGCCCTTGCCCGGCCTGACGCTGGCCACGGGGATGAGCGGGCATGGTTTCGGCATCGGCCCCGGCATGGGGCGCGTGCTGGCCGACCTGATCCTGGGGCGCGCGGTCGGGCATGATCTGACCCGGTTCCGCCTGTCACGTTTCACCGACGGGTCGGGAATTGATCTGGGGATTGCCGGCTGACCCTTGCGGGGCGGGCGGCTTCGGGTCAGGCTGTCGCAAAACCGACAACAGGAGACATCCGATGCCCGTCAAGAACCGCTTTGCCGAGATGCTGCCCGAACTGACCGCGATCCGGCGCGATTTCCATGAACATCCCGAACTCCTGTTCGACGTCCACCGCACCGCCGGAAAGGTGGCGGACCTCTTGCGCGACTACGGCTGCGACGAGGTGGTGGAGGGGATCGGGCGCACCGGGGTTGTGGGTGTGATCCATGGCAAGACCGACAAGGCAGGCCGGGTGATCGGCCTGCGCGCCGATATGGACGCGCTGCCGATCCGCGAACAGACCGGGGCGCCCTATGCGTCGAAAACACCGGGCAAGATGCATGCCTGCGGCCATGACGGGCATACGACCATGTTGCTGGGGGCGGCGAAATACCTCTGCGAGACACGCAATTTCGACGGCAAGGCCGTG
This sequence comes from Pseudorhodobacter sp., assembly GCA_046295215.1. Taxonomy (GTDB): domain Bacteria; phylum Pseudomonadota; class Alphaproteobacteria; order Rhodobacterales; family Rhodobacteraceae; genus Szabonella. The sequence continues at coordinate 20,191 of JBKBNP010000053.1, read as the reverse complement.
GTGATCTTCCAGCCCGCCGAAGAGGGCGGCGGTGGCGGGCGCGTGATGTGCGACGAGGGCATGATGGACCGCTGGGGCATTCAGGAGGTCTACGGGATGCACAACATGCCCGGCATCCCCTTGGGCAGTTTCGCGATCCGCCCCGGATCCATCATGGCCGCCGCCGACCAGTTCGAGATCACGGTGACGGGCAAGGGCGGCCACGCCGCCAAACCGCATGACTGCATCGACACCACGGTTGTCTCGGCCCATATCATCGTGGCCTTGCAGACCATCGCCTCGCGCGGGGTGGACCCGCTGAAACAGGTTGTGGTGTCGGTCTGTGCGGTGGAAACCGACAGCACCGCGCATAACGTCATCCCGCAGGTGGTCAAACTGCGCGGCACGGCCCGCACGATGGATCACGCGGTGCAGGACTATGTCGAGCGGCGGATTTCCGAGATTGCCTCGGGCACGGCACTGGCGCTTGGCGCGCAGGCGGTGGTGGACTATCAGCGCGGCTATCCGGTGACGATCAATGCGCCGGAAAACACCGGATATGCCATCGAGGTGGCACAGGAGGTGTCGGGCAAGGTGGACCCGGACACAGCCCCCCTGATGGGGGCAGAGGATTTCAGTTTCATGCTGAACGAACGCCCCGGCGCCTATATTTTCCTCGGCAATGGCGACACGGCGATGGTGCATCACCCGGCCTATGATTTCGACGACAATGCGATTCCCTTCGGGGCAAGCTGGTATGCGGGCATGGTGGAAAGCCGGATGCCTGCGGCCTGATCCGCACAAGGCCCCGCCGGTCGCGGGACGGGACCGGCGGATGCCTCCGGCGGAGGTATTTTTGCCAGGATGAAAGGGCAGGCGGCGCAAAATCGGGCAGGCTCCGCGCGGCCCGGACAGAAGGTTGCGGATTTTCGTGACAGCCGGTGCGGGGCGGCATTACGATGGGTCTGCAAGCTGCCCTTCGGAGATCTGCCCATGACCCGCCACGACCCGCTGCTGACCGCGATCGAAGAGTTGCGCGCCAATGTGGCCCAGCCCTTCGGGCAGGCGCGCGCCATGCCGAAATCGGTCTATACCTCACCCGATTTCGCGCGGGCCGAGCAGGCCCATATCTTTGCGGCCGAATGGCTTTGTGCCGGGCGGGCCGATGCGCTGAAAGCGCCGGGCGACTATCTGACGATGGAGATTGCGGGCGAGCCTGTCATCGTGCTGCGCGACCGCGACGGGCAGTTGCGCGCCATGTCCAATGTCTGCCGCCACCGCATGTCGATCCTGCTGGAGGGGCGCGGCAATACGCGGTCCATCGTCTGCCCCTATCACGCCTGGACCTACAATCTGGATGGCTCGCTGCGCGGCGCGCCCGCGATGATGCACAATTCGGGTTTCTGCAAGGAGGAGGTCCATCTGCCGCAGATCCGCTGCGAGGACTGGCTGGGCTGGATCATGGTGACGCTGAATCCGCAGGCGGAATCCCCCGGGGCGCGGCTGGCCAATGTGGAAAAACTGGTCGGCTATCTCGACATGGGAAGCTATGTGGAGACCTTCCGCGAGGAACATCGCTGGAACACCAACTGGAAGGTTCTGGCCGAGAATTTCATGGAAAGCTATCACCTGCCGGTCTGCCATGCGAGCACCATCGGGGGTTCGGTCGATCTGGGGCTGATGACCTGCCCGGAGGGCGATCCGGCCTTCAACCACCACTGGATCGTCAAGAACGACACGGTGGCGCTGTCACTGGCGCATCCCGCCAACACCACGCTGACGGGCGACCAGCGCCGGGTGACATGGTTGCTGGCGATCTATCCCGCGCTGCTGATCACACTGACGCCGGGCTATTTCTGGTATCTCTGCCTGACGCCGGACGGGCCGGACCATGTGAAGATCCTCTATGGCGGGGGCCTGAACCCTGACTGGATGGCCGATCCGGAGGCGGAGCGGCATTTCACCACCCTTAAGGCGTTGCTGGATGATGTGAACGAGGAGGATCGCGGCTGCACCGAAAAGGTCTATCGCGGGATTTCCGCGCAGATGTCGAATCCCGGCCATCTGTCGCATCTGGAGCGGCCGAATTTCGAATTCGCGACCTATATCGCGGGCCGGATGCCCTGAAGGGTCATGGCAGCAGGCGCGCGACCACCCCCGGCAGGTCGTCGTAATGCGCCAGAAGGGCGTCGGGAGTGAGCCGCGCGACGCCCTCCCCCTCGGGGCCGAAGGCGACCAGCACGACCGGAACGCCCGCCGCCCGCGCGGTATCCCGGTCGGTCACCGTATCCCCGATCAGCATCGACCGCGCCGGGTCTCCCCCGGCCCGCAGGACGGCGGCGCGGTAGGGGGCCGGATCCGGTTTTCGCACCGGCAAGGTATCGGCTCCGATCAAGGCCCCGAACAGATCCCGGATGCCAAGACGGCGGCAGAGGGTTTCGGCCAGACCCTCGGGCTTGTTGGTGCAGATTGCGGTGGCAAATCCAGCGGCACGCAACGCCTCCACCGCCGCCACCGCCCCGGGATAAAGCCGTGTCTGGACGTCGATGGAATCTGCGTAGGCCTTCAGAAATATGGGAAAATGCGCATCGACCGTCGCCTCGGTCCACCCCGTCCCGACCCGCGACAGGCCCAGCCGCAGCATGGCCCGCCCACCGGCAAAGGCTGTCAGCGCATCGCGCACCGGATCGAGCGGCGCTGCCATTCCGAGACCTTCGAAACAGGCATTGGCCGCCGCGATCAGATCGCCGCTTGTATCGGCCAGCGTGCCGTCGAGATCGAAAACCACCGTGCGCATCACCATCCCCCCGGCTCCCGTGTCATCGCTGAAACAGCCTGTGACAGCCGCCACCTTGCGGTCAGCGCCATCCCGTTTAAAAGGGACGCGACCTAGAGGGAAGGGGCTTTCATGCCGGTGTCACTGATCGTTCTGGCTGCCGGACAGGGAACGCGGATGAATTCCGACCTGCCCAAGGTGTTGCACAGGCTCGGTGCGGCACCGATCCTGCATCATGCCCTTGCAGCCGGGCGCGTGCTGGACCCGGAGCGGATCGTCGTCGTCGCGGGCCATGGTGCCGCCGATGTGGCGAAGGCCGCGCGCGGATTCGACGACCGGGTGGAGATCGTCGAACAGGCCGAACAACTGGGCACCGGCCATGCGGTTGCGCAGGCGGTGCCCTTGCTTGCGGGGGCGACGGGCGACGTGATCGTGCTTTATGGCGACACGCCCTTTGTGCGGTCGGAAACGCTGGAGGCGATGCTTGCTGCGCGCGCGGCCCATTCGGTCGTCGTCCTTGGCTTCGAGGCGGCGGATCCGGGGCGGTATGGACGGCTTGTCACCCGGGGCGAAGGGCTGGAGCGGATCGTTGAATGGAAGGATGCAACACCTGAGGAACGGGCGATAACGCTTTGCAATTCAGGCGTAATCTGCGCAAGCTCCGAACTGATGCGCGACCTTGTGGGCCAGATCGGAAACCGGAACGCCGCGGGGGAATATTATCTGACCGACATCGTCGGTCTGGCCCGCGCCGCAGGCCACAGCGCCGGGGTGGTGCTGTGTGACGAGGCCGAGACCCTGGGCATCAACACCCGCGCCGAACTTGCCCGCGCCGAATCCGCCTTCCAGTCCCGCATGCGCAGCCTTGCGCTGGAGGAGGGCGTCACCCTGACCGCACCCGATACCGTGTTCTTTGCCCTCGACACCTTCATCGGGCGTGATGCGGTGATCGGGCCGAACGTCGTCTTCGGTCCCGGTGTCACCATCGAATCCGGGGCCGAGATCCGCGCCTTCTGCCATCTCGAAGGCTGCCATGTGTCCCGGGGCGCCACGGTCGGCCCATTTGCCCGGCTGCGCCCCGGCGCGGAGCTTGCCGAGGATGTGCATGTCGGCAATTTCGTGGAAATCAAGAATGCGGTGCTTGATGAAGGGGTGAAGGTCGGGCACCTGACCTATCTGGGCGATGCCCATATCGGCGAGCAGACCAATATCGGCGCGGGCACCGTCACCTGCAACTATGACGGCGTGATGAAACACCGCACCGAAATTGGCGCGCGGGCCTTCATTGGATCGAACACGATGCTGGTTGCCCCCGTCACCATCGGGCGCGACGCCATGACGGCCTCGGGGTCGGTCATCTCGCAGGATGTGCCGGCCGAGGCGCTGGCCTTGGGCCGCGCGCGTCAGGTCAACAAGCCGGGCCTTGCGGCGCGGTTGATGGACAGGCTGCGCGCGATCAAGTCCGCCAAGGCCCCGGGCGGGCGGGCGTGATCCCGGGCCGCTTTTTCTGTCTGGAAATATCCTGCGGGGGTGCGGGGGTGCAAAACCCCCGCTTCCGCCGTCAAACTCCCTGAACCCCGGAGCAAACCCATGTGTGGCATCGTTGGCATCCTTGGCAATCACGAGGTCGCCCCGCAACTCGTCGAGGCGCTGCGGCGGCTGGAATATCGCGGCTATGACAGCGCCGGCATCGCCACCGTGAATGCGGGGCGGCTCGGGCGCAGGCGGGCGGTTGGCAAGCTTGTCAATCTCTCGGATCTCTTGGTGCATGACCCGCTCGCCGGAAAATCCGGCATTGGCCATACCCGCTGGGCCACCCATGGGGCGGCGACCGTGGCCAATGCGCACCCGCATCAGGCGGGCCGCGTGGCGGTGGTCCATAACGGCATCATCGAGAATTTCCGTGAGCTGCGCGAGGAATTGTCGGCAGCGGGTTACGGGTTCGAATCCGAGACCGATACCGAAACCGTCGCCAATCTGCTGCGCTCCCATCTCGACCGGGGTCTCGGGCCTGTGGATGCCGCGCGCGAGACATTGGGCCGGTTGCACGGCGCCTTTGCGCTGTGTTTTCTCTTCGAGGGCGAGGATGATCTGATGATCGCGGCGCGCAAGGGCAGCCCGCTGGCCATCGGCCATGGCACCGGCGAGATGTTCGTCGGATCAGACGCCATTGCCCTTGCCCCGATGACGGACCGGATCACCTATCTGGAAGAGGGCGACTGGGCCGTGGTGACCCGTGCGGGTGCCACCATCCGCGACGCGGAAAACCGGCTGGCCAATCGCCCGGCGGTGCAGGTCGCGCTGGACAGCACGCGGATCGAAAAAGCCGGACACAAGCATTTCATGTCCAAGGAGATCGCCGAACAGCCCGTCGTGCTGGCGGATGCGTTGCGCGAGGCGACGGCGGGCGGCCAGTTGGATCTGCCGGAGGCTCTGGATTTCCGCGGGGTGGACCGGCTGACGCTCGTTGCCTGCGGCACGGCCTTCTATGCCTGCATGGTCGCGAAATACTGGTTCGAACAGGTGGCACGCCTGCCGGTGGAGGTCGATATCGCCTCGGAGTTCCGCTATCGCGACCCGGTGCTGTCACCCGCCTCCTGGGCGGTATTCGTCAGCCAGTCCGGGGAAACCGCCGACACGCTGGCCGCCCTGCGCCATTGCCGGGATCAGGTTGCGCGGATCGTCGCGGTGGTGAATGTGCCGACCTCCTCCATCGCACGCGAATCCGATCTGGCCCTGCCGATCCGGGCGGGGGTGGAGATCGGCGTGGCCTCGACCAAGGCCTTCACCTGCCAGCTCTCGATGCTTCTTTTGATGGCGCTCAAGGCCGGGCAGGACCGTGGTGTCCTGACCCCGGATCAGGTCAGCACCCATCTGCGGGACATGGCAAACCTGCCGGGCCTCATCAACCACGCCCTTGGTCTGGCCCCGGTCATCGCGGCCATTGCCGAGGATCTGGCCGAGGCGCAGGACATTCTGTTCCTCGGGCGCGGCCCGATGTATCCACTGGCCCTGGAAGGCGCGCTGAAGCTCAAGGAAATCAGCTATATCCATGCCGAAGGCTATGCGTCAGGGGAGTTGAAACACGGCCCCATCGCGCTGATCGACGCGCGCGTTCCGGTGATCGTGATGGCGCCGCGTGACGCGCTGTTCGACAAGACCGTGTCGAACATGCAGGAGGTGATGGCCCGCCACGGCAAGGTTCTGCTGATCTCGGATGCCAGTGGCGTCAAGCAGGCCGGGGACGGGTGCTGGCGGACGCTGACCCTGCCCGATGTGCCCGACCTGCTGGCGCCGATGCTCTATGCCATTCCGGCGCAGCTTCTGGCCTATCATACGGCGATTGCGAAAGGCACGGATGTTGACCAGCCGCGCAACCTTGCGAAATCGGTGACGGTCGAATGACGCCGGACACAGCGATTGCCGCCATCGCGGCAGAGGCAACCCCGGGAAAAGCGGCAGAGATGGCCGCCTATCACAAGGCCGAACGGCGCTATCTGGGCACCGCGACGCCTGCGATTGACGCGCTGTGCAAGGACTGGCGGGCGGGGTTGACGCTGGAGGCGCGGCTCGATCTGGCCGCCGGACTGTGGCACAGCGACATCCATGAAGGCCGGATCGCCGCGGCAAAACTGCTGACGCAGGCCCGGATCCGCCCCGATCAGGCCGCCTGGGATCTGGTCTGCTCTTGGGTGCCGGATTTCGATGCCTGGGCGATTGCCGATACGGCCTGTATCGCGGTCCAGAAACGCCTTGTGGCGGACCCGGACCGGCTCGATACCGTCGAGGGCTGGACGCAGTCGCCCCTGATGTGGGCGCGACGGGCGGCACTGGTGGCGACCTTGCCCTTTGCGCGGATGAATCACCCGAAACCGGCCGAGACCGCCGCGCGGGAACGCGCACTCGGCTGGGCCGAAAGCTATCTGGGGGATCGCGACTGGTTCATCCAGAAGGCGGTGGCCTGGTGGCTGCGCGATCTGTCAAAGCACGACCCCGAGCGCACGCGGCAATTCCTCGCCGAACATGGCGAGGCCATGAAGGCCTGGGCGCGCAGGGAGGCCGGGCAATATCTGGAGTGAAGGGCAGGGCGGTGCGCCCTGCCGATGCGCAGGATCGTCAGGCGGCCCTGGCGCTTGCATTGCGTTCGGCCAGCCGTTCCATCAGCCCCTGCATCTGCGCCATGGAGGCAAGATGCAGATGGATCAGTTCGAGCAGGCGCGAGCGGTGCAGGGCAATGACCTCGCCGTCCGGCAGCGCCAGAAGCCGTTCGGGCTGCACTCTCTGAAACCCGCCGAGAACCAGTTTCTGTCCGTCGGGCAGGGTCGCGGTGATCGAGGCCGGTTCCAGAAGGTCCAGCTCTTGCAGGCGCGCGGTCAGGCTGCGGGTGGCCTGGAACTGGGACTGGTATTCCGAGGTGAAGGCCAGCGCGTTTTCCAGGAACTGCGTGCGGTTTCCTTCACTGTCGAAAAGCCGCTCGCCCCGGCCCTCGCGGTTGACCGCCTTGAAGGCCATGTCGATGCACAGCGACAGCCGCTCCGGCTGGCCGGGCGTGGTGGTGAAGATGAAGGGATAGCGGCGCAGGAAGGCCGGAACATAGCGCCCGGTCCATTTCCCGCCCGTGTCGATGAAAAGATTCTGCGCCTCCGCCAGCCCCAGCAGCACGACCGGCGTCAGGCTCTCGCCCTCACCGGCAAAGACGATGGGGGCCTGCGCGCCTGCGCGCTCGAACTCGGCGGCGAGCAGGGGCATCGAGTTGAGGTCCGCCGCGAAATCAAGGCTGGACACCGCCGAGACACTGACATCGCCATGCGCCTCGCGGGTGATGACTTCGGCGTTTTCGTAGATCAGCATCTGTTTGGTCATATTCTTCTCCTTGAAATTCAATCTGCCATAAGGGCGGTCAGCCCTGCTGTCACCCCGCGCAGGGACACTGCAAAGCTGGTCGGCGCGGGGTCGTTCACGCCCTGATAGCCGACGATCATGCTTGGGGCCGCCCGCATCGAGGCAACGGTCGCCTCGTCCAAGGCCTGAATGGCGGTGCAGAAATCCCCCGCGCAGGTGCGCCAGGTCATCGACACCTGTTCCGCAGCCCCTTCGATCAGAAAGCCCGGTTGCAGCGGCAACAGCATGGCCGACGGGGTGCGCAGCACCAGAACCACCGATTTCGCGCCATCGCTGGTCAGCACGTTCAGCCCGAGTTCCGCAAGAAAACGGTTGCCCTCGCTGGCCGCCACGGCCTGGGTCAGCGCGCAGGCGGTCCGGGTGGAGGATTCCGCCGTGCAATTCACGCGCCAGTCACCGAACACCGTTCCATTGGCAACTTCGGCCTGAAGCGGTCCGGCCAGACCGAGGATGGCAAGCAGGCCGGCAAGACGGAGAAGGGAATGGCGCATGGGAATTCCTGACTGCAAAGGACTGTTCTGCGCGACCCTAGCCAGTTTCGGGGTCAGGGCTCAAGCCCGGTGGTGCAAAATAAGGCAATGCGGCAGCATTGCCGGGCGCCCGCCGCCGCCCGCCGCCGCGCCGGTCTCAGCCGCCGGTATGGCTCATGTGGCGTGTCATCTGCCCGGCGACCTGCTGGCGGGAATAGTCGAAATCATGGCCCTTGGGCTTGTTTCCGATGGCCGCACGGATCGCCTGCTCCAGCGCGCCGTCCTCCGCACTGGCACGCAGGGGCGCGCGCAGGTCGGCCATGTCCTCCTGTCCGAGGCACATGTAAAGCTCCCCGGTGCAGGTCAGCCGCACGCGGTTGCAGCTTTCGCAGAAATTATGGGTGAGTGGTGTGATGAAGCCGATCTTCTGGCCGGTTTCCTCCAGCCGGACATAGCGGGCGGGGCCGCCGCTGCGTTCGGCAAGATCGGTGACGGTGAACCGTTCGCCATAGCGCGCGCGCAGATCCTTGAGGCTCCAGTATTGGTCGATCCGGTCCTCCTCGCCCATCTCGCCCATCGGCATGACCTCGATCCATGTCAGGTCATGGCCTTCGCGGGCGCACCAGTCGGTGAGGCTGAACTGTTCCTCCTCGTTGAACCCGGCCAGCGCAACTGCATTGATCTTGACGCGCAGGCCCGCCTCCTGCGCCGCGGCGATCCCGTCCAGAACCTGCGCAAGCCGGCCCCAGCGGGTCACACGCGCGAATTTCGCCGTGTCCAGCGTGTCGAGCGAGACATTCACCCGCTGCACCCCGCAATCCGCCAGATCCCGCGCGAAACGGCGCAACTGGCTGCCATTGGTGGTCAGCGTCAGTTCCGACAGCGCGCCCGTTTCCAGATGCCGCGACATGGCGGCAAAGAAGGTCATGATGCCCTTGCGCACCAGCGGTTCACCCCCGGTGATGCGCAGTTTCTGCACGCCCATGCGGATGAAGGCCGAACACATCCGGTCCAGTTCCTCCAGCGTCAGAAGCTCTGCCTTGGGCAGGAAGGTCATGTTTTCCGACATGCAATAGACACAGCGGAAATCGCAGCGGTCCGTCACGGAAACACGCAGGTAATTGATGGCGCGGGCGAAGGGGTCGATCAGGGGGGGTGTCATGAGGGAAAGGTAAGCCTCCGCCGATGGTGAAGCAAGGCCATTGAATGCGGACCCGGGCAGGACTATCGTCCGGGGCATGACCAGAGCGCATCGTTTCACACCCTTTATCTCCCTGATCCTGCTGACCGGCTGTGCGGGGTTGGGCCTGCCCAATCCCTTTTCGGGCGGATCAACGGCCACTCCCATCGCGGAATCCGAGGCGGTCGCAGCGGAGGAGGTCGCAGAGCTTCAGCCCGTCGTGGCGATCCGGCCTTCGGCCAGTGCCCGCACGGCGGCCCAGCTTGACACCACATCCGAGGCTGACAAGGCCGCCGCCCGCGCGGTGACAGCGGCACCTGAACTCGAACGCGCGCTCGGTCGGGTGTCTGTCGCGCTTGGCAACGCGACCGAGCCGGGGTTCTGGCTGCGGTCATCCCTTGTCAGCGAACGGGCGCAGGGCAGGGTCGTGACCGCGCTGGGGGAATCGCTGCAGGTCGATCTGCTGCCCGGCGAGGGGTCGGCGCAATTGTCGCTTGCGGCCTTCAGGGCGTTGAACCTTCCCTTGACGGGGCTGCCCGAAGTCACCGTGTTCCGCCGCTGAAAGCAGCGTCAGGACTGTTCGATACTGTCGAGTTCGCGGATCAGCCGGGCCTCTTCCTCGGCCTTGGGCGTGGTCCAGCCTGCCAGCAGCAGATAGGCGACCGGCGTGATGTAGAGCGTTGCCACCGTCGCAAGGCCAAGCCCCCCCACGATGATCCAGCCAAGCGCCTCGCGCGCCTCGGCCCCCGCGCCGAAGGACATCACAAGCGGCACCCCCCCCAGAACGGTGGAGGCCATGGTCATCATCACCGGGCGCAGCCGGATGGTGGAGGCCTCCACGATCGCCTCATGGACGGATTTGCCCGCATCCCGCAACTGGTTGGCGAATTCGACGATCAGGATGCCGTTCTTGGCCATGATGCCCACCAGCAGCACCAGCCCGATCTGCGAATAGACGTTCAGGCTGCCCCCCGTCAGGATCATCGCAAAGACGGCACAGGCCAGTCCCAGCGGCACGGTCGCCATCACGATCACCGCAGAGACGAAGCTTTCAAACTGCGCCGACAGCACCAGAAACACCACGAGGATCGCGAAACCGAACACCACGAACAGCCCGGCTGAGGTTTCATTGAGCGTTGCGGCCTCGGCCAGCGGCACGATCCGGCTGCCGGGGGGGAGCGTTTCGGCCACGATCCGCTCCACCTCGGCCAGCGCATCGCCCAGCGACAGGTCGGGTGTCAGACCAGCGGTGATTTCCACCGACCGCATCTGCGTCTCGCGCGACAGTTCCGGCGCGACGGCCCGTTCCTCCAGCCGCACGAAGCTGGAAATCGGCACCATCTGGCCTGCCCGGGTCTGCACGAAGATGCGCTCCAGATCGCCCGGATCGCGGACCGGATCGGCGGTGGAGATCATCTTCACGTCATAGCTCTGGTCCTCGATGAACACCGTGCCGACGCTGCGACCGTCCAGAACCGCCTGCAACGCTTCTCCCAGACCGTCGATGTTCACGCCCAGATCCGAGGCGCGGGTGCGGTCCACCTCGATGAAGAGTTGTGGCTGCGTGGTGTCATAGTCCAGCCGGACCTGACCCATTGCGGGGTTCTGTTCCAGTTGCGCCACCAGTTGCGCCGCCTGTTCGCCCAGCAGGTCATAGCTCGATCCCACCAGCGCAAAGCGCAGACCCCGGCCCGCGCCGCGGATCCCCAGCGAATTGGGCTGGATCGCGAAAGCCCTGAGGCCGATCAGGGCACCAAGGCGGCGATTCACATCGGCCACGATCTCCTGCTGGGCCCGCTCGCGGTTTTCCCATGTGGCGAGCGTCATCACCACAAAGCCCCGGTTGTCCTGCCCGCCGCTGCCGGAAATGGCGAAAAGATTGGTCACCTCGCCGCTGTCGCGCAGGGGCTGCATGGCCTCCTCGATCTCGCGCATCTTGCGGCTGGTGTAATCCAGCGAGACCCCCTGCGGCGTGGTGACCGACAGCAGGATCACCGACCTGTCCTCGCTCGGCGTCAGTTCCTGCCGGATCGTGCCTGACAGCATGATCGCGGTCACGCCGAACAGAACGCCGATGGCCAGAACCACCAGGGGCCCCCGGAGCGCGAGGCCCAGCGAGGCGCGATAGGCCCCGGCCAGCGCATCCCCCAGCCGCACGATGGGACCGCGCCATGTCTGCGGCTTCGGCTCTTTCAGAAGCCGGCTGGCCAGAACCGGGCAGAGCGTGAGGGCAACCAGCGAGGACAGCATCACCGCCATCGCGAGGGTAAAGCCGAACTCGCGGAACAACCCGCCCGCCTGACCGGGCAGGAAAGAGATGGGAATGAACACCGCCGCAAGCGTGGCGGTGGTGGTCACGACCGCAAAGAACACCTGTTGCGTGCCCAGAACGGCAGCGGCGCGCGCGCCCATGCCCTCGTTGCGCCGCCGCACGATGTTTTCCAGCACCACGATCGCATCGTCCACCACCATTCCCGTGGCCAGAACCAGCGCCAGCAGGGTCAGGATATTGACCGAGAAGCCCACGATCCAGATGGCGGCCAGCGTCCCGATCAGCGCCACCGGCATGGTCAGGGCGGGAATGATCGTGGCGCGCGCATCGCGCAGGAACAGGAAGATCACGGCGACCACGATCAGCACCGCCAGCCCCAGGGTCTTGATGACCTCGGAAATCGCGCCCCGGATGAAGGTCGCATCGTCGGAGGTGACGAAGATGCTGACATCGGATGGCAGGATGCCCTGCACCTCGGCGATGGTTTCGCGCACGGCGGCGGATATTTCCAGCGTGTTGCTTTGCGCCTGCCGGATGATGCCGATGCCGATGCCGGTGGACCCGTTGGCGCGCAAGACACTTTCGCCGGGGGCGGGGCCGAGCGTCACGCGCGCGACATCGCCCAGCTTCACATTGCCCGCCACCTCCAGTGCCTCGAACTGTTCGGGGGTGGAAATCGCGGCGGTGGTGCGCACGACGATGCTCTGGTTTTCCGCAGACAGCGCGCCTGCGGGCGCGTCGAAGGATACATTGCGCACCGCATTGCGGATGTCGGCCAGCGTCAGGCCCCGGCTTGCCAGTTGCAGCAGGTCGATGTCGATGCGGAACACTTCCTCGCGGTCGCCATAGATCTGAAGATCTGCGACACCGGGGGCGGACAAGAGCCGGTCCTCGACAAGATCCTCCACCAGCTTTGTCAGATCCTGCGGGGTGCGGCGGGGGGAGGTGACGGCAATGCGCATCACCGCATCGGCATTGGCATCGGCCTTGATGACGCGCGGATCGTCGGCACCGTCAGGCAATTGCCCGCTGATCCGGGCGATGGAATCGCGCGCATCGGTGGCGGCGATGTCCAAGTCTACCCCATCGCCGAATTCCAGCGTCACCCGGGACCGCCCGAAGCGCGAGGAGGAGGAGATCGACTTCACCCCGGCCACCCGGCCCGCTGCGCCTTCGATCAGGCTCGTGATCTCGCGGTCCACCGTTTCGGGGGCGGCGCCGGGGAAGGTGGTGGTCACGGTGACAACTGGGCGGTCCACATCCGGCATTTCCCGGATCTCGGCACCCATCAGCCCCGCGATCCCCGCCAGCACGATCAGCGCGTTCAGCACCAGCGCAAGGATCGGACGGCGCACAAAGAGCGCCGTGCCCGACAGATGCGCCTTTGACCGGATCATGTTGCCATCGCTCATCGTCCCGCTCCCTTCGGTTCAGCCGCGCGTGGCGGGCTGCGCCAGCGCATTGCGGTCGGCGGTTTCCTCGGTCGGGCGGATCGTCACCTCCAGCCCCGGGCGCAGCGACTGCACGCCTTCGGTCACGATCGGATCGTCGGGGTCCAGATCCCCCTCCACCAGCACGGCCTCTGCCGACCGCTGGACAATGCGGATCGGCACGCGGCCCGCCTTGCCCTCGCGCACGCGCCAGACAAAGGCCCCGTCGGACCCCCATTGCACGGAGAGCGGGTTGATCGATACATATTCCTCACCGGGCAGCGACAGCGAGATCTCGAAGGCCATCCCCGCCCGGAGGCGGTCTTCGGCATTGTCGAGCCGCGCCTCGACCAGCAATGTGCGGCTGGTCTCGTCCACGCTGTTGTCAACGGCGGTGACCTCGCCCTGCAACGCGCCGTTGCGCAAGGCGAGCGGGCGCGCGCTCACCCTGTCCCCGGCTGCGATCTGGCCGACGAAACGTTCCGGCACCCGGAAATCGACAAGGATGGAGGATCGGTCGTCGATCCGCGTGACCGCCGTTGCGGCGGCAAGTTGCTGGCCCGGTTCGGCCCGCAAGATCCCCACCCAGCCGTCGATGGGGGCCAGAACATCCCGGCGCGAAAGATCAAACTCCGCCTGTCGCAGCGCCAGCGTCGCCTGCCGCAGCGCCAGTTCCGCCTCGGTGATCTGCAATTCCGTCGCGGCCCCCGAGGATTGCAGCCGCGCGACGCGGGCACGGCGGGCGGTTTCGTCCTCCAGCACCAGACGGGCGCGTTCGACGGCAATCGTCTCGGCCTCGTTTTCTAGCCGAACCAGCAGATCGCCGGTGCGCACCTTCTGGCCGGAGGTGACCGTCACCTCGGCGATGCGGCCCGCAACGGGGGCCGATATGGCGACGGATCGCGCCGCCTGTCCATTTCCGATGGCGGTGACGCGATCATTGGCGATCCCGATGCCCGGGCGTTCGGCCAGCACGGTGATTGCGCCCCGGCCCCCCCCGGGTGGGCCGCCGGCCCCGGGTCGCGCTGCGGCTGCGGCCCCGTCCGGCGCGGCGGGCAGCGGCACGCCCCAGGTTTCGAGGCGCGACACAACCCCCCAGCCTTCCAGCAACGGACGTGCGCCGGGCACATAGGCCAGCCAGAGCCAGAGCGCGCCCGCCATCACCAGCAGCAGAAGCGGCACCTGTTTGAGCCAGCCCATGAACATCCTTTCCGAAACGGTGTCACCGCAAGTCCAGACAGGTCATGCATCTGCGACAATTGCCGCGTCCCGAAACCTGATCAGACGATGAGTGTAGTAGGACGGATATGCAATGAAAGCCCGCAACGGCATATAACTTTGCCGTGACCCGCCCCCTGCCGCCCTATCGGGCGGCAGAGGTCAGGCCGATGCACGCGCTGCAAGCGCCCGCGCGACGCCGCGAAGCTCTGCCAGCCCCCGCAGCCGCCCGATCAGCGGATAGCCGGGAAAGGTGCCGCGATCCGCGTCGGTCAGCAGATCATGGCCATGATCGGGGCGGAAGGGGAACACCGCATCGGCGCGGCCTTGGCGGGCGCGGCGGGTTTCCTCGTCCAGCAGGGCGGCGATCAGGTCCACCATATCGGTGTCGCCCTCCAGATGCGCGGCCTCCTCGAAGCTGCCATCGGGGTCTTTGCGGACATTGCGAAGATGGGCGAAGTGGATGCGGTCGGCGAAACGGCGCGCGATGGCGGGCACATCATTGGCCGGGTTGGCCCCGAGCGAGCCGGAGCAGAGCGTCAGCCCGTTGGCGGGGCTGTCCACCGCGCCCAGCACAAAGCCGATGTCATCCGCATTGGACACGATGCGCGGAAGGCCCAGAATGTCGCGCGGCGGGTCGTCGGGATGCACGCACATCCGCATCCCCAGATCCTCGGCCGCCGGGATCACCTCGCGCAGGAAGCGGGCATAGTTGCCGCGCAATTCATCGCGTCCGATGCCATCATAGGTTTGCAGTGCGCTGCGCAGGGCAGGCACGTCATACCGGTCGAACGCTCCGGGCAGGCCCGCCATGATCGAGGCAAGCAGCGTGTCGCGGTCGCCTTGGGTCGCGCGCTGGAACCAGATCGCAGCCTGCTGGACGACTTCGGGCAGATAGTCCTCCTCTGCCTCCCGCCGCCCGAGCATGTGGATCTCGAAGGCCGCCATCTTCGGTGCGGAAAACCGCAGGCAGGAGCCGCCGCGCGCCACGGGGGCGGCGAGGTCAGTGCGCGTCCAGTCCAGAAGCGGCATGAAATTGTAGCAGATCGTCTGGATACCGCAGGCCGCCAGATTGGCGAGCGACTGGCGGTAATTGGCGAAGATGCGGTCCAGATTTCCGCTGCCGCGCTTCACATCCTCGTGGATCGGCAGGCTTTCCACCACCACCCAGTCGAACCCCGCCGCCTCGATCTGGGCCTTGCGGGCGGCGATGGTTTCGACCGGCCAGACCTCGCCATAGGGGATTTCATGCAGCGCCGTCACGATGCCGGTGGCCCCGGTCTGCGCGATCTCGGGCAGGGTGATCTTGTCGAAGGGTCCATACCAGCGCCAGCTTTCGATCATGCCATATCCTCCAATGACTTGCGCACGCCCTGCGCATGAAGGCGGGCATGGGCGGCGGTGACAGGGGCTTTCAGAGCCGCCGCGACCGCTTCGGGAAAGACCGCGCGCAGGGCCAGCAGGGCGGCAGGCCCTTCCTTGGCGCGCGCCGCCAGATCGGCGGCCATCGGGTCACGGACATCAATCGGCGCCCCGTCCAGTCTGGTGCCCGAAACATAATGCATCCAGGCCGCCACGGCGAGCGTGAGGCCGGGGCTTTGCCGCCCCGCCGCGTGGTTCTCGGCCCAGGTGCCGAGGATGCGCTGCGGAAGTTTCTGGCTGCCATCCATGGCAATCTGCCAGGTCCGGTGCCGGATCGCCGGGTTGGAAAAGCGCGCCAGCAATTGACCGGCATAGGCGACGAGGTCCACCCCGGGCGGCGGCGTCAGGGCGGGGATGATCTCCTGCCGCCAGAGCCTTTGCACGAAGGCACGGAACAACGGGTCAGCCACGGTATCGGCAATGGTTTCATGCCCCGCGAGATAGCCGAGATAGGCGAGCGAGGAATGGGTGCCGTTCAGCATCCGCAGTTTCATATGCTCATAGGCCGTCACGTCGGCCACGAGTTCGGCGCCTGCGGCGGCAAGGTCGGGCCGCTCGCCCTTGACGAAATCGTCCTCGATCACCCATTGGCCAAAGGGTTCGTGCATGACCGGGGCGGCATCGGTCAACCCCAAGGCGGCAAGGCGGGCGATGTCCTCGGGCTTGGTTGCGGGGACGATCCGGTCCACCATCGTCGCGGGAAAGCGGCCAAGGGCCTTGATCCAGTCGGCCAGATCGGGGTCGATGCGGCGGGCGAGGTCCAGCACCACGCCGCGCAACACCCGGCCATTGTGCGGAAGGTTGTCGCAGGTCATCGCGGTGAAGGGGGCCAGGCCCCGGTCGCGGCGCAGTTGCAGCGCGCGCACAAGGAAGCCGGGGGCCGACCGGGGCAGGGCGTTGGCCAGATCATGCAGGATGTCCGGGTGATCGGGGTTCAGCGCGCCGGTCGCCGGGTTGTGGCAATAGCCCTTTTCGGTGACGGTCAGGGTCACGATACGGATGGCGGGGTCGGCCATCGCCTCCAGGACGGCACCCGGATCTTCGGGGGCCACCAGCACGTCTTGCAGCACGGTCAGGCGGCGGCGCGTCTCCCCCTCCGGCCCCTGCTCGACGGCGTGATAGGCAAAGCCCTGCGGGGCCAGCGCGTCGCGGGTGCCCGCCGATTGCAGCGACACGCCGATGATGCCCCAGTCCCCGCCCGAAACCTCCATCGCGCGGGCGACATAGGCCGCGCCATGGGCGCGGAAGAACGCGCCGAGGCCAAGATGCACGATACCGGCTTTGGGTTGGTCAGCGGGCAAGCCAGCCTCCATCAACATTGAGAACGGCGCCATGGATGTAATCGGCAGCGGGAGAGGCGAGGAATACCGCCGTTCCGGCAATATCCTCGGGGCGGCCCCAGCGGCCTGCGGGGATGCGGTCCAGGATGGCCTTGTTGCGTTCGGGATCAGCCCGCAGCGCCTCGGTATTGGCGGTCGCGATATAGCCCGGCGCGATGGCGTTCACGTTGATGCCCTTGGCCGCCCATTCATTCGCAAGGATCTTGGTCAACCCCGCCACCCCATGTTTCGACGCGGTATAGGAAGGCACGCGGATGCCACCCTGAAAGGACAGAAGCGACGCGATATTGACGATCTTGCCAGAGGCCCCCCGCGCCATCACTCCCCTTGCGAAAGCCTGTGCGGTGAAGAACAGCGCCTTGAGGTTGGTGTCCATCACGTCATCCCAGTCGGCCTCGGAAAAATCGACCGACTCCGCGCGGCGGATGATGCCGGCATTGTTCACGAGAATATCGACGGGATCGCCCGAAAACGCATCGCGCGCGGCCATCGGGTCCGCGAAATCGAGGCGCAATTCCTCGCCTCCCGTCAGGGCCACGGTTTCGGCGCTTGACGACCGGCCCGCGCAGATGACATGCGCCCCCGCCTGTGACAACGCCACCGCAATCGCCTGCCCGATGCCTGCATTGGCCCCGGTGACAAGCGCGCGCTTTCCGGCCAGCACGGTCATTTCAGATCCCCCATCGCGACCATGTCCATATCGGTATAGTCCACATTGTCTCCGGCCATGCACCAGATGAAACTGTAGCCCCCCGTGCCACAGCCCGAATGGATCGACCAGGGCGGCGAAATCGCGGCTTCCTCATTGGCAACAACCAGATGGCGGGTCTCGGACGGTTCGCCCATCAGATGCAGAACGCGGGTGTTTTCGTCCATGTCGAAATAGAGGTAAGCCTCCATCCGCCGGTCATGGGTGTGGCAGGGCATGGTGTTCCAGACCGACCCCGCATGAAACTGCGTATAGCCCAGCACCAGTTGGCAGGACGGCATCACAAGCGGGTGGATGAACTGGTTGATGGTGCGCTTGTTGGCGGTTTCGGACGTGCCTAGCTCCAGAATCTTTGCATCGGCCAGACGGATCAGCCGGGCAGGATGGGCGGCATGGGCGGGGGAGGAGGCGATGAAGAACCGCCCCTCACCCTCAAACGTCACCGCCCCCGCGCCCAAGGGCAGATACAACACATCGCCCCGCGCCATGTCCCAGAGCTGATCGCCCGCGCGCACCCGACCCGGCCCGCCGATATTCACGATCCCCATTTCGCGCCGGTCGAGGATGGAGTTCGTGCCCGCCTCGGCCACATGGTCCAGCGTCAGAGCTGCCCCCTGCGGCACCGCACCGCCCACGATCATCCGGTCATAATGGGTGTAGATCAGCCGGATTTCGCCCGCCTTGAACAGACCCGTGCCAAGGAAGTTCTCCCGCAGCGCTTGGGTGTCCATGGCCTTCGCCGCCGCCGGATGGACGGCGTGGCGGGTTTCAACGGTCAGCATTGTTCGGGGCCTTTCAAAGAAAATCGTCGCGACGGGGGGCGAAGCTGTCGATCAGCTCCCCCGCATGCAGGCAGCGGCAGCCATGGGTCACGCCCGAAGGGATCATCACGCTGTCGCCCGGTCCGACCTCATGCACCTCGTCGCCGACAGTGAAGCTGAAGCGGCCCGAGCGAACGAAGGTCGATTGCACATGGGGATGGCTGTGCAGCTTGCCCTCGGCACCGGTCTCGAAGCGGAAGGCGACGAGCATCAGCGCGGGGTCATCGGCAAGCACCTGTCGGGTCACGCCGGGATCGGTTGCAATGGTTGGATAGGTCATCGGGGTCTCACTTGAAAAGCGACGGCAGCCAGAGTGACAGCGCGGGGATATATGTCACCAGCACAAGCGTGCCGAGTGAGGCGAAATAGAAGGGCCAGATGGTGCGGACGGCTTCCCAGATCGGTATTCGCCCGACCGCGCAGCCGACAAACAGCACCGCCCCCACCGGTGGCGTGCAAAGCCCGATCCCGAGGTTCAGGATCATGATGACGCCGAAATGCACCGGGTCCACCCCGAAGGCCTGCGCGATCGGCAGGAAGATCGGCGTGACGATCACGATCAGCGGCGCCATGTCCATGAAGGTGCCGAGGATCAGCAATGCGATGTTGATCATCAGAAGGACGAGGATCGGATTGTCCGACACTGTCTGCATGAAGGCCACGATGGCAGTCGGCACCTTGAAATAGGCCAGAAGCCAGCCGAAGGCCGCCGCACAGCCGATCACCAGCAGGACCATCGCCGTGGTGCGCACCGCGCCCAGCGTGGCCGCCACAAATTCCTTCCACGGCAGGGACCGGTAGACGAATGTGGTGATCAGGAGCGCATAGACCACCGCGATGTTCGAGCTTTCCGAGGCGGTGAACACCCCGGACCGCACGCCACCAAAGATGATCCCGATCAGGATCAGCCCCGGCAGGGCCGATACGAACAGCACCCCCACCATCCGGAAGCCGGGAAAGGGGTCGGTCGGATAGCCGCGCTTGCGGGCCACAAACCAGGCGGTGATCATCAGCGACAGCGCCAGCAGCAGGCCCGGAATGATCCCGGCGGTGAAAAGGTCGGCAATCGACAGCCGCCCCCCCGCCGAGATCGAATAGATAATCATGTTGTGCGAGGGCGGCAGAAGCAGCGCGATGATCGAGGATGTAACAGTGATATTCACCGCATAATCAGCGGCATATCCGCGTTCCTTCATCTGCGGAACCATGATGCCGCCGACCGCCGAGGCATCCGCCGCCGCCGAACCGGACACACCGCCGAACATCACCGAGGCAAGGATGTTGACCTGCCCCAGCCCGCCGCGCAGATGCCCGACCGCAGCGCCTGCAAGGGCCACCAGCCTTCGCGCGATGTCACCCCGCACCATCAGGTCGCCCGCATAGATGAAGAAGGGAATCGCCATCAGAGCAAAGACCGAGATGCCGGAATTGAGCCGCTGGAACACCACCAGCGGCGGCAGGCCCATATAGAGGACCGTGGCAAAGCTGGAAATGCCAAGGCAGAAGGCAACCGGCGTGCCGATCAGCAGCAGCACGATGAAGGTGCCGAACAGGATGTAAAGTTCCATGATGTCAGTCCTCGACCATGTCTTCGCCAAAACGCGCCGTCTGCATCCCTGCGGCACGGCGCAACAGGCGCTCGACCGAGAAGAGGACAATCAACAATCCACCC
>JBKBNP010000052.1:0-30665 GCA_046295215.1 Pseudorhodobacter sp. | reverse complement strand
CATCTTCGTCAGAACCGCTGCCTTCCTCTCCGGTGAATACGCCAAATCATCATCCTGTCCCGCCCGCCTCAGGGTATACTTTCAAAAGTAGTGCAGGCGACAACTGTTCTGACTGAGGGGGACCGGCCGCCGGATTCTCAGGCGATCGTATTCCCCTTTGTCGGCGTCCTGACATTGACCGCCACATGTCCGGCCGTCGCGCATCGGCCGCAACCGAACGGCGGGACATGGAGCGGATAGTCCGGCGCACAGACGCGCAGCAGATCGTGGGCCAGGAATGTCGCCCGCCGTCGACACAGGGTGCACCACAACTCGACCACATGGCCGGACTGCGCCGCGTCCCTGAGGGAGCGGAACGGCTTGCCCGGGTGGGCGCGGATCGGTGGGTGTCCTTCTGACATCGCGAGAACATTGCAAGAACGCAATGAGTGTGCAAGAGAAGTTCCGTCATGCTATCGTAAGCGGAATCAGGAGCGGGACATGTGGGATGAGGCGAAGGCGTTGCAGAGACCGCTGGAGGATGATTTTCTGACTGTGGTTTAGCTCAAATCAACTTCTGGAACTCGCAGACAACAGAGACAGCGCGACAGGCTCCAGTTCCGCGCGGCGCAACTACTTGGACAACATCTTGACCTGCTGTTCCAACCAAGAAATTCGCTGAAGCACAGTCTTCATCGCGGCCTCAGTTGCACCCGCCTGTTTCTCCACCGCGACAATCTGGTCGTTCTGGATCTTGCCCCGCCTGTCCTCGCGCGCCTTTTCCTCTTTGATCGCGCTTTCCGTCCATTTTTTCAGCTTGGAGATCTCTTCGGGAATCTCCTTCACGGACTTCTGCACGCCCTTCATCTGGCCTTCGAGCGCGCTTATGCGTTTGCCGTCGTTGAACATTGGTTGCTCCTTGGAGGTGACCGTAGCGTTCCTACAAACACGAAAGCCGACATTCCCCAGGTGGCCGACTGAAATATTTCAAGTCTGCCTGAACTTTCTGACTGATCAAGTATTTTCCTTTCCGGGCATCACCCCCGAGCCGGATGGCATCGTGGCGCCGATCATTCGGGACTTGTCCCCCACGCAGCCAGCCCCTGCAATCGCCCCCCACACTCCCGCAGTGCAGGCCGGTCCCGGCCCCAGAACCGCTCGACCTCCGCCTGCGTCAGCACGCGCTCCGGCAGGCGCACCGGATCTGAGCAGGGTGCCGTAAGGCTGGGCGGGGCTTTGGGCGCGGCACCTCAGCGCCGGTTGAGCCGAGACACGCTGTCAGCACCGATGGCAGGGCGATCAGCATCCACATCCGCATTGGCCAGATCCTCCAGATCCTGCGCGAGACGGTCGCGCTTCACTTGCATTGCCAGTCGTTCCGCTTCCTTGCGGCCGGCCAGGTCGGCAGCCCGCATGGCCTCGCGCTGCGCGTGCACCAGCGCCGCCGCATGCCGCCCCTCTGCCGCCGCCTCGCCCATGCGGTAGCCCTTCGTGCCTGCCAGCCCGATCAGACCCAGCAGCGCCGAAATAAGCCAGGGGTTCACCGCGCGAACTCCATGCAGGCACGGTGGATCGCTGCGGCCAGCGCCGCGAATTCCCGATCCGCAGCGGCGCAATCACCCGGATTGCTCCTGAAATACGGCTCCAGCATCACCGCAGCGGGGCGGACAGCACTGCCATCCGCCCTGCCCCTTTGTCACCGTCTCAGGCGCGGATCTTGCCCGCCATGCCGACCAGCCGCCGGGTCTGATGCGCAATCGCGGCCCGCGCCTTTTCGTCAAGATCGGTCCCCGCGGTATGGCTGTAGCCATAGGGATTGCCGCCCGCTGCCCCGACCGCCGCATCCGTGTAGCCGGGTGCCACGATCACCGATCCCCAGTGCAGGAAGGTCGTGTAGAGCCCGAGGATCGTCGCCTCCTGCCCGCCATGGCTGTTCTGCGCCGAGGTCATCGCGCTCACCGCCTTGTCGGCGAGCTTGCCATTGAACCACTGCCCGCCCAGCGTGTCGATGAAGGCGCGCAACTGCGACGGTGCGCCACCAAAGCGGGTCGGCGCGGAAAACAGATAGGCATCCGCCCATTCCATGTCGGCGGGCGTGGCCGCGTCGTATTTCGCTGCGGCCTCGGCTTCGGCCTTCCAGGCCTCCTGCCCGTTCACCACATCCGCAGGCGCGGTTTCCTCAATGCGCAGCAGGCGCACCTCCGCACCCTCCGCCCGGGCAGTCTCGGCGGCATGCTCTGCCATCTGGCGGTTGAGCCCATAGGTCGAGTAGAACAGGATTGCGAGTTTGGTCATCGAGATCTCCTTGCCGGCGCTGCCGACGGTTGCGAACTGGTCTGACAATCAGCTAGTCGCCAGCGCGCGCCGGGCCTAGTCCACGCCCGCGCAAGGGAAATGTGCGCGGATGCAGAGCGCGCACAGGCGGATCGCAGAGGCAAGACCCGTGCAGCCCCATCGCCCCGATTGCCACAATCCACCTGCTCCCCCATGGGTGCGGCGCGCGGCCAAGGCCTGACCACAGACTGCCCTTGCCCTGACCGCGCCCTGTTGCTGTCGGGAAATATCCTCGGGAGGAGCGCGAAAGGAGGACGGCCCGACGGGCAGTGGGGGCAGACTGCCCCCTTTTTCCACCAGCGGCGGGCCGCTCAGGTCGGGTCGCGCCAGCGGTTCACGAGCGGATAGCGCCGGTCGAGCCAGAAGGCCCGCCGCGTCAGCCGCGTGCCGGGGGCAGACTGGAACCGCTTGTATTCCGACAGGTAGACCAGCCGCTCCACCTGCCGCACGGTGTCCGGCTCGAACCCCGCGACCACCAGATCGGCCACCGACATGTCATTGTCGACCAGCCCTTCGAGAATCGCATCCAGCACCGCATAGGGTGGCAGGCTGTCCTCGTCCTTCTGGTCGGGGCGCAGTTCCGCCGAGGGGGGCTTGTCGATCACGCGGGGCGGCATCACCTCGCCCGCCGGTCCCTGCATCCAGTCGCAATGATGCGTGTTGCGCCAGCGGCAGGTCTCGAACACGCGGGTCTTGTAAAGATCCTTGATCGGGTTGTAGCCCCCCGCCATGTCGCCATAGATCGTGGCATAGCCCACCGCGACCTCGGATTTGTTGCCGGTGGTCAGCAGCATCTCGCCGAATTTGTTGGACAGCGCCATCAGCATGAGGCCCCGCAGACGGGACTGGATGTTTTCTTCCGTGATGTCGGGTGCCGTCCCTTCAAAGAGGGGCGCAAGCGCCTCCGTCACCGCCGCACGCGGCCCCGAAATCGGCACGAAATCATAGCGGCAGCCCAGCCGCTCGGCCACGGCGCGGGCATCCTCCAGCGAGGCATCCGAGGTATATTCCGAGGGCAGCATCACACAGCGCACATTCGCGGCCCCGATCGCATCCACCGCAATGGCCGCCACCAGCGCCGAATCGATCCCCCCCGACAGCCCGAGAAGAACCTTGCGGAACCCGGTCTTGCCCAGATAATCCCGCAAGGACAGCACCATCGCGTGATAATCGGCCTCCCAGGCGTCGGGCTGCGGGGCCAGTTCGCCCTGCACCGCGCGCCAGCCCTCCGCCCCGCGTTCGAAATCCACATGCGCCAGCGCCACCTCGAAGGCCGGCATCTGCACGCGCAGCCGCCCGCCCGGGTCCAGCACGAAGGAGGCCCCGTCAAACACCTGATCGTCCTGCCCGCCCACCATGTTGAGATAGACCAGCGGCAGCCCCGTCTCGACCGTGCGCGCCACCATCAGGTTCTGCCGCACCGCCAGCTTGTCGCGGTAATAGGGCGACCCGTTGGGCACCACGAGGATCTCCGCCCCCGTTTCAGCAAGCGTTTCGGACACATCGGCGAACCAGCCATCCTCGCAGATCGGCGTGCCGATGCGCAAAGGCCCCACGACATAGGGGCCATTTACCTCGGCCGAGGAAAACAGCCGTTTCTCGTCGAAAACACTGTCATTGGGCAGGTGATGCTTCAGCACCGTGGCGGTAATCTTTCCGCCTTGCAGCACATACCAGGCGTTGAACAGCCGTCCCGTGCGCAGATGCGGGCCGCCGATTCCGATGGCCGGGCCTTCCGCGCAATCCGCAGCAAGCGTCTCGATCGCCGCAATCGCCTCCTCGACAAAGGCCGGGCGCTGGATCAGATCCTGCGTCTGGTATCCGGTGATGAACATCTCGGGCAGGGCCACCATATCGGCCCCCGCATCGCGGGCTGTGGCCCAGGCTTCGCGCGCAAGCGCCGCATTGGCTGCTATGGCCCCCACGGTCGGGTTGAGTTGCGCCAGCGTCAGGCGGAAACGGTCGGCCATGGGCGGTCCTTCGCAGTGATCCTTTGCAGCGAGGTTTAGCAGGTTGCCGCGCAAGGGAAAGGGCACGCGGCCCGCCTGTGCTTGTCATCGGGGGGCGCGCGCGGCTAACCTGCCAGCAGAACGGCGCGGCACAGGTCTGCGCGATACCGGAGAATGAAACGGCAATGGATGGCAAGGCGATGCGGCGACAGGTCGGGGTGGCACTTGTTGCGGGGGCGCTCTGCCTCGGGGGGCCGGACGCAACCCGCGCGCAGGAGGGGGTCGTCTCCAAACAATACGAGGATGGCTCGGTCTATGAGGGCACCTTCCGCGACGGGCGCCAGCATGGCACCGGCACCTACACGCTGCCCAACGGCTACAGCTATACCGGCGACTGGGTGAATGGCGAGATCCGGGGCGAGGGCCGCGCCCGCTTTCCCAACGGATCGGTCTATGAGGGCAGCTTTGTCGCGGGCAAGCCCGATGGCCGGGGAAAGATCACCTATGCCGATGGCGGCAGCTATGAGGGCGCGTGGCGCGAGGGGCGGATCACCGGCAAGGGCGTGGCCACCCATGCCGATGGCTCGGTCTACACAGGTGATTTCGTCGACGGCATCCAGCAGGGACAGGGGCGGCTGGAGGATGGCAAGGGCTATGTCTATGAGGGCGCCTGGGTCGAGGGCCGCAAGGAAGGCCGGGGCCGGATCACCTATCCCGATGGTGCGACCTATGAGGGCGATCTTGTCGCAGGCCAGCGCGAGGGACAGGGCACGCTCATCATGCCCGACGGGCTGACCTATGTGGGCGACTGGCGCGGCGGCCAGATCAACGGCACCGGCAAGCTGACCCAGCCCAATGGCGATGTCTATGAAGGCCCCTTCGTCAATGGCGAAAGGGTCGGGAAAGGCCGGGTCAGCTATGGCAATGGCGACAGCTATGAGGGCGATTTCGAGGGCGACCTGCGGCATGGGCAGGGCATCTTCCGCGGCCCCGAGGGCTATGTCTACGAGGGCGAATGGCGCGCGGGCAAGATCGCGGGAACCGGCCGCGTGACCTATCCGGACGGTGCGGTCTATGAAGGCGGCTTCGCGCAGGATCAGCCCGAGGGCAGCGGGCGCATCACCTATCCCGACGGCAGCGGCTACGAGGGCGACTGGAAAGGCGGTGTGATCGAGGGCCGTGGCCGGGCCACCTATGCCAACGGGCAGGTCTATGAGGGCGATTTCCTCTCGGCCCGCTTCCATGGCGAGGGCGTGATGACCTATCCCGATGGGCTGCGCTATGAGGGCGAATGGGAAAACGGCCAGCGTCAGGGCCGGGGCGTGGCAACCTATGCCGATGGCTCTGTCTATTCCGGCGCGTTCCGCGCAGGCGCCCGCCATGGCACCGGCGAGGTGACGATGCCCGACGGGTTCCGCTATGTCGGGGAATGGGTCGAGGGACGGATCGAGGGTCAGGGCATCGCCACCTATGCGACCGGGGATGTCTATGAAGGCAGCTTCCTTGACGGCAAACGTCAGGGTCAGGGCATCCTGCGCTATGCCGATGGCCAGCAAAGCGCCGGGGAATGGACCAATGGCCTGCTGACAGCCCCCGCCCCGCCCGAAGCCGAAACCGATCCCGAAACCGGGGCGGAGCCTGCGACAGAAGCCGAAACCCGGCCCTGACCAGAAAACTCCCCCTTCAGGTCAGCACCCGGCCCGCCCGCCCGCCCCGGCGCTTCGGGTCGGGTGCGGTCTGCAATCCCTCGACCAGAATCGGGTTCATCGGATGGCCGGGATTGGACGCGGCATGGCGCTCGATCAGCAAGGCGATGGCCGATTGCGCGGGCATCGAAGGCCCCAGCGACAGCGCCCAGTCGACAAGGATCGACCGGCATTCACCCGGGCTGATCCCCTCGATCAGATAGCTTTCCCGGATCAGCCCTTTCGGGTCCGCGTCATCTGTCATCGCCCGGCTCCCCGGCAGGCAGATGCTGCCCGACCACCGCCGCCGCCGCCGCCGTGGCCGCGTCGAGCCGGTCCGACAGGCTATCGGCATCCGCCTGCCCCGTCTCGCGCAGCAGAAACGCCCGCCCGCCCTCGCCCAGTTCCGCCATGTCCAGCGTCCTTTCGGTCAGAAGCCGCGTCCCCGACTGGAGCCGCCAGCACAACCTGTAGGCCTCCAGCACCACCTGCTCGTCCGATTGCGACAGTATTCCGCCCCGAACGCCGGCGCGCAACTGCGCCTCCACCCGGCGCGCCGGGTCGCCCGTCCGCAACGCGCAGGTCTGGGCCAGAAGTTCCACATCCATCAGACGCCCCGGGCCGTTTTTTGCCTCCCAGATGCCTTTCGCGGGTTTTGCCGCCGCCAGCCTGCGCCGCATGTCGGACACATCGGCCAGCACCGTTTCCCCCGGCCCCTTTTCCATCAGGATCTCGCGCCGGAAGGCCTCAACCTCGGCGCAGAGTGTGGCCTCCCCCGCCAGCGCCCTTGCCCGCGTCAGCGCCAGATGTTCCCAGGTCCAGGCCTCGGTCAGTTGATAGCTGCGGAAGGAGGGCAGCCCCGTCGCGACCGGCCCCTGCCGCCCCGAGGGGCGCAGCCGCATGTCCAGTTCGTAAAGCCGCCCCTCCGCCATCGGGGCCGTCACCGCCGTCACCAGCGCCTGCGTGAACCGCGCGAAATAGGCCCGGACCGCCAGCGGCTTCGGCCCCTCCGACATTTCCGCCTCGCCCGCATCATAAATGACGATCACATCGAGGTCGGACCCGGCATTGAGCCGCCCTGCCCCGAGGCTCCCCATCCCCAGCAGACAGGCGCCGCGCCCGGGTTGCGGCCCGTGCTTGCGGGCGAATTCCTCCGCCACCACCGGGAACAGCGCCACCATCACCGCCTCGGCCAGATCGGCATAGTGCTTGCCCGCCTCGAAAGCGTCGATCACCCCGCGCAGCAGATGCACACCCACCCGGAAATGCCATTCCTTCATCCAGCGCCGCGCGGCATCGAGCTTGCGCTCGTAATCGTCCACCGCAGCCAATGTCGCGGAAAGCTCCGCCGACAGCGCCGCCATGCCCGGCCAGGGCGAAAAGAAACTGCCGCCAATCACCGCATCCAGCACCGCCGAATTGCGCGCGAGATAACGCGCCAGCGCGGGCGAGGTCGCGGCAATGTCCACGATCAGGTCCACAAGCTGCGGATTGGCCTCGAACAGCGCAAAGATCTGCACCCCCGCCGGCAGGCCCGCAAGGAACCCGTCCAGCGCGATCAGCGCCTCGTCGGGACTTGCCGCGCGCTGGAGCCGTTTCAGAAGCCCCGGCCGCACCCGGCGGAAAATCGCACCTGCGCGTTCCGACCGCAGCGCGGCATAGCCCTTCCAGCCATCGACGATCGCGCGCGCTGAATCGGACAGCGCCGGGCCATCCTCCACTTCGCCGGGGGCAAAGAACCCTTCGGTCAGATGGTCTGTGCGTTCCAGCCGCACCTTCAGATCCGCCCGCCAGACCCCGGCATCCGCCGCCCCGCACAGATGGGCAATGCGGGCAACGCCTTCGGGCGTCGCAGGCATTTCCTGCGTCTGCGCGTCATGCACCATCTGCAACCGATGCTCCACCTCCCGATGCGCGCGATAGAGCGTGGCAAGGTCGCGCGCCGTTTCCTCCGGCAACCAGCCCTTGCGCGCAAGGGCGGCAAGCCCGCCGACCGTGGTGCGGTCGCGCAGGTCGGGGTCGCGCCCGCCCGCGATCAACTGCCGGGTCTGCACGAAGAACTCGATCTCGCGGATGCCGCCCACGCCGAGCTTCATGTTATGGCCCTCGATCTGCACCGGGCCGTGCAGGCCGCGATGGTCGCGGATGCGCAGGCGCATGTCATGAGCATCCTGAATGGCCGCGAAATCCAGATGCTTGCGCCAGACGAAAGGTGACAAGGTGCGCAGGAACCGCTCCCCCGCCGCGAAGTCTCCGGCACAGGGCCGCGCCTTGATCCAGGCCGCGCGTTCCCAGGTCCGGCCCACGCTTTCATAGTAGTTCTCGGCCGCCGCCATCGACAGGCAGACCGGTGTCACCGCCGCATCGGGCCGCAGCCGCAGGTCGGTGCGGAACACATAGCCCTCCTCGGTCCGGTCCGAAATCAGCGCGCAAAGCTTGCGGGTGACGCGGATGAAGGCCGCGCGCGCCTCTTGCGCGTCATCGGGATAGCGGGTTTCGTCAAACAGGCAGATCAGGTCGATGTCGGAGGAATAGTTCAGCTCCCCCGCCCCCATCTTGCCCATGGCGAAAATCACCATGCCCGCCGCCGTGGCCGCATCCCCGGGCGTGGCACCGGGGATCTTGCCGCGCCGGATCTCCTCGGCCACCAGATGCCGCAGGGCGACTGATGTTGCCGTATCGGCGAGCCGCGTCAGCGCCGATGTTACCGCCTCCAGCGGCCAGACCCCGCCCAGATCGGCCAGCGCCGCCAGCAGCGCCACCCGCCGCTTGGCGCGACGCAATTCCGCCCCCAGCCCCTCCAGGGCCAAATCGCCCAGCCGGAAAAGCTCCGCCTCCAGCGCCGTCTCGGGGCTCAGCGTCAGCGCGGTGCGCAGCCAGTGTTCCTCGCGCAGGGTCAGATCGAAAAGGAACGGACTGCCCCCCGCCGTTCCGGCCAGCAGGTCACGCAGCCCCGGGTCCAGCCCGGCAAACCGCGCCGCAATCTCGGCGGCCGGGTCAGGATCATGCGGAACCGGACAGCGGGTCAGGCGACGGGCAAAGGGAGGAGCGGATTTCGAGGAGGGTTTCATGGCCGCACCTTGGCGAAGCCATCCCCCGGCGTCAATCGGGCAAGGCGGTCATGCCGCCCCCTGCGCCAAGGGCTTGCGTCCCTGCGCGGGCAGGGGAATAACCCCGGTCAGACAGGCACGGAGGACCACATGGGCAAAAGTCTTGACCGGGTGCGCAGGGCGCTGACAGCGGCGGGTCTTGCCGACACCATCCGCGAAACCGGCGCAGACAGCCGCACGGCCCCGCTTGCCGCCGCCGCCATCGGCTGCGCGACCGACCAGATCGCCAAGTCGATCCTGTTCCGGGGTGCAAATTCGGGCGCGCTCTGGCTTTTCGTTACGGCGGGCGGGCGGCGGGTCGACATGGACCGCGCCGCACATTTGGCGGGCGAGCCGCTCGGTCCGGCCGATGCCGGGCAGATCCGCGCGGTTACGGGCTTTGCCATCGGCGGTGTGGCCCCGCTGGGCCATCTCACCCCGCCGCGCGGTTTTTTCGACAGGCAGCTAATGGATTTCGCCGAGGTCTGGGCCGCGGCTGGCACGCCAAACCACGTTTTCGGGGTCGCCCCGGCCGCGCTTCTGGCGGCAAGCGGCTTGCAGATGGAAGATTTTTCCGTTCAATAACAATTTTGTGCAGGACCCTTTCCGTCGGGGCAGCAAAAAATGTGAATTTCTTTAACATATACTCTTGAAAACCCGGCGCGACATGGCAATCTTGGGGATGTGAAGGGACTAAACATCACTCAACGCGACGGAGAAAGCGCCAATGACCTATACCGCGACTGACACGACTTCGGCCGGCCTTTCCGGCCTGCCGCGCCGGGCCGAAGCCTGGCTGGACAGCAAGGGCCGGGCCGCCTGGATTGCGGCCATGGTTCTGGGCTTCATCTTCTTCTGGCCGGTCGGGCTTGCGCTCGTGGCCTATATCACCTGGACAAATCGCTGGAGCAAGGACATGTTCAAATTCAACGGCTGTTCCGCCCGCCGGAACCACTCCCACCGCACGGCCACCGCTTCGACCGGCAACAGCGCCTTTGACGCCTACCGCACCGAAACCATCCGCCGTCTGGAAGAGGAACAGGACGCCTTCGAGGCCTTCCTCAAGCGGCTGCGCGATGCCAAGGACAAGCAGGAATTCGACGCCTTCATGGAGGACCGCGCCCGCGCCAACGGTGCCCCCGAGGATGCTGACAACCGCAAGGATGTCGCGGCCTACTGAACGGGAAGCCGCCCTGCACACCCCATCTCGGGCGGCCTTTCGGGCCGCCCGTTTCCCGCAGGCCCCCCAAAGACCCGCATGAAAGGACCGGACCGGATGACTGGCATGACCCTCCCCCACCCCGAGCATCAGGCCGAATTCTATGCCGGCGTCGCCCCCAAACGCGCCGTGGCCTGGCTGGTCGACACGATTGTCGCGGCCCTTCTGACCGCGCTCGTCGTGCCGTTCACGGCCTTCACCGGCCTGTTCTTCCTGCCGCTTCTTTTTGCTGTGGTCAGCTTCCTCTACCGCTGGCTCTCCATCGCGCGCGCCTCGGCCACGCCCGGAATGCAGCTTGCGGGGATCGAGTTCCGCCGCGCCGACGGGGCGGTTTTCGACGCAACAACCGCCTTTCTGCACACGGCAGGATATGTCGTCAGCACCTCGCTCGTGCTGCCGCAGATCCTGTCGGCAGCGCTGATGGCCTTCAGCGAGCGCGGTCAGGGGCTGACCGACCTTGTGCTGGGCAGCGTGGCGCTGAACCGGCCCTCGCGCTGGTAGGCCGTCGCACCGGCAGCCCGTCGCATTGGCAGTCGCGCGCCACGAGACTGACACTTCGGGGTCAGCCCCCCCCGCAGGACGCGCCACAGTCGGCGCTCTTCCTGTCCTCCGAAACCAGAGGCCCGGACGCAGTCCGGACGCGCGCGTGGCTTTCGCTGACCTGCTCCCCCCGGTCGACACCACGCGCCCGCAGCCAGGCTATCGCGCCCCGGACCAGCACGCCTTCCGCAAATCCGCAACTCTGCGCTTGGCGAAGCGGACCTGTCTTGCTAACGTCACGCAGGTCAGATCCTGAAACATCGCCCGGCCTTTCCTGTCCCATGCGCCACACCCTGCCCCTTGCGCCGCAATTCTATGTGACGGCTCCCCAGCCCTGCCCCTATCTGGAGGGCCGGATGGAACGAAAGCTGTTCACCGCCCTTCAGGGCGAACATGCGCAGCGGCTGAACGACTCGCTCTCCAAGCAGGGCTTCCGGCGCAGCCAGAACGTTCTCTACCGGCCCTCCTGCGCCGAATGTTCCGCCTGCCTCTCGGCGCGCATCCGCGTCGCCGACTTCACCCCGAGCCGCACCCAGCGCCGCATCGCCCGGCGCAACGCCGATCTTTCGCGCAACGCGACCAGCCCCTGGGCGACCGAGGACCAGTATTCGCTCTTTCGCCGCTATCTCGATGCCCGCCATGCAACCGGCGGCATGGCCGACATGGATATCTTCGAGTTCGCCGCGATGATCGAGGAAACACCGATCCGCTCGCGTGTAATCGAATACACCCGCGAGGATGCCTCCGGCTCGGCGGAACTCTCGGCCGTCTGCCTGACCGATCTGTTCGATGACGGGCTGAGCATGGTCTATTCCTTCTATGACCCGGCGCTGGCCAACCGCTCGCTCGGCACGCATCTGGTGCTGGACCATGTCGACATCGCGCGCGAGGCGGGCCTTCCCTATGTCTATCTCGGCTACTGGGTGCCGGGCAGCCGCAAGATGGGCTACAAGGCCGGGTTCTCGGGTCTGGAAATCTACAAGGCGGGCCGCTGGCAGGACATCGGCAATCCCGCAAACCACAGCTCCGAACTGCATCCGCTCTCGGTCGATCCCATTGCCGAGCAGGTCGCCCGTATCAATCTGCCCGATGGCCGCCACCCGCGCGACCCTCATCGCGCCCTGACGGTCGACAAGGGCTGATCCCGCCGCCTTGCCTGACCGCCGGGTCACGCAGCGCCGCATGATCCCGCCTGCGGGAACACGGTCGGTCGCCACAGCGTGATCCAGACCCCGCCTGGTGCGGCGATCCATTTCCGGTCCCTTCCTCCGGTTCCGGCGGCTCCCCCCATCTGGTCCAGACGCCACTCAGGCGGCGCGCGCGCCCAAAGTATCTGATGTCCGTCAGCCAGCCCGCCTTGCCGGACCCCCACTCCTACCGCCCCCCTTCCAGGCGCCTCCCGCTGCCCGAAAGGGCATTGCCGACCGCCCCCCCGACCCGCTAGCCTCCCCACAAGTGATTTCCGGGGAGGAGTGTTTGTGATGCGTTATATTCCATGGGGCCTTTGCGGCCTGCTTGTTCCGGCCGGTTATCTCGTCTCCTCGGTCAACGGCTTCTGGGGCGCGGCGATTGCGCTTCTGGGGCTGGTCCTCTTCGGCACCGGGCTGCACGACCTCACCCAGTCCAAAAGCGCCGTGCTGAAAAACTACCCCCTCACCGCCCGCATCCGCTTCCTGCTGGAGAATTTCCGTCCCGAGATCCGGCAGTATTTCATCGAAAGCGATCAGGACAAGACCCCCTTTTCGCGCGAACAGCGCGCCCTCGTCTATCGCCGCGCCAAGGGGCTGGACGGGTTGCGCCCCTTCGGAACGCTGCATGATGTCGAGGCGATCGGCCATGAATGGCTCAACCACTCGATCTGCCCCAAAAAGCTCGCCTCGCAGGATTTCCGCGTCCGCATCGGCGGGCCCGATTGCACGAAACCCTATGACGCCTCGGTGCTGAACATCTCGGGCATGTCCTATGGCGCGCTCTCGCCCAATGCCATCGAGGCGCTCAACCGGGGCGCGAAACTCGGCGGCTTCGCCCATACCACCGGCGAAGGCTCGATCTCGCGCTTCCACCGTATCTGGGGCGGCGATCTGGTCTGGCAGATCGGCTCGGGCTATTTCGGCGCGCGCAATCCCGACGGCAGCTTCTCGCCCGAGAATTTCGCCGCCAACGCCACCGACGATCAGGTCCGCATGATCGAGCTGAAACTGAGCCAGGGCGCCAAGCCCGGCCATGGCGGCATCCTGCCGGGCCTCAAGGTCACCGAGGCGATTGCCGAGGCGCGCGGCGTGGCGGTGGGGCAGGACTGCATCAGCCCCTCCTCCCACAGCGCTTTTTCGACACCGGTTGAACTCTGCCGCTTCATCGCCGAATTGCGCAGGCTCTCGGGGGGCAAGCCGGTGGGCCTGAAATTCTGCATGGGTCATCCCTGGGAATGGTTCGCACTGGCCAAGGCCATGCGGGAAACCAACATCACTCCCGATTTCATCACCGTGGACGGGGCCGAAGGCGGCACCGGTGCTGCCCCCGCCGAATTCGCCGACCATTTCGGCGCGCCTTTGCGCGAAGGACTGATGCTGGTCCACAACACGCTGGTCGGCCTTGGCCTGCGCGACCGCATCCGCCTTGTCGCATCCGGCAAGCTCATCTCCGCCTTCGACATCTGCCGCATGTTCGCGCTGGGGGCCGATGCCTGCAACATGGCGCGCGGCTTCATGTTTGCCATCGGCTGCATCCAGGCCCAGACCTGCCACACCGGGCATTGCCCCACCGGCGTCACCACCCAGGATCCGGGGCGATACCGCGCCCTGGTGGTGGAGGACAAATACCTGCGCACCGCCTCATTCCACGCCAATACGCTGCATGTGCTGAAAGAGGCGGTGGAGGCGGCTGGCCTGACCCATCCGAGCGAATTCACCCCGCATGACCTGATGATCCGCATTTCCAGCCGCGAGGTGCGCTCCGCCGCCAGCCAGTATCTCTGGCTGGAGAAGGGGGAGTTGCTGGCCGGCAGTCCCAAACATCCCGCCTTCCGGAAATTCTGGGACATCGCCCGCACGGACAGCTTCGCTCCCGCAGCCTGATCGGCGCGGCCCGGACCAACCGGGAACGGGGGGGCTGCCTCGCCCGCGCCCCGTCGGTCCTGCCCGTGCCCGGGCTTTCATCTTGGCCCAAATACCTCCGCCGGAGGCTCCCGCAGCCTGCCCCACGCCCGCGCACCACTACCGCGCACCGGGGACGACCAGCCATGGCAATGCCGCGCGGCGGGGGTCGATCCCCCTGCCGCGCGGCCACCCCTTATCCCGCCAGCAGCGAGGGCACGATGGTGACCACGCCGGGGAACAGATAGAGCAGCACCAGCGCCACGACCTGGATCACCACAAAGGGCATCACCCCGCGATAGATATGCGCCGTCGTCACCGATTTCGGCGCCACGCCGCGCAGATAGAACAGCGCGAAGCCGAAGGGCGGCGTCAGGAAGGAGGTTTGCAGGTTCACCGTGATCATGATCGTGACCCAGCTCGGATCGAACGTGCCGCCATAGATCACCGGGCCGACGATCGGCACGACAATGTAGATGATCTCAAGGAAATCCAGCACGAAGCCCAGCACGAACAGCACCAGCATCACGATCAGGAATACCGTCAGTTCACTGTCGAAACTGCGCAGGAAGCTCTGGATGTAATGCTCGCCGCCAAAGGAGATCAGCACGAGGTTCAGGATCTGGCTGCCGATCAGGATGGCAAAGACCATCGCGGTGACCTTGGCCGTCTCGCGCACCACCGGTGTCAGCACCCGCGCGCGCAGCAAGACCCAGGCCCCGTAAAGCAGCCCGAACATCGCGAAGGAATAGGTGGCCTGCGCAACCCCCCAGGCGATCCACTGTTCGGTCGTCGTGGCCGGCAGACCCACGCGCAGATCGAAATTGACCCCCACCAGCAGCATGATGACGATGGAAAAGGCGGCCATCACGATCAGCCGTCCCGACCGCCCCTCGTCATGCAGCCGCCGATAGGCCGCAAGCAGGATCGCCCCGCCCGCCCCGAGGGCCGCCGCCGGCGTCGGATTGGTGATCCCGCCGAGGATCGAGCCCAGCACCGCCACGATCAGCACCAGCGGTGGAAACACCACCCGGATCAGGTCGTTCTGCGCCAGCAGACGCACCGCATGGACCATGCCGTAAATCGCCACCGCAACCGGAAGGGCGAGGATCACCCAGCCCGTCCCCGGCGACATATCCGCCCGGATCAGCACGGCATCGGCCAGCAGGGCCGCCACCACGCCGCCCATCCCGATCCAGATCGGCCGATGATCCGCCGAAGGCGCCACGCCCCGCGCCGTGGTCAGCGTGAGCGCCGCAAGCAGCATCAGCACCGCAACGCCGGTGCCGACCGGCGCACGGGTCGCAAGCCGCTCGGCCCGCGCGGCCGCCCGCTCCTCGGGGGTCAGTGCGCGCGATTGCGCCACGCCGCCCGCAGCAGTGATCGCCGCCTGCTGGGCTACGGCGGCATCCCATTTCTCCTGCCCGTGCAGCGCAATCATGCTTTCCTGGCAACGGTCCGAGACATTGGTGCGCAGCATCGCCGACTGCCCGACATCGGAAAAGCTGTCCACCCTCAGATCCTGATTGCCGACCAGCCCGACCTGCATCGACAGGATCACCCCCCCGATCAGCGCCACCGGCACACCCAGGAACCAGAAAGATGCCTCGCCCCGCGTCAGCACCTCGCCGCGGCGTCCCTCCTCAAGCTGCACCGGGGGCGCAAGTGACGGGTTCAGCAGCGCAAAGCCGAAGGCATAGGCGGCATAGAGCATCGCCAGCAAGACCCCTGGAAGGATCGCCGCCTGGAACAGAGTTCCGACCGAAATCACCGCCGCCGATCCCAGATAGGTCAGCGCATCGGTGCAGCCCGCCGCAATCGCGCGTGTCTCCTGCCCTGCGGCATAGAGATCCCCCGCCATCGTGCCCAGCAGAACGATCACGATGGAGGGCGGAATGATCTGCCCCAGCGTGCCCGAGGCCGCGATCACCCCTGTCGCAAGCTGCGGGCTGTAGCCCGCGCGCAACATGGTCGGCAGGCTCAGAAGGCCCATCGTCACCACGGTCGCCCCGACGATGCCGGTTGAGGCTGCAAGGAACGCGCCCACCACGACCACCGCCACCGCCAGCCCGCCGGGCAGCGGCCCGAAGACCCGCGCCATGGTGGTCAGCAGGTCATTGGCGATGCGTGACCGTTCCAGCGTGATGCCCATCATCACGAACATCAGCACCGCCAGCAGCGTCTCGATGGAGGCGCCTGCAATCACCCGCTCGTTCATCCGGTTCACGACAAAGGACAGGTTGCGGTCAATCGCCGACTCCCAGCCCTGCGGAAAGAGCGGCTGTTCCACCGTCGGCAGATCGGGGTATCGGAAGGTCGATATGTCGAAGGCCGGAACGCCCGTCGCGACAAGGTCGCGGTAGGCCTGCGCCCCGGTGTCGATGGCCGTATGAGTCAGCACCCCCGCGCTGTCCATCGCCGCGATGATGCCAAAGGCGATGATCCCCGCCCCCCCGATGGAAAAGGCCACCGGAAAGCCCGAAAGGATCGCGCCAAACAGGCACAGAAACACGATGAGGATACCGACCTCGACGCCGTCCAGTCCGAAAAACATCCCCAGCCCCTGTTCTTAATGCGTCTTGATTGCGCCTGCGTCGAGAAGATCGCGGCTCAGATGTTTGCCCTCGCTCTCGGGGCCTTCGCGCCATTCCGCAATGGCCCGGAACAGCACCGCCACCGCCTGCAGAAAGACCAGAAGCGCAAACAGCACGATCAGGATCTTGAACAGGAAATAGGCGTTGAACCCGCCGGGGCTTGGCCCGATGGTCTCGATGTTCCAGCGCATCACATTGGCCTTGCGCAAGACCTGCTCCAGCCGTTCGGAAGCCGAGACATTGGGCGTGACCAGATGGCGCCACATGAAGAACCAGGCATAGATCCAGATCAGCGCGGCCATCGGCATCATGAAGAACACCGCGCCCAGCGCGTCGATGACCCGCTTGGTGCGGAACTTCACCCCCGCATAGAACAGATCAACCCGCACATGGCCGCCCTGCACGAAGGTATAGGACACGCACATCACGATCACCGCCGCATTGTAGAGTTTCAACCCCTCCGCCCACCATTGCAGATCGAACCCGAACAACTCGGTCCCCGGCATCAGGTTGTAGCCAAAGGGCGAAAACGGGCCGAACTCGATGCTGCTGACCCGGAAGATGCGTTGCAGGAAGACGATCATGGTCTGCTGGAACACCATCAGGAGGCCCGCCCAGCAGAACACCCGGCCAAGGCCGTTCGCCACCCCTTCAAGCCCGATCACAACGCCCCACATGACACGTTTCCAGATCAGGCCCGCGATCAGGATCACGATCAGCAGGGCGGCGACGGCAAAGAAGAACTCCTTGCTGCCACCGTAGAAGATGAACCGCCCCATGGCCGCCCGGTCGGACCAGTCGAGCCAGGCCATCGGGTTCAAGATCAGCCAGCCGATGTTTACCAGACCCATGAAGAGGCCCGACACGAGCCCCCAAAACGCCTCTAGCATTCCCGCACCCCCCAAAAGCCGGTCTTAATGCCGGAACACCGCGCGCAGTGATGCGCGCGGTGTCTGGTTCATTTGCCTTGTCTCAGGCGCCGAGGATCCGGGCACGCTGCGCGTGATACTGACCCTCGCCCTGCGACAGCCAGGCCGCCGACCGCTTGAGCGATTCGTCATGGCTGGTGCGGATGCGCGCGAACAGGTCATCGCCCATGTTCTCGTCCAGCACTTCCTTGGCGACGCGGGCAAAGGCATCCCAGACGTCATCCCCGAATTCCAGCGTCTTGACGCCGCCTGCCCGCAGACGGTCCAGCGCCGCACCGTGATTGGCGTGGAATTGGCCGAGGTTCCATTGATGCGTGTTGCCACAGGCGATCTCGACGATCTTCTGCTGGGCCGGGGTGAAGCTGTCGAACACATCGGCGTTGAAGGTCAGCGACAGGGCGGCCTGCGGTTCGTGGAACCCGGCGGTGTAGTAGATCTTGGTGATCTCCTGGAAGCCCATCTTCTCGTCGGCCCAGGGGCCGATCCATTCGGTGCCATCCAGCGCGCCCGAGGACAGCGCCTGATAGACCTCGCCGCCGGGGATGTTCTGGACGCTGGCGCCCAGGCGGCCCAGCGCCTGACCGCCAAGGCCCGGCATGCGGAACTTCAGCCCGTTGAAATCGGCGGGGCTGTTGATTTCCTGACGGAACCAGCCGCCGCCCTGCATGCCCGTATTGCCCGCAAGGAAGCCCTTGAGGCCGAAGATCGAGTTCAACTCGTCATGCAGCGCTGCCCCGCCGTCATGGTAATACCAGTTGATCATTTCAAGCGAAGTCATGCCCATCGGCACGCAGGTATAGAACGCATAGGCCGGATGCTGGTTGACCCAGTAGTAATCCGCACCGTGATAGGCGTCGGCCTGACCCGAGGACACCGCGTCGAACACCTCGAAGGCCCCGACCAGCTCGCCCGCAGCCTTGAGGTCGATGGTCAGTTCGCCATCGGTCATCTCGGTGATGAGGTTGGCCGCGCGCTCGGCGGAATCATGCACCCCGGCCGCCCCGCGACCCCAGGTCGTGACCAGCGTCAGCGTGCGCTTGCCCTGGGCATATATCGGTGCCGCCAGCGTGCCGGCAACCGCCGCCGTGGTGCCACCGAGTGCCGCCTTCGTCAGAAATGAACGACGATCCATAAAATTCCTCCCTGTTGGACGGCCCGATCCTTGTGCGCAGATCCGCACGGCCGGGTCCTATTGACGTGTCGCGACCTTAGTGCGGGTGCAACGCTCATGGAAATACCCATTAATGCGGAGACGGCCCCGCTTTTGGGGCCTGCGCAGGGTGGCGCATTGACCTGCCCGCCCCCGCACCGCATCCTGCCCGGGAAATCCGGCAAGGCCGGAACTTTGGGATCGGGGGCGGATCGCATGTCCGGATCGGCGACTGATGCGCGGGGCAAGCGGCTCAGCTATGGCCAGAAGATCTTTCTTCTGGCGACGCTGCCACTGATTCTTGCCGCGCTGGCGATCAGCCTTCTGGTGGCCCGCGAAGCCCGCCAGATGGCCGATCGCGAAATCGCGGGTCTGGAACGCGAGCTGATCGACGCCAAGAAGGAAGAGCTGAAGAATTACCTGTCCATCGCGCGCACGGCCTTCGGCATCATCTATGGCAATGCCCTGCCCAATGACGAAAGGGCCAAGCGCGAGGTTCTCCAGATCCTCGCCGCCATGACCTATGGCAGCGAGGGCTTCTATTTCGTCTATGACTACGATGGCAAGAACCTGGTCAGCCCGCGCCAGACATGGCTGATCGAGCGCAACTGGAAGGGGCTGACGGATGCCAGCGGCACGCCCGTCGTGGATGAATTCATCCGCATCGCGCGGTCGGAAGGCGCCGGATTCCACAGCTATGTCTGGCCCAAGCCCTCGTCGGGGGAACGCGGGCTGATGGTGTCCTATGTGATCGGCTTGCAGGACTGGCGATGGGCCGTCGGCACCGGCATCTTCATCGACGACGTGCTGCAATCGGTCGCCGCTGCCCGGGCCGAGACCGAGGCCCGCGTGCGCCGGACCTTCCTTTTCATCTGGGGTATCACGCTCGCCTCGGTGCTGGTGGTGTTCCTGTCGGGGTTGTTCATCAACCTGCGCGAGCGGCGCCTTGCCGAAAGCAAGCTCAAGGCCCTGACCCAGCGCGTTTTCGACACGCAGGAGGAAGAGCGCGGCCGCGTCGCGCGCGAACTCCATGACAGCATCAGCCAGATCCTCGTCGGCATCCGCTATACGCTGGAACTGGCGCGGCGGCGGCTGACCTCGGGCGACGACCGCGCAAGCGAAAGCCTCACCTCCGGCATCGACAATCTCAACGGCGCGATCCAGGAGGTGCGCCGCATCAGCCGCGACCTGCGCCCCGGCATCCTCGATGACCTCGGTCTCGGCCCCGCGCTGCAATCGCTGACCGAGGAATTCGGCCGCCGCACCGGAATCGAGACGGAATTCGTCACCAACCCGTTCCGCAACCGGCTCGACAGCGATGCCAAGATCGCGCTTTACCGCATCGCGCAGGAGGCGCTGACCAATGCCGAACGCCATTCCGGCGCGGGCAAGGTGACGGTCATGGTGCGCGGCACCAAATCGGGCGCGGTGCTGCGCGTGCAGGACAACGGGCGCGGCATGTCGGAAGGGCACCGGGAAATGCAGGGGCTCGGCCTGCGCAACATGGCCGAACGGGTGGAAAGACTTGACGGATCGCTGCGCATCCTGTCATCGCGGGAGGGCACGACGATCGAGGCACAGGTGCCGCTCAGCCATATGCTGACGCCAGAGGGTGCAAAAAGGGAAAGCGCATGACCGAACCGACCCGCGTCCTGATCGTGGACGATCACCCGATGGTTGCCGAAGGCATCCGCGCCATCCTTGAAACCTATCCCGACATCGCCGTGGTCGGCACCCTGCCCAACGGGCGCGCGGCCATCGACCGGATTTCCGATCTCGATCCCGACGTGCTGCTGATGGACCTGAACATGCCGCAGGTGAACGGGCTGGCCGCGACCGAGATCATCCTCGAACGCCGCCCCGACACCCGCATCCTGATCCTGTCGATGCATGACAGCGCCGAATATATCTCCACCGCGCTCAACCACGGCGCCATGGGCTATCTGCTCAAGGACGTGCCGACCGAGGAGGTCAAGCGCGCCATCGACACCGTGATGCAGGGCGAACGCTACCTCTGTGCCGGGGCTGCCGCCTCCATCAACCCATGCGACCGCTCCGCCCGCGAGGCGCTGACCTCGCGCGAACAGACTATCCTTTTGCAACTGGCGCAGGGCC
Organism: Pseudorhodobacter sp.; assembly: GCA_046295215.1. GTDB lineage: Bacteria > Pseudomonadota > Alphaproteobacteria > Rhodobacterales > Rhodobacteraceae > Szabonella. Next base: position 9,990 of record JBKBNP010000052.1, on the reverse strand, counting down.
GGGCCAACAAGGAAGTCGCCATCGCGCTGGATATTTCCGTGCGCACGGTGGAAACGCACCGCAAGAACATCAAGCGCAAGCTCGGGATCAGCTCGACCGCCGGGCTGACGCGCTACGCGATGGAACATGGCGTGCTGCAGGGCACCGGGATCTGACACGCGGCCCCGGTCGCCGGACTCCCGGTCCGCATCAATCCCGGTCCGCATCTGCCGCAGGCATCCAACTCGGGACACTCCCTACGCAACCTTGCTCCCATGCCCTCCGCCGCCGCATCAAGGACCGGGGGAACCACCCGCACAACCGTAAAACGCGCGCAGATCAGGCATTGCACCAGCGGCCCGCCGGCGATCTGCAGCCCGAAACGCGACCGCAGTCCGTCTCAGGCGGCGGCTTCCTCTTCCTCGCTCGACTGGCGCGCCCACATCGCGGCATAGCGCCCGCCGCGCAGCACAAGATCCTCGTGGCGGCCCTCCTCCACGATCACACCCGCCTCCAGCACCACGATTCGGTCCGCATCCGCAATGGTGGACAGCCGGTGCGCGATGGTGATGACCGACCGCCCCTGCCCCATGGCCAGCAGGCTGTCCTGAATGTCGCGCTCGGTCTGCGTGTCCAGCGCCGAGGTCGCCTCGTCCAGCAGCAATATCGGCGGATTCTTCAGCAGCGTGCGGGCAATCCCCACGCGCTGCTTTTCCCCGCCCGAGAGTTTCAGGCCCCGTTCGCCCACGGTCGTCTCATAGCCCTGCGGCAGCGACAGGATGAAGTCATGGATCTTGGCGGCGCGCGCTGCCGCCTCGATCTCCTCGCGGCTGGCCTCGGGGCGGCCATAGGCAATGTTGTAAAGCACAGTGTCGTTGAACAGCACCGTATCCTGCGGCACGACACCGATCTGCGCGTGCAGGCTGTCCTGCGTCACGTCGCGCAGATCCTGCCCGTCAATGCGCACCGCGCCCCCCGTCACGTCATAGAACCGGAACAGAAGCCGCCCGATGGTGGACTTGCCCGACCCGGACGGGCCGACCAGCGCCACCCGCTCCCCCGGCCCGACGCGGAAAGAAATGCCCTTGAGGATCGCGCGTTCGGTTTCATAGTCGAAGCTCACATTGTCGAACACGACCTCGCCCCCCGTCACCTTCAGATCGGTGGCACCGGGCCTGTCGGTCACTTCGGCAGGCTGGGACAGGAGGCCGAACATCTCGCCCATATCGACCAGTGCCTGCCTGATCTCGCGGTAGACCGTCCCGAGGAAGTTCAGCGGCATGGTGATCTGGATCAGATAGGCGTTGACCATCACGAAATCGCCCACCGTCAACCGGCCCGCCTGCACCCCCATCGCCGCCATCACCATCACGATCACAAGACCCGAGGTGATGAGCAGCGATTGCCCGAAGTTCAGGAACGACAGGCTCTGCCCCGTCTTGACGGCGGCAACCTCGTATTGCTGCATCGCCCCGTCATATCGGCCCGCCTCGCGCGCCTCGGCACCGAAATACTTGACGGTCTCGAAATTCAGCAGGCTGTCGATGGCCTTCTGGTTCGCATCCGTGTCCTGATCGTTCATTTCCTTGCGGATCCGCACGCGCCATTCGGTGACACGCAGCGTGAAGGTGACATAGAGCGCGATGGTGACCACCACGACCGCCATATAGGAAAATCCGAACACCACGGCAAAGATCACCGCCACCATGGTCAGTTCGAGGATCAGCGGGCCGATGGAAAACAGCATGAAGCGCAGAAGGAAATCGACGCCCTTCACGCCGCGCTCGATGATCCGGCTCAGCCCCCCCGTCTTGCGGGTAATGTGATAGCGCATCGACAGGCGGTGGATATGGGTGAAGGTCTCCAGCGCCAACTTGCGCAGCGCGCGTTGCCCGACCCGCACAAAGACCACATCGCGCAATTCGCCGAAGCCCACCGACAGCAGCCGCGCCATGCCATAGGCCACGGTCAGACCGACCGCCCCCACCGCCAGAAGGGTGCCGGGGTCGCCCGCATCTCCCGCCAGCGCATCCACCGCGAATTTGTAGAATACCGGGGTCGAGACGGAAACGATCTTGGCCAGCAGGAGAAAGACCATCGCCATGGCCACCCGCCGCCGCACCCAGGGTGCATCCGCGGGCCAGAGATAGGGCAGAACCCGGCGGATCGTCTGCATCGGGCGCGCGCTCGTGCTGTCGCGGTCGGCGCTGGTGGCGGTGGTGGTGACGCGGCGCATTGTTTTTCCCCGGTGATCGGCCCGCAGGTTTAGCGCCCCTGCCGGGGAAAGACCAGACCGCCCGACCCGTGCGCCCCGCTCCGGACGGGGCGGAGGGCCTCAGGGCGCGGGCCGCTCCGGAATGGCAAAGACCTGTCCGGGATAGATCAGGTCCGGGTTGCGGATCCGGTCGCGGTTGGCTTCGAACACCTGCACATAGAGGATCCCCTCGCCCAGTTGGTCCCGCGCGATGGCCCAGAGCGTGAAGCCCGGCTGCACCGTCACGCTGACCGGAGCCGGGGGGGCGGGCGGGGCAGCCTCAGCGGTCTGCGTCACCGGCACGGCCGCCACCGGTTCCGGCGGTGGCGCGGGCGCAGCGGCAGGACCGGGAACGACATCCCCCCCTGCGACCGGAGCCTGCACCACCGGCACAGCACCTTGTGTAGCAGGTCCGGGTGCAGAGGGTGTGGCGGGTGCGGGAGCCGTTGACGTTGCGGGAACCGGAGCCGTTTCGGCAACCGGTGCCGGGACCGGATCGGAGGCCGGGGCCGGTGTCGTCGCCGGGGATGCCACGGGGCCGGGGTCAGCGCCTGTGGCGGCGGTCGATGCCTCTGCCACAACACTCCCGGCACTTTCGGGTCCGGGCGGTGACGCCGTCCCGGCCTGTCCCTCCACCGTCTCCTGCACAGCAGCCCCGGAGAGAATGTCCCCCTGCCCCGACGCCTCGGACGAGCCCGCAACATTCGCCGCATTGGCCCCGGATACAGGGCCCGTCACAGCCGCAGCCTCGACCACCGCTCCGGCCTCCGTGGCTTCCACCACCAGCGCATCGGGGGGCGCAAGGCCCTGCGCCCCGGATGCCGGTTCGGGAGCGGCGTCGATCTTCGCCCCGACAGACAGTGCAGGCGGGGCCTCCTCCGTCAGAACCCGGCCCGTCGCCGCAGCCAGGGCCTCCAGCGATTCGCGCTGGAAGGGGGTCTCGAACCGTGCGGTCACGCGCCCGCCCTCACCGATCTGATCGGCCCGCAGGGTATAGACCCCCGGTGCGATCTCAGGCAGCACCCCGCCCCAGCCGCCATCTGCCGCCACTGCAAACTCCGTCAGCAACCGGGTGTCGAGGTAAAGCCGCACCAGCGCCCCCGGCATGCCCCGCCCGGCCATCTGCACCGCCCCCGTCGCGGTATAGGAAATCGCGTCGATGCTCACCGGGCGCATCTGGCCCGGCGCGGCCTCACGACCGGGTTGCAGCACGCGCACGCCTTCCGGTCCCAGCAGGATCGCCGCCATCTCGGGTTGCGGGGCAGGTTCGGGAACCGCAACCGGTTCGGGAGCCAGTTCCGCAGTCGGTTCGGGGGGCAATTCGGGAGTCGGGCCCGTTGCCAGTTCGGTTGGCACTTCGGTCGCAGGTTCCGCAGCCGGTCCCGTTGCCGATTCCACAACCGGTCCCGTTGCGGCTTCCGGAGCCGGTCCCGTTGCAGCTTCCACAACCGGGCCTGTCGCGGCTTCCGCAGCCGGGCCTGTTGCCAGTTCCACAACCGGGTCCGGAGCCTGTTCTGCAGGCCGTTCGGCACTTGTTTCGGTTGCCGATCGAGGGCTGGTCTGAACCGCCTGTTCCGCCACTGCCCCGGCGGCAGGGTCCGGCGCAGCCCCGGATGTGCCCTCGCGTGGCGCCTCCACAGGCCTTTCCGGCACCGGCTGAACCTCCGGCACGGCCCCGGCAATCCGCGCGGGCACGGCTTCAGGCGCTGGATCAGGCTGCATTGATACCTCGACCGGCCCGGCCGACTCGACCGGCCCGGCAACCGCGACCTCCGCTTCCTCCCCCGCCTCCGGCCCTGGCGCGCGGATCTCGACGTCAACCCCTGCCGGTTCCGCCTCCCGCACGGGCTCCACCGCCGCGACAGCCTCCGCAGGCGGGGCAATATCGCCCGGCGACAGCACCACCTGATCGACCGAGCCGATCTCCCGCCCGTCCGCCAGCCGCATCCGCAGCGTCATCAGCCTTGGCGTGACACTCGGCGGCAGCGTGAACAGCAGGACAAACTCCCCCCCCGGCCCGGCCATGGTGGACCCCGCCTCCACTGCATCGACCAGAACCGCGACACCGCTTCCCGGATGTGCCCGCCCCGCGACCAGCGTCGAGCCATCCGGCTCGATCCGCAGCACGTCAAAAGACGGCGGCACCGGTGCAGGCGCGAGCCTTGGTTCGGGCGTTGGTTCGGGCGTTGGTTCGGGCGCGGCCGCCTCTGCCAGCGGCACGGGAGCGGCGGCAGGCGAAGGTTCCGGCGCAACCGGATCAGCGGCCCCGGCCACAGAGGGGTCGGTGACAGGTGCGTCCGGCACGGCGCTCCCCGGCGCAGGCTCCGGCATCGCGGCAAGCGACACCGACGGGTCATCGCCTCCCGCCTCCCGCAACATGAAATGAGCGGCGATCCCGGCAACGGCGACCACCGCCACCGCCAGTGCCGCGCCTTTCACCATGGCCCCCGTTACGATCCCCGATCCGGCGCCTTCCCCCATCGTCACCCTCGCAGCCCGGCCCGCTTGCAAAGCGCGCCGCTTTTCATTGTCCCCGAAGCCCGATACCACGGCAAAGGACAATCACAACCGGAGAATACCATATCATGATCGCGCTGCGCTCCGTCTGTGTCTTTTGCGGCTCTCGTCCCGGTGCGCGTGACGCCTATGCCGAGGCCGCAGGCCGGACCGGCGCGATGATCGCGGCACGCGGCTGGCGGCTGGTCTATGGCGCGGGTGATGTCGGATTGATGGGCGAGGTGGCGCGCGCCGCGATGGCAGGCGGCGGGGCCACGATGGGGGTAATCCCCACGCATCTGATGGCGCGCGAACAGGGCAAGCGCGACCTCGCACAGCTTGTCATCACCGAGGACATGCACGAACGCAAGAAGGTGATGTTCATGAATTGCGATGCCATCGTGGTGCTTCCGGGCGGCGCGGGCAGTCTGGATGAATTCTTCGAGGTGCTGACATGGCGGCAGATCGGCCTGCATGGCAAACCGATCTTCCTTCTGGACGTGGAGGGCTACTGGCAGCCCCTTGCCGGGCTGATCGACCATATCGTGACCGAGGGTTTTGCCGGTGCCGAAGTGCGGGATTTCTTTGCCCTTGTGCCGGATGTGGCAACGCTTGAAGCGCGGCTGTCAGAGGCGATGGCGGTCTGACAGGCACCAGAGGGGTAATCCCCCCGAAAGCAAGGGGCTGCATAAGTAGAATTTTCTCGGGAAGATGAACGAGGAGATTTCGAATGAAGACAAGCAGATACACAGAAGCGCAGATCCTTGCGATCCTGCGTCAGGCCGAAGGCGGTGTGCCGGTGGCCGAGCTGTGCCGTGAACATGGCATGAGCAGCGCGTCGTTCTACAAGTGGCGGGCGAAGTATGGCGGCATGGATGCGTCGCTGATCAGCCAGATGAAGGCCATTGAAGAGGAGAACCGGCGGCTGAAGCGGATGTATGCGGACCTGAGCATGCAGGCCGATCTGTTGAAGGAGGCTCTGGGAAAAAAGTGACGCGGCCATCTCAACGCCGAGAGATGGCCGAGAAAGCGGTGGCGCGCCACCAGGTCAGCATTGCGCTGGCCTGCCGGGCTTTCGGTGTCAGCGAGACCTGCTATCGCTATGGCCCGAAGTTAAAGGTCGAGAACGAGGAGATCGCCGATCTGCTGGTCGGGCTGACGGACGCCCGAAAGACCTGGGGCTTCGGCCTGTGTTTCCTGCATTTGCGCAACGTGAAGGGGCATCCATGGAACCACAAACGCGTCTACCGGATTTACTGCGAGTTGGAACTGAACCTGCGGATTAAACCCCGCAAGCGGCTAAAGCGGGACAAGCCCGACGCACTGGCGGTGCCGGAGGCGCCGAACATCACTTGGTCGATGGATTTCATGGCCGACCGGCTGGGGGATGGCCGCCAGTTCCGGCTCTTGAACGTGCTGGACGACTTCAATCGCGAGGGCCTGGGCATCGAGGTCGACTTCTCGCTGCCCGCCGAAAGGGTCATCCGAAGCCTTGACCGGATCATCGAATGGCGCGGCAAGCCAGGCACCATTCGGGTCGACAACGGCCCGGAATACATCAGTGGCAAGCTGCTGATCTGGGCCGAGAAACGCGGCATCACGATCCAGCACATCCAACCCGGACAGCCGCAGCAGAACGCCTACATCGAGCGCTACAACCGCGTTCGCCATTGGGCTCGAACCAATGGCGCCTTCAATGGCTCACTCCGGCATGAATGTCTCGACCAATACATCATCGAAACCATCGAGGAGGCCCAAGACTTCGCAACACAATGGCTATGGACATACAACAATGACCGCCCGAACATGGGCATCGGCGGGATCACCCCCGCCCAGAAATTGAAAATGGCCGCGTAAGTTCTACGGATGCACCCCGTTAAAAATGGGGGGATTACCACGGGGGCCTGCAAATGCCCCTGAGCCTGCCGACGCCCCGGTATCGCCCCCCCCCCAGCACCTGTCAACGCCGGGCGCCTACCATGCCCCGGTGACACCCGCCCGCAACAGCCGCCAGCGCCGGGCAAACTCCGACAGGTGCAACTCCCCTGCGGCCACCCGGCCCGGCTCCTTTGCCGCCAGTCGCAAGAGCGGCTCCGCATGGCAGGCCGACAGAAGCCCCGCATTGCCCGCCCCCAGCGCCCCGCGCGCGCGCCGCGCCTGCCCCAGCCGCGCAAGCCCCAGCCGCGCAAGCCCCCGCCGCGCAAGGCTTGCCACCGCCTCCGCCCGGCCGTCGACCAGCGGGATACGTCCCCGCGCCTCCAGTTCCGGCACCGCCTGCAGATAGGCCGCAAGCCCTGCCGCCCAGCCCGCGCCCCGCGCCGCCGCTTCCGCCTGCGCCCCCGCCCCGCAAACCCGCGCCGCCATCCACAAAAGCCCGCCCCCCGTCGCCTCCAGATAGGCGTCAAGCGCCGCCTCATCCTCGAACGGATCGCGGTAGATGTCCCAGCGCCGCGCCGCCACCAGCGCGTCCAGCACATCGCCGGGCAGGTCCTTTGCCACAATCAGCCGCGCCATCGGCCCCATAACCTCATGCGCCGGGGCGGGCGCGCCCTGCCCCGCCGCCTCGGCGGCGTCGCGCCACCATTGCAGGCGCATCTCGGCCACCAGCGGCTCGGCACTCGCCCAGGGCGCGCGCGCCACTTCCAGATGGAAGGCAAAGAGCGTGAACAGATCGGCGCGAAGGCCGGGCGGTGCCGCCATCACGGCGGCAAAGCGCGCGGGATCGCCCCGTTCCACAAGGGTCGCGCAGGCGTCGCTCATGCCGGTTCCACCACCGCCAGCAGATAGCCATATTCCTCGCCATGCTGCCGCCAGAGCGCAATCTCGGCCCGGAAAGAGGCAATCAGATCGGTCGTGCCCGCCTGCATTTCCAACAGGTCCAGCCGCGCGGCCAGCGGGTCATAGTAGGCTGCCCACGCCCCGGACGGCAGCCACTGATGCCCCAGCACCCGCCAGCCTGCCCGCGCGATGAGTTCCAGATGCTGCGCGTCGCTGGTCAGGATCGCGCCCTCGGACGCCCAGAAATCGCGCGAGGTCCGCGACGGCTCCGCCACCCGCCAGCACAGATGCGAGAAAGCCACGCGGCCGCCCGGTGCCAGATGCCGCCGCCAAGCCGTCAGCGCCGCCTCGATCCCCACCGCATAGGCCGCCCCCGCCGACCAGATGAAATCGAACGGCCCGCCGGGGGGGGCTGTCATGTCGGCCATCTCGGCCCAGGCACGCGGATGGATCGCGGAAACATGGGCGATGAATTCAGGGGCCAGATCCACCGCCACCACCCCGCCCTCGGGCGCCAGGTCCAGCAGCACCCCGGTATCAGCGCCCCGCCCGCAGCCCGCATCCAGCACCCGTGCCGCAGGCCCCTTGCCCGCCAGCCCAAAGGCCCAGCGCAGGCTGTCGCCGTCCCCCGGCCCGGCCCTGTCCAAACCGTCGAAAAGGTCGAAAATGCTCATTCGGCGGCCTTTTGCCCGACCTCGCTGTCGCGGATCAGCTTCCAGTTGATCGCATCCAGCAGCGCCTCGAAGCTTGCATCCACTATGTTCGGGCTGACCCCCACCGTGGACCAGCGCCGCCCCGACGAGTCCTCGCTGTCGATGATGACCCGCGTCACCGCCTCGGTGCCGCCCTGGGTGATGCGCACCTTGAAATCGACCAGCTTCATATCGTCGATCATGGCCTGATACGGCCCCAGATCCTTGGCCAGCGCCTTGGACAGCGCATTGACCGGCCCGCGATCGGTGCCGCTTGCGTCCATGGATTCCGACACTGACAGCATCTTGCGGTCGCCGATCTTGACCACCACGACCGCCTCCGACAGGCTGACCATGCGATCATACTTGTTCTTGCGCCGCTCTACCGTGACGCGATACCGCTTCACCTCGAAAAACTGCGGACAGAGGCCGAGTTCGCGCCGCGCCAGCAGTTCGAAACTCGCCTGCGCGCCGTCATAGGCATAGCCCTCATCCTCGCGCCGCTTGATCTCGTCGAGGATGGTGGCGAGCCGCGCATCCTTCGCCTCCACCTCGATGCCCGCCGCGGCCAGCCGCGCGCGCAGGTTCGACTGCCCGGCCTGATTGGACATCGGGATGATGCGCGCATTGCCCACGGTTTCGGGCGGCACATGTTCGTAGGTGGTGGGGTCTTTCAGGATCGCGCTGGCATGCAGCCCCGCCTTATGCGCAAAGGCCGAGGCGCCCACATAGGGCGAGGCCCGGTTCGGCACCCGGTTCAATATGTCGTCCAGCGTGCGCGAGAGTATCAAGAGGCCCCGCAACCCCTCAAGGCTCACCCCCGTCCGGAACCGGCTGGCATAGGGCTCCTTCAGCAGCAGGGTCGGGATCAGCGTCGTGAGATTCGCATTGCCGCAACGTTCGCCCAAGCCATTCAGCGTGCCCTGCACCTGCCGCGCTCCCGCGTCCACAGCCGCCAGCGAGCCTGCCACCGCATTGCCGGTATCGTCATGGCAATGGATGCCGAGCCGGTCGCCGGGGATCCCCGCCGCGATCACCTCGCCCGTGATCCGCCCGATTTCGGCGGGCAGAGTGCCGCCATTGGTGTCGCACAGGACCACCCAGCGCGCGCCGGCATCAAGCGCCACCCGCAGGCAGGACAGCGCATAGCCAGGGTCGGCGCGGTAGCCGTCAAAGAAATGCTCTGCATCAAACAGCGCCTCGCGCCCCTTGGCGACCAGATGCGCGACCGATGCGCGGATCGCCTCGAGGTTCTCGTCCAGCGTGCAGCCGAGCGCGGTTGCCACATGGAACACATGCGCCTTGCCCACCAGACAGACCGCAGGCGTGCCCGCATCCAGCACGGCGGCCAGCACATCGTCGTTGTCGGCAGACCGCCCCACCCGTTTGGTCATCCCGAAAGCGGTCATCGTGGCGCGGGTCTGCGGCGCGTCGCGGAAAAACTCGCTGTCCGTCGGGTTCGCCCCCGGCCAGCCACCCTCGATCTGGTCAATCCCCAGCGCATCGAGCCCCAGCGCGATCTGCCGCTTTTCGGCGGCGGAGAATTGTACGCCCTGGGTTTGCTGGCCGTCGCGCAGGGTGGTGTCGAAGAGGTAGAGGCGTTCGGTCATGGCATTGCCTCGCCACGACCCGACCACCCGTTGCCACCGTAGCAGGGGGGGCTGTCTGCCCCCCCCGCGCTGCGCGCACCCCCCCCGAGGATATTTGCGAACAGATGAAAGGAAAACGAAATCACTTCTTCTCTTTCTTCATCTGTTCTCAAATATACTCGGGGGGTCGGGGGGGCAGACA
>JBKBNP010000051.1:22094-31216 GCA_046295215.1 Pseudorhodobacter sp. | reverse complement strand
CCAATGGCGGCGCATGCCTCACCGTCGGCTGGCGCGTCAGCACATCCCCTCATGCCGTCGCCGATCGGGCTTGGACCGATGGCGCCACGATCGGCAACCGTTCTCGATGCCCTCGAACGGGTCGACTGGTTCAACAACCGCCGCCTCCTCAAGCCCTTCGGGAACATCCCGCCCGCCGAAGCCGAGGCAAACTACTACACCGCTCTGGCAACCGAAGTCAGGGCCGTGTAACGAATGGCAACCAGCCTCCGGCAAACCCGGAGCGGTTCAGCTTGCCGGTGTTCTCCATTGCCTTTTAATGCTCCAGTTTGAGAACACGCGCAGCCTGCGTTTGCCGACAGTCTGCAACCGTGCCGCCGCTTGCGAGCATTAATGCCCGATTGAGCGTGCTGATCAAGTGAAACGCGGCGCGGTCGTGCGGCAAGGCGTTCAAGTGAGGGCGGATCGGCCCTCGTGGCGTTGTGCTGCGGCCCATCCGCTATGGGTTCATCGCAAGGCTCCCGCATCCCCGATTGCACCCTCCCGCCCGCATCTCCTAGGATGCCCCCAGCAGTATCCTCAGAGGGGCGGCACAGATGCGCATATTCTCTGTCACCTCGATGAAGGATGAAGGCCCGTTCCTGCTGGAATGGATCGCCTATCACCGGCTGATCGGGGTCACGGATTTCCTGATCTTCTCAAACGATTGTTCGGATGGCACGGATGCGATGCTGGACGCGCTGTTGGCGGCGGGGGTGGTGAGCCATGTCCGCCAGACGGTCGACCCCGAGAAGGGCGCGCAATGGCAGGCGCTGGCGGCGGCATGGAAGCATCCGGCGCGCAAGGCGGCGGGCTGGATGTTGTTCAGCGACGTGGATGAATTTCCGTTCATAAAGGCCGGGGCGCATCGTCTGGCCGATCTGGTCGCAGCCCTTCCCGATGGGACGGCGGCGGTGGCTCTGCCATGGCGGCTGTTCGGGGCAGGGGGTGTTCTGGCCTTTCGCGACCTGCCGGTGACGGCGCAGTTCAACTGGTGTGCCCCACCCGGTCTGCTGCACCCGATTGCGGCGAGCATGTTCAAGACGCTGTTCCGGCCGGAAAGCTTTCGTGCGGCGGGCATCCACCGGCCCAAGCGCCACAAGGATGCCGCCCCGCCGCAATGGGTGGACGGCGCGGGGGCGGCCCTGCCCGAAAGTTTTGCGATGCAGGACGGGCGGCTGTCCCTGCTGGGGCTCAGCGAGGGGCGGGCGCTGGCGGAGATGCACCATTACTCGCTGCGGTCGGCGGAAAGCTTCATCGTGAAATCTGCGCGGGGGCTGGCCAATCGCAAGGGAAAATCCATCGACCTCTCCTATTGGGTGGAGCGCAATTTCAACACCGAGCGCAATGAGGTGATGCAATTCTGGGCCGAACCGCTGGCAGCGGAGATTGCGGCGCTGAAGGCCCTGCCGGGGGTGGGGGCCTTGCACGCGGCGGCCTGCGACTGGCACCGTGCGGCCTTTGCCGCCGCGGTGCAGACGGGAGAGGGCTACCGGCTTTACTGCCATTGCCTGCATGCCGGATCCTCGGACGTGCTGCCGCGCCCGCTGGCGCTGCGGCTGCTGCACATGTTCGGGGAACTGAAATAGCGGTGGCGCCGTTCTTCTCACTCTGCCGTGTTGCTGTGTTTCAGGGGGATGCGGCAGGGCAGAGACGCGCCTATATGGATGAAAACGGGCAATAGAAACGGACCGAGCATGAACCGCAGATCCTTTTTCCGCACAGTGATGGCGCCCTTCGGCGCGATGGCGCTGATGACCGCGCTGGCCATACCGGCGCATGCGAAAATCCCGCTGGCCGAACTGTCGCGCTATCTCAATTCGCTGACCACGGCGGAGGCGGAATTCACGCAGATCAATTCGGATGGCACAATCTCCACCGGCAGGATCTTCATCCAGCGGCCCGGGCGGGTGCGGTTCGAATATGCGCCGCCCGACCGCAATCTGGTGATTGCGGGGTCCGGCACGGTCGCGATTTTCGATGCGAAATCCAACCAGTCGGCGGAACAGTATCCGCTGTCGCGCACACCGCTGAGCATCATTCTCGCGCAGAATGTCAATCTGGCCCGGGCGCGGATGGTGACGGCGCATCGCGAGGAAGGCAACACGACGCGGGTGCGCGCACAGGATCCCGACAACCCGAACCATGGGTCGATCGAACTAGTGTTCACCGCCAATCCCACCGAGTTGCGCCAATGGGTGATCCGCGATGACAGCGGGCAGGAAACCACCGTCATTCTGGGCGAAATGAAGAAGGGCGCGCGGATGGCAAACTCGCTGTTCGACATCAATTTCGAGCTGGAACGGCGCGGAAACCGTTAACGGCGGCAGGTGGCAAGCTGCGCGCGGTAGCGCTGCGAGCGTTCCTCGACCCGGCCTGCCACGGCCAGAAGCCAGGGCTTCGAATTATGTGTGCCGCGGGCATAGCCCGACCGCCCGTCATGATAGGCAAGATACTGGTTGCGGGCATCATGTTTGGAAATGCCAAGGCCTTTTTCGGTCTTGTCCATATACCAGCCCATGAAATCGGTCGCATCGGCGATGCGGTCGCGCCGCGCGCGGTTGCGACGTTCTTCCTGCTGATATTCCTCCCAAGTGCCGTCCAGCGCCTGACTGTAGCCGAAGGCGGAGCTTTGGCGGCCCAGCGGGATCACGCCCAATGCATAGCGGTGCGGGGTCTTGGCATCCCCGATGAATTTGGACTCCTGATGGATCGTCGCCATCTGCACATGCACTGGCACGCCCCATTTGCGTTCGGTCGCCTGCATGGCGCGGTAATATTGCGGCCGCTCTGCGACAATTGCGCAGGCGTTTTCCAGATCGCGGGGCGCCGAGAAGTTGCCGCCGCCGCCGCCACAGGCCGCCAGCAGAAGCAACAGGGTCGACGCGCGGAGAAAGCTGCTCATTATGCCCCTCGCACGGTTATTTTTGCGCGAGCATAGGGCAAAGCGACCCCTAAGGAAATGGCGGTGCCCCGAAAATTCAGATCAGGAACGCAAGTGTGAGCGGGATGCCGAGAACGGCAAGCAGGGTGGAGGTGATGACCAGCCCCGCAACCGCATCGGCATCCGCCCCGTGGCGGGCAGCCAGCATGTAGACTGTTACCGCGACGGGGGTGGAGATTTGCAGCACCAGCACGGCAAAGGCCACCGGCTCCAGCGCGAAGGCCAGCCCGACGGCCACCGCCACCGCAACCGAAACCCCCATGCGCAGCACCGACAGCCACACCGCGCGGCCCAGCCGCCCCGGTGTCAGCCGCGCGACCGACACGCCGAGCGTGATCAGCATCATCGGAATCGCCATCTGCCCGATCAGGTCCAGCGAGGAGGTCAGCCAGCCCGGCGTATGCCAGCCCTGCCACAGGAACAGCGCACCCAGCAGCGTGGTGCCCACGACAGGCTCGCGCAGGACCGCCCAGACCGACCCGCCCCGCGTCATCAGCCATGCCCCCAGCGTGAAGGACCAGATGCAGGACACCGCAAAGATCGCGACCCCGTAGCCAAGCCCGGTTTCGCCAAACCCGAAAAGCGCGATGGGCAGACCGACATTTCCGGTATTGCCGAAGATCATCGGTGCCATATAGGTGCGCCGCTCCAGCCCGGTCACGGTGACAAACCCCCACCAGATCAGCGCGAGAGCCCCAAAACAGGCGCAGGCCGCCAGGGCCACGGCGGCGAGGGAGGCCGGGTCCACCTCGGTTTTCATCAGGGCGGTGAACATCAGGCAGGGCGTGGCCAGCGTCATCGCCAGCCGGGTGACGAATTCCATGCGGTATTCGAACCCGGCCTTGACCCAGACAAAGCCGGTCAGGGCCAGCAATCCGACCGGGGCAACGATTTGCAGGACTGTCAGGATTAGGGTCACAGACTGTTTCCGGGCCAGAGGTGGAGCCCGGTAGACAAACGGGGCCGTAACGGATTACTAACCACTGTCGGGGGGCGCAAGCCATGCTGAAAACACGCGCGAAATATCACCTTGGGCAGATCCTGCGCCATCGCAAGCATCCCTTCCGGGGTGTCGTGTTCGATGTGGATGCGATGTTTTCCAACACTGACGAATGGTATGAAAATATCCCCGAGGACAGCCGACCGTCGAAAGACCAGCCCTTCTATCACCTGCTGGCCGAAAACGACCAAAGCTATTACGTCGCCTATGTGTCGGAACAGAACCTCGTGCCCGATGAAACCGGCGAACCGGTGGATCATCCCGACCTGCCCGACCTCTTCGGTGATTTCGAGGATGGGCGCTATCCCCTTCATTTCCAACTGAATTGAACGGGCTGCCGGTCAGCCCGGCACCGTCGCCTCGCCCAGAAGGGGCAGCATCAGCGCGAAAAGCTCTGCCTGTGACGAGATCTGGCAACGCGCGTAAAGCTGCTTGCGGAACACCTTGATGGTCTGTGGCGAAAGCCCCAGACGCAGCCCGATCGACATGGTGGAATGCCCCCGCAGGATCAGGAGCGCAACCTCGACCTGACGCGGCGACAAGGACAGCCCATGCCGGGCGGCCAGCGCGCCGGACAGAAGCGCCGCCACATCATCGGCAGGCCCGGTTCCCTGCGCGAGTCCGGACCAGTGCGATTCGCACAGGGCCACGATCACCCCCGAAAGCCGCTGGCAGGTTTCCATCTCGCGTTCCGTGAAGGGCCGCCCGGACGAGGCATCGCGCCCGAGGCAGATATTGAGCGAAACGCCGGGCGCGGGATAGGCCACGAAGGTCAGTTCGTCCACCAGCGTCGTCTGGTCGTAATATTCGATGAAATAGCGGCTGCGGTGAAAGGCGTCGGGGGCCACGTCACGCAGCCGGTAGGCCCCGGCGCTGACCCGTTGCAGATGCAGGTCGTAGAAGGGATCGAGCCGGTAAGCCCCTGACAGATAGGTGCGTTCCAGTTCGGCAAAGACCGGGGGATGGTCGGTCAGGTGATACAGCACCTGCGGCGGGCCGGAATCGCGGTAGGCCAGCACGATCAGGTTGTCGGGCGCTGCCATGCGCCGCAGGAACCGCCAGAGCGCAGCTTCGAATCCGGGCTTGCCGAGCCGCAGGATACAGTCGGCCAGTTGCGTTTCCGCCAGATTGGGAAGGGCTTTCATGGCGCGCGTCTCATGGATACCTCTCTGGGGGTATATACCCCCTGCCCAGCCCGCATCTACCCTTTATGGACCATACAGGGGGTATGACCCGGCCATGACCACCGCCATCGACATCCGCGAGGTTGCCAAGACCTATGGCACGTTCACGGCGCTGCACTCGGTGTCGCTCTCGATCCTCGACAATGAGTTCTTCACGCTGCTGGGGCCTTCGGGCTGTGGCAAGACCACGCTTTTGCGGATGATCGCCGGGTTCGAGAATGTCTCGGCCGGGGAAATCCTGCTCTATGGCCAGAACATCGCGGGGCTGGAGCCGAACCACCGCCCCGTGAACACCGTTTTCCAGAATTACGCGCTCTTTCCGCATATGTCGGTGATCGACAATGTGGCCTTCGGGCTGAAGATGAAGGGCATCGGGCTGGCGGAACGGCGGGCGCGGGCGGGGCGGATGCTGGAAATGGTGCATCTGTCGGCCTTTGCCGGCCGCCTGCCCGCACATCTGTCGGGCGGCCAGCAGCAGCGTGTGGCGCTGGCCCGCGCGCTCGCCCCGGATCCCAAGGTGCTGCTGCTGGATGAACCGCTTTCGGCGCTGGATCTGAAACTGCGCCAGGCCATGCGGGTGGAGTTGAAGCAGTTGCAGGAGGAGACCGGCATCACCTTCATCTTCGTCACGCATGACCAGGAAGAGGCGCTGACCATGTCGGACCGCATCGCGGTGCTGTCGGCGGGCCGGGTGCAACAGATCGGCGCGGCGCGGGACATCTATGAAAACCCGGTGAACCGTTTTGTTGCCGATTTCATCGGTGAGACGAACCTGCTGGACGTCGATGTCGAAAGCGTCTCAGGCGGCATGGCGCGGGTCGTGCTGCCCGGCGGGCATCGGCTGACCTGCCCCGCTGCAGGCGACGCGGGCGGGCGGCAGCATCTGTCCATCCGGCCCGAACGCCTGTCGATTGCCCCTGTGGGCGGGGAGATCGAGGCGGTGGTGGAACGGGTGGTCTATCTCGGCACCGATCTGCAACTGATGGCGCGGCTCGATGGCGGGACAGAGCTGCATGTGCGACTGCAGAACTCCGCGCAGACCGAGGTTCCGTCCCAAGGCACCCGCATCGGCCTGCATCTGGAGGAAGGTGCCGCGCGCCTTCTGGCCGACTGATGGCGGGCGGCGTGCCCACCGGCGGCGGGGCCGAGGACAAGGGCTATCGCGGTCTGATCGTGCCCTTGCTGCTGCCGTCCTGGGTGGTGATCGGGGTTTTCCTCGTGCTGCCGGTGCTGCTGATGGCGGTCTATTCCTTTCTGACCAAGGAATTCCGGGGCGGGGTGATCTGGGAGTTTTCGCTTGCCGCCTATGACCAGTTCTTCCTCGACCGGGGGCTGTTCGGCGATGAACCGCCCCGGATGGAATGGACCTATATCACCATCTTCGGCCGCTCGATCCTTCAGGCCGGGATCGCGACGCTGATATGCCTTGTCATCGGCTTTCCGACGGCCTGGTTCATTGCAACGCGCCCACCCGCCACGCGGGGCGTCTGGCTGTTCCTCATCACCGTGCCTTACTGGGTCAACCTCTTGATCCGCACCGTATCCCTGCGCTTCCTGATCCGTGAAAACGGGCCTTTGAACGATGCGCTGATCGGGGCGGGGGTAATCTCGACGCCGCTGCAACTCATCAATACCGATTTCGCCGTGCAACTGGGCCTCTTCTACAGCTACCTGCCCTTCATGGTGCTGCCGATCTATGCGGCCGTCGAGCGCTACAATTTCGCCTGTTCCGAGGCGGCGGCGGATCTCTATGCAAACCGCTGGGTGACGCTGCGCGAGATCGTGCTGCCGATGGTCAAGCCCGGTGTGATCGCGGGCTGTATTTTGGTGTTCATCCCCTCGCTGGGGGCCTTTCTTGCCCCAAACCTGCTGGGTGGGGCCAAGAATTTCATGATCGGGTCGCTGATCGAGGAACAGTTCAAACGTTCGCTCGGCAACTGGCCGTTCGGGGCGGCGGTGTCGATGATCCTGATGACGCTGGTGCTGATCCTCCTGATGCTCTACGCGCGCAATGTCGCCCGGCAGGAGGCGCGCTGATGGCCCTGCGTGGTGTGCGCCATTACCCTGGATTCCTCGCCATGACGGTGGTCTGCCTGACCGTGCTTTATGTGCCGCTGCTGGTGGTGATGATCTATTCCTTCAACGATTCCCCCTCGATCACCAATTGGGGCGGGTTTTCCTGGCGCTGGTATGTCGATGTGTTCACCGGACCGGAGGCGCCGCGCTTCAAGGAGGCCGCGTGGAATTCGCTCTCCATCGCCTTTCTGGCGGCAACGATCGCCAGCATGATCGCCACCTCTGCCGCCCTGGCCATGCTGCGGGCGGGCGCGTTCAAGGGCCGGTCGCTGACCTTCGCGATGCTGAACCTGCCCCTGATGGTGCCGGAGATCGTGATTGCGGTGGCGACGCTGATCTTCTTTTCGATGATCGGGCTGACGACCGGCTATCTGACCATCCTGATCGCCCATGTCACCTTCTGCATCCCCTTTGCCTATCTGCCCATCGCTGCCCGCCTGCAAGGAATCGACGCGATCTATGAACAGGCCTCGCGCGACCTCTACGCCACCCGGACGCAGAGCTTTTTCCTCGTGCTGCTGCCCTTGATGGCGCCCGGGGTGGTGTCGGGCTACCTTCTGGCCTTCATCATCAGTCTTGACGATTTCATCATCACGAATTTCGTGAAAGGCGCGGGGATGGAGACGCTGCCCACCGCCATCTTCGGGTCAGTCAAGCAGGGGATCAAACCCAATATCATGGCAATCTCGACCATGATGCTGGGGGTTTCCATTCTCTTCGTCACCCTCTCCTACCTCATCAACCGCAAGGGCCGTCAGAGCCCGTAATCCCAACAAAGGAGCCTTTCCATGAACCGCCTTCTGACCACCGCCGCGCTGACGGCCCTTGCCACCTCCGCCCATGCCCAAGGCTCGCTCTCGGTCTATCACTGGTTCGAATACATGCCGCAGGAACTGGTGGACAAGTTCACCGCCGAAACCGGCATCCGCGTGACCATCGACACGTTCGACAGCAACGAGGCCATGCTGGCCACGCTGAAGGCGGGCAAACTGGGCGAATATGACGTTTCCGTGCCGGGTGACTACATGGTGGAAATCATGGCCGGTGAAGGGCTACTCGATACCTTCACGCCCGAAGAACTGCCGAACTTCGCCAATATCGCCCCGCAATGGGTGGATGTGCCCTTCGATCCGGGCCGCACATCGTCGATCCCCTATCAATGGGGCTCGACGTCCTTTTCGGTGAACCGCGATGTCTATGCGGGTGATATCGGATCACTTTCCATCATCTTCGACCCGCCCACCGAATTGCGCGGCCGCATCAATGTGCTGGACAGTCAGGGCGAGGTGCTGGCGCTGGCCTCGCTCTATATGGGCATGCCGCAATGCAACACCGACCGCAATCAGCTCCGCGCGCTGTCGGACATGCTGGTCGCGGCCAAGGTGCATTGGGCCAGCTTCGGCTCCGACACCGCCAAGGATGTGCTGGTCTCGGGTGATGCGGCGGCGGGGATGATCTATAACGGCTTTTCCGCCAAGGCGCGGGCCGAAGGCGCCAATGTCGAATATTCCTACCCGAAGGAAGGCCATGTTGTCTGGATGGACAATGTCGTGCTGCTGAAAAATGCGCCCAACCGGGAGAACGCGCTGAAATTCATGAACTTCCTGCTGGAGCCGGAAAACGCCGCCGCCGTCACCAATTACGCGGCCTATACGGCGGGGGTGACAGGGGTGGAGCCCTTCCTTGAGGACGAGATCCGCACCAGCCCGGAAAACAACCCGCCCGCCGAGGCCGCCCCCGGTGCCTTCATCGCCGTCTGCGACGAGGACACGCAAAAGCTCTATGACGCGATCTGGATCAACCTGAAAAAATGAACCGCCGGGGGGCGCGGCACAAAACCCCGCCCCCCTTTTTCTGTCCCTAAATATCCCGGGGGTCCGGGGGCAGCGCCCCCGGCGGG
>JBKBNP010000051.1:0-22084 GCA_046295215.1 Pseudorhodobacter sp. | reverse complement strand
TTTTTGTCCCCCTACTTCCCGGGGGGGGGGGGGGCCCCCCCCCCCCGCTTGTCTCACCATGCGTACAGCCTTGCTGCAATCCCCATCCCCTGCCGGAAACCTTGATCTGGCCCTGACACAGGCCGAAACGGCCCTTGCCGCTGCGGGGGTCATGGGCACGGATGTGCTGGTGCTGCCCGAGATCTGGCTGCCGGGCTACAATCTGGCGGATCTGCCCGGCCATGCCCTGCCTGCCAACCACCTGGCCTTTCTGCGCCTCTCTGCCGCCGCGCGGGCCGCGCGTTGCGCGCTGGTCATCGGCTATGCCGAGGCGGCAGGGGGCGGGGTCTACAACTCGGCGCTCTGCCTTGGACCGGATGGGGCGATACTGGCCAACTACCGAAAGCTGCAACTCTACGGTCCCCGTGAAAAAGCACTCTACCGGTCCGGAAATGCTTATGTGACCTTCCCCCTTGCGGGCCGGAAAGCCGCGATGCTGATCTGCTATGACGTGGAATTCGCGCCCCATATCGCCGCCCTCGCGGCACAGGGGGTGGAGGTGATCCTCGCCCCCACCGCCAACATGATGCCCTTCACCCATGTTCCGCGCGTCACCGTGCCCGCCATGGCGGCCAATCACGCGGTGGCCATCGTCTATGCCAATTACTGCGGGTCCGAAGGCGACCTCACCTATACCGGCGGCAGCCTGATCGCCGGGCCGCATGGCGAGATCCTGGCACAGGCAGGGCAAGGCCCTGCCCTGCTGATCGCCGACCTGCCCGCCCGCGACCCCGCCCGCGCCTCCACCCAAGCAATCGATTTGCGGAGCCTCTGACATGCCCAAAGACCTGCCCGACAGCCGGTATGACATCCTGTTCCAGCCGATGCGGATCGGCCCGAAAGTGGCGAAAAACCGCTTCTATCAGGTGCCCCATTGCAATGGCGGCGGCTACCGCGACCCTTCGGCGGTGGCTGAAATGCGCCGCACCAAGGCCGAAGGCGGCTGGGGCGTCATCTTCACCGAACAGACGGAGATTCACCCCTCCAGCGAGATCACCCCCTTCATCGAACAGCATCTGTGGGAGGACAAGGACATCCCCGCCCTCGCCGCCATGGCCAAGGCGATGAAAAGCCACGGCGCGCTGGCGGGCATCCAGCTGGCCTATAGCGGCATCAACGGGCCGAACCTCTATTCCCGCGAGGTGCCGCTGGCGGTGTCGGGCGGGCCGATCCTGACCTTCACCTCCGACCCGGTGCAGGCGCGCACGATGGACCGGAGCGATATCCGCGACCTGCGGCGCTGGTTCCGCCACGCCTTTCGCCGGTCGCAGGCGGCGGGGTTCGACCTGATCTGCCTTTACGGCGCGCATGGCTTTGGCATCCTGCAACATTTCCTGAGCCGCGCCACCAATCACCGGACGGATGAATATGGTGGCAGCCTTGAGAACCGCGCGCGGTTCCTGCGCGAGATTGTGGACGAGGCGCGGGAGGAAACGAAAGGCGAGCTGGCCATATCGCTGCGCCTGTCGCTGCATGAAGCGGGGGCTTTCGGGTTCTCCAACGCCGAATTGCGCGATTTCATCGAGATGCACGGCGATCTGCCCGACATCTGGGATCTGGCCCATGGGACATGGGAGGCCTGTTCCGGCACATCCCGCTTCAAGCCCGAAGGCGCGCAGGAAGATCTGGTGCGCGGGATCAAGGCGCTGACCGCCAAGCCTGTTGTGGGCGTCGGGCGTTTCACCTCTGCCGACGCGATGGTGCGGCAGATCAAGGGCGGCATTCTCGATTTCATCGGGGCGGCGCGACCCTCCATCGCGGACCCGTTCCTGCCCAGAAAGATCGAGGAAGGCCGCTTCGACGACATCCGCGAATGTATCGGCTGCAATATCTGTGTCTCGGGCGACATGACCGGTGGCATCAGCCGCTGCACCCAGAACACCGCCTTCATGGAGGAATGGCGCAAGGGCTGGCACCCCGAACGCGCGCGGGCCAAGGGGGCATCCGAAACCGTGCTGATCGTGGGGGCGGGGCCTGCGGGGCTGGAGGCGGCCTTGCAGGCGGCCAAGCGCGGCTATCACGTCACGCTGGCCGAGGCGACGCTAGACCTTGGCGGGCGGGTGGCGCGGGAACGGGCCTTGCCGGGGTTGGCCGCCTGGGGGCGGGTCGCGGATTACCGGACCGGGCAGTTGGCACCCCTGCCGAATGTCGAGATCTACCGCGACAGCCGTCTTTCGGCCGAGGATGTGCTGGCCATGGGCGCGCATCATGTCGGCATTGCCACAGGGTCAAGCTGGCGGCGCGATGCGGTGGCGCGGTTGCATCTGCGGCCCATTCCGACCGATGCGGCCATGCCCGTCTTTACGCCCGATGATCTGATGGCGGGAGGCGGGCCGACAGGGGGGCGGGTGATGCTCTATGATGACGATCATTTCTACATGGGCTCGGTTCTGGCGGAACTGCTGGTCGCGCGGGGCTGCGTGGTCGATTTCGTCACCCCTGCGGTCAAGGTCGCGGAATGGGCGGAAAACACGCTGGAACAGGCGATCATCATGCGCCGGTTGCTGGACTTGGGCGTCCGCGTCCACACCTGTCGCGCGCCAGAGGCGGTTGGCGCGGGCGAGGTGACGCTGGGTTGCACATGGACCGGGGCCGAGACCCGGATGGAGGCTGATGCGGTGGTGATGGTCACGTCCCGCCTGCCGCATGATACGCTTTATCACGAGGTCATGGCGCGGGCGGGGGACTGGGCGGAGACAGGCCTCCGGTCAGTGCGGCTCTTCGGCGATGCCGCCGCCCCCGGCCCGATTGCCTGGGCCACCTATGCCGGGCGGCGCTTTGCCGAGGAACTGGATACCGAGGATACACGCGGCGACGTCCCCGCCTTCCGGCGCGAGGTGGCGGGGCTGGAGCCGGGGCCGAGCCTCTTGCCGTAGAGGGGCAAGTGTCCCTCCCTTGTTGGCGGCCCTCGTTCTCGTGGCGCGCAGGGCCGATGTTGCCCTGTGCGGCGGGGGGGCGTAGAACAGGGCCGAAAGCCGCCGAGGAGTGCCCCCATGTCCGCGATCAAGCCCGTCGTTCTGTGCATCCTTGACGGCTGGGGGCTGTCGGACCGCCGCGAGGCCAATGCGCCCGCCCTTGCCGACACGCCCAATTTCGACCGGCTGATGGCCACCTGCCCACATGCGACGCTGATTACCCATGGACCCGATGTCGGCCTGCCACGCGGGCAGATGGGCAATTCCGAGGTCGGCCATACCAATATCGGCGCGGGCCGGGTGGTGGCGATGGATCTGGGCGCGATTGATCTGGCCATCGAGGAGGGCAGTTTTGCGCGCAATGATGCCTTGCAGGCGTTCATCGGCAAGCTGAAGGCGTCAGGCGGGACCGCTCATCTGATGGGGGTGGCCTCGGATGGTGGCGTGCATGGGCATGTGAATCATATCCTTGCCGCAGTCCGTGCGGTGGCGGGGGCTGGCGTGCCGGTCGTGCTGCACGCGATCACCGACGGGCGGGATGTGGCGCCGACCTCGGCCCCCGGCTTTATCGCGGCGCTGGAGGCGGAGATGCCTGCGGGCGCGCGGATCGGCACGGTGATCGGGCGCTATTGGGCGATGGACCGCGATACCCGCTGGGACCGGGTGGAGCGGGCTTTCGGCGCGATGGTCGCGGCGAGGGGCGCGTTGGCGGCGACGGCTTCCGAGGCAGTCGCTGCGGCCCATGCGCGGGGGGAGAATGACGAATTCATCGCGCCATCGGTGATCGCGGATTATGCGGGGGCGCGGGATGGTGACGGGGTCTTCTGCCTCAACTTCCGGGCCGACCGCGCGCGGGAGATCCTGCTGGCGCTGGGTCAGCCGGGGTTTGACGGGTTCGATGCCTCGGCCCGCCCCGAATGGGCCGCGATGCTGGGGATGGTGGATTACTCGAAGGATCACGACGCCTTCATGGCCAGCGCCTATCCGAAACAGCAGATCGTCAACAGTCTGGGCGAATGGGTGGCGGCCCATGGCAAGCGCCAGTTCCGGCTGGCGGAGACCGAGAAATACCCGCATGTGACCTTTTTCCTCAATGGCGGCAAGGAGGCCCCCGAGACGGGCGAGGATCGCGCCATGCCGAAATCGCCGAAAGTGGCGACCTATGACCTGCAACCCGAGATGAGCGCGCCGGAGGTGGCCGACCGGTTGGTGGAGGCGATCGGGGCGGGATATGACCTGATCGTGGTGAATTTTGCCAACCCGGATATGGTGGGCCATACCGGCGATCTTGCCGCCGCCATGGTGGCCTGCGAGGCGGTGGATGCGGGCCTTGGCCGGGCACTGGCGGCGCTGGCGGCGGCGGGGGGTGCCATGATCGTGACCGCCGACCATGGCAATTGCGAGGTGATGGTGGACCCAGCCACCGGCGGGCCGCATACGGCGCATACGACAAACCTCGTGCCGGTGATCCTGACGGGCGGGCCTGCGGGCGCGCGCTTGCGTGACGGGCGGCTGGCGGACCTTGCCCCCACGGTGCTGGCGCTGATGGGTTTGCCGCAGCCAGCCGAAATGACGGGTCGGAGCCTGATCGGGACATGATGCGCGCGGCGGCCCTTTGTCTGGCGATCTGCCTGCCGGGGGCGGGTCTTGCGCAGGGGGCGGCGGGGGCCGCGCGCATGGCTGCCGCCGACCTGACCGCCGCGATTGTCGCGATGGAGGCAGCCAGCACGTCGCGCGACCGTGTGGCGGCCCTGACCCAGACGATCCGCGCCTATGAAACCGGGCTGGCAGCCCTGCGCGACGGGTTGCGGCAGGCCAAGGTGCGCGAGGCCTCGCTTTTGTTGCAGTTCGATGCGCAGCGGGGCCGGGTGGCGCAACTGCTGGCGGTGCTGGGCCAGATGGAGGCGACGCCCGCGCCGCTGTTGCTGCTGCATCCTTCCGGGCCGCTGGGCACGGTGCGGTCGGGGATGATGCTGTCGGAAGTGACACCGGCCTTGCAGGCCGAGGTGACGCGGTTGCAGGGCGAACTGGCCGAACTGCGCGACCTGCGCGCGGTGCAGGACGGGGCGATGGCAACGCTTGCCGGAGGGTTGCAGGCGGCGCAGGAAGCGCGCACGGCGCTGAGTCAGGCCATTTCGGACCGCGCCACGCTGCCCCGGCGGTTCACCGAGGATCCGCAGGCGCTGTCGCAACTGTTGCAGGGCGCCGATACGCTGGATGCCTTTGCTGCCGGGCTGATGCCGCTGCCCGATGAGACGCAGCCGCTGGAGTTCGAGGCGGTGAAGGGCAACCTGCCACTGCCCGCGCTGGGCACGGTGCTGACGCGGGCGGGCGAGACGGACGCCCTTGGCCGCCGCCGCCCCGGCATGGCACTGGCCACCCGGTCGCAGGCGCTGGTCACCGCGCCCTGGGCGGGCACGATCCGCTATCTCGGCCCGCTGCTGGACTACGGAAACGTGATTATCCTTGAGCCGGGCAATGGCTATCTTCTCGTGCTGGCGGGTCTTGGCACGCTTTACGGTGCGGTCGGTGAGGTCGTGGGCGCGGGCGCCGCGTTGGGCCTGATGGGGCGGACGGGGGCAGCGGGGAACGAGTTTCTGGCCGCGCCGCAAGAAGTGAGTGGCGTCCGCGAGACAGAAACGCTTTATATGGAAGTCAGACAAGGCACCGAGCCGGTCGATCCGGCGCCATGGTTCGCCGCAACAAGGGAATAAAGGCGCTATGAAGAAATTGGTGATGGCAGCATTGGGCGGAACCCTGGCGGGCGTGCTTGTATCGACACAGGTGGCCGGGCCGCTGATCGCGCAGGAGGCCGCGCGCAACAAGTCGGTCTATGAACAGCTTGACCTGTTCGGTGATATTTTTGAACGCATCCGCGGGCAATATGTCGAGGAAGTGGAAACCGAAAAGCTGATCGAGGCGGCAATCAACGGGATGCTGACCTCGCTCGATCCGCATTCCAGCTATCTCGCCCCCAAGCAGTTCGACGATATGCGCGTGCAGACGCGGGGCGAGTTCGGCGGGCTCGGGATCGAGGTCACGCAGGAGGAAGGCTTCGTCAAGGTCGTGGCGCCGATGGACGACACCCCCGCCGATCAGGCCGGAATCGAGTCGGGCGATTTCATCACCCATGTGGACGGCGAGTCGGTGCTGGGCCTGACACTGGATCAGGCGGTGGAAATGATGCGGGGGCCGGTCGGGTCGGAAATCATCATTACCGTGGTGCGTCAGGGCACGCCCGAACCCTTCGACGTGTCGATCATCCGCGACACGATCAAGCTGACGGCGGTGCGCCCGCGCACGGTGGGCGACACGATCGTGCTGCGCATCACCACCTTCAACGACCAGACCTATCCGGGCGTCGAGGAGGGGGTGAAGAAGATGGCCGAGGAACTGGGCGGCTGGGACAAGGTCTCGGGCGTCGTTCTCGACATGCGCAACAATCCGGGCGGGTTGCTCAACCAGGCGATCCGGGTGTCGGATGCGTTTCTGGACAAGGGGGAGATCACCTCCACCCGCGGCCGGAAATCGGGGGATGGCGAGCGGTTCAACGCGACACCGGGCGACCTGACCAATGGCAAGCCCATCGTGGTGCTTATCAACGGCGGGTCAGCCTCGGCCTCGGAGATCGTTGCGGGGGCCTTGCAGGACCATCGCCGGGCCATCGTCGTGGGCACCAAGAGTTTCGGCAAGGGATCGGTCCAGACCATCATCCCGCTGAAGGGCGAAGGCGCGATGCGGCTGACGACGGCGCGCTATTACACGCCCTCGGGCCGGTCAATTCAGGCGCTGGGCGTGGCGCCGGACATCGTGGTGAACCAGCCGCCCCGCAACCCCGTGGAGGAGGAAACCACCAGCACACCCTCGCGCGCACGGTCGGAGGCCACCCTGCGCGGGGCGCTGACGAACGATTCGATGACCGAGGACGAGCGCCGCCTGCTGGAAGAGGAACGCGCCCGCGCCGAGGAATCCGCCAAGCTGCGCGAGGAGGACTATCAACTCGCCTATGCGGTCGATATTCTCAAGGGTCTGTCGGCGGTGGCGGCGAAGCCCTGAGGCGGGCCCGGTGATGACCGCGATCAAGGCGGAAAGCCTGCCCTGGCGCCCCTGTGTGGGTGTGGTGCTGATCAACCGCGAGGGCCGCATCTTTGCCGGGCAACGGCTGGATGCGACCCAGGCGGCCTGGCAAATGCCGCAGGGCGGGATCGACAAGGACGAAAAACCCCGCGCCGCCGCCCTGCGCGAGTTGTGGGAGGAAACCGGGGTCACGGCGGATCTGGTGGAATTTGTCGCCAAAAGCCCCGACTGGGTGAGCTATGATCTGCCGCCCGAATTGCTGGGCAAGGTCTGGGGCGGCAAGTATCGTGGGCAGAGGCAGCGCTGGTTCCTGTTCCGCTATCTCGGGCGGGATGAGCAGATCGACATTGCGACCGGGCATCCGGAATTCGCGGAATGGAAATGGGTCACGGCGCAGGAGATGGTGGACTCTATCGTGCCGTTCAAGCGCGCGGTCTATGAGGAAGTTGTCGCCACCTTCCGCGCCCATCTGGCCTGATCGCGGCCTTTGGAATGTGGAGCGGGGGCCAGCCCCCGCACCCCCGAGGTATTTGGGCCAAGATGAAGGGGCAGGGCCGGAGGTTTCCGGTCTTTGTTTGCAGGGCGGGGCGGAATTGTCCGGCGGGGTGGAGTTGTCCCCGACCTTCAGCGCATCGTCAGCCGCGCCACCGAAAGACGCTGCGGCATGAACCCTCGGCAAGGCGACAGCGCGGCGCAGCGGGACTGTGATCCTGCAAACGCCCCGCCCCGACCCTTTGCCTATCCCGCATATCCGAAGAGGCGCGGCAACCAAAGCACGACGCCCGGCAGGAGCGCCAGCCCCAGCAGCGCGACCAGCAGCACCCCGAGAAAGGGCCAGATCTCGCGGATGATCTGGGACAGCGGGATCCGCGTCACCGCATTGATGACGAAGAGCAATATCCCGTAGGGCGGGGTGATGAGCCCGATCATGCAGTTGACCACGGCCACGACGCCGAAATGCACGAGGTCGATGCCGAGTTCCCGGCAGGCCGGCAGAAACAGCGGGATGATGACCAGAATGATCGTTGTTGCGTCCAGCACGCAGCCCAGCAGCAACAGGAGCAGCATCACCCCCAGCATGAACACCACCGGGGTCACATCCAGCCCCACAAGATGCGCGGCCAGAAGGCGGGGAATGTTCTCGGACGCGACGACATAGTTCAGGATCAGCGCGCCGCCGATCACCAGCCCGACCGCCGCCGAGGAGCGCGCGCTGTCGACCAGAATGTCGAAGAGGGCACGGAAGCTGAGCGCGCGGTAGAAGAGCGAGGACAGCACCAGCGCGTAGAAGGCCGCGACGGCGGCAGCCTCGGTCGGTGTGGTGACCCCGCCATAGATGCCATAAAGCAGGATCGCGGGCATCAGCAGGGCCGGAAAGGCATTGGCGGTGCGGCGCGGCAATTCGGCCAGCGGCACCGGCGTTTCCAGCGCGAAGCCCCGGCGATGCGACAGGACCGAGTTCATCGCCATCAGCACGACCCCCATGAGCAGCCCCGGCACGATGCCGCCCAGAAACAGGTAGCCGATCGAGGTGTTGGAGACGAGTGCGTAAAGCACCATCGGAATCGAGGGCGGGATGATCGGCCCGATGGTGGCCGAGGCGGCGGTGATCGCGGCGGCATAGCCCGGCGGATATTGCCCGCTGCGCGTCATCATCTGGATGATGATCTTGCCGATCCCCGCCGCATCGGCCACGGCCGAGCCCGACATGCCGGAAAAGATCAGCGAGGCCACCACATTCACATGGCCCAGACCGCCCCGGAACCGGCCCACCAGCGCCACACAGAAGGACAGGAGGCGGTCCGAGATGGTGCCCGCATTCATGATGTTGGCGGCCACGATGAACAAGGGCACCGCCAGAAGGATGAAGCTGTTGTAAAGCCCGTCCATCAGCACCTTGCCGGCGATGCCGATGCCCTGACCCGCGACGGACAGATAGGCCAGCGCCGCAATCAGGATCGCATAGGCAATCGGCGTGCCGATCCCGGCGAGGCCCATCATCACCACGAGGCAAAGCAGAAATTCGAGGCTCATGGCTTTTGATCCTCCACCCCGTGCCGGAAGGCGTGCCAGACCGCCCAGGCATAGCGGGCGCCGACCGCTGCCAGAAACAGGATGTAGATCGAATAGATGTCGCGCATCCGGATCCAGTCGCCAAAGAGGTTCGACAGGGTTGCGGTCTT
The DNA here is from genome assembly GCA_046295215.1 of Pseudorhodobacter sp. Lineage (GTDB taxonomy): Bacteria > Pseudomonadota > Alphaproteobacteria > Rhodobacterales > Rhodobacteraceae > Szabonella. The sequence continues at coordinate 12,870 of JBKBNP010000051.1, read as the reverse complement.
TTTCAGACGCAGGATGTGGAACTTTTCCCATGTCGGGCCGATGGAGGCCAGAAGTCCGATGCAGATGGCCAGCCCACCGATGATGGCGAACCAGCGGCGCACCGAGGGGCGCACTGCCAGATAGAGGATGTCGAAGGTGACATGATCCCGGTCACGCACCACGAAGGCATTGCCCCAGAACACCAGCCACACCCAGAGCAGGAGGCAGAATTCCAGCGTCCAGCCATAGCGCGAGGGTTCAAGCAGCGGAAACCACTGGGCAATCGCCTCGGTCCGCGCAGAATAGCGCACGGCGATCTGCAAGACGAAGGTCAGGAACATCAGCGCCATGAACGTGGCGGCGACGGCCTGGGCAAAGATGCGCAGGGCAGCGATGGGGCTCATCGGGACATCCGGTCAGGACAGGGGGGAAAGGCGGACCGGCCACCTTTCCCCGCGCTGTCGATGGAGATCAGTTGCCGAGGGCGTTGATCTGTTCCAGCACGCTCACGGGCCAGGAGGCGGCAAATTCGGACCCGACATATTGCTGCTGTACATGGCTGCGGAAGGCATCGAGATCGGGTTCATAGACCGCGAGCCCCTGCGCCTCGAGGAAGGATACCAGTTCATCCTCCTTGGCGAGCTGTTTCACCCGCCCGCTTTCGGCGGCATTCACGGCAGCCGTCTGCACGGTGGTCTGCTGTTCGGGGGTCAGCTTGTCCCAGACCGCCTTGGAAAAGGCGACATAGTTCAGGTCGACAAGATGCGAGGTCAGGACAACCTGTTTCGTCACCTCATAGAATTTCGCATCGACCACGGTGGGCAGGGGGTTGTCCTGACCATCGACCGACCCCGATTGCAGCGCGGTGTAGATTTCGGTGAAGGCCATCGGCGTGGGGTTCGCGCCCAGCGACTTGCCGAGAAACTGCCAGGCATCCGTGCCGGGCATGCGCAGGTTGACCCCGGAGAGATCGGCGGGGGTCGTCACGGTGAGGTCGTCCTTGCTCTGGCGCAGGTTCACATGGCGGCGGCCCAGATACATGACGGCCAGCAGCTTGACGCCCAGTTCATCCTCGACGGTTTTCTTGAACGGCTCCATCAGCGGATCGTTGAACACCGCCACCTGATGCGCGGCGCTCTGATGCACATAGCCGGTGGCGAAGATGGAAAACTCCGGGAAGAACTGTGCGAGTTCCTGCGCCGAGGCGATGGACATTTCCAGATCGCCCGAGGAAATCGCCTCCAGCTCGGAGTTCTGCGCGATCAGCGAGGCGTTGTAATGCGGCTGATAATCCGCGAACCCGGCGACGGCGGGGCCGAACACCTCGGCCAGTGCGACGGACCTCTGGTCGGTTTCCGAGGCCGGGGTGGACATGCGCAGGGTGATCTTGTCCTGTGCGAAGGCCGCCGGGGCAAGGGCCGGGCTGGCGAGTGCTGCGGCGCAGAGCGCGATCATCGCGCGGCGGGTGAAATCAAGGGTCATTACGGGGTCTCCTCCTCGTGTTTTGCGGCTCACTGACCGCCTTGCCCCACAGGGTTGACCCTGTGGAAATTCTGTCAAAGTCCAAGCGCGCGGCGTCGTGCGCTTTCGATATGGGCGTGCATCGCGGCCACAGCGGCCGGGGCATTCCGGGCGGTCAGCGCGTCCAGCACGGCCAGATGTTCATCCAGAACCGAAACCACCAGTTCTGGCAACATCCGTGTATCGGAATTGCGGATCAGCCGGATCTTGATGGCGTTGACCCGGTGGATGTCGGAAATGATCCGGTTGCCCATGGCATCCACCACCCGGTCGTGAAAGGCCCAGTCCATCCGCTGCGCCTGTTCCAAGAGGTCGGGCGAAAGCCCGCCCAGTGCTGCCTCGCGCATGGTGCGGTGCTGGCTGGCAATGTCCGCGATCTCGGCATCGGGGGCGGTGGTGCAGAAAACGGCAATCGCCTCGGCCTCGATCAGATGGCGCAACTGAAAGGCGTTGCGCACCAGATCAAGATCGATGCTGAGAACCTTGAGCCCCCGTTGTGGCACGGTCTGGATCAGGCCGTCCGCCTCCAGCCGGGGGATCATCTCGCGGATCGCACCCAGCGGCATGCCGGTCAGGTCGACCAGTTCGCGCTGCGACACGATCTGCCCGGGCGCGATGTCCTGCGCCAGCAGCTTTTCGGTAAAGCTGGAATAGGCATGGTCGCGCGCCCGGGGATCCGCGGTTCTAGACAATGGCGGGTTCTTCCTGCCCATGCGCCAGAAGGGCGGCCTCAGCGGCGGCCTCCAGCGGGGCGAGCGGGGCGCGCAGATTGGCCCAGACCGGATTGCCGGTCTGCCGGACCATCAGCAGTTTCAGCGCCGGAATGAACGGGCCGGAGACGATGACATCCACCTGCCGCGACAGGGCCACATCCTCAGTCGCGGTATCGAACAGTGCGCGCAGGCGGGCCGGATGCAGGTTCGACATGCCGCAGATCGACCCGGCCGCCCCCATGGCAAGCGCGCGATGCAGCAGACGTTCGTCGCCCACCAGCACCGGGATGCCGCCATGGTTCAGCAGCCGTTCGGAATTGGCCCAGTTGCCGGAACTGTCCTTGATGGCAATGACCCGGTCCGGGAAATCGGCGCGCAGGCCGGTGACCAGATCGAAGGAGAGCGGCACGCCAGTCACCTGCGGGATATGGTAGAGGATGAATTTCGCCCGCGCATCGGCCCGCGCGAACAACGCCTCGTGCCAGGCGCGCAGGCCCGCATCGGTCGGCCCCGGAAAGTAATAGGGTGGCAGGAGCAGGAAAGTTTCGATCCCGACGCCGATCGCCTGGTCGATCTGCGCCAGCGTATCACCAAGCGATGTGGCGCAGAGCCCGACAAACACCCGGTCCACCGCGATACCCGTCGCCAGCACTGCCCGCATCGCCGCCGGTCGTTCCGAAAGCGCGATCGAGGCGCCTTCGCCGGTGGTGCCGAACAGGGTGACGCCATGCGCGCCGCTGGCGATAACCGCGCGGGCATGATCGGCCAGAACGGCGGTGTCAATCGCGTCCTCCCGGGTGAAGGGCGTCAGGAGGGCGACGGAGATTCCGAATCGGGTCATGGGCCTTGCTCGCTGTGATTCTGGCGTCATGTTACAGGCTGCGCGTTGACAGTAAAGGTAACATGTCACACTTATTGCCACATCAAACCGTCCGAAAGGCGATCCCCTTGCCCCATGTTCTCTGCGCTGGCCTGATTACGGTCGATTTCCTCTATCATACCGCCCATTTCCCCGTCGAAGGCACCAAGATGCGCGCAAGCGCGGCGCAGATGGTGGCGGGGGGCGGAGCCTTCTACGCCGCGTCGGCCGTTGCGGCGCTGGGCGGGCAGGCCAGTCTGGCAGGCGCGGTCGGGGAGGATGCACTGGGGGCCGTGGTGCGGGCGGGGCTTGCGGCGCGCGGCATCGACGGCACCTATCTGCGCAATTGTCCGGGGGTGGGCACAGCGCGGTCTGCCATCCTCATCTCGGCGGGCGGGGAACGGACAGTGGTGAACCACCGCGACGATGCCCTGTTTGCCGAAGCGCCCGGGCTGCCGCCCGCTTTTGACGCGGCGCTGGCCGATACGCGCTGGCCGCTGGGGGCACTGGCGCTGATGCAGGCGGCGCGGGCGGCGGGCAGGCCCGGTGTTCTGGATGCCGAAAGCCCGGTGCGTCTGGCCGGGGAGGCGCTGCGCGCGGCGAGCCATGTCGTATTTTCGGAACAGGGGCTGCAGGACTATGCCGGGGCCTGTGATGCGGGCGCTGTGGCGGATGCGGCCCGGGATCTGGGCGTCTGGGCGGCGGTGACGCGGGGCGAAAGGACGGTGCTGTGGCATGACGGGCAAACGGCGGGCGAGGTGGCGACCTTTGCCGCGACAGCCATCGACACGCTGGGGGCGGGGGATGTCTGGCACGGGGCCTTTGCGCTGGCGCTGGCGCGGGGGTTGGCGGAACCCGAGGCCGCCCGCTATGCCAATGCCGCCGCTGCGATCAAGGTCGGTCAGGCGGCTGGGAACATGCCAGACCACGCCGCAACCGAGGCGCTGCTGGCCTCGGGCCGGGGGGCGCGGGACCAGTGATCCGGCGCGTGGTCAGTCCAGCGCGCTCACCTGCCGGTGCGCGCGGTCCAGCCAGTCAGGGTTGATCTCCACCCCCCATCCCGGCGTGTCGGTCACGGTGGCCTTGCCGTCGACGATGGCGAAGGGATCATTGCGGAAAAGGCCGTGCTGCCAAGGGTAATAGTCCAGCCCCTCGATGGAAAATTCCAGATACTTTCCCGCATTCGGGATGGCGCGCAGCAGATGCATGGTAAAGACCGTGACCATCGACATGTTCGCGGCATGGGGCGTGATGGGCAGGCCTGCCGCCTCGGCCATCTTCGCCACGCGCAGGGTGCGGGAAATGCCGCCCAGATAGCAGATGTCGGGTTGCAGCACATCGACGATGCGGCCCTCGATCATGCCGCGCCAGTTGGCCATCATGCAGTCCTGTTCCCCCCCGGTCACGTCGATGGACAGCGCATCGGTGACCTCTCTGGTCTGCGCGAATTCCCAATAGGGGCAGGGTTCCTCGTAATGGCTGATGCCGTGATCCTCCAGCATCCGGCCCACCTCGATCGCCTTCGCGGGGGAATAGCAGGAATTGGCATCCACGAGCAGCGCCGCGTCATCGCCCAGCGCCTTGCGGATGGTCGGCACGATCTCCTCGGTCCGGCCGGGCCATTCATCGCGGTCGCGGCCGACCTCGGCCCCGATGCGGAACTTGAAGGCATCGAAGCCATGCGCATCACGCAGACGCAGGAAGCGGTCGGCCTCCTCGCCCGGCGTGATGTCGCGTTTCATTGATGAGGCATAGGCGCGAAACGTGCCGGGGCTGCCGCCGATCAGCGCGCAGACCGGTTTGCCCTCCAGCTTGCCGCGCATGTCCCAGATCGCGGTATCGACGCCGCCCATGGCGCGGCGCAGATAGGCGCCGGGAAACTTGTGTTCGCGGTCGCGCACGAGATCCAGCATCGCATCCACATCCAGACAGTCCTGCCCCAGCACATGCGGCGCCACCTGCCGGTGCAGGACCTGCGCCGTTATGTCGGCATTGTAGGGTGCGACCTGACCCCAGCCCTGCGCCCCGCCTTCGGCGGTGATGCGCACGAAGCACAGGAATTCGGTCGAGAAGGTTTCGATTTTCTGGAGTCGCATGCGGCGGGACCGATGAGCTTTCAACTGGACATGACCGGAAACTGCCGAAAGATTGGCAGGGCAGACATATCCATTCTGATGGTTTGTCCAGACCAATTTTCGGGAGAAGACCATGAAAACGGCAGCGGGCGCGATCCTGAGCGCGGTGGAACTGGACCGCAGTTCCCCCAGAAGCGTCGGCGTGCAGCTTTATCTGGCGCTGCGCAGCCTGATCCTGTCCGGCAGCCTGCGGCCCGGAGACCGTCTGCCCGCAACCCGGACCCTTGCGCGCGAAGTGAGTGTCTCGCGCACCACGGTCATCGATGCGATGGACCGGCTGATTGCCGAAGGCATGCTGGTGGCGCGGGTGGGCGCGGGCACCTATGTCAGCGAGACGCTGGACCATCCGACACCGCAGACGGCTGCACCACAGGCGCAGGGGCCAAGGCCGCGTCTGTCCTATGCGATCAACCAGGCCGAACGGTCCTATGCGAAACGCGCCTGGCTGCCGCATCGGGCGGGGGCCTTCGTTTCGGCACTGCCCGCCTTCGATGCCTTTCCGATGAGCCATTGGGCGCGCATTTCCGCCCGGCATCTGCGCGGCGACCGGGGCCCCGTCATGGGCTATGGCCAGCCCAAGGGGCTGGAGGCGCTGCGCCGGGCCATCGCGGCGCATCTCAATGCGCTGAAGGGGATCCAGTGCCATGCCGGGCAGGTCTTTGTCACCTCGGGCGCGCAGCATGCCTTTTCCCTGATCGGCAAGCTGTTCCTGAACCCCGGCGACCGGGTCTGGATGGAGAATCCGGGCGCCTCGGGCGCGCGCAATGCGCTGTTGTCGGAAGGGGCGGAGCTGGTGCCGGTTCCCGTGGATGGACATGGGCTTGTGGTGGCCGATGGTCTGGCCCGCGCGCCGCATTTCCGGCTGGCCTTCGTCACGCCCTCGCATCAGCAACCGCTGGGCCATGTGATGTCGCTGCAACGGCGTCTGGATCTGCTGAAAGCCGCCGAAGAGGCGCAGGCGCTCATCATCGAGGATGATTATGATGGGGAATTCCACTATGGCAACGCGCCGCAACCCGCGCTGCGCGGCATCGATTCCAGCGGGCGGGTTCTCTATGTCGGCACGTTTTCCAAGACCCTGTTCCCGTCGCTGCGGCTGGGGTTCCTGCTGGTTCCCGAACGGATGGTGCCGACCTTCGACGCGGCTTTCGAATCCTGGTCCAGCGGCCCGCCTGTCGCCACGCAGGCCATCGTTGCGGATTTCATGGACGAGGGGCATTTCGCCGCGCATATCCGGTTGATGCGGCGGCTCTACAAGGCCCGCTATACGGCCCTGATGGAGGCCGCCCGCACCCTGCCCGACACGATCCACATGCAGGAAACCGCCAGCGGTTTCCACACGCCCGCCTTTCTCGCGCCCGGCATCGACGAGCGGGCAGTGGTGGCGCAGGCCGCCGAACGTGGGGTCACGCTGGCCCCACTGGGCCGCTATTGTCTGGAACCGATTGCACAGGGCGGGCTGGTCTTTGGTTTCGGCAGCGCCACGCCCGAGGAGATCCGCACCGGGATAGACCTGATCCGCGATCTGCCCGCGCTGCGGTGAATTGGTCTGGAAAATTTGTCATATTGGATATGAATGGAAGGCCAATACTGACATAGCTTCGATCAGGCAGGTTGCGGGCATTCCCGGGGCCTGCGAGGGTGAAGGAGGACCAGATGGCTGGCACGGCCCCGTCGGGCATCGCGCAGACCCCCTATTGGCATGACGGGCTTGGCCCCGCGCCTGCGATGTCGGCCCGTGCCCCGGCGCAGGCGGATGTCGTGGTCATCGGCTCGGGCTATACGGGGCTGAACGCGGCGCTGGTCACGGCGCGGGCGGGGCGGTCTGCCGTGGTGCTGGATGCGGGCGATGCGGGCTTCGGGTGCAGCACGCGCAATGGCGGACAGATCAGCACGAGCATCAAGCCCTCGCTGGCGAAGCTCACCGCGCGGTTCGGTGCCGAGCGCGCCCGCACCATCCGGGGCGAGGGCGAGACGGCGCTGCGCTGGATTGCGGAGTTCACCGGGACCGAGGGCATCGATTGCGATTTCCGCCATGCCGGGCGCTTCCATGCCGCCCATACGCCCGAACAATATGAAACACTTGTCCGCGATGCCGACCGGATGCAGCGGGAAGAGGGTATCGAGTCCCATGCCGTGCCGCGTGCCGAACAGCGCAGCGAATTGGGAAGCGACGCCTATTTCGGCGGCGTGGTGTTTTCCAAACATTGTTCGCTGCATCCGGGGAAATACCATCGCGGCCTCTTGACCCGGGTTCTGGACGCGGGGGCCGAGGTGGTGCCCCATTGCGCGGCCACCGGGATCGAACGCGATGCGGGCGGGTTCCGGGTGCAGACCGACAAGGGCGAGATTGCAGCCTGCGATGTGATCGTGGCGACGAACGGCTATACCGGGCCGCTGTCACCCTGGCTGCAACGCCGCATCATCCCGATCGGCAGCTATATCATCGCGACCGAGGAACTGCCCGAGGCGCTGATGGACGAACTGTTCCCGACCGACCGCATCGCCAGCGACACCTGCAAAGTGCTGTATTACTATCGCGCCTCGCCCGACCGCAGTCGCGTCCTGTTCGGGGGCCGCGTTTCGGCCCGCGAGACGGATACGGGCCAAAGCGGGCCGCTGTTGAAACAGAGCATGGTGCGGATCTTTCCGCAGCTTGCCGACCGCGCCATCACCCATTCCTGGAGCGGGATCGTCGCCTACAGTTTCGACGAGCTTGCCCATACCGGGGTGCATGACGGGGTGCACTACGCGCTTGGATATTGCGGGTCCGGCGTGTCGATGGCCAGCTATCTGGGCATGCGGGTGGGGCAGAAAGTGCTGGGTTTGCCCGAAGGGCGCACCGCCTTTGACGGGCTGCCGCATCCCAGCCGGCCGCTTTACACCGGCAAGCCGTGGTTCCTGCCGGCTGTCGTGTCCTGGTATCGCTGGCAGGACCGACGCGAGAACGAACGCGCGCTGAAAGCGTCCTGACGCGCGCCCATGCCCGGTTCCGGCCCATGCCGGGACGGGGCGGAGTAAGCCAATCCGGCCTTGCCCGAAGTCCGGGCCAACAACAGGGAGACAGTCCATGAAACACAAGATCATCCTGACACTCGCCGCATCGCTTCTGGCCGGTCCGGCCCTTGCGGAAGGCAAGAAGGTCACCGTCGCCTCCTGGGGCGGTTCCTATCAGGAGGCGCAGAGCAAGGCGCTGTTCGAACCGGCTGCCGCGGCAGGGTTCGATGTGAAACAGGAAACCTATGGCGGCATGGCGGATGTGCGGCTTCAGGTGCAGACCGGCAATGTGACGCTGGATGTTGTCGCCTCGGGGTCGGGGTCGGCGGCGCGCGCGGCGGCGGAGGGCCTGCTGGAACCGCTGGATTACAGCGTGATCGACGTGTCGAACTTCCTCCCCGGTCTTTACACCGATCATTGCGTCGGCGGCGATGTGTTTTCCACCGTCTATGCCTGGAATACCGACAAATACCCGGATGGCCTGCAAAGCTGGGCCGATTTCTGGGACACCGAGAAATTCCCAGGCAGCCGCTCTTATCGCGGCAGTGTCGCGGGGGCTCTGGAACCGGCGCTGATGGCCGATGGCGTGGCACCGGGGGATGTCTATTCCGTGCTGTCCTCCCGCGAGGGGATCGAACGGGCGCTGAACAAGATCCGCGAGTTGCGCCCGCATATCGAGGTGTTCTGGACCTCGGGCGCGCAGCATGCGCAACTGATGAAGGACAATGAGGTGGACATGATAACCGGCTGGAACGGCCGGTTCGACACGGTGGCCGCCGATGGCGCCAAGGTCGCCTACAGCTTCAATCAGGCGCTGCTGGATTACGACTGTTTCGCCATTCCGAAGGGCGCACCGAACCGCGACAATGCCATGGAATTCCTCGCGGAAATCTCCAAGCCCGAGTATCAGGACGATCTGCCGAAATACATCACCTATGGCCCGACCAACAAGCTGGCCTATGAAACCGGCGTGATCGATGCGGCGACGGCGGCGCTTCTGCCCTCCTCCCCCGAGAATGCGGCCAAGCAACTGCCGATCTCGCTGGACTGGTATGCGGAATGGGAAACCGTTGCGGCCGAGATGTATCAGGAAATGCTGACCGAGTAACGTTACCGCACCATCTTCCCGACAGGCCCTGCGGCCTGTCGGGCCTGTTTCCGTCTGGGGGATTTCTTGAACAGTCCGATGAATGCAGCCCTGCCGATCACGATTGCCAATGTGACCAAAACCTATGGTAGCGTGCATGCGCTTGACGATGTGTCACTGGACGTGCGCAGTGGTGAGTTCCTGACGCTGCTGGGGCCATCCGGGTCGGGGAAATCCACGCTCCTGATGGTTCTGGCGGGCTTTACCCGGCCCGACAGCGGCAGCCTGAAGTTCGGGGACCGCGAGGTGATCCGCACACCGCCACATCTGCGCGACGTGGGCATGACCTTCCAGAGCTATGCGCTGTTTCCGCATATGACCGTGGCGGGCAATGTGGGATACCCTCTGCGTCTGCGCAAAGTGCCGAAGGCCGAGATCCGCGACCGCGTGGAGCGCGCCCTGCACACGGTGCAACTTGACGGGTTCGGCGAGCGGCATATCGACCAGTTGTCGGGTGGCCAGCGCCAGCGGGTCGCCGTGGCCCGCGCCATCGTGTTCGAGCCACGCATCCTGCTGATGGATGAACCCCTGTCGGCGCTGGACAAGAAACTGCGCGACCAGATGCAGATCGAATTGCGCCGCCTGCATGAAAAGCTGGGCATGACCACGGTTTACGTCACCCATGACCAGCGCGAGGCGCTGACCATGTCGGACCGGATCGCCGTGGTGAACCATGGCCGCATCATGCAACTGGCCACGCCCAAGGATCTCTATGAACATCCCGCAAGCCGTTTTGTTGCGGATTTCATTGGCGAATCCACTTTCCTGCCGGTCACGCGCCGGGGCGATGCGGTGTTTTTCGGCGATATGGCGCTGCGGCACAGCCGACCCGCGCCCGATGTCCGCAACCTGCTGCTGATGATGCGGCCAGAGCGGATTTCGCTTTCCACCGGCGCGGCGCCCGAGGGCGTGAACAGCTTTTCAGCCATCACGCAGGATGTGGTCTATCAGGGCGACAGCTATCTGGTGCAGGCCGTCCTTGCCGATGGCAGCGAGATCACCCTGCGCCGCCCGATGAGTGGGGCGGCGTTGTCGTCGATGCCCGCACAGGGGGATGCGATCACGCTGTCGGTGGCCCCCGAGGATGCCGTCCTGATCGACGCAAGCGAGGCCTGAGATGACCGCTGAGGGGGCAAATTCTGCCGGGCTCCGGCGCGATGAAAGGCTGGAACGGCTGCGGCTTTTCGGGCTCGGCTCGCCTGCGATCCTGCTGATCCTTGTCGTGCTGGTGATCCCGGTCGGCTGGCTGTTCTATGTGTCCTTCATCGGGGCGGATGGCCGGTTCTCGCTGGAAAATTACGAGCGGATGATCAACAGCCGGTCCTACAGCCGGATCTTTGTCACCACCTTTCAGGTGAGTTTCCTGACCACCGCGATCTGCGTCCTGATCGGCTATCCGCTGGCCTATTTCATGTCACAGATGCCGCCCCGGATCGCGAGCCTGTGCATGCTGGCGGTGCTGCTGCCGTTCTGGACCTCGCTTCTGGTGCGGACCTATGCCTGGCTGGTGCTGTTGCAGCGGCAGGGGCTGGTCAATGAATGGGGCATGACGCTGGGCCTCTGGGATGCGCCGCTGAAGCTGATGCACAACATGACCGGCACGCTGATCGGCATGGTGCATATCATGCTGCCCTTCCTGATCCTGCCCACCTATGGCGCGATGAAGGCGATCAGCGCGGATTACCTCAAGGCCGCCTCCAACCTTGGCGCGACACCCCGCACGGCCTTCTGGACGGTGTTCTTTCCGCTCTCCACGCCGGGATTGTTTGCCGGGGCGCTGATGGTGTTCATTCTGTGCCTTGGCTTCTTCGTCACCCCGGCGGTGCTGGGCGGTGGGCGGGTGATCCTGGTTTCCATGCAGATCGTGTCCAATATCGAGCTGTTCGTGAACTGGGGCGCGGCGAGCGCCCTGGGCGTGGTGTTGCTGGTGCTGACGGTGGCGATCCTCTGGGTCGCCTCACGGTTCCTGAGGCTCGACCGGATTACCGGAGGGGGGCATTGATGCGGCGCTGGCTGTCCTCCCCCGCGACCGAGACGCAAGTGACCCATGGCCAGCGGCTGTGGCTCTATGTGCTTGCCGTCGTCATCATGGTGCTGCTGGTCGCGCCGACACTGGTGGTGATCCCGATGTCCTTCTCGGACAGTCAGTATCTGGAGTTTCCGCCGGAGAACTGGTCCCTGCGCTGGTATCGGAACTATTTCGGCTCGGCGGAATGGATGCAGGCGACGCGCACCTCGTTTCAGGCGGCGACCCTGACGATGCTGGTGGCGACGCCGATGGGGGTGCTGGCCGCATACGGGCTGCACACCTCGCAGGTGCGGTTCGTGCAGGCCACGTTCCTGCTGATGCTGACACCGATGATGGTGCCGGTCGTGCTGATCGCGATTGGCGCCTTCTACGCCTATGCCCGGCTCAACATGCTCTATACCATGACGGGGCTGGTTCTGGCCCATACAGTGCTGGCGCTGCCTCTGGTGGTGATCGTCACCGGATCGGCGCTGAAAGGGTTTGACATGAGCCAGGAGGTCGCCGCGCGCAGCCTTGGCGCGCCGCGCTGGAAGGCCTTTCTGACCGTTACCCTGCCACAGATCCGCTTTGCCGTGGTCACAAGCGCGCTGCTGGCCTTCCTGACCTCGTTTGACGAGGTGGTGGTGGCGATGTTCCTGTCGGGCGGTGACAACCCGCTGCTGACCCGCAACATGTTCAATGCGCTGCGCGACCAGATCGACCCCACCATCGCCGCCATCTCGACACTGATGATCCTGCTGACGACACTTGCGATGATCCTTGTGCAGATCTTCGGCCAGCCCCGCAAACCCGCTGACCGGGGCTGAGCCCCCGATGCCCCCGGAGGATCCCATGATCGACCTCAAGACCTTTGCCGACCTTGCCGGCCAGCCGCTCGGTGCCTTCGCGCCCAAGCCCACCACCCTGACACCGGGCCAGACGGAGGCCTCGGCGGTGCTGTGGTCCTCGACTGACGGGCGGGTCAAGATCGGGGTCTGGGAATGCACGCCGGGCCGCTTTACCGCCGACCGCGGGGCTGCGGGCGAATATTGCCATATCCTGTCGGGCCGGGCGGTGGTCTGCAACGCCGATGGCAGCGGCCAGCGCGAAATCGGGCCGGGGGATCTGCTGGTCCTGCCGCAGGGATGGGCCGGGGAATGGGAGATCCTGTCCCATATCCGCAAGCTTTTCGTCATCAACCCGGATGGCGGCTGACCCCTGAATGGAGGCCTATGACTTCATCATCGTCGGCGCCGGCTCGGCGGGCTGTGTGCTGGCCAACAGGCTGACCGAGAATGGCCGCCACACGGTGCTGTTGCTGGAGGCCGGGGGCAGCGATGCCAGCCCCTGGATCTGGATGCCCATTGGCTATGGCAAGACCTTCTACCGCGTTCGCCTTGAACAATCTGTTCAGGCTGATGTGACGGCCTGATACTGGCGATCTGGGTGGTAGACTGCGTTCAGGATGGCGGTGAATATCCAGGCAAGCCAAGCCCTGAGGTGGGCCAGG
>JBKBNP010000050.1:0-31791 GCA_046295215.1 Pseudorhodobacter sp. | reverse complement strand
CGCAACCGGACACCCGGTCATCGCCCTTGTTGAAACCGCGCGCGGACTTGCGGGGGTGGAGGCGCTGGCCCCGGCGGCGGCGCGCATCGCCTTCGGGTCCATCGACTATGCCGCCGATCTGGCCATCGGCCACACGCGGCAGTCCTTGTTGCAGGCCCGGTCGCGCCTCACGCTCGCCTCGCGTCTGGCGGGTCTGCCCGCGCCCCTCGACGGTGTGACCACGGTGATCCATGATGCCGATACTATCGTTTCCGACTGCGCCCATGCGGTTGAGATGGGGTTCAGTGGCAAGCTGCTGATCCACCCCGCGCAGATTACCCCCGCCCGGCAGGGCTTCGCGCCCTCGCAGGCAGAGATTGACTGGGCGGGCCGCGTGCTGGCGGCTGTGGCCGGGGGGGACGCGGCGCTGGCCGTGGATGGCGCGATGGTCGATGCCCCGGTGATCGCGCGGGCGCGCCAGATCCTTGCCCGCGCCGCCTGAAGGGAACGCATGATGACGACCACCACCACACTTGCCGATTTCGCCGTAGCGACCCAGACCGCCGCCATCCCGACCGAGGTGACGGCCCGCGCAGGCGCGCTCCTGTCCGATCTTGTCGGTTCGGCGGTCCGCGCGGCGCAGGAGGCGGAGTCGACGCCTTCGGTGCTGGCCATGTTGACCCATATGGGGATGGACGGCCCCGGCCCCTGCACCGTGTTCGGGCTGAACCGCCGCTATGGCCCTGCGGCGGCGGCGCTGCTGAACGGCACCTTCGGCCATTCGCTCGATTTCGACGATACCCATGCGGACAGTTCGCTGCATCCCAGTGCCCCTGTGGTGCCTGCGGCGCTGGCTGCGGCGGAAATGACAGGGGCCTCGGGGGCGGACCTGCTGGCCGCCGTCGTGGTGGGGTTCGAGGTTTGCTGCCGTCTCGGCATGGCGCTGGACCCGACCGCGCATTATGCGCGCGGCTTTCACCCCACCGCCACGGCGGGCACCTTCGGCGCGGCAGCGGCGGCGGGGCGGCTGTTCGGGCTGGATGCGGCGGCGATGGCGTCTGCCTTCGGGATCGCGGCCAGTCAGGCGTCAGGGTCACTCCAGTTCCTCGTTAACGGGGCGTGGAACAAACGCTATCAGGTGGGTGAGGCGGCGATGAAGGGGCTGATCGCGGCCACCTTGGCGCGCGAGGGGTTCAAGGGGGCCGCTGACGCCATCGACGGCAAACACGGCTTTTTGCCGGGCTACAGTGGCGCATCGGACCCCGCCAGGGCAGTTGCGGGCCTGGGCGAGGTCTGGGAAACCCTGCGTATCGGCGTCAAACCCTATCCCGCCTGCCGCTACACCCATGCCGCCGTTGATGGCTTGCTGCAATTTCGTGCCGAACATGGCTGGAAAGCTCATGAGGTCGAGGCCGTGACCGTGGGCCTGCACCAGAACGGCATCACGCTGGTCGGCGCGCCCTTGGCCGAAAAGCGCCGCGCCCTCAGCATCGTGGACGGGCAGTTTTCCATGCCCTTCGCTGTCGCGGCAGCACTGTTGCGCGGGCAGTTCGGCTGGGATGATTATGACCTGTTGGGCCAGCCCGCCACCGATGCGCTGTCCGACCGGGTGGAGGTGATCCGCGACCAAAGCCTTGAGGGGTTGCGCCACCCCTTTGGCGCAACCCTCTCCGTGACCGCGCGGGGCGAAACGCACCGCCTGCGAATCCCCGACCCGTCGGGGGAGCCGGAAACCTTCCCCACGGCCGACGCCTCTGCCGCCAAGTTCCGCGCACTGGCAGGCCCCGTTCTGAACACCGGCACCGAGCCGCTGCTGACCCGCCTGCGCGGGTTGCACGAAGCCCCCGATCTGCGCGGCTGGTTCGCCTGACCCCACCGCCCCAAACCGGAAAGACCCCGCCCCGTGACCGATATCGACCCCTTCCACGACCAGTTCACTGACATCCGCGACGGCATCCGCGCGCTTTGTGCGGACTTCCCCGCCGAATACCACCGCAAGATCGATGAGGCCCGCGCCTACCCCGAGGAGTTCGTGGAGGCGCTGACCCGCGCAGGCTGGATGGCGGCCCTTATCCCCGAGGACTATGGCGGCTCCGGCCTCGGGCTGGTCGAGGCCTCGGTCATCATGGAGGAAATCAACCGCGCAGGCGGCAATTCAGGGGCCTGCCATGGCCAGCTTTACAACATGAACACGCTGGTCCGGCACGGATCCGAGCAGCAGCGCCGCCATTACCTGCCGAAAATCGCCAGCGGTGAATTGCGCCTGCAATCCATGGGCGTGACCGAACCCACCACCGGCACCGACACGACGCAGCTCAAGACAACGGCGGTGCGCAAGGGCGACCGTTATGTCATCAACGGCCAGAAGGTCTGGATCAGCCGGGTGCAACATTCCGATCTGATGATCCTTCTGGCGCGCACCACCACTCTGGATCAGGTGAAGAAGAAGTCCGAAGGGCTGTCGATTTTCCTCGTGGACATCAAGGCGGCCATGAAATCGGGCATGACCGTGCGTCCGATCCTGAACATGGTGAACCACGAAACCAATGAGCTGTTCTTCGACAACCTTGAAATCCCTGCCGAAAACCTGATCGGGGAGGAAGGGCAGGGCTTCAGGTATATCCTCACCGGGCTCAATGCCGAACGGGTGCTGATCGCAGCGGAATGTATCGGGGACGGGTTCTGGTTCACCGACAAGGTGGTGGATTACACCAAGAACCGCGTGGTGTTCGGCCGCCCCATCGGTCAGAACCAGGGCGTGCAATTCCCGATTGCCGAGGCCTATATCGAGCTTACCGCCGCCAACCTCATGCGCTATGAGGCCTGCCGCAAGTTCGATGCGGGCCTGCCCTGCGGGGCCGAGGCGAACATGGCCAAATACCTTGCCGCCAAGGCAAGCTGGGAGGCGGCGAATGCCTGCATCCAGTTCCATGGCGGGTTCGGTTTTGCCTGCGAATATGATGTGGAACGCAAGTTCCGCGAAACCCGGCTCTATCAGGTGGCACCCATCTCGACCAACCTGATCCTGTCCTATGTGGCCGAGCATGTGCTGGGCCTTCCCCGGTCCTTCTGAGGCGCAAATGGATCTGGATATCGACCACCTGAAAGGCTGGATCGGGGCAACCCGCGAAACCGTGGATGACATCACGCCCCGGCTGGCCAATTCGCTGGCTGCCGTGCTGGATGAACCCGTGACACTGGGCTTGGGCGACGTGGCCCCTGTCGGCATCCATTGGTGCCTGTCGCCCGAGTTTGCGCCGATGGGCAGACTTGGCCCCGATGGTCACCCCGCACGCGGCGATTTCCTGCCGCCCGTTCCCCTGCCGCGCCGCATGTGGGCGGGGGGCGAACTGGAATTTTCCGGCGATTTCCGGGTCGGAGATCGTGTGCGGCGGGTGTCTGAGGTTGCAGATGTGGTGGTGAAGTCGGGCCGCACCGGGACGCTGTGCTTTGTCACCGTGCGGCACGAATACCATGGCCCGCGCGGCCTTGCCCTGCGTGAACGCCACGACATCGTTTACCGCGCCATCGAGGCCCCGGCAGGTGGTGCGCCACCCAATGACGCCCAGCCCACCCCCGAAGAAACGCTGTCGGTCGAAGGCTCGCCTGTCCTTCTGGCGCGCTATTCAGCCGCCACCTTCAACGGCCACCGCATCCATTACGACCGTGACTATTGCCGCGATGTGGAACTTTACCCCGACCTGATCGTGCATGGCCCGCTTCAGGCGACTTATCTTTTGCGCATGGCAACGGCGATGAATGCAGGTGGACTGCCAACGCGGTTTGCCTTTCGCGGCACGGCCCCCTTGTTCGACGGGGGCGTGTTCACCGTCAATGGGGTGCGAGGACCGGAGTCACAGCTTTGGGTCACAAATTCCACAGGCACAGTGACGATGAAGGCGACGGCCCGCTAGCCCTGCAAGCGCCGCCGCCATTCCGCAGGCCCGCTGCGGTGGATCGCATTGCCGGTGGCATCCACCGCCACCGTCACCGGCAGGTCGGAAACCTCCATCTCGTAAATCGCCTCCATGCCCAGATCCGCAAAGGCGAGAACCTTTGCCGACCGGATGGAGCGGGAAATCAGATAGGCCGCGCCCCCCGTGGCCGACAGATAGACCGCCCCCGCGCCTGCCAGTGCGGCAATGGTGTCGGGCCCGCGTTCGGCCTTGCCGATCATGCCCAACAGCCCGGTTTCCAGCATCATCGGCGTGAAGGCATCCATCCGGGTTGCCGTGGTCGGGCCTGCGGGGCCAACCGCCTCGTCCCCCACGGCATCGACCGGACCAACGTAATAGATCAGCCGCCCCGCGAAATCGACCGGAAAGGGCTGCCCCGCCGTGCGCAACTCCGCCAGCCGTTTATGCGCGGCATCGCGCCCGGTCAGGATCCGCCCCGACAGCAGCAGCGTCTCCCCCGCGCGCCAGCCCGCCACATCGGCCCGGGTCAGCCCGTCCAGCGCCACGCGCCGCCCCGTCACGCCCGCCTCCGCCCCGAGGTCCGGCCATTCCGACAGGGCAGGCGGCACAAACTCGGCAGGTCCGCTGCCATCAAGCGTGAAATGCACATGCCGGTTCGCCGCACATTGCGGGATCAGGGCGACGGGTTTCGACGCGGCATGGCTGGGATAGGTCGCCACTTTCACATCAAGCACCGCCGTCATGCCCCCCAGCCCCTGCGCGCCGATGCCAAGCGCGTTGATCCTCTGGTAAAGCTCGACCCGGAACTCCTCCATCCTGCTCTGCGGCCCGCGCGCCAGCAGGTCCAGCATGTCGATGGGCGCGTTCAGCGCCTGTTTGGCCAAGAGCATCGCCTTTTCGCCACCGCCCCCGATGCCCAGCCCGATGATCCCCGGCGGGCACCAGCCTGCGCCCAGCGTCTCCATCGTTGACACCACCCAGTCCTGCACCGATGCCGCCGGGTTCAGCACCGCAAAGCGCGCCTTGTTCTCCGACCCGCCTCCCTTGGCTGACAGCGTGATCTCCAGCCCTGACCCCGGCATCAGTTCCACATGCGTCACGGCGGGCGTGTTGTCGCGCGTGTTGCGCCGGTCAAACAGCGGATTGGCCACCATCGAGGCGCGCAGCGGGTTGCCCTCATCGCGCCAGGCCTGCCGCACACCCTCGTTCACCAGATCCTCCACCGGCAGGGTAGAGCGGATGCGACTCTCCATTCCCAGCCGCAAGAACACCACGACCATGCCCGTGTCCTGACAGATCGGGCGGCGGCCATAAGCGGCCATGCGCGAATTCACTAGGATCTGCCCCATCGCGGCGCGCGCGGCGGGGCTTTCCTCGCGCCCCCAGGCGCGGGACAGATGGCGGATATGGTCCACCGGATGAAAGCAGGACACGAACTGCGCCGCGCGTCGCACGCTTTCAATGATGTGATCTGCCGGAATGTCCATCGAACCGGGGCCTTTCGCACTGAGGACAGGACTTTCCCCGACCATAGGGAGCCAGAGGTGCAGAAACCAGCGCTCAACACGCGCCCGCGCGTCAGGTGGGGCAGTGCGAGACCCTTGACCATTCCCATCGCCGTGCATCTGGCGCTTTCACCGGGTTCCGGCATTGCGCGGCTCATGGGATTCGCCAGTTCGCGCTCTTGTCCGGCGCGCGACCATCAGCCGGGATAACCCCTCGTGCAACAGGCCCGGAAATGGGCAGGAGCGCCAAAGTCCCGCAAGGTGGGGCGCGTCAGCGGCCTTTGCCCGATGCCTGGACCGCGAAAAGAACCATCATGGACTGACTGATGGGGATATGGCCGATGCGCAGTTCATAGTCAGGCTGCATCTCAAGGATCAACTCGGACAGTGACAGCAGATCATCGGTCTGTGGTCGGGACGCTGGCGTCCGGCCTCGTTCGATCGCCCTTGCAAAGAAAGCGCCCGACGGCCTTCAGCGGATCTGCGCAAGTCCGTTTCGAATGCTGTCTGCGGTTTCGTCGGGAATCTCGCCATCAAGTTGCGCATGGGTGATCTGCCAGATCGCCACTGCCTGCCGCATCAATGCAACGCCTTCAGGTGTGATGCGCAACCGTCGCGCGCGGCGGTCGTCGGGGTCGGGCTCCACCGTCAGAAGGCCGCGGCGGGCGAGCGGCTTGACCGCAGCGGTCAGGGTCGAGGGGTCCGTGCCAAGAAAGGGGGCAAGGCGTCCGATAGGCGGCGGCGCAGGTTGGTTCAGCGCCACCATCAGCGAGAACTGGCTGTTGGTCAGGCCCAAAGGCTTGAAGGCTGCGTCGAAGCGGCGCGCGAGCCTGCGCGCCGCCCGTTGCGCGGCAAGGCACAGGCAGGTGTCGCGGATATGCAGAACCGTCTCGCGCGGCAGAAGATCGGGGATTGTTTCGGCCATGATAGTTTGATATCAAACTAAATGAACCGCCGCAACAGCACAAGGCCAAGGAGGACAGAATGTCGCAACCGAACCCCATGCAGGGCGTCGTGCCCTATCTGGCCATGGCGGGCCGCGCAGCCGAGGCCTGCGATTTCTATGCCCGTGCCTTCGGGGCCGAAGAGGCCGGCCGGATGCCGATGCCCGAGGGCCAGCCCGGGTTGATGCACGCACAGATCTTCATCAATGGCGGTGCGCTGATGATGACCGATCACGGAATGAACCCCGGTGGCAGCGATCACAGGGCGATCCAGACCGATTTCGGCCATCTGCAACTGGTGGTGGCCGATGGCCGCTTCTGGTGGGACCGTGCGGTGGCAGCGGGCTGCACGGTGCTTCAACCATACGAGCGGCAGTTCTGGGGGGACGATTGGGGACTGGTCCAGGATCCATTCGGCCTCAAATGGGGGATTCTTCAAACCGGAGCGGTGGCGGCATGATCCCGAAAGCCACGATCTGCCTCTGGTATGACCGCGAGGCCGAGGCGGCTGCGCGCTTCTATGCCTCGGTCTTTCCTGACAGCACGGTGGGAACCGTCCACCGCTCCCCCATGGACAACCCCGGCAACCGGGAGGGCGAGGCGCTGGTGGTGGAATTCACCGTCTGCGGCCTCCCCTGCATCGGGCTCAATGGCGGGCCGGCCTTTCCGCAATCCGAGTCCTTCTCGTTCCAGATTGCAACCGACACGCAGGAAGAAACCGACCGCTACTGGAACGCCATTACCGGAAACGGAGGCGCGGAAAGCGAATGCGGCTGGTGCAAGGACCGTTGGGGTGTGAACTGGCAGATCACCCCGCGCACCCTGACCGAGGCGATTGCGGCAGGTGGCGAAGAGGCGCGCCGCGCCTTTGCCGCCATGATGACCATGCGAAAGATCGACATCGCTGCCATTGAGGCCGCGCGGCGGGGGTGAGGCGATGATCTGCGTCTTTGCCAAATCGTCCTCGGTATCTATTCCGTCATGGCATCTGGTGGCACTCTGATACGATCCCGGGCATCCGTCGCCGGGGGCAGGATCGGGCGTGCAGACGGCTTGGCTCATCGCGCAGCGACAGATTCGGGACCAACCCGATTTCGTTTGGGCGGCGACGCCCTGCCATATGAAGCTGGCTACGGCGACCCCATGGCCGGCCCTGCAAATCGCGCAGCGTGAAAACGACTGCAGGTAACAACTACCTTGACGAATATCGGGCTTTCGATACGGAAAAATTCTGGTACGAAGTAAGCTGAGCAGGACCGAAAGTTGTCAAAGGGTCAAAGGTGACAAATATACATGGGCTCAAACGATATATCCCGGCTCCTGTAAAGCGAGACGTCCGCAAAAGATGCAGTTTTGGATGTGTAGTCTGCGGCCGCGGCATCTTTCAGTACGATCATTTTGATCCTGAATACACTGGCGCCTCGGAGCATACGGCGGATGGGATCATACTTCTTTGTGGTTTTCATCACGATGAAAAGAAACATGGACTTCTGACAAATGCCCAAATTGCAATGCACAACAATGATCCATACTGTAAAAAGCATGGGGCAGCATTTGGAAATTTTCATTTAACCGGCAATCAACCTATCGTTTTTGTCGGAGCTGGTGAGCTTCGCCATTGCACGATATTCTTGGAGGTGGCAAGTGAAAATGTAATTTGGTTTACGAAATCTGACGATCCCGAGGAGGGATTTCAAGTAAACATTCGAGTTCGAGACGAACTTGGTGGAGTAATTTTCGAGGTAGTAGAGAACGAGTGGACTCTCGGCGCTGAACGTTGGGCCGTTGACACAAGTAGCAACGCAATTACAATTCGATCAGAACCCAGATCCTATGCGCTGATATTGCGTTTCTCTCCGCCGGAAACAGTAATAGTAGAGCGCGTCAGTATAATTCACAGAGGAATATTTTTTAGAGTTGGAGAATCTGGTGAAATAATAGGCAATCATGGCATTAGAATATCAGCTGGTAGTGCCATGTTTTGCCATACTGGAATTCGGTTTTCTTCAGATGGCCGTATTTCATTCGGCTGTGGACCACCGAGACGGGCAGATGGTGACCTCACTCAGGGCTGACATTTCTCCCCAAAAGCCCCCCAATTGATACCCGCCCCGCTCGTTTTACCCTCCCCTGTTTGACCCCGGATGCCCCGCCATGGTTCTGCGCCTTCCCCCTCTGGCCTGGCTCCGCGCGTTCGAGGCCTCGGCCCGGCATCTGAGCTTCACGCTGGCGGCGCAAGAGCTGAACCTGACACAATCGGCGGTGTCCAAGCAGGTCAAGCTTCTGGAAAGCCGGTTGGGCGAGGCGTTGTTCGAACGAAAGGCACGCAGCCTGTTGTTGACCAAGGCCGGGGCGTCCTATCTGCCGAAAGTGCAGGACGGGTTCGAACGGCTGGCCGATGGCACGCTGGAAGTGTTCGGCAACCGCCGGTCTGAAATTCTGACCCTGCGTGCGCCGATCGGGTTCGCGGTCAACTGGCTCGCCCCCCGGCTGCCACGCTTTCTGGACCGGTATTCGAGTGTCCCGGTGCGGCTCGTCACCTCGGTCTGGAGCGGGGATGCCGAGGCGGAGCGGGTGGATCTGGACATCCGCTATGGGCATGGGCAATGGACGGGCTGCCGGTCCGACAGGCTCTGCTGGGATCGCATGACGCCGCTTTGCGCGCCGGAGGTGGCGGTGCGGCTGGCGCATCCCGACGATCTGGCACGGGAACGGCTGCTGCATGTGCTGGGGTTTCAGGAGGGCTGGCCGACATGGCTTGCCGCGGCCGGGGCGGTGCGGGTCGATTCCGGTGCGGGACTGCATTTCGACACCTCGCTGATGGCGCAGGAAGTGGCGGCGGCGGGTGGCGGGGTGACGCTCGGGCGGACCTCGATGGCGGCCCCGGAAGTGGCCGCGGGACGGCTGGTGCAGCCCTTCGCGCTGGAATTGCCCGCGCGGGAGGCGTTCCACCTGATTTCATGGCCGGAACGCATGGAACACCCGCATCTGCCACAGTTCCGCGACTGGCTTTTGGCGGATATCGAGGCCGTCCGGGCGGCGAAGGCGGGGTTTGCGGCCCCCGTCGCCGTCAGCCCGCTGCGCGCTGTTCCAGAAGCCGGCTGAGCCAGTCCGGGTCCATATCCGGCACCGATGACAGCAAAAGCTCGGTATAGGGTTCATGCGGGGGCCGGAACATTTCAGCCTTCGGCCCCTGTTCGACAACCTGGCCCTGCTGCATCACCACCACCTCATCCGCGATGGCCTTCACGGTGGCAAGGTCATGGGTGATGAACATATAGGCCAGCCCCATTTCCGATTGCAGCCGGTCCAGCAGCCTCAGGATGCCCTCCTGCACGATCTGGTCCAGCGCCGAGGTGATCTCGTCGCAGATGATGAGGCGCGGTTCGGCGGCCAGCGCGCGGGCGATGCCGATGCGTTGTTTCTGCCCGCCGGACAGCTCGGATGGCAGGCGGTCGATGTATTTGTCGGGTTCGAGTTCGATGAGGTCCAGCAGGTCGCGGATGCGAGTGGTCAGCGCCTTGCCCCGCAACCCGAGATACATCTGCGCAGGCCGTCCGATCAACTCGCGCAGGCGCAGTTTCGGGTTCAGCGCGGTATCGGCCATCTGATAGATCATCTGGCACTGGCGCAACTGGTCGCGGGTGCGGGCGGTATAGGCAGGGGGCAGGGGTTTGCCGTCGAACAGCACCTCGCCCGCCTCGGGGGGAAGAAGGCCGGTGATGACGCGGGCGGTGGTGGATTTCCCCGATCCGCTTTCGCCCACCACGGCGACGGTGCGGCCTGGATGGATGTCGAAGCTGACATCTTCCAGCACGCGGACCTTGCCATAGCCTGCGGTTACGTTGCGCACGGACACAACCGGCGTTCCGGTCGCAGGGGCCTGCGCTGCCTTGGCAAAGCTGCGCACGGCCCAGAGGCTTTTGGTGTAATCCTCGCGCGGAGAGGCGAGCATCTGGCGGGTATCGGCTTCTTCGACCTCCTCGCCGCGCAACAGGATCTTGATGCGGTCGGCCATCTGCGCGACCACGGCGAGGTCATGGGTGATGTAGATTGCCGCCGTGCCGAATTGTGCGACGATGTCGCGGATCGCGTGCAGAACCTCGATCTGGGTGGTGACATCCAGCGCGGTGGTCGGTTCGTCAAAGATGATGAGTTCCGGGCGGCAGGCCATGGCCATCGCGGTTATGGCGCGCTGCAACTGGCCACCCGACACCTGATGCGGGTAGCGGAACCCGATTTCATCCGGGTCGGGCAGGTGCATGCGGCGGTAAAGCTCCACCGCATCGGCGCTGGCCCTGGCGCGGGGCATCACGCCCTTGACCACCGGCACCTCGCAATATTGCTCGATCAACCGATGCGCCGGGTTGAAGCTCGCCGCAGCCGATTGCGCGACATAGGCGATGCGTTTGCCGCGCAGGTCACGTTTATGCGCCTCCGAGGCTGTGCGCAGATCGATGCCGTCGAAAAGGATCGAGCCGCCCGAGATGCGGCAGCCGTCACGGGCAAAGCCCATGGCGGCAAGACCGATGGTGGATTTCCCGGCCCCGGATTCGCCGATCAGGCCCAGAACCTCGCCCCGGTTCAGCGTAAGGTCCACACCCTTGACGATTTCCAGCCAGTCATCGCCGGAACGCCCCTCGATCCGCAGGCCCTTGATGGTCAGAAGCGGGTCGGCCATTGGCTACTCCTTCAATCCGCTGGCGCGGTGCAACTGCCAGTCCACCACGAAATTGACCGCCACTGTCAGCAGCGCGATCGCCCCGGCCGGCAGCAGCGGCGTCACGTCGCCAAAGGTGATGAGGGTCGCACTTTCGCGCACCATCGACCCCCAGTCGGCCGTGGGGGGCTTGATGCCGAGGCCGAGGAAGGAGAGCGCCGAAATCGCCAGGAACACGAAGCAGAAGCGCAGTCCGAATTCGGCCACCAGCGGCGCCATGGCATTGGGCAGGATCTCCCGCGTGATGAGCCGCCACATGGTTTCGCCACGCAGACGGGCGGCCTCGATATAATCCATCACCACAATGCCCTGCGCCACTGATCGCGCAAGGCGGAACACCCGCGTCGCATCGACCATGGCAATGATGATGATGAGTGTCAGAACCGAGGTGCCGAAGATCGTGAGCAGCAACAGCGAGAAGATCAGCGCCGGAATCGCCATCAGCGCATCGACAAGGCGCGACAGGCCCTGATCCAGCCAGCCACCCACAGTTGCCGCCCAGAGCCCGAGGATGGAGCCGACGATGAAGGCCAGCGCCGTGGTGGCAAAGGCGATGCCCACCGTATTGCGCGCGCCGTAGATCATGCGCGAGAGCATGTCGCGGCCAAGGGAATCCGTGCCGAGGTAATGCGGCGCCCCCCATGGCAGATAGCGCGCGCCCACAACCGCACGTTCGG
This sequence comes from Pseudorhodobacter sp., assembly GCA_046295215.1. Lineage (GTDB taxonomy): Bacteria > Pseudomonadota > Alphaproteobacteria > Rhodobacterales > Rhodobacteraceae > Szabonella. Next base: position 20,049 of record JBKBNP010000050.1, on the reverse strand, counting down.
GAAAGGGGGCGAGGACGGGGGCGAGAAAGGCAACCAGCACATAGATCAGGATCACCAGAAGGCCGAAACTGGCGGAAATCGGCATGTCGCGGAAGGCACGCTTCACCTCGCCCGAGGTGGTGGCGGTCAGCGCGGCGCGGAAAGCCCAGCCGAGGCCGATGGAGGCTACGACGAACAGCGCGAAATAGAGGATCAGGGTCATCGCATCACCTCCGGTGCAACAGGCGCGGGTTCGACAGGGTCGACAGCACATCCGCCAGAAGGTTGAGAAGCACATAGGCCGAGGCGAAGATCAGCGCCACCGCCTGCACAACGGCAATGTCGCGGTTCGACACCGCATCGACCATCAATTGCCCAAGGCCCGGGTAGACAAAAACCACCTCCACCACCACCACCCCGGTAATCAGATAGGCAAGGTTCAGCGCCACCACGTTGATGATCGGGGCCAGCGCGTTGGGCACCGCATGGCGCAGGATGATGCGCATGGGGGAAAGCCCCTTGAGCCGCGCCATCTCGATATAGGGGGAGGCCAGCAGGTTGATGATCGCCGCCCGGGTCATCCGCATCATATGGGCGGTCACGACCAGCGTCAGCGTCAGCGCGGGCAGGAAGGCCATGTAGAGCTTGTCCCCGAAATCGGTCGTCGGGTTGATCCGCACCATGGAGGGGAAATAGCCGGACTGCGCCAGCCAGAGGACGAGGATATAGGCGACAAAGAACTCGGGAAACGAAATCGCGCTGAGTGCGCCGACATTGGCCGCGCGGTCAAAGATCGAATTGCGCCAGAGCGCGGCCAGCACCCCCAATGTCAGCGAGATCGGCACGGCCAGCGCTGCAGCATAGAGCGCGAGGAAGATCGTATTGCCCAGACGCGCCGAAATCAGGTCGGCAATCGGGCGGCGGTTGGCCATCGACACGCCAAAATCGCCCTGAAGGAAGGCCGAAAGCCAGTTCCAGTAGCGCACCGGGGCGGGCTGGTCGAGGCCGAGCTGCGCGCGCAGGGCCGCCAGTGTTTCGGGCGTGGCAGACTGGCCGAGCAGTTCACGCGCCAGATCGCCCGGTAACAATTCTGTCGCGCCAAAGATCACCACCGAGACGATGAACAGGGTCAGAACCCCGAGCGCAAGCCTCTGGGCGACCATTTTCCAGACATGGCCCATGTCACGTTTCCCCTATCCCTGAACTGCGATGCGGGCGCATCTGTCGTGGCCCTGCATCCGTCCCCCGGCAGCAATGCCGCCGGAGGAATTGTCATGCCGTGATGGATCAGGCGAACCACCAGCGTTCGACACAGCGGAAGCCGTCGAGGTTCCAGTTGGTCGAGATCTTTTCGGGCGTGGCCACCCTGTCGGCCACGGCCATGACGTAGTTGTTATACATCGGGATGATGGTGGAGCCCTCAAAGGACACAAGCTGCTGCATCTCGTGATACATCTCGCGGCGCTTGTCCTCGTCCACAACGGAGCGCGCGCCGACCAGAAGCTCCATGAAGCGCGCGTTTTCCCAGAAGCTCTCGTTCCACGCGCCGCCCGTCGCATAGGCGGTGGTGAACATGTGATCCTCCACCGCACGACCACCCCAATAGCTCGCGCAGAAGGGTTTCTTCATCCAGACATTGTCCCAGTAGCCATCATTCGGCGCACGGTCCACGGTGATGTTGATGCCCGCCGCGCGGGCGGTTTCGCTGAACAGCACCGCCGCATCGACAGCCCCCGAGAAGGCCGCATCGGCTGCGGTCAGTGTGACATCGAGACTGTCGAGCCCGGCCTCCTTGAGGTGGAACTTGGCGCGGTCGGGGTCATAGGTCTTGGCCTCCATTTCCGCATGGAAATAGCGGTTCGCCGGGCCGATGGGGTTGTCGTTCGACACCTGCCCATGGCCGGCGAGGATCTTGTCCACCAGTTCCTGCCGGTCGATGGCGTATTTGAGCGCGAGCCGCACATTGTTGTCATTGAAGGGCGCAGCGCGGCTGTCCATCGGAAAGACATAATGCGCGGTGCCGGGGATCGAGAGGATCCGGTTGCCGCCCCGCGCGGCCAGCATGTCGATGGTGGCGGGGTCCACCTGATCGATCACATCGACCGAGCCGGTCATCAGCGCGTTGAGTCGCGCCGCTGAGTCGAGGATCGGCAGCAGTTCCAGCCCGTCGAAATGCGCGCGGTCCGATTTCCAGTAATTCGGATTGCGCGACAGCGTCGCCTGCACGCCGGGCTCGAAACTGTCGACGATATAGCCGCCGCAGCCATCGGTGGACTGCACGTCGATCTTGCCATCCACGGCAGGCATGATCGGCAGGTGATAGTCCGACATGATATAGGCGAAGTCGGCATTCGGCGCATCCAGCGTCACGACGACATTCTGCCCGTCTGCCTTGATGTCGGTGATCGGGGCCATCAGCGGCTTGATCGCGGAGGTCGTGTCGTCGCCCCGGTGATGGTTCAGCGAGGCGATGACATCCTCCACCGTGACCGGCTTGCCGGAATGGAAGCTGACGCCCTCGCGGATCTTGAACACCCAGGTCTGGCCATCGGCGCTGTCCCAGCTTTCGGCAATTTCGGGGGCAAGCTGGCTGTTGGCATCGACCTCGATCAACTGGTTGTGGCGGGCAGCGGCAAAAACCTGGGCATAGAGGTTGTCCCAGAGGCCGGGGTCGAGCCCGTCGGTGGTGGAGCCATGCCCGATGCCGACGCGCAGGATGCCGCCCTTCTTGGGTTCGGCGCGGGCGGCGATCATCGAGGCGGGCAGGATCAGCCCTGCGGCTGTCATCGCGGTGGCGCCTTGCAGCAAGCCACGACGGGTGAGGCCGGGAAGGTGGGTTTTCTGGGTCATAATGATGGTCTCCCTTGTTGACGGGCACCCATTGGCAGGCTTTGGGTCGCCTGCGCAGGGTGGTTCTGATTTGTTGCGCCCGGGCAGGCCGGGCGGGGTCTGTGGCAGGTGCTGCCCTGTAAGGCTACAACCTTATCAGACAGGTTGGCAGCATAAATCCCGAGGGGCAACCCCGGAGAGGCGGGCCTCACGCTGCAGTGCAATCTGACGATCAAGGCCATCGCGGCTCCGTGCGGGAAGGGCGGGGTGCCCCCGGCATTGCATCGAACCAGAGTGGAACCGGCAAGAGGGCCAGACAATGGAAAAAAACCGCCCCTCAGACCGGATGAAAAGCGGGTCAAGGGCCTGGTCAGGATGAGGTTCCGTCAGCAGCGGGGATGGGCTACATCAAAGAAAATTTCTATTTTGCAGATTGTTATATCCTTTCCGCCAAGAATGACGGCTGGGCCAGTGTGGCGTCTTGGCGGCCTGTCTCACGGCGTTCGCGGCCACCCCGACAGCGGCCCGCCCCTTGCCCGGCAGTCAGGCATCGGCCACTCATGGGGGCCATGACATCGCAGATGGGAGGCATGATGACACGTCCGAATATCCTGATCCTGATGGTCGATCAGCTCAACGGCACCCTTTTTCCCGACGGGCCTGCCGATTTCCTTCATGCCCCGAACCTGCGGAAACTTGCGGCGCGGTCAGTGCGCTTTGCCAACAGCTATACCGCCAGCCCCTTGTGCGCGCCGGGGCGGGCCTCGTTCATGTCGGGGCAGTTGCCCTCCCGCACGCGGGTCTATGACAATGCGGCCGAGTTTACATCCGACGTGCCCTGCTACACCCACCATCTGCGCCGCGCGGGCTATGCCACCACGCTGTCGGGCAAGATGCATTTCGTCGGTCCCGACCAGATGCACGGGTTCGAGGAACGATTGACGACCGACATCTACCCCGCCGATTTCGGCTGGACGCCGGATTACCGCAAACCGGGCGAGCGCATCGACTGGTGGTATCACAATCTCGGGTCGGTCACCGGCGCGGGCGTGGCCGAGATTTCCAACCAGCTGGAATATGACGATGACGTGGCGCATCACGCGGTGCAGAAGATCTATGACCTGTCGCGCGGCGCGGATGCCCGGCCCTGGTGCCTGACGGTCAGCTTCACCCATCCGCATGACCCCTATGTGGCGCGGCGGAAATACTGGAATCTTTACGAAGGCTGCGCCGAACTGGACCCACCCGAGGCGATTGCCTACGAGGATCAGGATCCTCATTCCAGGCGCCTGATGGACAGTTGCGACTGGCGCAGTTTCGACATCACGCCCGACCATATCCGCCGCGCGCGCCGGGGGTATTTTGCCGCGATCAGCTATGTCGACGACAAGATCGGTGAGGTTCTGGCGGCATTGGAGGCGAGCCGCCAGGAGGCGGTGATCCTGTTCGTGTCGGACCATGGCGACATGCTGGGCGACCGTGGGCTGTGGTTCAAGATGAATTTCTTTGAGGGCTCTGCCCGGGTGCCGTTGATGATTGCCGCGCCTGACCTGACACCCGCTCGGATCGAGGCGCCGGTCTGCACCATCGACGTCACACCGACACTGTGCGATCTGGCGGGGATCTCGATGGCGGAGGTGATGCCCTGGACCGATGGCATCAGCCTGCTGCCACTGGCGCGGGGTGAGGGGCGGGATGATCCCGTCGCGATGGAATATGCCGCCGAAGGGTCGATCACGCCGCTGGTCTGTCTGCGCGATGCGCGGTGGAAATATGTGCGCTGCAACGCCGACCCGGAAATGCTGTTCGACATGAAAACCGATCCTCGGGAGCGGCATAACCGCGCGGACGATCCGGCCTGCGCCGAGGTGCTGACGGGGTTCCGTGCCATGGCCGATGCGCGCTGGTCGCTGGAACGGTTCGATGCGCAGGTGCGCGAAAGTCAGGCGCGGCGCTGGGTGGTCTATGTGGCGCTGCGGCAGGGGGGCTATTTCCCCTGGGATTTCCAGCCATTGCAGAAAGCCTCGGAGCGCTACATGCGCAACCACATGGACCTGAATGTTCTGGAAGAAAACAAGCGGTTCCCGCGCGGGGAATAGCGGCCTCAGCCCGCCCAGTCGCCAAAGCCGAAGGCGGCATAGTCACGCGCATAGGCATCGCGGGCCGCGACCTCCAGATCAGGGCCATGGATTGCGGCGAGCGCCTTGAGACTTGGTTCCTCCAATGCGGGCAGGGGCGGACAGGGCTGGCCGATCTCGGCGCAGAGATGTGCAAGCCCTTCGGCCAGACGATCCTCGCGCAGCACGAGGTCGGGTGTCTGGAAATGCGCAAACCCTTGCAGAACGGCGGTTTGAGAGGCGAAATGCGGGTCCACGCGCAGACCGGACTGACCCGCGACATTCTGTTTCAGAAAACCCAGAAATTCGACGAAGGCGGCGCGGTGGGCATCGCGGTCCATCACCTCACCCGGTTTTGGCAGCGCGATCTTCCATGTCTTGATGAGCGCCTCGCGGATCATCGGCAGTTTCGCGGTCAGGATCATGTCGCAGAACCCGGCATGGGCGCGGGCCAGCGGATGACGCAGCACGGTGAAGGCGCGATGTGGGGTTTCGCGGCGCAGCCACTGGCGCAGAAGCTTCTGGTTGAACTCGCGCGCAATGGGGCCGAGGGCGGCAAGCCAGCGCTCCACCTGTGCGGTGGGGCCGCCCCGCAACGGCATGTAGAGCGCACCCCGCGCCGCCACGAAGGATGGAATGGCGGGCGCGCGGCGGGGTTCGAAATTCGGGGTGCGGGCAAGGTTGAAACGGTCGAGCCGGGCCAGCGCCGCCTCCATTTCGGGGAAATTCCCGACTTTGTCCTCGATCTCCTCGGGGTTTTGTTTCTTAAGCGTGCTGTCAGGAGCGGCCAGCCTGCCCTCCACCCCCAGAAAGCGGGCAAGGCCGTTCAGAACAGCGGTGTCGTTGATGTCCTCGTAATCAATGTAGAAGGCCGTCTGCCCGCTGGTTTGCAGCGCGTGCAGGAGCGTGATCTGGAATTGCTGCAAGGCCTCCAGATGACTTTCGAAATCCGAGGTGTCGAAGCGCGCCTTCGCGGTTTTCAGCTTGGTCGCCTTGGTCAGTTTCCACTGGTTCGTGGCCTGCGCGATTTTCCACGAGACATAGCTTTCCACCGGATTGCGGGTCAGCACGATCTTGGCGCAGGCAGGGTCGTCCATCACCAGCGGCAACACGCGGGGATCGTGGTCGTGGAAATAGCGGAACCCCGAAAGGCCCCCCGAACCGGTCGCTGTCGCGTCGCGCATCCGCGCAATCAGGCGGGCGGGGTCGGCCAGACGGTCGGCCAGCGACACACCCAGATAATCGGTCTGGTTCAGCTTGCCGATGAAATGCGGGTTGAACGCCTCGCCATGGCAGGTGACTCCGGGCAGGGCGTTGAGGTTCGCCTCAAGGAAATTGGACCCGGTGCGCATTTCGGCAAAGAGAACGAAGGACGTGAATCGCTGGGTCAAGGGGTCACTTCACCAGATAGGGCCGCCCGCGACGGGAGGCATTGGTCCTGAGGTCGTCATTGACCGGAAAGTCGCCCATCAGGAAAGGCTGCATGCCCTGATTGCGCAGGTTCTGGAGGAACTGGCCAAAACCGGAAAGGTCAGCCAGACGCGGCGCCTCGGTCAGCCGGCGCAGTGCGCGGGGGCTGATCTCGTCGACGATGGTCTGCAAGGGTTCCATCGGGTTTTCGACGAACTCCGCAAGCGTCCAGATCCGAACCCGCGCCTTGGCCCAGGGGGAACGGAGTGCGTCCAGATGTTCGGCCTCGATCTTCTGCAATTGTGCCGCCTCGCGCCGCAGGTCAGAAAAATTGCGGTTCGACTTGAACAGGGGCACGGCCCATGCCCCGGAAATCACCGAGATCGTGGCATTGGGGTCGCCCGCAAGCTGCCAGTTCAGCGCGGGATTGTCGCCGGGGCCATATTGGAAACACTGCCTTTCGCCGCGCGTATTCCACAGAAGGTTGGTCAGAAAGCTGCGCGGGTTGTAGTCGCGAAGTGCTGCATTGTCGGACATCGCGCCATTATAGAGCCGCTCACCCCCCGCAAACTCCGCCCGTTCCGGGGCAAAGAGATGGCCATGCACCCGGGTTCCGGTCATCTTTCCCAGCCAGGTTTCGAAATTCTCGAACAGTTCGGTAAAGCCTTCAAACACGGAATAGGGCATTGCAGTCTTGCCGTTTTCCCAGTTCTCGTTCGGAAAGCGGCTTTGCATGTAAAGCCCGGCGCGGCCCTTGGTGCGCCGCTCCACAGCCTTGGAAAACAGCCGGTCGATCTTGCCGGGGTTGGGTTCGGCGGCGGGCTGGCCCTCTCCCTCCTCGGTCAGAAAGACGCGATAGAGCTTTTTCGCATGAGGCCAGATCTTGCGCGCGACAAAGCAGTCGGACCGGCGCAGAAGCTGAAGGTGATCGTCATAGAAAATATGCGGCTTGCCCTGAAAGTCGAACTTCGACAGCGTCAGCGACCGGCTTTCGACATTCACCGAATATTGCCGCACGAGTGTCTGGAAATAGCTTTCGTCCGGGATCCAGACTTGGCAGAAATAACGGTCGATCTCTGCCCGGTCAGGGTCTTCGAGGATGGCCGACAACGTCTGGCGCGTCAGGCACCACCACTGGCTGCCAAGATGCGGCACAAGCCCGGGCGGCATACGACGTTTCAACCCAAGTCGCCGTTGAAGGTTCACATAGACATCGAACAGCCGCCTTTGGCGCCGCCATGAAAACGGAAAGCGCAGCGTGAAGCGTTCGGAATCCAGCCCCCCGATGGTCCAGCCGACATCGGCCGTGGTGACGCTTTCGATGAAATCGGTGCGCGGGCGGCTGTCGAGATAGGCGCGCAATTCCCGCACCGGGCGCAGGGGCATGCAGGAGCCGGAGGCGAGATAGACATGCCGCACGCCCGGAAAGTCGCGCAGCAGGATGGTGGCGGCGGCCTGCGTCGCGGCAACGATCCCCCAGGTGCCCCATTCGCAAGCAAAGCGGCCGGAAAACCGCACGTCGGTCAGGTCGGAAAGATCATTGCGCAGCCGCTCGAAGGCCGCACGTTTCACGCGCTTGTCCAGATGAATGACCACCGGGCAGCCATGCGTCACCCAATGGCGCGCCACCTGCGCCGCCCGATCGAGCGAGATGTGGCAGAGCATGACGATGCCGACCGTGCTCACGCCCAGTTCCCCTTCGACATCAGGCCGAGGATCTCAAGCTGCCGCCAGTTGATGTATTTCTCGGACCATTTGCACCAGAGGTCGGGGTGATCATCCAGCGCGGCCTTGTAGGCCTTGTATTCATGGCTGCCGGCATAGTGCTGGCCGCGCAGCATCTCTTCCTCCGCCTTGGCGGCGAAGGTGTCGAGAAATTTGGCATGGAGCAGCACACCGCTGGCCTTTTCGCCGCCCCATTCATCATAGACGAGGTTCAGCCCGCGCGGCAGCAGCATATGGGTGGAGGAGACATAGGCATAGGCGCGGTCCCATTTCACCAGCGGGATCTTGTTGAGCGCAGGCGCGCGTTCGGGCGCATCGGTGAAGAAGGTGCGGGCGCGCGGCCCACCTTGTATCCACAGGTTGCCGAAACGGTGGTTGCGGCTGATCGTGTAATTGCCGCTGTCGAACCATTGCGCGATTTCAAACGGATCCTGCCCGTCGCGATAGGGCTGCGCGCCGATCGGCCCCTTGGGATACATGTCCAGCAGCATCGCGGAAAAGGATTTGATCGAGGAGGCATCCAGCCAGTCGGTCAGCGCGCGCAAGGGCCGCGTGTCGCAGAACGGATAGACGAAAAACTCATCCGGATCGACGACCAGCGCCCAATGCCCATGGGCATGGCGCATCTGGAGCCAGTTGAGCCAATCCACCCCGAAGCGCGACCGCTTGTAGCTGTGTTTCGTGGTCCAGAGCGAGACATCGGGCTGTTCCTGCAAATATTCGCGCGACCCGTCATCGCTGTCATTGTCCACGATCAGGAAATGGTTGATCCCGAGATCGCGGTAGTAGCGCAGGAAATAGGGCAGACGCACCCGTTCGTTGCGCAGCGTTGAAAAGGCAAGCAGGTCATCGGGCCGGATCAGATGCGCACGATGGGCAACCGCACGCAACTCCCGCCGCTTCCGGAAGGCCCGGAACCGCCAGCGTTTGCGCGCGAGGCGCAGCCTGTATCGGGAAAAGATGCTCACCCTGCCCTAGGTTCCATACTCTGCGACCCTGTCCCGTCCCGGGATCGACTGCCCATTGTCGATCCCTATCCGAGCAGGCTTAATACTCTGTTGCAATGTCCCACCCAGTCCGGCAGGCCTCCCGAAGGCAGGAGGGTTGGTTTCGCGGGATTGGCTGTCAGCGCCCCGATTGTTTCCATCCAAGCATAGACATCCGAAGTTTCATGGTAAACGGGATAGTCTCCAAGCGTCTCACGATAGACCGGCAAGGGTGGCAGAATGGCCGGCACGCCAAGCGCCGCGGCCTCCAACGGGGGAAGGCCATAACCCTCGGCGAGACTGGGGAAGAGGAGCCCGCGCGAGGCAGCCAAAAGGCCCATGGCGCGGGAATCGGCAATGTCCGGCAATTCGAACACATGGCCGCGCAGCGGGCCTGGATCGTCGAGCCGTCGAAAGACCGCCTCATTGGACCAGCCGCGCCGCCCAAGGATCAGGAGGGCGGGCATCTGCTGCGGCGGATCGCGCAGCATCGTCTCCCAGAGGTCGAGCAGGAAGGCGTGGTTCTTGCGCGGTTCGATGGTGCCGAGGGTGACGAAGTAGGGCCGGTCCGTCGGAATCGGCCTCGGCGGGTCAGGGTCTGGCGCGGCAAGATCCAGCCCCAGCGGTGCAGTGACGCCGGGGGGCACGCGGCCCAATCGGGTGAAATGCGTCTCGGTTGCGGCCCGGGTGGCGTTGGCCGTGTGGATCACCAGATCGGCATGGGCAGCGGTGGCGGCCAGCTTGCGGGCAAAGACAGGCGGGATGTCCGGGCGGGTGTATTCGGGATGGTCGAGCGGGATCGTGTCATGGATCAGCACGGCGATCTTTCCCGCGCCCCCCTGCCGCAACGCGCGCATCACGCTGTTCGACAGGTTCGCATGGCCGGTATTGAGGGCCGCAAATCCAGCAGGCAAGCGGCAGCGCAGCAACCGGGACAGCAGGACGACCGGCGCGCGCGCGCAGGACAGTCGGCGCAGCGCGGTTTCGGCGCGGGCGCGCTGGGCATCGTTCCGACAGGTCAGACGCGACAGCAGGTCGGGTGGAGGCAGATCCTTTCCGCGCAGGCCGGGAGTTGCCAGCAGCAGCCGCAGCCGGTCCAACCCTTCTGCGTCCAGAAGCAGGGCGCCCGCCCTTGTCCGTGCCAGACCAAAGGCGGGGATCGTGCCGGCACAAAGCTGCGCAAGCCAGGCCGATTCCACCCGGTCCACGCCAGTCAGCGGGCCGCGCCCGAGGCACGACATCACCCGCGTGACATCGAGCAGACAGGCCGGAGGGCGCATGAGGTTACTGGGCGGCGCGTTGCTGCGCCATCAAATCGCCGAGATAGGCGGAAAACTCGTCGCGCAGGTCGGGCCGCGCAAGGCCGAAAGCCACGGTCGCCTGAAGGAACCCCGCCTTGGACCCGCAATCGTATCGCTGGCCCCGGAAGCGGAAGCCGTAGACGGCATCCTTTCCGGTGGTTTCCTGCGCGATGGCGTCGGTCAACTGGATTTCCCCGCCCGCGCCTTGCTTGATCTTGTTGAGGTTGGTCAACACCTTGGGCGACAGGATATAGCGCCCGATCACCGCGAGGTTCGAGGGCGCATCCTCGGCCTTCGGCTTTTCCACCATGCCCTTGACGCGGACGATGGACCCCATGTCCTCGGCCACGTCCAGAACGCCATAGGCGCTGGCCTTTTCGGGGGGCACCTCCATCGCGGCGACCATGTTGCCGCCGGTCTGTTCATAGGCCTCGACCATCTGTTGCAGACAGGGCTTTTCGGCGGCAATCACGTCATCGGGCAGAAGCACGGCGAAGGGTTCATTGCCGATCAGGCGGCGGGCGCACCAGACCGCATGGCCCAGACCCATGGGACGGTTCTGACGGACATAGGCGATGGCGCCGCTGTCCATGTTGGTGTCTTTAAGGACTTCCAGAAGGTCGGTCTTGCCCTTCTTGCGCAGCTCGCTTTCCAGCTCGGGGGCGTTGTCAAAGTAATCTTCGAGGGCGGACTTGCCGCGCGAGGTAACGAAGATGAATTCCTTGATCCCGGCGGCGCGGGCCTCGTCGATCGCGTATTGGATCAGGGGGCGGTCCACCAGCGTCATGATCTCTTTCGGGATCGACTTTGTGGCAGGAAGAAAGCGCGTTCCCATCCCCGCGACAGGAAACACCGCTTTCGTGACTTTCTTGATCTTCATCGCCTCAACCCCGTTTTGTACATCACTACCACTTATCACGTTTCACAAACATAGCTGTTGGACCGCAATTCTGTCGAAAATTAGGCTTACTTGCACCCAAGCCTGTATGAAACCGGGAATTTTCCGCGGATTGCTGCCATCCGGGCAACAATCCATGGTCATTCCACGGGCCTGAGCGTGGAAAGAAGGCGGATTGTGGCCTGTCGTCGCACGGTTGCGGGGGCAAGTCGCGGGGCGGGATGGTCGCGGTGGACCCGACCGAAGCGTCCGCCGGAAACCTCCCACCATCCGCCAGGGTGGAACTGCTGGACCTGGGCGCGAAAGCCTCGGGTCAGCCGGAACAGGGTCACGATGTGATGCGAGCCGACGGCCGAGGCCGCTGCGTCGCGCACCCGGTCGATGTCGCGGCCTTCAAGCACGCGGCCCGGGCGCGGCCCGGTCCCGGGCAGCGGCAGGAAGTCCGGCGGAACGGGTTGAGGCGTAGAAACGGGGGGGGAGGCAAGGTCCGGGCGCAATGGACGCGCGGCGCCATCGGCGGCACCGGCGCGGAACCCGGCCAGAAGCCGGGGAACATCGCGCGGTTCCAGCCCGGCCGACACCATGTGGCGGATCAGGCGCGCACGTTGCTCTGCCTCCTGCGCGGCAAGGGTTGCACGATCGTCGGGGGCGTGACGGCGCAGGAAAGCGGCGATGCTGGCTCCGATCTCGAACAGGTCGGTCGGCACGCGGTCGGCACGGCGGCGCTCGGAGGCGGCAAAGCCATGATGCACCACCGCCCCTGGCACGATGGCACTGAGCCCACCCCGCGCCGCCAAACGCAGGTTCACATCGGCCTCGTCGAGATAGAAGCGGAAAGCGGGGTCGAATCCACCCACCGCCAGCAGCGCGTCACGGCGGAAGGCGCAGTTGGTTCCTTGCGTCTTGACGGCGAGCGTCGCGGTTCCGGTATGGAGCGTCACCTCCGGCCCCGGATCGAACGGATGATCGACGCCGCACGCATCGACCCGGGCGGCGCGCCATTGCCAGTCAAAACCGGAACGACCGCGCACATAGCCGCCCGCCTGCGTCACGCGGTCGTCGAGGAACGGGGCGGCAAGTCGGGAAAGCCAGGTGGGTTCGGGCACCGCGTCGTCGTCGAGGAACGCCACGACCCCTGCCGCAGCGAGCCCGAGCCCGATGTTGCGTGCCAGGGAGATATTGGCCGCGTCACATTCGGCCAGTTTCACCGGCATCCCGCTGGCGCGGACCGTTTCTGCCGCTGCCGGGTCGGCCACGACGATCACTTCGAATGAGGGGTGGTCCATCTGCGCCACCGCCGCCAAGGCGCGCAGAAGGGCCGCCTGCCGGTGGCGGCTGACGATGATGAGGCTGACGGAAGGCGGGGCGGCGGTCATCTGGTCAGGGCTGGTTTCATGCAGAAGGGTTGACCGATTCTCCGGGAAGTTCGTTCCCGCGTCCAGCGAAAGGAGCGTGTGTCCTCGGGGTGCGGCGCAAGGGATCGCGGGACAAGACCGATGAGGCGTAGCGACGGTGTGGGAGTGTGCCCTGAGGAAGCCTGCGCAGATAAACGCCACAACCGATCTTCTTGCGGCCTGCGACTACGTCGTCAAGGATGATCCTCGATCTGCTTGTGCCATGGGGTATGGCGGTGGAGACCCCAGCAACGGTCGCATGACACGCGCCACGGGTGATGGCGGAATCGATGAGGATGCTTTGGATCTCGATGCCGTCTGCATCCAGGCCAAGCGCTATGACTCCAGCTACAGGGTCGGCCGACCGGACTTGCAGCGCTTCGTCGGTTCACTGACGGGCGGAGGTGCGACAGTCGGCACAGCACACCGCTTCGCCGCACCACGGCGCAGGGCCACATCCGCGGTGCCCACCGCCCTGATCGCCACGAAGATTCTCGAAAGCCTGCTGGAATACGACGGGCCGGGCATGACCCCGATGCCGGGTCTGGCGGAATCCTGGGAGATTTCGGATGACACCCTGACCTATACCTTCCGCCTGCGCCCGGATATGCGCTGGCATGACGGCCAGCCCTTCACCAGCGCCGACGTCAAGTTCAGCATCAGGGTCATCGCCAAGGGCTATCATTCCTGCGGCCGAACCTATTTCGGCAATGCCGCCAAGATCGACACACCGGACGACCATACGGCCGTGCTGCGCCTGTCGGCGCCGATCCCCTATCTTCTGCGGGCATTGCAGGCTTCGGAAACGCCGATGCTGCCGCGCCACGCCTTCACCGACAAGGAAGTCGCCGAACAGAAGGTGCGCCAGGCGGCGATCATGCAGGGCCCCATCGGCAACCGATCTCACATTTGGCGCAAGAACAGTCGCCCAACGCGCCGTATATCGGATTCAAGGGCAACGCGACATCTGCCACGTCATGTCGAGGCGCTGATGGCGTTGAAGAACGAGGGCCTTTGATCCTCCTCACAACCCCGCCGCTTTGGTCAGATTGACCCTGAACCGATCGCGCCTGCGCTGGTAGCGGCGGGTCATCTCAGCGCTCGCATGGCCGAGGTGTTTCTGGACATGGCGCTCATCGACTTCGGCGCTGGAAGCGAAACCGGCGCGCAAAGAATGGCCGGAGTAGAGCCGCAGACGATCGGCTTTGGTCAGCTCGGGGCGCAGGCCGGCGTCCTCAACGCATCGTTTGATCAGCCGGGCGACATGCTTGTCTGACAGCCGGTCCTGGCTGGCGCGGCGACCATCGCGGCTGACGGCAACAAAGATCGGTCCAAAGTCGATCTTGGCAAAGTGCAGCCATTGCGTCAGCGCATGCACCGGGCAGGTCTGCTCGCTGGAGCCGCGCCCGATTTCGACCTCGCGCCAGCCGGTCTTGCCGCGCAGGGTGATCAGCGCGCCACCGTCCAGGATCTGCACCCAACCGCCGGAATCCGGCGTGTCATCTTTGCCGTGGTCGAGGCTGACGATCTCCGACCGCCTGAGCCCACCAGCAAAACCGATCAGCAGCAGCGCTCGGTCCCGCAAGCCGCGCAGGTCGTGGGGCAGGGTGGCGATCATGTCGCGGATGTCCTCGGGGAGGATTGCTTCTTTCTGCGCTGGCGGCCGCGCATGTTTGCGGCGGATCCCGGCGAGGACAGTGGCGATGTGGCGGTCCTTGCGGTCCATGCGCTGCCCCCGCTGCGTATAGCCCCAAGCCAGCCCCGAAAGACGGCGTTCGATCGATGCGACTGAGAGGGCGGGGGTCTTTCCTGCGGGTGCCGCCAGATCGGCGATGTAGAGGCCGATCACCTGAGGTGATGGGGGCAGGGGATCTGCTCCGCGCGTCCGGCACCAGCGCGCAAAGTGCGCCCAGTCTTTCGCGTAGGCCTTCAGCGTGTTCTCGGAGGCAGCCTGGCGTGCATAGTCCCGCGCAGTTTCGACCAGCCGGTCCAGTGTGCCCGAGCCTGCGACAGCAGAGGGCGGGGCGAGGGCGCCGCCATCAGGCGCAACGCGCTCGCCCCCTTCATGGGGGTCAGGGCCTTCCAGCGGCTCTGAAGGCGATTTCCCGGGCATTTCCATCATGGCTCTGAACCTGATCTTTTTATGTCCGACAATACAATCGAAATGCCAGGGCGAGGTCGTCTTTCATGCTGTCCTCCGGCGATCCGACTGGCGAGAGGTGTGAGTGGTTGCTGCCGGTCCATAACGGTTGGTCGCTTTCTGCCAGGCGCTGCATTGCAGCTTCCCCGAACCGGCCATCGTGCTTTCGGCAGCAATCCTTGCGGACAATGTCTCTGACCGGGACAATGCAGGCGATCAGTTGCCGCCGAGGCTTTTCAGAACTGTCGCCACCAGAACTTCCGGGCAATCCTCCTGCACCAGATGCCCGGCATCAGCGATCGGGATCAGCGGACGGTCCGAGATCAGCGCGGCAAGAGCCTCGCCTTTTGCATGGGGAATCCAATCGTCCTTCTGTCCCCAGAGAACTGTGACGGGACAGTCCAGCCGACCATACCGCGCTTCGATTTCATCCGTATGCCGTTGGTCCATCTGGGCAATCTGCCTGTAGAACGCTGGCTGACCGACGGGCCCCAGCCACGGCGCGCTGTAGATGGTCAGGGCTTCATCCGACAACGGATTGTGCGCCGCCGTCTGCAAATAGGCGCGCAACAGTGCATTGTGCATATAGTGCGGCATCCCGCTGAACGCCGCTTCATGCCTGCGCACATGCTGGACGAACGGCGAACCCCAGGGCGCAAGGGCAACCGCATCGAAGATCGTCAGAGAGCGGTAGCGCAGGCCATTCAGATAATAGGCGCGCAAGGCGGTCGCCCCGCCGAAATCATGCGCCAGAACGTCCGGGCGTTCGAGCCCCCATTCCGCGAACAGGGCGGCAAGAACCCTGTTCTGCACGGCGAGGGAAACCTCCTGTCCTTCGCGCATCTCGGACAGCCCATAGCCCACCAGATCAAAGTAGTAGACCGTTCTGCGGTCGGCAAAATGCGGCACGATCCGGCGCCAGACCTGTGAGGAAAAGGGGGTGCCGTGGATAGCGACGAGCGGCGGCCCGCTGCCGATCCTGCCCCAACGGACGGCATTGCCTTCGATGATCGCGGTATTCGGAAGGTCCAGCATCGCAGCGACTCATATTGTCATTTAGCTAAATGACGATATGATGGTGGGCATGGACAGATCAACACAAATCAAAGCCATGGCCAGTGAGCCGAGACTGAGAATCCTTCAGCTGTTGGCGGATCCCAAAAAGCACTTCGGCCAGCAGTGGTCTGCTGACCCGGTGAAGTTCGGCGTGTGCATGACGCTGATTGCCGAAGCGCTTGCCATCGCCCAACCCACCGCCAGCAGACATCTGGACATTCTCAGGCAGGCGGGTTTCATCACGGTGCAAAGGCATCTGAAATGGTCTTATTGCAAAAGGGACGAGGCTGCGATCAGCGGTTATCTGGATTGGCTGGGTCGAGAAATTTCTGCTGCCTCGACCGCCAGCCAAGGACTCGAACTGCCTTGCGGCAATGCAGCATGGCCCCGATGACCCTTCGAGGCCGGGCAGCGACACAGGCGGCCCATAGCTGACGTTCAGCCCGTGCGCTTTGGCGCAGCGCAGCATTTTGAAAGCGCCATTTCTGTCAGAACCTGTGACCTGCGTATCACGTATCGAACAGGCGTGAAGCTTCACCATGGTTGCAAATGGGCTCGCGCAGCACAACACCCATGGAAGGCGACCTGGGCATGTTGTAGCGTTTGCGCAGTATTGGCCGGACCCCTTCGAACCAGATCGAGATGCGATGTCATGCAAGAACACAATAGTTTCGCCCGAAAAACGATAGCTCCCCTTCTGGTGCTTGGCCTGCTGGCCATTGTCATTGCCGTGTCTGTCTGGTGGATCACGCGTCCTGGCCCGTTGCTGATACAAGGCGAAGTCGCGGCACCCAGAATTGATGTGTCGGCCCGCATATCGGGCCGCGTGGCGGAGATCGAGGCTGATCTGGGAGGGGGGGTCGCGGAAGGACAGGTTCTTGCCGAGCTTGCCAACCCGCAACTGGTGACGGGCCATGCTGCTGCGGCGTCAGGGGTGGAAGTTGCACGCGCGTCGCAGGCAGCCGCAGGGTCGACGCGCCCCGAGGTGATCCGCGCGCGGGAGGCGGATCTGGCCGCCGCGCAGGCTGACTTGCGGCTGGCCGAGGAACAGGCCGCGCGCGACAGGGAACTGTCGCAACAAGGTCTCAGGGCGCAAGCCGCAATCGACCAGTCGGTCCGCAATGTCGATACTGCCGCCCGCCGCGTCGAAGCGGCCGAGGCCCAGCTTGATCTGGCACGCGCCGGAGCCTCGCCCGAGGAACGCGCGGTCGCTGCAGCCCAGGTCGCACAGGCCGAAGCGGCCCTGGCCCAGCGTCAGGCCGATCTGGATGAATTGACCATCCGGGCGCCCCTGAGCGGTGAGGTCTCTGCCCGCCTGATCGAACTCGGCGAAAACATCGGCCCCGGCGCGCCGCTCTTCACCATCGTCGATCTGGATCAGGCCTGGTTCACCTTCAACCTGCGCGAAGATCTGCTGGCCGGGTTGCAGGTAGGCGACAGGTTGACGGTGCGCGTGCCCGCGCTGGACCGCGAGATGGAGGCGCAGATCACGCTGATCAATGTGCAGGGCCAGTTCGCCAGCTGGCGCGCGACCCGCGCGACAGGTGATTTCGACCTGCGCAGTTTCGAGCTGCGCGCGCGCCCCCTCCAGCCGGTCGCGGGGTTGCGCCCCGGCATGTCGGCGCTGATCTCGCTGGACAGGTAGGCCATGCTGGCGGTCATGCTGCGCGAGTTTCGGCTGATCCTGCGCCGCCCTGCGCTGGCGGGGCTGGTGGTGGTGCTGCCGCTGGTCATGCTGATCACGCTGGGCGGCATCTTTCGCGCAGGCATCCCCACGGGCATGGCGGTCGCCGTGGTCGATCTGGACCGATCCGAGATGTCGCGCAGCATCACCCGCATGCTGGATGCGGCACCAGAGATCCGGGTGACGCATCAGGCGCTGAGCCTGTCCGACGCGCGGGCGCTGATCGTCTCGGGGGCCGTGCGCGGTGCGGTGTTCTTCCCGCGGGGGCTGGAACGTGACATCATTCGCGGAGAGCGGCCGGAGATCGTGACCTTTTACGACAACCAGCACATGAGCGCGGGATCCATGGTCGCGCGCGGGGCACGCAGCGCCATCGACACGGCGCTGGCTGGTCTGCGCCTCTCGATCCGCCAGGGGAAGGGCGAAGCGCCCGTGCAGGCGCTGGTCAGCATCCAGCCTGTCCCGCTGCAGGCCCATGCGCTGTTCAACCCGGCCTTTGACTATGTGCATTTCCTGTTGGCGGCGCTGGTCCCCACGGTGTTGCAGATCATCGCGGCCGCAGCCACGGCCTATGCGATCTCGCTCGACTTCGGGCCGGGGCGGCATCCGCAGGTGCTGGTGCGCATGGCGGGAGGGGTGCTGCCTGCGATGCTGGGCAAGATCCTGCCCTATACGGTTCTGTTCCTGCTGATCCTTGGCTGGTCGGACATCGCACTCTACGGTTGGCTGGGCGTGCCGCTGCGCGGCTCGCTGATGCTGATGGGCATGGGTGCTGTGCTGTTCCTGCTGGCCGCACAACTGATCGGCGCGCTGGCCTTCGTGCTGACGCGGGACATGGGCCGTGCGGCCAGCATCATAGCCGTGATCACGGCCCCTGCCTTTGGCTTCATGGGGCTGGGTTTCCCGCGCGAGGCAATGTCGCCATTGGCGCAGGCCTGGGGGGCCGCGATCCCCGGCACATGGTATGTGCAACTGCGCATCGACCAGTCACTGCGCGCTACGCCGGTCGAGCTGTCCCTGATGCCTGTCATCTGGCTGGCATGCATCGCCGTCGTGCTGGGCCTGCTGGTTCTGGCACAACTCTTGCGCCTGCGTCGCGGACTGGAGGCCGCCGCATGAAAGCGGCTCTGACAGCCCTGCGCGCCGAGCTGCGCGGCCTGTTCGCGGACCGGCAGGTGCTGCTGATCATCCTCGTGGCACCCTTGATCTATGCGCTGATCTACCCACTGCCCTATCGCGCCGAATTGCTGCGCGATGTGCCCGTGGTGCTGGTCGATCTGGACCGATCGACCAGTTCGGCCGAGCTTGCGCGCCGCGTGGGGGCGTCCGAGGCGGTGGCGCTTGTCCACGATGCACCCGACATGGTGCGGGCGACGCGCCTTGTGCAGGAACGCCGCGCCTATGGCGTGCTGCTGATCCCCGAAGGCTTCGAACGTGAGCTGTTGCGCGGCCGCCAAAGCCCTGTCGCGCTTTATGCCGATGCCAGCTATTTCCTCATGTATCAGCGCGTCATGCAAGGGGCCGCCGTGCCTTTGCGCCAGATGGGTGCCGAGGTCGAGATCGGGCGGCTGATCTTGCAAGGCACGGTTCCTGCTGTGGCGCTGGCGCAGGTCAGTCCCGCTGCACAGGTCGAGGTTCCGCTGTTCAATCCTGCCGCGGGCTATGCCACCTATGTGCTGCCCGCGGCCTTTGTCCTGATCCTTCAGCAGACCATGCTCATGGGGCTCGCGCTGACAGCCACGCGGAGGGGGCAAGCGGCCGGCCATCCGGTTTGGCACTTTTTGGGGCGGATGGGGGCATGGACGGCACTCTATGCGCTCATCCTGCCGCTCTATTTGATCGTCCTGCCCGCGGCCTACGGGCTGCCAAACCTTGCCAACCCCTGGGCGGTCCTGATGCTGGGCCTGCCCTTCGTGCTGGCCACGGGCCTTTTGGCACAATGCGTGGCCGCCCTGTTCCGAAACGGCGAGGTGGTTCAGGTCGTGCTGCTTGCCCTCGGTCTGCCTTTCTTTTTCCTGTCAGGATTTGCTTGGCCGGTTGAGGCGATCCCCTCGCATCTGAACGTGGTCGCGCAATTTGTCCCCTCAACCCCTGCTATCGACGGGTTGGTGCGCCTGACCCAGATGGGCGCGACACTGCCGGAGGTTGCAATGCCGCTCTGGCATTTATGGGGATTGGTTGGGCTGTTCAGCGTAGCAGTTCTTGTGCTGGAGATGCGCGAACAGTGGATCGGCACGGTGGATCGCGGTGAAATCTGACCTCATTCCGCCGCATCCGCACAAGCCCAGAAATACGTTGGTTTGCGTACATAGACCATCTTGATGCTGACCTCCCAGCCTTCCTTCCCGCGACCGTGCTGGCGCACTTGCCCGACCCGAAACCACCGACTATCAAACCCAAGGACTCTCCTTAGTTCGCCTTGAACAATCTGTTCAGGCTGATGTGACGGCCTGATACTGGCGATCTGGGTGGTAGACTGCGTTCAGGATGGCGGTGAATATCCAGGCAAGCCAAGCCCTGAGGTGGGCCA
>JBKBNP010000049.1:0-32783 GCA_046295215.1 Pseudorhodobacter sp. | reverse complement strand
TGAGATTTTCAGAACTCAGGAATGGTAAGCCAAACGGCGCAAGGCGTGACCGTCCCAAGATCATCTGCATCTCAGCGATCCGTTCTCTCAATGGGCGCGACCTCTTTCATGCCACCTCCTCTTGTCAGACGCCGGGGGCGCTTCGCCCCCCGGACCCCCAGAAGGTATTTGCGCCAAGATGAAAGGGATCCTGTTTCATCATGGCAGAAATACCTCACGGGGGAAGCCCGGAGGGCGTGGGGATGTGACCCCCCCATGCGACGGCTCAATCGGGGATGACGGCGGTTGCGTCGATCTCCACCAGCCAGTCGGGCCGCGCCAGCGCCACGACGGTCAGCCCGGTGCAGACCGGATGCACGCCGCGGATATATTCGCCCATGGTGCGGTAGACCGGTTCGCGGTGGCGCACATCGGTCAGATAGACGACAAGCTTGACCACATGTTCCATCCTGCCGCCCGCTTCCTCGACCAGTTGGCGGATGTTCTGCATCACCTTGTGGGTCTGTTCCACCGGATCATGGCTGCCGATGTTCTGCGCGCTGTCCAGATCCTGCGGGCATTGCCCGCGCAGCCAGAGCGTTGTGCCGCCCCGCGTGGCGACCGCCTGACAGAGGTCATTGTCCAGCTTCTGTTCGGGATAGGTGTCGCGTGTGTTGAACTTGCGGTAACGTGTATGTGCCACTCCGGCCTCCATTGCTTCGGACGTCAATCAGCGCGCGTCACGCCACATCCGCCTTTTGCCTCGCGGCGATCTGTTCCGCCAGATACCGGGCATCGGTCCAGCAGCCCCAGATGAAGCTCGACCCTCGCTTCGACAGCCAGGGCAGACCGAGGAAATAGAGCCCCGGCACCTCCGACACGCCGCGCTCATGGCGCGGACGGCCCTTGTCGTCAAAGATGTCGAGATCCATCCAGCCGAAATCCATCGCATAGCCGGTGGCCCAGATCACCGCGCCGATCCCCGCCGCCGCCAGATCGAGCGACAGGGCCGGATCGGTCACACAATCCGGCATCGGGCCGATGCGGCGCGCCTCCGGGTCGGCAGGCAGATCGAGACCATGGGCCTCGGCATAGGCATCCGCCTCGTCCAGCACCGACAGGTAATTCGCATCCCCCGCCGCGATGTTGCGCGCGAGGTCATCGGCGACATGCAGCCTGCCGTCGGCAAACCGTTCGGTCCGGCCCAGCAGCACCATGCCCTCTGCCGCGAGGTCGCGGAAGTCGATGGTCCGCCCGCCATTCGCGCCGCTCACCGCGATGGTGATATGTTCGGTTCCGGGCGTGGGCGCGCGCGCCTCCCATTTGCCCAGCGTGCCCAGCCACCAGACGAAATCATGGCCCCGGTAGCGGCGTGGCGGCCGGTCATGCGGCCCGACGGACAGATAGACCTGCCGTCCCGACCGCTGCAATTCCTCGGCAATCTGCACGCCGGACGACCCGGCCCCCACCACCAGAACTGCGCCTTCGGGCAGTTGCCCGGGGTTGCGGTAATCGGCGGAATGGATCTGCATCAGCCCTGCCTCTGCCGGGATCAGACCGGGCATCACCGGGCGCTGGAAGGGGCCGGTCGCGGCAACGACATTTTCCGCCTCGATCACCCCTTGCGCGGTGTCCACCCGGAACCCCATGCCGCCGGGCAGGCGGGAAAGCCGCATCACCTCGACCCCGCAGCGGATCGGGGCCGCGATCTTTTCCGCGTAGGCCACGAAGTAATCCGCAACGCTTTCCTTCGGCGCGAAGGCATCGGGATCGGTGTCGGAAAACTCCATCCCCGGAAAGCGGTCATGCCAGGCCGGGCCATTGGCGACCAGCGAATCCCACCGCCCCGTGCGCCAGCGTTCCGCGATGCGGGTGCGTTCCACCACAAGATGCGGCAGGCCCTGCGCGGTCAGATGCTCGCTCATCGCGACCCCGGCCTGCCCCGCCCCGATCACCAGTGTTCCGACCCGTTCAACCGTCATGTTCGCGACTCCCTTGCGCAGACCATCCTCATGCCGATGGATATGGCCGAAGGGTCGCGCAGAATGGCCCCGGGATAAACCACGCATTTCCGGATCATTGCTTAGGCTGAGCCTAATGCGGAATCGGTGAAGCCGGTGCTGCGGGACGAGAATGGGCGCGGCGAAGGCGGGGGTGGGGCGGCGGGCTCGCCATTGTCGCCCGGACCAATGGCGCGACAATGCTCGCGGAGCAAGGCACATCTGGCCATGGAGATGGCCACTTCCGACATCCGCCCGGTCGAATTCACCCCCACCCGTGACGGCGACAGCCCGGTCCTGCCCGGGTTGTTGGACCAGATCCCCGAGAACGGAGAGACCGGCACCGTGACCGCCGATGGCGCATACGACATACGCGGGCCCGTCGTCATCGTTGGTCCCTGCGTCGCATGGGGGCGGGTGCAACTTGTATCCGGAGGGTGGGGATGCGATAGGGGCGCCCTTGCAACCGGATTTTCCCCGTGACCGCCTCGCCCAAAGACCTGACCAGAGCCCTGACCACAACCGCGCAGTTTGTCGACGCGGTCCTTGCCGACGCGGCCGATGCCCCGGCGCTGGCAGAGGTCGCTCGGGGCTTCAAGCTGCGCATGTCGCCCGAAATGGCGCTGGCCGCACTTGCGCCCGGGGATGGCGTGGCGCGGCAATTCGTGCCGGATGCGGCCGAACTGACCATCCGGCCCGAGGAACTGGCCGACCCGATCGGCGACGAGGCCCACGCGCCTGTGCCGGGGCTGACGCATCGCTATCCCGACCGGGTGATCCTGCATGCCACCCGCACCTGCGAGGTCTATTGCCGGTTCTGTTTCCGGCGCGAGGTGGTGGGCGAGGAAGGCGCGCTGCCCGAGGCCGAAATGGCGGCAGCACTCGATTATGTCGCGGCCACCCCGGCGCTGCGCGAGGTGATCCTGACCGGGGGCGATCCGCTGACGCTGTCGCCGCGCCGTCTGGGCGCGCTGATGGCGCGGCTGGGGGCGATCCCGCATCTGGATGTGATCCGCTTTCATACCCGCGTGCCGGTGGTGGCGCCTGAAAAGGTGACGCCGGACCTGCTGGCCGCGATGGAAAGTGACAAGGCGGTCTGGCTGGTCATCCACACCAACCACGCGCAGGAACTGACCCCCGCCGCCCTCGCCGCGCTGCGCAGGCTGGTGGCGGCGGGGATTCCGCTCTTGTCGCAGACGGTGCTTTTGCGCGGCGTCAATGACGATCCCGACACGCTGGAGGCGCTGTTGCGCGCACTGGTCCGGGCGAAGGTCAAACCCTATTACCTGCACCATTGCGATCTGGCCAAGGGGACCGGCCATTTCCGCACCACGATTGCGCAGGGACAGGCGATCATGGCGGCCCTGCGCGGGCGGCTTTCAGGCATGGCGCTGCCGACCTATGTGCTGGATATTCCCGGCGGGCACGGCAAGGTGCCCATCGGCCCCGACTACCTTGCCCGCGCCGAAGGTGGCCTCTGGAAAGTGCATGATCCCAAGGGGGCCTTGCACGACTACCGCGACCCCGCCCCGTAACGCTTTTCCACATT
Source organism: Pseudorhodobacter sp. (assembly GCA_046295215.1). Taxonomy (GTDB): domain Bacteria; phylum Pseudomonadota; class Alphaproteobacteria; order Rhodobacterales; family Rhodobacteraceae; genus Szabonella. Next base: position 29,255 of record JBKBNP010000049.1, on the reverse strand, counting down.
GATCGGTTTTTCCGATCAATGACGGGTCGCTGCTGCGATAGCGCAACCGGCCCCCGGAGGCGTAGCGTTCTGCAAGAGATTTGCGGAGGGCGGCATGGGTCAGGCGTTTGCAACGGCGCGGGTGGTCATCATCGGGGGCGGCGTGGTCGGCGTCTCCTCGCTTTACCATCTGGCGAAAGCGGGCTGGACGGACTGCATCCTTCTTGAACGCAATGAGCTGACTGCCGGCTCCACCTGGCACGCGGCGGGCAATGTGCCGACCTTTTCGACCTCCTGGTCGCTGATGAACATGCAGCGCTATTCCACGCAGCTTTACCGGGGCCTCGGGGCGGCGGTGGATTACCCGATGAATTACCATGTCACCGGGTCCGTCCGGCTCGCCCATTCAACCGAACGGATGCAGGAATTCGCCCGCGCGCGCGGCATGGGCCGCTATCAGGGGATGGAGATCGACATTCTGGGTGTCGATGACATCAAGGGCAAATACCCTTTCCTTGAAACCCATGACCTGAAGGGCGCGCTCTACGACCCCGCCGATGGCGACATCGACCCCGCACAACTGACACAGGCGCTGGCCAAGGGTGCGCGCGACATGGGGGCTGTGATCCACCGCTTCACCCCTGCAACCGGCGTGCGGCGCGAGGGCGGCGAATGGGTGGTGGAAACGCCGAAAGGCGATATCCGCTGTGAAATCGTGGTGAACGCTGCCGGTTACTATGCGCAGAAGGTGGGCGAATGGTTCCGCCCCTATGGTGGGCGCACCGTGCCGATGATGGTGATGAGCCATCAATACCTCTTGACCGAACCGATCCCGGAAATCGAGGCCTGGAGCCGCGAGGTCGGCCACAAGCTGCCGCTGTTGCGCGATGTCGATACCTCCTATTACCTGCGGCAGGAAAAGACCGGCTTCAATCTCGGCCCCTATGAGCGCAACTGCCGCGCGCATTGGGTGACGCCCGATGATCCTTTCCCCGAGGATTTTTCCTTCCAGCTTTTCCCCGACGATCTGGACCGGCTGGAACCCTATATCGAGGATGCGATGGCGCGGGTGCCGCTCTTGGGCACGGCCGGGATTTCCAAGGTCATCAACGGCCCGATCCCCTATGCTCCCGATGGCAACCCGCTGATCGGCCCGATGCCCGGTGTGCCCAATGCGTTCGAGGCTTGCGTCTTCACCTTCGGCATCGCGCAGGGCGGCGGCGCGGGCAAGGTGCTGGCGGAATGGATCACCGAGGGGGCGACCGAATGGGATATGTGGTCCTGCGATCCGCGCCGCTTTACCGGCTATACCGAACCTGACTATTGCGTGGCCAAGGGGATGGAGGTGTATGGGCATGAATATGCCATGCACTTTCCATGGGCGCGCTGGCCTGCGGGCGCGAACCGCCGCCTCTCGCCCTTGCATGACCGCCTCGCCGCCGCGGGCGCACAATTCGGGGCCTATAACGGCTGGGAGCGTGCCAACTGGTTCGCCGCGCCGGGCGATGACACCTCCGACGCCGCAACCCAGACCTGGAACCGTGCGGGGCCTTGGGAGCCACGCATCCGCGCGGAATGTGAAGCGGTGCGCGATCATTGCGGGGTGCTGGCCATTTCCGGCTTCACCCGGCTGAAGGTCACAGGCCCCGGCGCGCGCGATTTCGTGGATGGTATCAGCGCCTCGCGCCTGCCCGGACCGGGGCGGATCGGGCTTGTCTATTTCCCCGACACGCGCGGCCGGATCGTCACGGAAATGAGCGTGATGGTGCATGGCCCCGAGGATGTGGGCCTGATTACCGCGAGCGTGGCGCAGTGGCATGACGGCGAATGGCTGTCGCGGCAGGCCCCCGAGGGCATCACGGTTTCGGACCATTCCGACAGCGCCGAATGTCTGCTGGTGACGGGGCCAAAGGCGCGGGAAGTTCTTGCCTCCCTGACCGATGCCGACCTCTCTCTGCCGTGGTTGTCGGTGCAGATGGAGACCCATGTGGCGGGGCGGCCCTGTGCGCTGATCCGCGTGTCCTTTGCAGGCGAACTGGGCTGGGAATTGCATTGCGGCAACGAGGACGCGCCCGCGATCTGGGATGCGGTGACGGCGGCGGGGGCGCGGCCCTTCGGAATGTGGGCGCTCAATTCCCTGCGCATCGAAAAGGGATACCGCGCGTGGAAGGGCGATCTTTCCACCGATTACAGCCTGCTGGAAGGCGGGCTCGACCGTTTCATCCGGTTTGAAAAACCCGATTTCACCGGCAAGGCGGCCCTTCTGGCCGAAAAGCAGGCCGGGGTGAAAAAGCGGTTTGTCACCCTGCTGGTAGAGGCGGGGGAATGTGACGCGCCCTATATGTCGACACTCTGGCATGATGGTGCGGTGGTGGGCGAAACCACCTCGGGCGCCTGGGGTTACCGGGTCGGGGCCTCGGTCGCGCTGGGGATGCTGCGCGCCGATCTGACCGCGCCGGGAACCGAGGTGGAGGTGGAAATCTACGGCACCCGCCACCCTGCCGTGGTGCAGCCCGATCTGCCCTTGTGGGATCCTGAAAACGCCCGGATCCGGGCCTGACATGCGCTATATCCTGGAGTTTCCGGCATGACCCCTATCCCCCCACAGGCGCGCGTTGTCATCATTGGCGGTGGCATTGTCGGCTGTTCGGTGGCTTATCACCTGACCAAACTCGGCTGGCGCGATGTGGTGTTGCTGGAACGCAAGCAACTCACCTCGGGGACCACATGGCATGCGGCGGGGCTGATCGGGCAGTTGCGGTCCTCGGCCAACATGACGCGGCTGGCGAAGTATACCGCTGATCTCTACCGGGGGCTGGAGGCGGAAACCGGCCTTGCGACGGGGATGCGCACGGTTGGGTCGATCTCGGTCGCGCTGACGGGCGAGCGGAAGGAGGAGTTGTTCCGCAGCGCCTCCATGGCGCGGGCCTTTGGTGTGCCGGTGGAGGAACTGTCGCCCACGGAAGTCAAGGACCGCTATCCGCATCTGAATATTGACGGCGTGACCGCAGGTGTCTGGCTGCCGACCGACGGGCAGGGCGATCCGGCCAATATCGCGCTGGCGCTGGCCAAGGGCGCGCGGGCACAAGGCGCGCAGATCGTGGAGGGTGCGCGCGTCACCGGCATCGGCATGGCGGGCGGGCTGGCGCGGTCGGTGGACTGGCAGATGGGCGGGGACCGGGGCACGATTGTCTGCGACCATGTGGTGAACTGCGCGGGCATGTGGGGGCGCGAGGTGGGGGCCATGGCGGGCGTCTCGGTGCCGCTGCAAGCCTGTGAACATTTCTATATCGTGACCGAACCCGTGCCGGGCCTCACCCAGATGCCAGTGCTGCGGGTGCCCGATGAATGTGCCTATTACAAGGAGGATGCGGGGAAATACCTGCTGGGTGCGTTTGAACCCAAGGCGAAGCCCTGGGGGCTGGCGGGCATCCCTGCGGATTTCTGCTTCGACCAGTTGCCCGAGGATTTCGACCATTTCGAGCCGATCCTCGAACGCGCCGTCCACCGCCTGCCGCTGCTGGCCGACGCGGGGATCCACACGTTTTTCAACGGACCGGAAAGTTTCACCCCCGATGTGGCCTACAACCTCGGCCAATCGCCCGAGGTGGCGAATGTCTGGGTGGCTGCCGGATTCAATTCCATCGGCATCCAGTCGGCAGGTGGGGCGGGGATGGCGCTGGCTGCGTGGATGGATACGGGCGAAAAACCCTTCGATCTGGGCGATGTGGACATCGCGCGCAACCAGCCCTTCCAGCGCAACCGGCGGTATCTGGCGGCACGAGCAACGGAATCGCTGGGCCTTCTTTATGCCGACCATTTCCCCTACCGCCAGAAAACCACCGCGCGGGGCCTGCGCCGCAGCCCGTTCCACGCGCAGCTTGCCGCCGCAGGGGCGGTGTTCGGCGAGGCGGGGGGGTGGGAGCGACCTGCCTTCTACACCGATCCCGCGAACCCGGTGCCCTATTCGCATGGCTGGGGCCGCCAGCCCTGGTTTGAAAATTCCGCCGCCGAACATGCCGCGGTCCGGGGCGGGGTGGGGGCTTATGACATGTCCTCCTTCGGCAAGATCCGGGTGGAGGGGCCAGAGGCGGAGGCGTTTCTGAACCATGTCTGCGGCGCGGATCTGTCGGTGCCGGCGGGGCGCATCGTCTATACGCAATTTCTCAACCACAGTGCCGGTATCGAGGCGGATGTGACCGTCACGCGCCTGTCGGAAACCGCCTATCTGGTCGTCACCCCTGCCGTGACGCGGCCAAGGGATGAGGCATGGCTGCGCCGCAATCTGGGCGAGTATCGTGCGACCATTACCGATGTGACGGCGGGGGAGGCAGCACTCGCCATCATGGGGCCGCGCGCGCGGGATCTGCTGGCGCTGGTCAGCCCCGATGATTTTTCGAACGAGGCCCATCCCTTCGGCTGGGCGTGGGAGGTGGAGATTGGCATGGGCCTCGCCCGAGCGCATCGCGTCAGCTATGTCGGTGAATTGGGGTGGGAGATTTATGTCAGCGCCGACATGGCCGGGCATGTGATGGAAACCGTGCTGGAAGCAGGCGCGGGGCTGGGCCTGCGGCTGGTGGGGATGCATGCGGTGGACAGTTGCCGCATCGAGAAAGCCTTTCGCCATTTCGGCCATGACATCACATCCGAGGATCATATCCTTGAGGCGGGCCTTGGCTTTGCGGTGCGCACGCAAAAGGCCGGTTTCATCGGGCGCGACGCTGTGTTGCGCAAGCGCGAGGCGGGGCTGTCGCGCCGCATGGTTCAACTGCGCCTGACCGACCCCGAGCCGCTGCTCTACCACAACGAACCCGTTCTGCGCGACGGCCGGATCGTGGGGCAGCTTACCTCGGGCAATTACGGCCATCACCTCGGGGGGGCCATCGGCATGGCCTATGTCCCGTGTGAGGGCGAAGGCCCCGAGGCGCTGCTGGCCTCCGGCTATGAGGTGGAGGTGGCCGGGCGGCGCTTTGCGGCCTCGCCTTCCTTTGCGCCGATGTATGATCCGCGTTCCGAAAGGATGAAGGCATGACCCTGCCCCCCGAACCCCTGCCCGACCTGCCCGAAATTCCGCCCGAAGTTCTGGCCGCCGAGGCGCTGGCCATGGCCCCCAAACGCGCAGGCCGCACCGGCGGGCGCGATGCCCGCCGCGCGATGCGGGCAGCCCCTTTGGCCGATCATATCCGCCCGATCCGGGCTGGGATGGAGGGCGGGCGCTACCGCCCGCTGTCGGACGCGGGCATGGCGCAGATCCATGCGGCGGCCCTTGACGCGCTGGAACAGATCGGCCTTTCGCAAGCCCCGCCCTCGGGGGTGGAGATCCTGACCCGCGCGGGCGCCATTCAGGGTGATGACGGGCGCATCCGGTTTCCCCGCGCGCTGGTGGAGGATATGCTGGCCGTCGCCGCGCGCGACATCACGCTGCACGCCCGCGACCCGAAGCATGATCTGCACCTGTCGGGCCACCGCGTGCATTTCGGCACGGCGGGGGCGGCGGTGCATATCGTCGATCTGGAAACCAACAGCTATCGCGACAGCACGGCGCAGGATCTCTATAACGCCGCGCGGATCACGCATCATCTGGACAATGTGCATTTCTTCCAGCGCGCCATGGTCTGCCGCGATGTGATCGACAATTTCGACATGGACGTGAACACGCTTTACGCCTGCCTGTCGGGCACGACCAAGCATGTCGGTACGTCGTTCAGTGAACCCGCCCATGTCGCGGGATGCATGGATCTACTGCACACCGTGGCGGGGGGGGAGGCTGCCTGGCGCGCGCGCCCCTTTGTCAGCAATTCCAATTGTTTTGTCGTCCCGCCGATGAAATTCGCTGAGGAAAGCTGCACCACGATGGAAATGCTGGTGCGGGCGGGGATGCCGGTTCTGCTGCTGTCGGCGGGGCAGGCGGGGGCCACGGCGCCCGCGCCCATTGCGCTGGCCATCGTGCAGGCGGTGGCGGAATGTCTGGCGGGCGTGGTCTATGTCAACGCCATGGCACCGGGGCATCCGGCGATCTTCGGCACATGGCCCTTTGTCAGTGATCTGCGCACCGGGGCCATGTCGGGCGGGTCGGCGGAACAGGCGCTGCTGACCGCCGGCTGCGCGCAGATGCACCGCTTCTACAACCTGCCGGGGGGGGCTGCGGCAGGCATTTCCGACAGCAAGCTGCCCGACATGCAGGCGGGCTGGGAACAGGGGATCACCAATGTTCTGGCCGGGTTGTCGGGGCTCAACATGGTTTACGAATCGGTGGGCATGCATGCCTCGCTGCTGGGCTTCTGCCTTGAAAGCCTTGTGCTGGGCGATGACATTCTGGGGCAGGTCATGCGCTGCGTGCGTGGCATCGACGTGACGCCTGACAGCACCAGTATCGACGCGATGAAGGAGGTTTGTCTGGGCGGGCCGGGGCATTATCTGGGGTCGTCCCAGACGCTTTCGCTGATGCAGACGGAATATGTCTATCCCGCCGTCGGCAACCGGATGAGCCCGAAGGAATGGAACGAGGCCGGAAATCCGCAATTGCTGGATGCCGCGATCCGGCGCAAGAATGACATCCTGCACCGCGCGGAATGTCAGATCTCGCCCGAGATCGACGCCGCCATCCGCGCGCGGTTCAACATCCATTTCCGATAGGGGCACGCCATGACCATCCCTGCCAATCTTTCGCGTTTCTACATCAACGGCGCATGGGTGGCACCCATGGGCACCGCCACGATGGGCGTCGAGAACCCCGCGACCGAGGAAATCGTGGCCGAGGTGGCGCTGGGCTCGGTGGCCGATGCCGACCGCGCCATCGCCGCCGCGCGCGCGGCCTTTGCGGGGTTTGCCGCCACATCTGCCGCTGACCGGCTGGCGCTGTTGCGCCGGATCCTCGCTGCCTATCGCGACCGGGCCGAGGATTTCGCGCAGGCCTTCACCACCGAAATGGGCGCGCCGCTGAGTTTTTCGCGCGAGGCGCAGGTCTGGGCCGGGGATGCGCATATCGAGGCGACCATCGAGGCCGCCGAGCGTTTTGCATGGGAGGAAATGCGCGGCACGACACTGATTGTGCGCGAGGCGATCGGGGTGGCGGGCCTCATCACGCCTTGGAACTGGCCGATGAACCAGATCGCCTGCAAGGTGGCCCCGGCGATTGCGGCGGGCTGCACGATGGTCTTGAAGCCGTCGGAAATAGCGCCCCTGTCGGGCATCCTCTTTGCCGAGGTGATGGAGGCGGCGGGCGTGCCTGCGGGCGTGTTCAACCTTGTGAACGGCACCGGGCCGGAGGTCGGCGCGCGGCTGGCGAGCCACCCGGATGTGGATTTCGTGTCCTTCACCGGCTCCACCCGCGCCGGAATTGATGTCGCACGCAATGCGGCTGCCACGGTCAAGCGCGTGGCGCAGGAACTCGGGGGCAAATCGCCCAATATCATCCTGTCCAGCGCCGATCTGGAGGCAGCGGTTGCTGGGGGTGTGGAGGGGTGCTTTGGCAATACGGGCCAAAGCTGCGATGCCCCCACCCGCATGTTCGTGCCCCGCGCCGCCCATGCAGAGGCGCTGGACATTGCCCGCGCTGCCGCAGAGGCCATGGTGACGGGCGATCCGCGCGCCGATGCCACCACCCTTGGCCCCGTCATCAGCCGCGCGCAATGGGACAAGATCCAGAAACTGATCGAGGCGGGGATTGCCGAAGGTGCGACCCTTGTCACAGGCGGCACCGGGCGGCCCGAGGGGCTCAACCGCGGCTGGTTCGTCAAGCCCACGGTGTTTGGCGGCGTGACCCATGACATGACCATCGCGCGCGAGGAAATCTTCGGTCCGGTGCTGTCGATCCTGCCCTATGACAGCGAGGAGGAGGCCATCACGCAGGCCAATGACAGTGTCTACGGCCTTGCCGCCTATGTGCAGGGCGAAACTGCCCATGCCAATGCCGTGGCCCGCCGGCTGCGCGCGGGGCAGGTGCAGATCAACTATCCCGACTGGGATCTGCACGCGCCCTTCGGCGGCTATCGCCAGTCCGGCAACGGGCGCGAATATGCCGATTGGGGCATCCATGACTTTACCGAGGTAAAGGCCCTTGTCGGCCATGGCGCGGGGCAGGGTGGGGAATGATGCATTACGGTTATGTCGGTCTTGGCAATCTGGGCGCGAAATGCGCGGCTTGTCTGTTGCGGGCGGGGTTCCGCGTCACGGTGACGGATCTTGACCGCGTGCTGGCGGACCCTCTGATCGCGCTGGGGGCGGATTGGGCAGGCTCTGCGGCAGAGGTCGCGGCAAGCGTCGATCACGTCATCACCTGCCTGCCTTCGCCCGCCGTATCTGCCCGCGTGCTGGACCAGATGCTGCCCGCGTTCAAACCGGGGGCAAGCTGGCTGGAAATGTCCACGCTGGGGCGCGACGATGTGCTGGCGCTGGCGGCTGTTGCACAGGCGGCGGGCGTGCGGATGCTGGAACTGCCCGTCACCGGCGGCGTGCATCTGGCGGCGCGCGGCGAGATCACCATGCTGCCGGGCGGGGACGCCGACCTCGTGGACCTGCACCGCCCCGCATTGGAGGCGATGGGCAACCGCGTCTATCACATGGGGCCGCTCGGGTCCGCCTCGATCATCAAGGTCATCACCAACATGCTGGCCTTCATCCATCTGAAAGCCTGTTCCGAGGCCTTGATGCTGGCGCGGCGGGGGGGGCTTGATCTGGGGCAGGCATGGGAGGCGATCCGGGCGTCATCCGGCAATTCCTTCGTGCATGAAACCGAAGGCGCGCTGATCCTGAACGGGTCTTACGACATCGCCTTCAACGTCGATCTGGCGCTGAAGGATCTGGGCTTTGCGCTGGCCTTCGGGCGGGAATTCGGTGTGCCGCTGGAGCTGGCCAGTGCGACCGAACAAACCTATGTCGCGGCGCGCGCGGCCTATGGTGGCGAGGCGCAATCGCCGATGATTGCGAAACTGCTGGAGGATCTGCTAGGCACTGATCTTCGTGCGCCGGGCTTTCCGGCGCGGCTGGAATAGGCTGACCCCACCGGAATGACCGCGACCACCTATGACTATATCATCGTCGGGGCCGGATCGGCAGGCTGCGTGCTGGCCGAACGCCTGAGCCTCAATGGCCGTCATTCGGTGCTGGTGCTGGAGGCCGGCGGGTCCGACCGGCGCTTCTATGTCCAGATGCCGCTGGGCTATGGCAAGCTGTTCTATGATCCTGCGGTCAACTGGCTCTATCGGGCCGAACCCGACCCGGGCCTTGGCGGCAACGTCGACCACTGGCCGCGCGGGCGGGTGCTGGGGGGGTCGAGTTCCATCAATGCGATGGTCTGGATCCGGGGCCACCGGACCGATTATGACGATTGGGAAGCGGTCGCAGGCCCGGGCTGGGGATGGGAGGCCGCGCGCGATGCCTACCGCGCCATCGAGGACAACGAGGCGGGCGGGGACGACTGGCGCGGAACGGGCGGGGCCCTGTTCATTTCCGCCAACCGCACCGACCTGCATCCTTTGTGCGAAACCTTCATCGCTTCGGCGCAGGCGGCGGGCCTGCCCCGCAATCCCGATTTCAATGGAGCGGATCAGGAAGGTGTGGGCAATTACCAGATGACGATCAAGGGTGCCCGACGCAATTCGGCGGCGCGGGCCTTTCTGCGCCCGGCGATGAAACGGGCCAATGTCACCGTGCTGACCCATGCGCAGGCAACGCGCGTGCTGCTGGAGGGCGCGCGCGCGACCGGCGTGGAATATCGCCGCCGTGGTGCGCTGCACCAGGTGCGGGCGGGTCGCGAGGTGATCCTTGCCGGTGGGGCGATCAATTCGCCGCAGCTTCTGATGCTGTCGGGGATCGGGCCTGCGGAGCATCTGCGCGCGTTGGGCCTGCCGGTCGCGCTGGATGCGCCGCTGGTAGGGCAGAACCTGACCGACCATCAGGGGCTGAACTACACCTGGCGGATGACCGTGCCCACCTACAATGACGTGCTGCGCCCCTGGTGGGGCAAGCTGCGGGCGGGGATGCAATATCTGCTGGCCGGACGCGGGCCACTGGCGAAGTCGATCAACCATGGCGGCGGGTTCTTCCGCACGTCACCGGATCTGCCCCGCCCCAACATGCAGTTGTATTTTCAGGCGTTTTCCACGCTGCTGCCACGTGCGGGCGAACGGCCGATCCTGCGGCCCGATCCGTTTTCGGGCCTGTCCATCGGCCTTTCGAACTGCCGCCCCACCAGCCGGGGGCGGATCACGCTGGCCAGTCCCGACCCCTTTGCCGCGCCCCGGATCGAGGCGAACGCCTATTCCACCGACAGCGATGTGGACGAAATGCTGGCAGCGGTGAAGTTCCTGCGGCGCATCGCGGCGCAGGCCCCGCTCGCCCCGCTGATCGCCGAGGAACTGCGCCCCGGGCCGCAGGTGCAAACGGATGCCGACCTGATTGCTGATTTTCGCGCGCGGTCGGGCACGGTTTACCATCCGTCCTGCACGCTGCGGATGGGGCAGGATGCGGCCTCGGTGCTGGACCCGGACCTGCGGGTGCGGGGGGTTGCGGGGCTGCGGGTCAGCGATGCCTCGGCCCTTCCCACCCTGATCGGCGGCAATACCAATGCGCCCGCGATCCTGACGGGCTGGATCGGGGCAGAGCGCATCCTTGCCGATGCCCGCTAATTACTCCTCCGCCGCCTCGGCAAGGATTGCATCGAGATCGGGTTCCGGATCGGGGTCGGCGTTGCGCCCGCGCCCGGCATAGAGTTTCTGGAGATCGACGAAGGGCCCTTCCTCCAGCTCCGCGCGCAGGGCGGCCCAGGGGGCGGGATTTCCGGCAATCGCATCATAGGCATAGCGGGCCACGAGGAACTGGCTGCCCGCCGCCCCTTCACTGATCGAGGCGATCCAGGCAAAGGCCAGATCCGCCCCCTGATCGCGCACCAGCCGCAATTCGATGCCGGGGCCGAGCCGCGTTTCGGCCATGTTGCGCAGCATGTCAAGCTTCAGGATCTCCAGAACCGCATCGTCCAGCCCCGCCTCGCGCGCCACGATCTTTTCGCGTAAGCCGGGCCAGCCGAAGGTGAGCCGCACCGTCAGCCCGGTGCCGATCTCGCGCGCCATGGCGGGGGCGGCGGCGCCATAGCTCGCCTCCCAGACCGCGTTGATTTCATCCTCCACCGCCACCCAGTCGGGCATCCGGGCGGCAGGCATGGCGGCAATCCACTGGCCGCGCCCGGTGTCGAGAAAGTTGAACTCCGGTTGCAGGCGGAACCTTCCGGCGCAGGCGGTGCAGGTCACGTCCTGAAACCGGTCCTCCAGAATGGCCAGGCGCAGGTCGGGGCGGCGGTCGGCGTTGACGGACCCCACGGCGGGCATGGTCATCACGGTGCCGCAGGTCGGGCAGACGAGGTTGACGGGATGGAACAGTGACATGTTCGGACCTTTCCGACGGAGGAGGCTGGACGGGGGCTAGAGGTCTTTCAGCCAGGACACGGCCGGGTGCTTGGGTTTCAGCTTGTCCGAATGATAGGCGGCGTAAAGCTCGGCGAACCATTCGCCGGGGGCGCGGAACTGATAGCCGGTCATACCCTGTTTGCGGGCAGCAACCTGATAGCTGAACCAGTTGTTCTCATAGCTTTCCTGAAAGACCACCCCGCCGATGGCCAGCCGTTGCGCCACCGAATTGCTGGACCAGGGTTTGTTGCTTTCAAAGGCCATGTTCGCCCAGGACACAAAGGCGATACGGCGGCTTTCCCATTCCTCGGGCGAACAGGCCAGCGCGCCGGTGGTCGGCACTGCCGGAATCGCGGGGCTTGCATTGTGCATCAGGAATTGCCCGATATAGACCTCGTCATACTTGAAATGCGGCGCGATCTTCTTGGCGATGCCATGGGTGTTGTTGATATAGGCCGCCCAGCCGCCAAAGGCCCCGCCAGCCTGCTTCTTGTCCATGAAACCGTTGCGGTCATCGACCGCATGGCCGACCTCATGCAGAGTGTTCCAGGAAAAATAGGTCACTTCCTTGTCATTGGCGGGCTGACATTCGGGGCTGGCCCCGCCGACCTCATGTTCGCGGCCAAAGCCATAGGGTGAACTCCAGACCGCGTTGTTTTCCCGCATCACCACGTTCTTGGTCGACCCGTCATAGAGGCTTCCCTGCCTTTTATCATCGACATGAGAAAACTCGCGCATGCTGTCATTGTTCACGACATGCTCTTTCGGCAGCTTTATCATGATCTGGTAGAACCGCTTCAGGTTCATCGCATCCAGTTCTCCCGCCGCCCCCGCCGCATGGGGATTGATCGGGTTGTCATTGGCATCGACCGCCGTGAAGGTCGTCAGCTTGACCCCGAACCGGGCCTCGAAGGCGCGGTGCATGACTTCGCGCTGCGCGTCGGGTTCAAGCTGGTCGATCATCGCGTCCAGTTCCGCCTCTCCCCCCGGCCCCGACAGGATCTTGGCCAGTTCGTCCACACTGGGGGCGTTGTTGTCGCGCATCTCGGCCAGAACCATCGCGCTGCGGCCCAGAACCTCGGCCTCCTTCAGCGTATCGAGCGCCCCGGCGGGATCGAATTTGGCGGATTTCTGCGCCGCCAGATCCAGCTTCTTGCGGAAGGCGTCGATGGAGGGCTTGATCGCATAGCGGTGGGCATGGGCCTCGAGGATCGGCAGGCGGGCGTCAAGTTCGGGCTTTGCACGCAGGTCCAGATACTCCACATGCTTGTCAGCCAGAACCCTGGCGGCGGCGGCGCGTTCGAGGGCGGTGCGGATGCGGTTGCCCACCACATCGGGGCCGCTCTTGGCGCTGTCGCTGTCCACCGCATCCAGCGCGGCCCCGATCTGCGTCGTCTGCTCCGTGATATAGCCCGCCTGCACATGGGCCTTGAGGGCTGCAAGTTCGGCCCGGGCGGCGGTCAGCGCCTCGCGGACCAGTTCCTGCTGGCTGATCGTGACCTCGGCGCGGGTGCAGGCGGCCATCGCCTCCTTGAGCGCCGCCTGTGCGGCGGCGGGCAGGACGGGTGCGGCTCCGGCAAGGTCGAGCTGTTGTCTGGCAAGGTCCAGATCGGCTTTTGCCGCTGCGGCTTCCGTTCGGGCGGCCAGCGCGTTGTAAAGCGCGCGCGCCTCGGCCAGCAGCGCCGGGTCGAGCGGGGCATCGCCCAGCCCTTCGGCCTTTGCCACCAGTGCCCCCGCCGCATCGGCGGTGGCGATGGCCTTGTCGGCCTCGGCCGGGATCGCCTTCAACGCTGTGGCGGCGCCCACCAGATCCCCCTTGCCGGCGGTGGCGACGGCCCCCGTCAGCCTGCCGCGCAGGGCGGTGGCCATCGGACGCATCGCTTCGGCCTGGGCGTGGCTGTCCATCGCGGCGAGCTTTGCCTCCGCCGCTTTCAGCGCGTCGTCGTAATCCTTCCACTCGCCCGCCTTCTTGATGACGGCGTCGCAGTCACCGGGCAGGGGCAGCATGGCAGTTTCGGCGGGCTTGTGCTTTTCGGCGGTTGACAGCGCCTCGGCATCGGCAAAGCGTTTTTCCAGTGCCACGACCTCCGCCTCCACGCCCGCATTGCGCACCGCGCGCAGGGCGTCGAGTTTGGCCTTGGCGGCGATGCGGGCGGTATCGAACAGCGCATATTCGGCCAGCATCCGCGTGCCCGCGTTGATGGCCCAAAACATTTCGTAGATGAGCCGCGAGGCCGCGTCGTAATTGCCCGCGTCCCGCGCCGCGATGAATTCGGCATGTTTGGCGTTCATCTGGTCGACCTGGCTTTGCACCTTGGCACTGTCCGGGCCGGTGATCTGGCCCCGCACATCCAGATAATAGGTCTTGTAATCGGCAAGGATCAGCTTGGCGGTATCCAGATCGTCGGCGGTTTCATCCGCGGCCTTGCCCGCATCGGTGGCAAGCCGTGAGGCCGCCGCGAAATCCTCGGCGGCAACCTTGGCGTCGATGGCCGCAACGGCGTCGCGCAGCCGGGTCAGGGTCACGCCCATGATGGCCGCCGCCGTCGCCTCGGCCTCGATGGCGAGGCGCGCGTTTTCGACCTTGGCGCGGTTGTCGCGGATATTGGGCCAGAGCGCCGCATCGGCGGCGGCCTTCTGCGCGGTTTCGCGTGCCGTCACCAGCTTTGCCGCCGCCCCGGCATAGTCGCGTGCGGGCGGCTTTGCCAGATCCTCGGCTTCGGAGATGGCGGTATCGGCGCGGTCCTTCTGCGCGGTGATGCAGCCGTCGGGATTGCCCGCCCCTGTCAGGGCACCCGCCAGAGTCTTTGCCTCCGCCAGCAGTTTCACATGCGGGCCATGGGCCATGATCTTGGGCAGCGCGGCTTCCAGCAGGGCGATGCCTGCGTCCAGTGCCGCGCGGGCAAGCCCGGCATCCGGGGCGGGTTTTGCCGCCTCGTCGCGGGCCTTCTGCGCCTCGGCATCGGCAGCGCCGAGTTCGGCGGCAAAGCTGCCGGTCGTGTCCTTTGCCAGCACATTGGCGCGCATGTCATCATAGACCTTGATCGCGGGCGCAAGATCGGCGGCAGCCCCGTCCAGTGCCTTGCCATCCTTCAGCTTTGCCAGCGCCGCCTTGGCCTCGGCGGCCTCCTTGGCCTCTGCCGTGCGGGTTTCGGCGGCATCGACCGAGGCTTTTGCCGCCACGAAATCGCGGGCGAGCGCCTGTTTGGCCCCGGTCGCCATCAGGGCCTCGGCCCCGGCCACGCCCTCGGCGGCCCCGTCGAGCGGCTTCACCGTTGCAATGAATCCCGCCACCGTGTCACGCTTGACGATATAAACCTCGCAGGCATCGGCGATGACCTTCATTCCCGGCCATTCGGGGCGTGATCGTTCGAGGATCGCGGCGGCGACGCTGTTCTTGCCCGCCTTGGCCTCGGCTATGGCCTGCGCCAGATCGCGTTCGAGCGCCTGATAGGATTCCTCCACCCCGCTGCGGCCCTTGTGCGGCTTGAAGAGGCGGATCTGCGCCTCCATATCCTTCAGCGCGGTCTGATAGGCCTCATGGGCGGCGATTTCCCGCGCGATATAGGACGGTTTCGCCGGTTCACCCGGCACTGCCGGGGTGGTCAGGGTTGCGGCAACCGGGGGCACGGGAGGCACGGTCCACATCACGTCGATCAGTGCTGCCATGGCGCTGAGGGATTTCGAATAATCCTTGGTCTTTTCGTATTTTGCCGCCGCGAACTGCTTTTTCCATTTGGCGATCTCGGCCTTGAAGGGCTTGAGGCTCTCGGCCGGTTTGGCGTCGAGATCGGCAAAGGCGTCGGTCAGGCGCTGGTCGGATCCACGATACTGTCTGACCCGGACGGTGATCTGCTGATAGCGGTCGAAGAGGGGCGGGATCTGGTCCAGCTTCTTCACGGCCTCGGCGAATTTCTCCTTGGCGGCCAGTGCGGCGGCGTCGCTCATCAGCTTGGACATCGCGAGGCGGATTTTTTCCTGTTCCTTGTCTGGCGGGGCCAGCGCGTAGGCAGTGCCTGCGGCGGTGCTGCGCTGCGCGAAGATGGAACTGTAATGCGCAAGGTCATCGGCCAGTTTTTCCACCGTGTCGCATCGGGCCGACAGCGGGGCGAGCAGTTTGGTTGCCGACTTGAAATCCTGGGTATCGGCCTTTGCCACGGCCTTGGCGATCTCGGCCCGGATGGCGGCGATCTTGGGGGCGATTTCCGGGTTGGCCGGGGCCTGCGGGTGGCGGTCGAGCGGGACAAGCCGCAGTTCGGCCAGTTCCAGCGTCTCGCGGAAGGCGGTTTTCTCGGCGGCCTTGGCCGCCACGGCACTGGCCAGCATGTCCATCGCCTTCAGCGCATCGGCGATCTTCTTGGGGGCGATGGTCCCGCTGGGCCCGCGCATCGGGGCCAGAACCGCGTCGATCTTGCCGCGCGCGCCCGTCCAGGCGGCAGGGGTGGTTTCGGCGGACCCGGGAATGGTGATGGCCATATAGGCCGCGATGCGGCCATCGACCCAGAGGAGCTGGGCCTCGGCATGGGCGAGCCTGTCGGCATCGCCGGCGTCGGGTGCGGGGGCGGGCGGCGGGGCTGCGGCATTTGCGGCGGCGGGCGCAGGTGCGGCGGCGGGGGGCGGGGCAGGGGGCGCTGCGGCAGGTGCCGCGGCGGGCGGGGCCAGAGGAGGGGCAGGCGGTGCGGCACCCAGGGGGCCACCGGGTGCTGCCTGTGGTGCCGGTGCCGGACCGTCGCCACCACCGGCCCGGCGAGGCTGTGGCCCCGGTGCCGGGCCTGCCGACACACCGGCCGGTGCCGGTGTCGCGGCGCGGGCGTCCTCGATCAGCTTGACCAGCATCGAGATCGACTTCACCGCCGCGGCATAGTCGGGCAGCTTTGCCTCAACCTTGCCCGTCACGAAGCCCCAGACCGCCTTGAGCTTGGAGGCCGCAGGCGACTCCTGCGCGATCAGCGATTGCACGATGGGGTCGAGCTTGGTCGCCGCCGATTCCCAGCGGGCCTTGTCGGCGTCGGACTGGCGGGCGGCGTCCTCGGCGGCGTCGATCTGGCGGCCAAGCGCCTCCAGCGCTATCAGGGCCGCGCGCAGATCGCCGCCATCAGCAAGGCCGACCGCCTTTTGCCAGGCGTTGCGAATGGCATCGCCCTCGGGGAGGTGCTGTGCAGCGGCCACTCTCGCATCGGCCCCGGCACGGGCGTCCGACCATTCCGCAACCAGCGGATCGACAGTTTCGGCAGAGGTTTCCGCGCCTTCCCCGGCTGCGGACTCCTCGTCCTCGTCACCATCCTCTTCCAGCGAATTGCCGTCCTCATCGAGAATGCGGACCTTGAGTTTCAGCCCCGCAGCCTTGAGCATTTCGCGCGTGCGCCGTGCAAGGCCCGAGGGCACGTCGCCCTGACAGGACAGGTTGAGGTTCTTGCCCTCCACCTTCATCAACCCATAGGTGACCTTGGCGGTTTCGCCGTCTTTCTTGGCCTGACGGCCCATGGCCTCGGGGTCTTTGGTCTTGTGGCAGACCATCACAGTGGTTTCGGGCGACTTTCCGATGCAAAGGCCGAAGGCAAGGTCGCGCTTGCGGGCAAAGGCAATGTCGGTTTTCAAGCCATCGGCTTTCGCAGCATCAAATGCCATCGATTCCTCCCAAAATCCAATCAACCAATGCGCGCATAATGCGCGCACATTTCCGTTCCGTCCAGCTTGTCGTTGCCCTTGCGGAAACATTGGCGCATCCTGACAGGAGGGGCGTTTGCGCGTCCGGTCGGAAAGGACGATTGTGCGATGGTGAAGGCAGCGGGAAGACGGGCGGCCCTGCTGGCCATGGTGCTGGGAGCCTGGACCTGGGGCTTCCCCGGATCCTCCTTAGGGCCGGAAACAGCCTGGGCGAATGGCGGAGACGATGGCATGACAGCGGAAGACCTGGCGCGGACCCTTGCCGGAGAATGGCGCGTAACCTCGGTCCGGGATGCGGTGATCCCGCCCGATGCAAGCGCCACGCTGCAGTTCGAGCCTGACCGGATCAGCGGTTTTTCGGGCTGCAACAATTTTTCCGCGACGGTCGACTATGGCCCGGATGGTGCGGTGCGACTGGGCGAGGTCAAGCTGACGCGCCGGATCTGCGGTCAGCCCGCGATGGCGATGGAGGCGCAGATCGTCCGGGCGCTTCGCCGCACCACACAGGCGCGCCTGACGCCCGGCGGGGGGCTGGTATTGTTGACCTTCGATACCCCCACGGTCGAGGCAGAGCGGGTTCCGCCTCCGGCGATGCCCTGACCCCCGCAGGCCAACGATGTGAGGGTGCGTGCTGTGCCGCTTCAGGCGCCGAACCGGGCGGCCACCTGCGCGCGCAGGCCAAGATCGGCCTCCAGCAGCGCAGCCTCGGCCCTGAGCCGTTCCACCAGCGCAGGCGTCACCCGCTGCACCGCGTCATAGAACCCGTCGATCCCCGCAGGCCCGGCCTCCAGCAACCACTGACGCAACGGTTCGTTGAAGGAATAGGCCCCGCGTTCCAACCGGAATTGCAGGCGGTCCTTCCAGCGCGCAGGATCCTCGGCATGGAAATGCAGGAGGGCGATTTCCGGGCCGAACTCCCCCCCCGGCACGCGGGCGCCTGCGCGGAACGCGCCGTGCAGGCGGGGTTCAAACCGCGCGAGCCCGGTGCGGAAAAAGCATTTTCCGGCAGAATGGCTCAGCACCCCTTGTGGCAGCAGCGGCGCGAAGGGACCGAAAACACGTTCGCGTGCGCCGGCCCGGTCCGCGCCCGACAGCGCCGCGCGGAACTGCCGGGCGGTGAAGATGTCATCGGGCAGGGCAGGGTCGTGCAGCGCCTCCCAGGGGGCCATGCGATACATCGGGCGGTCCGCCGGGTGGCGGGCCAGCACCGCGCCGATCTCCTCGGACGGCGCCAGATATTCGTCCACGTCGATATGGCCGAGCCAGGGCAGGGAGGTGGCCTTGTAGACCGCCTGCATGTTGCGGCCCTGCCGGTTCTGGTGGCGGTCGGGACGCTTGTTGATGAGGCCGGTCCAATAGGCCATGTCGCAGCGCGTGGCCGTCACCCGGTCCAGCCCCGCCACCGCGTCAAAGGCCGGATCGTCCGGATCATCGAAGAACAGCCACAGATGCGCCGCCCCCAGCCCCAGATGATGCGCCACAAAGGCGCGCACCTGATCGACGGGAGCCTTGAGCGTGGCGCAAAGGCCCCATTCCATCGGTGTCACAGCTTGCCCAGAAGCTCCCGCGTGGGCCAGGCATCGGCGGGCAGGCCGAGGCGCTGCTGTTCCTTCTGCACGGCGGGCCGGGTCATCGCGCCCAGGATGCCGTCGATCCGCCCGACATTGTGGCCGCGCGCCTGAAGCTTGGTTTGCAGAGCCTTCATGTCGGCCTCGGACAGTTGCGGATCGGGGTTTCCGGCGTTGAACACCGGTGCCCCTTCCAGCCGCGCGCCGAAATAGGCGGCCGTGGTGACATAGACAAAGCTCTTGTTCCATTCGAACAGCACGTTGAAATTCGGATAGGCGAGGAAGGCCGGACCCTTGCGCCCCTCGGGCAGCAGGATCGAGGCCTGCAGATTGCCCGGCAGGGTGCCGTGGCGCGGCTTCACCCCCATGCGGCCCCATTCAGCGGCGGGCAGGCGTTTGTCCAGACCGGTTTTCGACCAGTCGAGATTGGCGGGAAGCGTCACCTCCTGCAACCAGGGTTCGCCCTTCCTCCAGCCCAGATCGCGCAGCATCCGCGCGCCTGACAGGATTGCATCGGGGACGGAGGTTTTCAGCGACACCTTGCCATCGCCATCGCCATCCACCCCGCGTTCCAGAATGTCGCCGGGCAGCATCTGGACCATGCCGATCTCCCCCGCCCAGGCCCCTGTCGTCTTTGCCGGGTCCAGCATCCCGCGCTTCCACAACTGCATCGCGGCATGGATCTGCGGCTGGAAGAGTTCCGGGCGGCGGCAGTCATGGCCGAGTGTGGCCAGCGCGTTCACCGTGTTGAAATCGCCCTGCACCGCGCCGTAATCCGTCTCGAAGGCCCAGAAGGACAGAAGGATACCGCGCGAGACGCCATATTCCCGCTCTGCCCGGTCGAACACGGCCTTGTGGCGCTTGGCATTGGCCGCACCGTTGTTGATGCGCCCCTGACTGATGAGCCGGCGCGAGAAATCGGTAAAGCTCATGCGGAACACGCCTTGCGAGCGGTCGGCGCGGATCACGCGCTGGTCCTGTTGCACCCCGGCAAAGAACCGGTCGGCCTCGGCCCGGGAAAAGCCGCGCTGCTGCGCCTCGCCCTTGATCGCCTCGATGAAGCCCTGAAAGCTGCCGCCGCAGGGAGCAGCGAGGGCAGGGGTGGCGAGCAGGGTGGCGGCAAGGAAAGGGGCGGCAAATCGCATGGGTCAACTCCTCCGGTTCTGGTGTCGCAGACTATCAGCGCAAGTCCGCAGGGCAACCGTCAGATGAGCGCGAGCATCATCACGATCGCGAGCATCAGCCCCCAGGTCCGCCACAGCGCGCGCACGGCGGCGTCGATGGTGGCGGGGCCGGGGTCGCGGTGACCCTCGGGCCAGACCCAGGGAAAGTCCTGCCATGTGCCGTTGTAACTGCGCGGCCCGGAGAGGGAGGTGTTCAGCACCACCGCCATCGCAGCCTCCGGCCAGCCCGCGTTGGGGGACCGGTGCAGCACGGCATCGCGCCGGATCGGGGCCGGGGTAACGTGACCATGGGCCAGCGCGATCAGCGCCGCCGTGATCCGCGCGGGCACCCAGTTCAGCACATCATCGAGCCGCGCGGCGGCCCAGCCGAATGCCTCGTGCCGGGGGGTTCGGTGGCCGATCATGCTGTCGGCGGTGTTGGTGATCTTGTAGATCATCAGCCCGGGCAGGCCGCCGATCAGGAACCAGAAGGCCGGGGCCACCACCCCGTCCGACAGGTTTTCGGCGGCACTTTCAATCGCGGCGCGGGCGACGTCGGGCGGCTGCATCGCACCGGTGTCGCGCCCGACGATCATCGCGACCGCCCGTCGCCCGTCGCCCAGCGACAGGCGCAAGGCATCGCCCACCGCCTGCACATGCTGCACAAGGGACCGTTGCGCCAGCAGCACGGCGGCCACCAGCACCTCCAGCAGCCCGAAATCCGGCACCAGCGCGATGGCCCAGCCGGTCAGCCCTGCCGCGACCGCCAGACCGGCCATGGCCAGCGCCCCTTTCAGGCGCCGCGCCTGCCCCTGATTGAACCGCGCATCGACCCAGCCGACCGCGCGGCCCATCAGGACGGCGGGATGCGGCCAGCGATCCCAGATCGCGCGCGGCTCCCCGGCGGCGGCGTCCAGCAGCAGGGCAAGAAGCAGAAGGCCGCTCATGCCCGCGCGCCCCATGCGGCGGCCAGCCGGTCCCATGCAGGTTCTGACCCCGGCAGGCCAAGGCGCAACCAGCGCGAAGAATAGGGAAAGACGCGGCTCCAGATGCGGGCGCGGGCGAGGTGGTCCTGTGCGGCCTGCGCATCGCCCACATCGTAAAGCCGGAACAGCGACGTGCCGCCCACCAATGCCGCACCGATCAACGCATCGAGCCTTGCGGCATCGCGCGCCAGTCGCGCCCGCGTTTCCCCGGCCCAGACATGATCCGCCAGCGCCCGCGCCCCGATCTCCAGCGCCGGGCCGGACACAGGCCAGGGCCCGAGCATCGCCGCAAGCCGTCCGATCAGCGCCGGATCACCAATCGCAAAGCCCAAGCGCAAACCCGCAAGGCCCCAGAACTTGCCAAAACTTTTCAGGATCACCGTGCCGGGGCGCGTGGCATGGGCGATATGGCTCGCCTCCGGCATCACATCGCAGAAACTCTCGTCGATCACTGTCAGGCGATGGCCGTCCGGCAGGGGCCAGAGCCTGCCATCGGGGTTGTTCGGATGCACGATCACGCAGGCATCGCCGCCGGTGTCCATCACGTCCCACCCCTCGGTCGTGAAGGCGCGGCCATGTTCGTTATAGGTCGGTCCGGCAATCGCCACCCGGCCCGGAGCGGCCAGCAGGGGGATCCGCGCGATCAGCGCCGAGGCGCCGGGGGCTGCCAGCACCGCCGCCGGCTCCGGCACCTGCCAGAAGGCGCGCGCGGCGCGTTCCAGCGCGGCCCGGGCCGCCTTGTCGGGCAGGGCGGTCCAGGCGTCGCCGGAGAGGGGCCCAACCGGCCAGGGTCGCGGATTGATGCCCGTCGACAGGTCGATCCAGTCGCCACGCGCCCCCCCGAATCGGGCGCGCTCCGCGTCGATCCCGCCACCGTGATCGGCCTCCGGTCTGGCCATTCTGCCTTCGTGCCGCATGACCGCCTCCTTGCTTCGCGGCACAGAAACCCGATTTCCGGGGCCATGGCAACGCTGCTGGCGCGCGGGTCGCCACTGATGCCGGAACGGAAACCGATTATGTTACTGCATTGTCTTGATTTTAATTCATATCGGTTCAAACTCGGGTCAGGGGAGTGTGCGGGATGCTGGAATTTCTGTCGAAGGAAGTGGCCGAGGGTCTTGCGCTGGCGCAAAAGCGGGCGGCGCGGCGCCGGTCGCGCCTGCGGGTTCATGTCGGATCGGAGGTCTACCCCATCCTGCGGCTCTGGGATGACGGGCTTGCGCTCGATGCGGGGCAGATCCCCAACCTACGCGGTCTGATTGATGTCTATGACGGCAGCCGCCATATCTTCCAATGCCTGATCGTCGCCTCCGAGGCGGAGAATGGTGAATTGATCTGCGATTTCAAACGCTCTACCGCCGTGGCGGACAGCGCCCCCCGTGATTTCTGGCTGGACGAGAACGCACCTGTGGGCTTCCTGCCGCGCAACTGACCGGCGTAGGGGGCGTTTTTTCACGCCTTCTGGCTATCATTGCCCGGTGCCCGATCTGAACCAAGAAGCCCGTCAGGGCTGATGAATGGACCCCTTTGCCTGCCGGTCCTTTCCGTCTGCCGTCATTGCAGGTCGGAAAACGCGTCCTGCAACCGCGCCACTGCCGCCTCCACGCGGGCGCGCGGCGTGGCGATGTTGAAGCGCAGGAAGCTCTCCCCCCCCGCGCCGAAGGTTTCGCCATGGTTCGCGGCGATCCGTGCCGTCTTTTGCACCCGTTCCTTGAACTCGGGCGGGGCCATGCCGGTGCCCTCGAAATCGACCCAGGCGAGATAGGTCGATTCGAGCCGCATGGAGGCCAGCCCCGGGATCGCATTCACGCCCGCGTCGAAGATCTGGCGGTTGCCATCGAGATAGGCCACCAGCGCATCGACCCATGCCGCCCCTTCGGACGAATAGCCCGCCTCGGCCATGAACAGGCCGAAGGAATTGACCGAGATCCCGAGTGCGGCCATGCGGGTCGCAAAGCGGGCGCGCAGGTCAGGGTCGGGGATGATGACATTGCCGGTATGACCGCCCGCGATGTTGAAGGTCTTGGTCGTCGCGGTCAGCATGACGATGCGGTCCAGCACGTCGGGGGCTGCCAGGGGCATCGGGATATGGCGATGGCCCGGAAAGACCAGATCGTGATGGATCTCGTCCGAGACAAGGATCAGGTCATGCCGCTTGCAGAATTCGGCCACGCCGCGCAGTTCATCGACCGTCCAGACCCGCCCGCCGGGATTGTGCGGCGAACAGAGGATCAGCATCTTCTCCCGCCCGGTCATCTGCGCGTCCCAGGCGTCGAAATCCATCTGGTAGCGCCCGTTCGTCCGCGCGAGCCGACATTCCACCACCTCCCGCCCCGCCATGCGGATCACCCGTGCAAAGGCGTGGTAAACCGGCGTCATCAGCACCACGCCATCGCCGGGCGCGGTGAAGGTATCGACGCAGATCGCGGTGCCGTTCACAAGCCCATGTGTGGTGAAGATCTCCTCCCGCGCGACGGTCCAGCCATGGCGGTTCTGCATCCACCAGCGGATCGCATCGCGATAAGAGGTGTCATTGCCGTAATAGCCATAGAGGCCATGATCCGTCATCCCGGTCAGCGCGGACTGGATACAGGCAGGCGGGCGGAAATCCATATCCGCCACCCACATCGCGATGCCGTCCTGCGGCGAGACGCCGTAAAGCGCCTCCATCCCGTCCCATTTCACGGAATGGGTGCCGATGCGGTTGATATCCTCGTCGAAATTCATCTTTGTCCCTGTCGATCCTGATATGTCGCTTTGCCGCAAGGCTGCCGACGCGCGCATGGGGTGTCCAGCCTTCTCAGCCCTTCATTGCCGCCGCCCGCACCTGGCTCAGGGTCTGGCCTGTGGTCAGCATCTCGGGGTCCAGCCGCAATTCGATCACCGCAACCGTTCTGGCGGATCTGGCCCGCGCAAAGGCATCGGGGAACTGCGCCTGATCGGTCACCACCTCGCCATGCCCGCCATAGGCGCGCGCAAGGGCGGCGAAATCCGGATTGGCAAGGTCGGTGCCCGACACCCGGCCCGGATAGTGCTTTTCCTGATGCATGCGGATCGTGCCATAGCGGCCATTGTTCGCCACGATCACGATGGGGGTCGCGCCATGCTGCACCGCCGTCGACATCTCGTTCAGCGTCATCTGGAAACAGCCGTCGCCCGCCATGCAGACCACGGTGCGGTCCGGGTGTTCAAGGCTGGCCGCCACCGCCGCCGGAAAGCCGTATCCCATGGACCCCGAAGTGGGTGCAAGTTGCGTGGATGTCCGGCGAAAACGGTAGTAACGGTGAAGAAAGGCCGCGTAATTGCCCGCGCCATTGGTCAGGATGCTGTCCTGCGGCAGGTGGGCGGCAAGCCATGCGACCACCTCCTCCATCCGCACCGCGCCGGGAGTGGGGGCGGGTTTCTGCCAGCCTTCATAATCGCGGCGCGCCTCGGCCCGCCATGCGGCCCAGTTGCCGGGTCGGGCGGGGGCATGTGCCAGCGCCGCCAGCATCTGCGGGGCCGTCCCGGCGATGCCCGGATCGGGGCGGAACACGCGGCCCAACTCGCCTGCATCGGGATGGACATGCACGATCCGGGGACCGGGGCGGGTGGGGTCCAAACGCTCATACCCATCCGTCGCGATGTCGCCCAGACGCGAGCCCAGCACCAGCAGCAGATCGGCCGCTGCCAGCCGTGCGCCCAGTTTCGGGTTCATCCCCACGCCCAGATCCCCGGTATAGCAGGGATGGTCATTGTCCATCCGGTCCTGCCTGCGGAAGCTGACCGCCACCGGCACATCCCAGGCGCTCGCAAAGGCGGCGAGGTCATCGGCGGCGGTCTGCGACCACCCCGACCCGCCCGCAATGACCAGCGGGCGCGCGGCCCCCGCCAGCGCCTCGCATACCGCTGCAACCTGTGCTGCACTCACCGCCCCGGGCTGCGGGGCGGGGGCGGGCAGGTCGGCCACCTCCGCGCTGCCCGACAGCATATCCTCGGGCAGGGCCAGCACCACCGGCCCCGGTCGCCCGGAGCGCGCGATATGGAAGGCGCGCGAGATATATTCCGGCAGGCGCTCGATCTGGTCCACCTCCGCCGCCCATTTGGCCAGCGGGCCGAAAAAGGCGCGGTAATCCACCTCCTGAAAGGCCTCGCGGTCGCGGTGGTGGCGGGCTATCTGTCCCACGAACACCACCATCGGCGTGCTGTCCTGCTTGGCCACATGGATGCCCGCGCTGGCATTGGTTGCCCCGGGGCCGCGCGTGACGAACAGAACGCCGGGTTCCCCGGTCAGCTTGCCATGCGCCTCGGCCATCATCGCGGCCCCGCCTTCGTGACGACAGACGATATTGGTGATGCCGCTGTCGCGCAGACCATCCAGAGCGGCCAGAAAGCTTTCCCCCGGCACGGAAAACACCCGCCGCACACCCTGTGCCACCAGTTGATCCGCCAGTATCTGTCCGCCGTGCCGCATCGCGCTCTCCATCATATCCGCCCGGAGACTGCGTCAGCCCCGCGCCGGGCGCAAGGGATCAGAGCAGGAGCGCCAGCGCAAGGCTCAGCGTCAGGAAGGAGGCCGCCGTGGCCAGCAGCATCGCCAGCGAGGCCAGCCGTTCCATCCCCTGTTCCTGCGCAAAGATCGGATAGACGCCGATCATCGGCACGGCGGTTGTCACCAGCAGGCTGGCGCGCAGCGCGGGATCGAGATCGGGCAGGCCAAAAGCGGCGGCCAATGCCAGTGCCGCCAATCCCATCGCGGGATGCAAAATCAGCTTGGCCCCGGCGATCTGGCTGGCGCGTGCGAAGTCGCCACGCGGCGCCACCCCCGCCAGCGCGCCCCCGATGACGAACAGCGCGAGCGGCACAGAGGCGGTGGAGATCATCACCGTCAGCCGGTCCAGAAGTGCGGGCACCGGCAGTGCCAAGGCCGACCAGACCAGCCCCACCGCCATGGCAATCATCAGCGGGCGGCGGATCAGGTCGCGCCCGATATGCAGGGCCAGTGCGCCCGTGCTGCGCACCTGCCCGGACCCTGCGGCAATCACGATCAGGCAGAGCGGGATCAGCAGCAGGTTTTCCACCATCATGCCCATCGCCAGCACCACGGGGGCCACCTCGGGCAGCGCAAGGACGAGGATCGGAAAGGCGAAATAACCGGAATTGGCGCAGCAGGTGCCCATGGTGCAGATCCCCGCCTCCGCCAGAGGCAGCCCCTGCATCTTGCGGAACCACAAAAGTCCCAGTGCCATCGTGGCAAGCGAGGCCCCCGCATAGAGCGCGAGGTAAAGCGGGTTCACCACCTCTGCCAGATCACGGCTGGCGAGCGCATTGAACAGCAGTGCGGGCAGCGCAATATTGATGACGAAGCGCCCGAAGATGCGCATGTCGGCGGGCGAGAACAGGCCGCCCCGCGTCGTGCCCCAGCCAAGGGCGACGATGGCAAAGATCGGCAGGATGATGGTTGCGATCGTGCCCATGGCGCGGGCGTCAGCCGATCTTGCCGCGCAGGCCCCCGGTCTGGCCACGATCCATCAGAATGTGGTCCAGAATGACACAGGCCATCATTGCCTCGCCCACCGGCACCGCGCGGATGCCGACGCAGGGGTCATGGCGGCCCTTGGTCACAAGGTCGACGTCCTCGCCCGCCACCGTAATGGTCTGACGGGGGGTGAGGATCGAGGAGGTTGGCTTCACCGCAAAGCGCGCAACCACATCCTGACCGGTGGAAATACCACCCAGAATACCGCCCGCGTGGTTGCTCAGATAGTCCGGGCCGTTTGCCCCCATGCGGATCTCGTCGGCGTTTTCCACACCGGTCAGGGCGGCGGCCCCCATGCCCTCGCCGATCTCCACGCCCTTGACGGCATTGATCGACATCAGGGCGGCGGCAAGGTCGCTGTCGAGTTTGGCATAGACCGGAGCGCCCAGACCCACCGGCACGCCCGAGGCGGTGACCTCGATCACGGCGCCGACCGAATTGTGCGATTTTCGCAAATCATCCAAATAGGCGGCCCAGTCTTTTGCAGCCTCTGCATCCGGCACCCAGAAGGGATTTTGTTCGATTTGTGCAAGATCGAACCGCGCGCGGTCGATCCCCCGCGCGCCCATCTGCACCATGTAGCCGGTGACTTTCAGCTTTGGTGCCAGCCGCGCCAGCACCGCCCGCGCAACACCCCCCGCCGCCACCCGCGCCGCCGTTTCGCGGGCCGAGGACCGCCCGCCCCCCCGCGGATCGCGCAGCCCGTATTTCTGGTGATAGGTTATGTCGGCATGGCCGGGCCGGAAGCTTTGCGCGATCTCGCCGTAATCCTTGGACCGCTGGTCGGTGTTTTCGATCATCAACTGGATCGGCGTGCCGGTGGTCAGCCCCTCATAAGTGCCCGACAGGATGCGCACCTCATCGGCCTCGCGCCGCTGGGTGGTGTATTTGTTCTGCCCCGGTTTGCGCCGGTCAAGCCAGGGCTGGATGTCGGCTTCCGTCAGCGAAACACCCGGCGGGCAGCCGTCCACCGTGGCCCCAAGGGCCGGGCCATGGCTTTCGCCCCATGTCGTGACGCGGAAAAGATGGCCGAAGGTGTTGAAGCTCATGGCGATATGTTCCGATTGTTCCGGGCCGGTTGGGTCCGTTCCGGCATAGGACATTCGCGGCACAGGGGCAATCGGCCTTGCCTTTTCGTGCAGCGTGCCATCTGTCGGGAACGCAAGCCGCCGCACGCACGTTTCGCGTGGATCAGCATCAGGGAATGCCATGAAAACCACATTGATCCAGATAGCCGCCGCCATTGCGGTCGTCGCCACAGGCAGCCTGATCGGTGCCAGCTTTGTTCCCGGTGAGTGGTATCAGGCGCTGAACAAACCGTCCTTCACACCCGCGCCCTGGGTATTCGGCCCGGTCTGGACCGTGCTTTATGCGATCATCGGCTGGGTCGGCGCGCGAAAATTCCTGCATGGTGGCACGCTGGGGCTGTGGGTCGCACAGATGATCGTGAACTTCCTGTGGTCGCCGGTGTTTTTCGGGATGCAATGGCCGCTGGGGGGCATGGGGGTGATTGCAACGCTCTGGCTGCTGATCGTGGCGTTCATTCTGCGCGAATGGCGCAGCGACCGGCTGTCGGCCCTGCTGTTCCTGCCCTATCTGACCTGGGTGAGCCTTGCCTCGGCGGTCAATCTGGGCGTCGTGCTGCTGAACTGAGGTCGCGCCCCGCCCATCAGGCCCGCTCAGGCTCCGGCACATCGCGCCGGAACACCGGGCGTGCGTGGGTAGACGCCCCGGCATCAAAGACATAGCCGCCCGCGTCAAACCCGCACAGATCGTCAGGGTCGGTCAGCCGGTGTTCGACGATGAAGCGCGCCATCGCGCCGCGCGCCTTCTTGGCCCAGAAGGACACGGTAATCCCCCATTTTTAGCAGGGTGCAGTCGTAGAACTCACGCGGCCATTTTCAATTTCTGTGGGGGTGTGATGCCGCCGATGCAAATGTTCGGGCGGTCATTGTTGTATGTCCATAGCCATTGTGTTGCGAAACCCTGGGCCTCCTCGATGCTTTCGATGATGTATTGGTCGAGCCATTCATGCCTGACGGTGCGGTTGCAACGCTCGATATAGGCGTTCTGCTGAGGCTGTCCGGGTTGGATGTGCTGGATGGCGATGCCCCGTTGTTCGGCCCAGATCAACAGCTTGCCACTGATGTATTCCGGGCCGTTGTCGACCCGTATGGTGACGGGCTTGCCGCGCCATTCGATGATCCGGTCAAGGCTTCGGATGACCCGTTCGGCTGGCAGCGAGAAGTCCACATCGATCCCCAATCCTTCGCGGTTGAAATCATCAAGCACGTTCAGAAGCCGGAACTGGCGGCCATCCCCCAGCCGGTCGGCCATGAAATCCATCGACCAGGTGATGTTTGGGACCTCAGGCACCTGAATAGCCCCTAGATTTGTAGCCGCCTTGCTTGGTAATTTTGGAAGCAAGGCGGACGAGATGTCCGGGGCTAAATTCACAGATGAGTTCAAACGCGATGCGGTTGCACAGGTCGAAGATCGGGGCTACCCGGTGCGCGAGGTGGCCGAACGGTTGGGGGTCAGCACCAAGTCGATCTAGACATGGCAAAAGCAGTTTTCACGGCCCGCAAAGGTGATCCAAGAGGTCGATGCACAAGCGGATGAGATCCGTCGCCCCAAGCGCGATCTGGCGCGGGTGACGCAGGAGCGGGACATCCTAAAAAGGCGACCGCATACTTTGCCAGGGAGCCCCGGTGAGGTATGCGTTCATTGCCGCCCTGAATCGCTCCGGTTTCACCGGAGACCTATAGCTTCATTTCACGCGACCATATCGAACACGTCGCGCTGTGCATAGAAGTTCTCTTCAGCTTCTGCTGGCGGGATGTTTCCGATTGGGCCGAGCAGGCGCCGGTTGTTGAACCAATCGACCCATCCAAGCGTGGCCATTTCCAGATCCTGCATGTTGCGCCACGGTCCCTGGCGGTGGACCAGCCCGGTTTTGTAGAGGCCGCTTA
>JBKBNP010000048.1:0-32977 GCA_046295215.1 Pseudorhodobacter sp. | reverse complement strand
CCTCCATCGCGCGGCCGCTGATCTCGCAACACCTCGTGCGCATCGCCCATGAAACCGGGGCCGATGCCGTGGCGCATGGTGCAACCGGCAAGGGCAACGATCAGGTCCGGTTCGAGCTTTCAGCCTATGCGCTCGATCCCTCGATCAAGGTTATCGCGCCCTGGCGGGAATGGGATCTGTCGAGCCGCACGAAGCTTCTGGAATTTGCCGAGGCGAACCAGATCCCGATCGCCAAGGACAAGCGCGGCGAGGCGCCGTTCTCGGTCGATGCGAACCTGCTGCACACGTCCAGCGAGGGCCGCGTTCTGGAGGATCCGGGCGTCGAGGCCCCCGACTATGTGCTGCAACGCACCGTGCCGGTGGAAGAGGCCCCCGATACGCCGGAGATGGTGGAAATCACCTTCGAGCAAGGCGACGCCGTGGCGATCAACGGCGAGCCGATGAGCCCGGCCACGATCCTGACACGGCTCAACGAGTTGGGTGGCAAGCACGGCATCGGCGTGCTGGACCTTGTGGAAAACCGCTTTGTCGGCATGAAATCGCGCGGCATTTACGAAACCCCCGGCGGCACGATCCTGCTGGAGGCGCATCGCGGCATCGAGCAGATCACGCTGGACGCGGGTGCGGGCCATCTGAAAGACAGCATCATGCCGCGCTATGCGGAGCTGATCTATAACGGGTTCTGGTTCAGCCCGGAGCGCGAGATGCTGCAAGCCCTGATCGACAAGAGCCAGGAACATGTGACCGGCACCGTGCGGCTGAAGCTTTACAAGGGCGTGGCGCGGACCGTGGCACGCTGGTCCGATCACAGCCTCTATTCCGAGGCGCATGTGACCTTCGAGGAGGATGCGGGCGCCTATGACCAGAAGGATGCGGCGGGCTTCATCAAGCTGAACGCGCTGCGGCTGAAGCTGATTGCCACGCGCAATGCGCGGGTTGCGGGCAGGTAAACCGCCCCTTGCACGGGAAACAGAAGGCCGCGTCCTGCCGGGCGCGGCCTTTCCCTTTACAGTGGAAAGCCAATGCTGCGCCTGTTGTTCCGGTTGATTTTCGCGCTGCCGTTCAAGATTCTGTTCTTTCCGATCAGGCTGTTTCTGATCGCCCCGCTGAAGCTGCTTTTGCTTGTCATCCTTGCCGCTGGTCTGCTTCTTCTTTTGGCGGCTCAGGCAATTCCCACCCCGTGACGCAACGGCTTTGTTGCGGGCTGCCTCCAATTCCCCGAAGCAGGGGAAAACGGAGGATCAAGACATGGAACGCATTGCGGCAGATATTCGCAAGGTGCTGGAAACGAAATCCTTTTCAGGAAGCCTCAAGTTCGATTGCGGCGCGGACGGGGTGATCGTTCTGGCGGATGGCACCGCCGTCACCGAGGATCGCGACGCCGATTGCACCCTGCGGCTGAGCCGCGACAATCTGGTGAGCCTCCTGAAAGGCAAGCTCAATCCGATGATGGCCGTGGCGACAGGCAAGATGAAACTTTCGGGCAATCCGACGGTGGCGCTCGGGCTGGCAAAACTGCTGGGCTGACGGGGCTGCGCGGCGTTTGCGGTCCGGTTTCCCTCTGCTCCCGAAGTCGTGACGTAACATGCGGGCGGGTTCATGCGAAGGGAAAGGGGTGCTGCAACCGGAGGATAGCAGGATGAAATGGATAGGGCTGATGCTGGTCTTGCTGGCAGGGCCGGCGCAGGCGGCGACGGAACGTGCGATTGTCGCGGGCGGTTGCTTCTGGTGCGTCGAGGCGGATTTCGAAAAGGTGCCGGGGGTGATCGAGGTGATCTCGGGCTATACCGGCGGGCGGACAGACAATCCGACCTACAAGCAGGTGACCGCCGGGGGAACCGGGCATTACGAGGCGGTGGAGATCCGGTTCGACAGTTCGCGGATCAGCTATGACCGGATCCTGCATCTGTTTTTCCGCTCGGTGAACCCGACGGATGCCGGGGGCCAGTTCTGCGACCGGGGGGAAAGCTATCGCACCGCGATCTTTCCGCTGGACGCAAGGCAGAAGGCGGCGGCAGACGTGGCGAAGGCCGATGCGGCGCGGGATCTGGGCAAGCGGATCGTGACGCCGATCCTGCCTGCGGCGACCTTCTGGACAGCGGAGGACTACCATCAGGATTACTACAAGGGCCGCAACATCGTGCTGACCCGCGCCGGGCCAAAGCGGCAGTCGGAGGCCTATCAGTTCTATCGTGCCTCCTGCGGGCGGGATGCGCGGGTGCTGGAGTTGTGGGGAGAGGCCGCGCCTTTCGTCAAGGCAAAGCGCTGATTTCGATGGCAGAAGCGGGGGTTTCACACCCCCGCACCCCCGTGGGATATTTATGGACAGAAAAACTGGTCAGCGCGACAGCAGGGCGAGTGTCTCGGCAATGCGCGGCATGGCCGGGGCGGCTCCGGGGCGGGTGACCTGGAGTGCCGCGGCCGCCAGCGCACGGCGCATGGCCTGATCCTGTGGCAGCCCGGCATCGAGGGCCGCAGCGATATTGCCCGCGAAACAGTCGCCCGCACCGGTGGTATCCAGCGCCTCGACCGGGAAAGCGGGCAGGCTGAGCGGGTCGCATCCGGGGGTCAGCCAGGTGGCCCCCTCGACCCCCCGCGTGACGATCATCGCAATATCGGGCAGCGCACCATTGTCTCGGCGCAGATCCCCCGCCTCGCCATCGTTCATCAGCAGGAGATCGGCAAAGGGCAGCACCGCGCGGAGTGCCGCAAGATCGAAAGGCGCGGGCGAATAGAACAGGCGCAACCCGAGCCGGGCGGCGCGGCGGGCGGTTTCGACCTGTGCGGAGGTTTCGTTCTGCATCAGCAGAATGTCACCGGACTGCGCCCCGGCAAGGGCAGCCTCCGCCATCGTGGCGGTCAGGGCGCGGTTGGCGCCGGGAAAGACGGTGATCGCGTTCTCGGCCTGCGGGTCCAGCGAGATGATGGCATGGCCGGTGGGGATGCCCAGCCGGGCGATGCGGGAGATGTCGATGCCCTCGGCGGCAAGTTCGGCCAATGTCGGGTCTGCACCCGGCCCGACCGCGCCGATATGGCGGACCTTTGCCCCGGCGCGGGCGGCGGCGACGGACTGGTTTGCCCCCTTGCCGCCAAGCCCCTGCGTCAGCGCGGTTGCCGTCAGGGTTTCGCCCGGTCGCGGAATATGCGGCACATGGTAGATATGGTCGATATTGATCGAGCCGAGCGTATAGACCGCCATTTCCGCCATTCCCTTGCGCCGGTTGCGGCAAATCTTGCATGCGCTCCGCCGACTGTCGAGGGGCGGTGTGGCGGGGCTCAGACCGCGCAGTCGCGGCAGCGCATGATGGTGGCGTCGATCTCCAGCCGCTTTTCGCCAATGAACTCGCCACAGGAATCGCACCAGCCGAATTCCCCGGAGGCAAGCCGTGCCAGCGCCGCCTCCAGCGCCCGGATGCGGCCGTGGCGGCGCGCCTCCTGTGCGGCGGCCATGGCCTGTTGCTGCATCGCATCCATGCGCGACAGGCGGCCCACGCTTTGCTGGTCGAGCGTGACGGGGCTGCGGTCCGCCGCCGTCTCGGCGGAGGCGCTGCGCATCGCCAGAAGCTCCGACCGCAGACGCCCTTCGAAACGGGCGCGGAACTCGTCATCGGTCGGCACGGTCACGGGGTCATCCCTGCGTCACCTGTCAGCGCATCAGCACGACCGGCACCTTGCAGGACCGGATCATTGCCGTGGTGGTCGATCCGATCATCAGGCTGCGGATGCGGCTATGGCCATAGGCCCCCATCACCAGCATGTCGAATTGCGCCTCCTCCACCAGTTTTCCAAGCGCGCTGTCCGGCTGTCCGGGCAGGATGGCGGTCTGGGCCTCGATCCCTGCGGCCTTCAGCAGTGCCCGCGCATCCTCCAGCCCCTTCTTCGCCTCGGAAGTGGCGGAGCCGACGGTGACGACATGCACCTCCAGCCCCTGAAACAGGGCCGAGCGCGCGATATGATCCACCGCCTTCATCGCCGATGTGCCGCCGTCATAGGCGACCAGCACCTTTTCGATCGGGCGGAAGGCGCGCGAGGCCACGAATACCGGGCGCGTGCTGGCGCGCACGATGCGTTCGAGGTTCGACCCCAGATGCCCCTTGGCGAAATCTGCAGCCTCGCCGCGCTTGCCGATGAGAATGACGCGGGCCTCGGCCTCCACCTCGGCCAGGGTTTCGACAATGTCGCCATGACGCAGCCGGGTGGTGATTTCCGGCACGCCCGCCTTGTCGAGGATGGCGCGGGCATCCTCCAGGATGGCGCGGCCCCGATGGCTGACGAGTTTCGCGCGCTGGGCGTCAAGCTCGGCCAGTTCCTCCAGCAGCGCCGTGCGGGCACCAAGCTTGATCGCGCCGGAGAGATCGGCCTTGTCGGGCGCCTCGCGGCGGCCAAGAACATGGATCAGTTCCACAGGCGCACCCGTGCGCTGCGCGATCCATGCGGCGTGGTCACAGACAGAGGCCGAATAGATCGAGCCATCCACGAGAGCGATGATTTTCTGGGTCATGGGTCCGATCCTCCTCAATGGGCCATCAGCTTGTCCATCGCGCCGGGCTTGTCATGGATGGCAAGCTTGTCAACGATGGTTTCGGTGGCCTCGTTCATGCCGACAATCTCGACATCTGCGCCATCACGGCGGAACTTGAGAATTGCCATGTCCAATGCCTGAACGCTGGAAATATCCCAGATATGGGCACGGCTGACGTCGATGATCACCTTTTCCAGTGCTTCCTTGAAGTCGAAGGCGTTCATGAAATCCTCGACCGAGCCATAGAACAACTGACCTTCGATGATATAGGTCCGGTGGCTACCGCTTTTGGTGATTGTGCTGGTGACCTTGAACAGCTGCGCGATCTTGCCGGCAAAGAAGATGCCGGACAACAGCACGCCGACCAGAACGCCGATGGCAAGGTTATGAGTGTAGACCACAGCTACAACCGTTGCAATCATGACCACCGAGGACGAGCGTGGATGCGTCCGCAGGTTCTGAAGCGAAGACCACGAAAACGTGCCGATCGCAACCATGATCATGATGGCGACAAGGGCCGCCATCGGGATCTGGCTGACCAGATCACCCAGGACGACAACCATGAAGAGTAGATAAACGCCGGCCGAAAAGCACGAAAGCCGCCCGCGCCCGCCGGATTTGACGTTGATGATCGACTGGCCGATCATGGCACAGCCCGCCATGCCACCGATGAACCCGGTGGCCGTGTTGGAAATGCCCTGCCCGATGCATTCCTGGTTGCGGTCGGATTTTGTGTCGGTCAGGTCATCCACGATGTTCTGCGTCATCAGGCTTTCCAGCAGGCCGACGACGGCGACCGCGATGGAATAGGGCAGGATGATCATTAGCGTTTCCAGCGTCAGCGGGATTTGCGGGATCAGGAAGATCGGGAGCGTATCGGGCAGCGCGCCCATGTCGCCGACCGTGCGCACATCCCAGCCGAAGACCATCACGAGCCCTGTCAGGACGACGATGGTCACAAGCGGCGACGGGATCGCCTTGGTCAGCATCGGGAAAAGGTAGATGATGCCAAGCCCGGCCGCGACCAGAACGAAGGTCAGCCATGTCACTGTGCGGGGGTCGAGTTCGGGCAATTGTGCAAGGAAGATCAGGATCGCCAGCGCGTTGACAAAGCCGGTCATCACCGATTTCGACACATAGCGCATGACAAAACCGAGTTTAAAAATCCCGGCAGAAATCTGGATCAGTCCAGCCAGAACGGTCGCTGCAAGCAGGTATTGCAGGCCGTGATCCCTGACCAACGTGATCATCAGGACTGCGGTGGCGGCGGTGGCGGCGGAAATCATGCCGGGACGACCGCCCGTGAAGGCGATCAGAACGGCGATGGAAAAACTGGCATAGAGCCCGACCTTGGGGTCCACGCCCGCGATGATGGAAAAGGCGATGGCCTCGGGGATAAGCGCGAGCGCCACGACGATCCCCGCAATGAGGTCACCCCGGATATTGCCGAACCATTCGTTGCGGTAGGCGTCGATTGAAAACATGCGAAGTCATTCCTGTCAGACCGAACCCGGCCCCTGCCGGGAAGGGCGCGCCGAAGCTGTCTGTTGCATTGGTCCGGCGGATCGGCGGCCGGAGGAGCCACCCGGATTTGCACCGGGTCCAGAGTCATTGCGCGCCTGTTAGACGGATTTGACTGTCGGTTGCAACCCGCAACCCGTTCGAAACCTGCATGGCAGCTATCGGTTTGGGCCTGCCTGCCCGGTAATCTGGCGTTGACTGTTAAAAACCGGGCGCTGGCGGTCAGCGATCCGGTGGGATGAATTTCCACGACGGGCCGGATTTCAGTGCTTGCAATCCGGTGACGGTGGAAATCATCACAGCGCAGCCCGATGCGCGGTCCGGTTTTCGGGGATCTGCATGATCGTGCTGCGGGCGATTGTGGCAGCCCGCAGCTTTGCGCCAAGGGTGACCAGCGATCACCCTTCCATCATGTCCGCCTCGCCTGTGACCTGTCGGCGTGGCTGGCGCTGGCGGAGGTCGAAGGCTGTTGCCTCCGCCCCCCGCCGGGGTCGATCAGCCCAGAACCTCGCGCAGCGCCTCGGCGGTGACGCCTGCGATCTGGTCGGCCTCGGCTTCGGTCAGGCACAGCGGCGGGGCAAAGCCCAGAATGTCGCCCTGCGGCATGGCCCGCGCGATCACGCCGCGTTTCAGCATCGCCGCCACGACCTTGGCCCCGGTGGTGGCCGAAGGCTCGAAGAAGGTCCGCGTTTCACGATCCGCCACCAGTTCCACGGCGCAGAGCATCCCCTCGCCGCGAATGTCGCCGACATGGGCGTGGTCGCCCAAAGCCGCCGCCATCACGCGGTTGAGGTAGGCGCCGGTCTTGCCCGCATTTTCCACAAGCCCCAGCCGGTCGATCAGGTCGAGATTGGCAATCCCCGCCGCTGCCCCGATGGGATGGGCAGAATAGGTCCAGCCATGGCCCAACACGCCGTTTTCATCGGTGCCACGCGCCAGCACGTCCCACATCTTTTCCGACACGATGGACCCGGACAGCGGCGCATAGGCGGAAGTCAGTCCCTTCGCGATGGTGATGAGGTCGGGCTTCATGCCATAGTGGTCGGACCCGAACATCGTGCCCAAACGGCCAAAGCCGGTGACGACCTCATCGGCCACCAGCAGGATGTCATGGCGTTCCAGCACCTTCTGGATCGCCTCCCAATACCCCGCAGGCGGCGGCACGATGCCGCCCGTGCCCAGAACCGGCTCGCCGATGAAGGCGGCGATGGTGTCTGCACCTTCCGCCGCGATCAGCTTTTCCAGTTCCGCCACGCAATGCGCCGTGAAATCCGCCTCGGTCATCGCAAGGTCGGGGCGGCGGAAGTAGTAAGGCGCCTCGGTATGGACCACCTGCGCCAGCGGCAGATCGAATTTCTTGTGGAACAGCTCCAGCCCCGTCAGCGATCCGGTCATCAGGCCCGACCCGTGATAGCCGCGCCAGCGCGAGATGATCTTTTTCTTCGCGGGCCGTCCAAGGATGTTGTTGTAATACCAGATCAGCTTGATGTTGGTCTCGTTGGCGTCCGACCCGCCCAAGCCGAAATAGACCCGCGCCATGTGGTCCGGCGCACGGTCCATCACCATCTTGGCCAGCGTGATCGAGGCCTCGGACCCATGACCGGCATAGGCGTGGTAATAGGCAAGCTCGCGCGCCTGCTTGGCAATGGCCTCGGAAATCTCGGTCCGGCCATAGCCGACATTGACGCAGTAAAGCCCGGCAAAGGCGTCCAGCAGCCGGTTGCCGTCGCGGTCGGTGATATGGCAGCCCTCCCCCCCCACAACGATGCGCTGAGCCGCCTCGCCGCGTGCGAACTGGCCCAGATGGGTGGAGGGGTGAAAGAAGTTTTCCCGGTCCCATTGCGACAGGATGTCATTGGTCAGCATGGTTCTTCCTTTCCTTGGCCGTGCGGGCGGTCAGGCCCAGTCGCGGCAGACATATTTGATTTCAGTGAAGGCCTCGAGGCCCGAGCGGGCGCCTTCGCGGCCGATTCCGGATTGTTTCATGCCGCCAAAGGGCACCGGCGCGCCGGTGACCTTGGTGCGGTTCACCGCCACCATGCCGAATTGCAGTGCCCGCGTCACCCGGTAGATGCGGCGCGGATCGAGGCTGTGCAGATAGGCGACCAGCCCGTATTCGGTGGCATTGGCGCGGGTCACGGCCTCGTCCTCGGTATCAAAGGGGGCGACGGCGGCGACGGGGCCAAAGGTTTCCTCGGACATGATCGCGGCATCCTCGGGCACATCGACCAGCAGTGTCGCCTGAAAGAACAGCGGCCCTTGCGCATCGCGCGCGCCGCCCACCATCAGCCGCGCGCCGTGGGACAGCGCGTCGGCCACATGCGCCTCCTGTTTCGTCACCGCCTTCTCGTTCATCAGCGGGCCAAGGTCGCGATCCTCCATCCCTGGCCCGAGGGTCAGCGCACGGATCCTGTCGGCAAAGCGGGTGCAGAAGGCGTCATAGACGGGGCGTTCCACGAAAAAGCGGTTGGCGCCAAGGCAATCCTGCCCGGTGGTGGCGAATTTGGCCTTCACCGCCTCCTCCACCGCCTGATCGAGATCGGCATCGGCAAAGACGATGAACGGCGCATGCCCGCCCAGTTCCAGCACCAGCCGTTTGACCGTATCGGCGGACTGGCGGTAAAGCAGCCGCCCGACCTCGGTGGACCCGGTGAAGGACAGCACCCGCACGCGCGGATCGGCTGTCCATGCGCCGACAATCCCGGGCGCGTCGCCCGGCACGACGCTGAACAGACCCGGCGGGAAATCGGCACGCTGCGCCAGTTCCGCCAAGGCCAACGCCGACAGCGGCGTTTCGGCAGAGGGGTGGATGATGACAGGACAGCCCGCCGCCAAGGCTGCCGCCGCCTTGCGGGTAATCATCGCGCAAGGAAAATTCCAGGGCGTCACAAGGGCCGCCACGCCGACGGGCTCGCGCCAGACCTCCACCTCGGCATCGGCCAGATGCGAGGTGACGCCCTCGATATTCGGGCGCTTGGCCTCCTCGGCATAGAACTCCACGAAACTGGCGGCATAGTCGATCTCGCCGCGCGCCTCGGACAGGGGCTTGCCCTGTTCGGCCACCATGATGAGCGCCAGATCCTCGCGGTGCTGGCGGATCAGGTCAAACCAGCGCCGCAGCAGCGCACCGCGTGTCTGGGGCAGGGCGGCGGCCCAACCGGCAAAGGCTTCCTGCGCGGTATCGACGGCGCGGCGCGCATCGGTGGCGGTCAGGCGCGCAACCTCGGCCACCAGCGCGCCGGTTGCGGGGTCGGTCACGGCAAAGCGGTCCGGGGCAGCGACCCAGCCTTTGACAAAACCATCCCGGCGCAGAAGGCGCGGATCGGCAAGACGGTCTGCCAGCGGCAGGGTGGCAGGGGACAGGGTGGGGCGGGGTAAAGCGGACATGGGAACCTCCTCGGGATTGCCCGCAGTCTAGCCCGGGGGGCGGAGAGGATCCGCCTTGTTCAAACGGGGTTGCCGGATGGATCATCCATAATCCGGCAGGTTTCAGGTCGATCCACCCACCAGCGCAGCAAAGGGCGGCGGCCCCGATTTCACATCCTTGGTGACGATATGGCTGAAATACCGCTTCACCCCGGCGCGGCGGTCCAGAAGGTCATCCATCAACGCCTGATAGGCGGGAATGTCGGCGGCCACGACCTGCATCAGGTAGTCGAACCCGCCGCCCAGCGCCCAGCAGCCGGTCACGGCATCGATCTGCGCGATCGCCGCCTCGAACAGCCGGAAATTCTCGGCCCGGTGGTTTTCCAGCTCCACCGTGACAAAGACGGTGACATGGCGGCCAAGGCCAGCCAGCGCGATCTCGGCCCGGTAGCTGCGGATCAGCCCCGCCGCCTCCATCCGGTTGAGCCTTTGCCAGCAGGGCGTGGGCGACAGGTTCACCCGCCGTGCCAGATCGGCCTTGGAGATCCGTCCTTCGCAGGACAGGATGGACAGGATGGCAAGATCGCGGTCATCGAGGGGCAAGGGGCGCATGGGCCCATGTTCCCCAGTCGCGACACCATGTCAATCGGGACCAGCGCAATCGGCCTTTGCATGAGGCCCGGAAATTTGTCATGGTCATATCATGTCAATCTGGATGCCAGACCCGGCGGCGATCACCCGCCCCGCCTATCGTTCGCTCGCACAGGTCATTGCGGGGGCCGTCACCTCGGGGGAGTTGCGGCCGGGCGACCGGCTGCCGACGCATCGGGATCTTGCCTTCCGGCTGGGCCTGTCGGTGCAGACCGTCAGCCGCGCCTATGAGGCGCTGATCCGCGCCGATGTCATCGCAGGCGAGGTCGGGCGCGGCACCTTCGTCAAGGGGCAGCGGGTGGAGGGACGCCCACCGCCCTATCACCGCATCGACCATGACGACCGGATCATCGACTGTTCGATGCTGACCCCGGTGATGGGGCCGGGGCAAGCCGCCGCGATGGACGAGGTGCTGGCGGGCATGGCGGGCGATCTGCCCGCCGAGGTGCTTTATTCCTTCCGGCCACGTCAGGCGCTGCGCCGTCACGCCGACCGCGCGCTGGGCTGGCTGGCCGATTGCGGCGTCGTGGCGCGGGCCGATCAGGTGCTGACAACGAATGGCGCGACCCCGGCCATGACCGTGGCGCTGGCCACCGCCGCCCTGCCCGGCGACACGATCCTGACCGAGGAACTGGGTCATCATACGCTCAAAAGCCTGACCCGCCTGCACGGGATGAAACTGGAAGGGCTGGCCTGCGATGTCGAGGGCATCCTGCCCGATGCGCTGGAACGGGCGGCGCGCAAATCGGGCGCGCGGGTGTTGTTCACCCTGCCCGGCGCGACCAATCCCCGCGCGCAATTCATGGGCGCGGACCGCCGGGGCGCGATTGTCGATGTGGCGCGCAGGCTCGACATGACCATCGTCGAATGTGACGTCATGGGCCCGCTCGACCCGGACCGCCCGCCTCCGCTGGCTGCCCTTGCGCCCGAACGGGTGTTCTATGTGACGACCCTGTCCAAGGTGCTGTTGCCGGGGCTGCGTCTGGGCTGGCTGGTGGTGCCGGAGGCGCATGTCACCGCCGCCTTCACCCGCCATATGGTCACCAACTGGATGGCGACGCCGCTGATGGCGGAAATCGCCTCGCGCCTGATCGGCACAGGCGCTGCGGCGAAACTTCTGAGCTGGCAGCGCCAGATGTTGCTGCGGCGCAACCGCATCGCCGCCGAATGTCTGGACGGGCTGCACTGGCGCGGCACAGGCTGCGGCATGCATGTCTGGCTCGACCTGCCGGAGGGCTGGGAGGAGGCGGCCTTCGTCAATTCCGCCCGCCTGCGCGGGGTCGCGATCGCGCCGGGCAATGCCTTCGAGACCGGCCCCGGACCCCGGGCGGGGCGGGGCGTGCGCATCTGCCTCGGTGCCCCGGACGAGGATGCCCTGCGCGAGGCGCTGACCCGGATCGCACGGCTTGCCCGCAACACGCCGGAACCGGATTTCCTGACACTTTGACCAGCACCCGGCTTGCGCCCTATATCCCGCCGCATCCGGCAGAGGCGGGTTCGGCCTAAATTGTAATGATTTAATGTTGCTATTGACTTGACACAATGTCCTGTCGTTGTCTTGCCCCATTCGATATTCCGTGGCGAATCCTGCTTTGTCCTGATTTTCGCAGCCCCGGAATGACCTGAGTTCGCCGCCCCCGCTCTGGCCGCAAGGCTGGAAGGGGCGGGCCGATACCATCCAGTGCGCCAGCAAGGGCGCCCAAGACAGGGATATTGCAATGACACTCAAGACACTCATGCTCGGCCTCGGAACGGCCGGACTTCTGGCCTCCACCGCCGCTGCCGACACCTGGCGCTATGCCTTCGAGGAGGCCATCGACGAGGTGCAGGGCGTGTTCGCCCAGAAGTTCAAGGAACATGTCGAGGCCAATTCCGACCATCAGGTGCAGCTTTTCCCCTTCGGGACGCTGGGGGAATCCGATGACATCATGGAACAGACGCAATCGGGCATCCTGCAATTCGTGAACCAGTCCCCGGGCTTTACCGGCGCGCTGATCCCCGAGGCGCAGGTGTTCTTCGTGCCTTACCTCTTGCCGCAGGAAGGCGCCGCGCTGAACAAGTTCTTCGCGGAATCCGTCGCGATCAACGAGATGTTCCCCGAGCTTTACGCCCAGCATGGCCTGACACTGCTGACCATGTATCCCGAGGGCGAGGTGGTGATGACCACCAAGAACCCGGTGACCAGCCCCGCCGACCTGAATGAACAGAACATCCGCGTGATGACCAACCCGCTGCTGGTCGAAAGCTACCGGGCCTTTGGCGCGGTTCCCACCCCGCTGCCCTGGGGCGAGGTTTATGGCGGATTGCAGACGAACATGATCCAGGGTCAGGAAAACCCGATGTTCTTTGTCGAATCGACCAAGATGTATGAGGTGACTGACCATATCACCTTTACCGGCCACAACAATTTCACCACGGCGCTGATGGCCAATGCCGATTTCTTCGACGGTCTTTCAGAGGCCGACCAGCAGGTCGTGCGCGATGCGGTGGATGTGGCCTTCGATTACATCCTCGACTATCAGGACGGGCTGACCGAACGCGCGCTCGAAACCATCATGGCGGCCAAGCCGTCGATGACGGTCACGCGCCTCACGGATGAACAGCGCGCGCCCTTCATGGCGGCAGCGGCCGATGTGGAGGCAGAGTTCCTGCGCATGACCGGCGACAGCGGCAAGCGCATCCTCGACCAGCTGAAGGCGGACCTCGCCGCCGTGTCCGACTGACCGACCGGGAACCGGGGGTGGCGTCGCCTCCGGTTCCGTTTCCTTTTCCAGACACGGGATCACGCCCTTGAGCGATCACGACAGGAACGCCCCCGACCCGATCCACGCCCCTCCGGCAGAGGTCGCGGA
Source organism: Pseudorhodobacter sp. (assembly GCA_046295215.1). Lineage (GTDB taxonomy): Bacteria > Pseudomonadota > Alphaproteobacteria > Rhodobacterales > Rhodobacteraceae > Szabonella. The sequence continues at coordinate 20,065 of JBKBNP010000048.1, read as the reverse complement.
TGATGTGGCCCTTGCCAGCTACCGATCCGACCTGCCCGGCCCGCTGGGCTGGATCGACACCGGCATCGCGCGGCTGGAGTCCTTCCTTCTGGCGGCGGGCGTCTTGCTGATGGCGGCCAATACCATCGCCAATGTGGTGGGGCGCTACGGCTTCGGGTCGTCGATCCAGTCCACCGAAGAGGTGAACCGCGTCCTCATCATCCTCATCACCTTTGCCGGCATCAGCTATGCCGCGCGGCATGGGCGGCATATCCGCATGTCGGCGCTGTTCGACATGCTGCCGGCCCCGGGGCGCAAGGCGCTGATGATTGCGATTTCGCTGGTCACGGCGGCCTTCATGTTCGCGCTGGCCTGGTACTCCTGGGGCTATCTGACGACGACCTTCAGCCGGGGGCGCGTGCTGCCCTCGCTTCAGATCCCGGTCTGGTGGACGCTGGTCTGGGTGCCTGCCGGGTTCTTCATGACCGGGCTGCAATACACGCTGACGGCGATCAAGAATCTGCTGGAGAAAGACATCTACCTCTCGACCAATGTGCTTGAGGGGTATTCCGACGACAGCGATCAGGAAGTCTGAGGGGGGACGGGCAATGGCATTGACGATTTTCGCGGTTATGGTGGTGCTGCTGCTGCTCGGTTTTCCGATGATGATCCCGCTGATCGCGGCAGCGGGGCTGGGCATGTATATGGTCTTTGGCAGTTTCGGGCAGACCGAAACGCTGGTGGCCCAGATGCTGGCGGGCATCCGGCCCGCATCCCTGATCGCGGTGCCCATGTTCATCTTTGCCGCCGACATCATGACGCGCGGCCAATCGGCCGGTCGGCTGATCGACCTTGTGATGTCGCTGATCCGGCACAGGAAGGGCGGGCTTGCCATTTCCACCGTCACCGCCTGCACGCTGTTCGGGGCGGTGTCTGGGTCCACGCAGGCAACCGTGGTGGCCGTGGGCACGCCCTTGCGCCCCCGGATGCTCAAGGCGGGCTACAAGGACAGTTTCACGCTCGCGTTGATCGTCAATTCATCGGACATCGCCTTTCTGATCCCGCCCTCCATCGGCATGATCATCTATGGCGTGGTGTCCAACACCTCGATTGCGGAACTCTTCATCGCCGGGATCGGGCCGGGCGTTCTCATCATGGTGCTGTTCTCGATCTATTGCTGGATCTATGCGGTGCGCAACAACGTGCCGACCGAGGAACCGGCAAGCTGGGGGGAGCGGGCGGTGTCGTTGCAACGCGCGCTCTGGCCGCTGGGCTTTCCAGCCATCATCATCGGCGGCATCTATGGCGGCATCTTTTCCCCGACCGAGGCGGCGGCGGTCTGCGTGCTGTATGCGCTGATCCTCGAAATGGTGGTGTTCCGCACGGTCGATCTGCGCGGACTGATCGCCACGGCGCGGTCCACCGGGCTGATTACGGCGGTGGTGTTCATCCTTGTTGCGGCGGGGGCCGGGTTTTCCTGGATCATCTCCTTCGCGCAGGTGCCGCAGGCGGTGCTGAGCAGCATCGGGATTGACCAGATGGGCCCTTACGGCGTGCTGGCGGTCATCTCCATCGCGTTCTTCGTGGGCTGCATGTTCGTCGATCCGATCGTGGTGATCCTCGTGATGGTGCCGATCTTTGCGCCGGTGGTGCAGTCGGTGGGGCTTGATCCGGTGCATGTCGGCGCGATCATCGTGTTGCAGGTGGCCATCGGGTCGGCCACGCCCCCCTTCGGATGCGACATCTTCACCGCGATTGCCGTGTTCAAGCGGCCCTATGTCGAGGTGATCCGGGGCACGCCGCCTTTCGTGTTCATCCTGTTGTCGGTGGCGGTGTTGCTGATCTTCTTCCCGCAGATTGCGCTCTTCCTGCGTGATCTGGCCTTCCCGAGATAGGGGTGATCCCATGTTCAAACGCATCCTCGTGCCCTTTGACGGGTCCACCATTGCCGAACAGGCGTTGGAAAAGGCGGTGGAACTGGCCGCGCTGACCGGGGCGGAACTGTTCCTGCTGACCGTCTACCGCCATCATTCCATGCTGGAGGCGTCCTTTTCCATGGTGCGCCCGTCCGACCCCGGCAATCTTGACGCGGTGCTGCGCGACCATGCGCAGGGTGTGGTGGACCACGCAAAGAAAGTGGCCTTGGCCGCAGGTGCCACGCAGGTCCGCGCCTTCATCAAGCCCGGCCAGCCCGCGCGCACCATCGTCGCCTGGGCCAAGGAACGGGAAATCGACCTCATCGTGATCGGCAGCCGGGGATTGGGCTCCATCGAGGGTTACCTGCTCGGTTCGGTCTCGCATAAGGTGACGGGACTCGCGGATTGTCCCGTGCTTGTGATCTGAGGCCCCGATGCCGGAGGATCTTGCCAGATGAGGTTCGACATGACCTATGTCCCCGCCTATGCCACCCCCGGCCCGTTGCGTCTGGGGTTGATTTCGCTGGCGACCGACCTGACCATCGAACATGACATCCAGTCGCTGATGCCCGAGGGCGCGCGGCTCCATGTGTCGCGCGTGGCCTATGCCAACCCGACCACGCCGGAAAACCTGCGCGCCATGGCACCGCATGTCGCAGCCTCGGCCGATCTGATCCTGCCGGGCATCCCGCTGGCGGCCATCGGCTATGGCTGCACATCCGGTGCGGTGGTGATCGGGGATGCGGCCCTTGCCGCCTCTATCGGCACGGTGCGGCCCGGTGTTCCGGTTCGCACGCCCCCCCTTGCAGCGGTCGAAGGCTTCCGCGCGCTGGGTGTGCGGCGGCTCTCGCTGCTGACCGCCTATGTGCCGGAAACCACCTCGCCCATGGCCGACTATTTCCGCGCCGCCGGGTTCGATCTGGTGCGCGTCGAAGGTCTGGGGCTGGCGGATGACCGCGACATCGCCATGGTCCCGGCAGAGGACATCCTTGCCGCCGCCCGCGCCGCCGATGATCCGCAGGCCGAGGCGATGTTCGTGGCCTGCACCGCACTGCCCGTCCTGCCCCTGATCGACCGGATCGAGGCGATGCTGGGCAAGCCGGTCATCAGTTCCAATCAGGCGCTGGGCTGGGCGATGCTGCAAGCGGCAGGCTTGCGCGGCGTGGGCCCCGGCGCGCTGTTCAAGGCGAAGGCGCTGGCCGCATGACCCTGACAATTGCCGACTATCAGGCCGCGCAGGCCCGCATCGCGGATCATGTGCAGGTCACGCCCTGCACCCTGTCCGCCGTTCTGAGCGAACAGGCGGGGCACCCCGTCTGGCTGAAGCAGGAACAGTTGCAGACGACTGGGGCCTTCAAGCTGCGCGGCGCGACCAATGCCGTGCTGCAACTGCCTGAGGGTGTGGCCGGGGTGACGACCGCCTCCACCGGCAACCATGGCCGGGCCCTTGCCCATGCGGCGGCAGAGGCGGGGCTGCGTGCCGTGATCTGCCTGTCGGAGCTTGTGCCCAACAACAAGCGCGAGGCCATCGAATATCTGGGCGCCGAGGTCCGCGTGACCGGCGACAGTCAGGACGCCGCGATGCGGGAGGCCGAGCGGCTGGAGGCCGAGGAAGGCTTCGCGTTCATCCCGCCCTTCGACGACCTGCGCGTGATCGCGGGGCAGGGCACGCTGGGGTTGGAAATGGCTGCCGAAGTGCCCGATGCCACCGCCGTTCTGGTGCCCCTGTCGGGCGGTGGATTGCTGGCAGGCGTCGCGGGCGCGATGAAGGCGCTCAACCCTGCCCTCCGCATCATCGGCGTTTCGATGGAACGCGGGGCCGCGATGGCCGCAAGCCTCGAGGCCGGACAACCTGTCGATGTGCATGAGCTGCCGACGCTGGCGGATTCGCTGGGCGGCGGTATCGGGCTGGAGAACAGGCATTCATTCGAAATGGTGCAGGCGCTGGTGGATGAGGTGATCCTCGTGTCCGAGGCGGAAATCGCGGCGGGTATCCGCTTTCTCTATCTGGCCGAGGGCGTGACGGTGGAAGGCGCCGCCGCTGTCGGCGTGGCTGCCCTTTTGTCCGGCAAGTTCACGCCCCAAGGCCCGGTGATCCTGCCGCTGACCGGGGGCAATATCGACCCCGAACTGCACAAGCGCATCATCAATGGCGAGACGCCCGAGCTGGAGGAAGGCCAATGCCCGATATACGCATCCTGACCGAATCCGACCTGCGCGGCGCGGTCGGTCTGTCGGTCGATCTGGTGGACCGGATCATGGAGGCTTTCCTTGCCCTCGCCTCGGGTCATGTGGTGATGCCACCCATCCTCTCGATGGCAATTGCCGATCACAATGGCGAGGTGGATGTGAAAACTGCCTATGTTCCGGGGTTCAAAGGGTTCGCGATCAAGGTCAGCCCCGGATTTTTCGACAATCCCAAGCTCGGGTTGCCCTCCACCTCGGGGCTGATGATGGTGCTGTCGGCGCAGACGGGTCAGGTGCAGGCGCTGCTGCTGGACAATGGCTGGCTGACCGACCTGCGCACGGCGGCTGCCGGGGCTGTCGCGGCGCGCGTGCTGGCACGCAAGGATGCGGCAACTGCCTGCATCATGGGCGCGGGCGTGCAGGCGCGGTTGCAGTTGCAGGCGCTGTGTCTGGTGCGCCCGATCCGGCAGGCGGTGGTCTGGGCGCGGGATGGGGCAAAGGCCGAAGCGATGGCGGCAGAGATGTCGGCCACGCTCGACATGCCGGTGCAGGCCATGGCGGATGCAGAGGCCGCCGTGGCAGAGGTCGATGTGATCGTGACAACCACGCCCGCCACCACCCCGATCCTGCGCGCGGACTGGTTGCGCCCGGGCCAGCACATCACCGCCATGGGGTCCGACCAGCATGGCAAGAATGAACTCGACCCCGCCGCCCTGACCGGCGCGCGCTATGTGCCCGACCGGCTGTCACAGGTGCGGGAGTTGGGAGAATTGCGCGCGGCCATCGCGGCGGGGCTGATCCCCTCCGATCAGGATTTTGCCGAGCTTGGCGCCGTGCTGGCCGGCACCGCCCCGGGGCGCGAAAACGACCATGACATCACGATTGCCGATCTGACAGGGACCGGCGTTCAGGACACCGCCATCGCCAGTTTTGCCCTTTCCAGACTGGGCAAGGCGGGCAGCATCATTTCCAACTGAGCAGGTCATCATGCCCAACCCAATGCCTCGTTTCACTGCCGCTGAATATGACGCGCGCGTAGCCCGCACCCGCACCGCAATGGCCGCGCGCGGCATCGACACGCTGATCGTCACCGACCCGTCCAACATGGCCTGGCTGACCGGCTATGACGGCTGGTCCTTTTACGTCCACCAATGTGTGATCCTTGGCCCTTCGGGGGATCCGGTCTGGTTCGGGCGCGGGCAGGATGGCAATGGCGCGGTGCGCACCTGCTGGATGCCCGATGATTGCGTGATCGGCTATCCCGACCACTATGTGCAATCGACCGAACGGCACCCGATGGATTACCTGTCCGCCCGCCTGACGGATCGCGGCTGGCACAACGGCCGCATCGGGGTGGAGATGGACAATTACTGGTTCACCGCCGCCGCCCACCGCGCCCTTGCCACCCATCTGCCGGCGGAGTTGGTGGACGCGACAGCATTGGTGAACTGGCAACGGCTGGAAAAATCGCCACAGGAACTCGACTTCATGCGCCGCGCCGCGCGGCTGGTGGAAAAGATGCACAACCGGGTGTTCGACCTGATCGAACCCGGCCTGCGCAAATGCGACCTCGTGGCGGAAATCTATGACGCTGGGCTGCGCTATGACCCGGAACTTGGCTATGGCGGCGATTATCCGGCCATTGTGCCCTTGCTGCCTTCGGGGGCCGATGCCTCTGCCCCGCATCTGACCTGGGATGACAAGCCGATGCGAGAGGGCGAAGGCACCTTTTTCGAACTCGCAGGCTGCTATTACCGCTATCACTGCCCGCTGTCGCGCACGGTGTTTCTGGGCAAACCGAGCCAGACCTTTCTGGATGCCGAGGCCGCAACCTTGGAAGGCATGGAAGCGGGGCTGGAGGCCGCGCGCGCGGGCAATGCCTGCGAGGACGTCGCAAACGCCTTTTTCGGCGTGCTGGCGAAACACGGCATCGTCAAGGACAATCGCACCGGATACCCGATCGGCCTCAGCTATCCGCCTGACTGGGGCGAACGCACCTGTTCGCTGCGCCCCGGCGACCGCACCGAACTGCGCCCCGGCATGACCTTCCATTTCATGACCGGGCTCTGGATGCAGGACTGGGGGCTGGAAATCACCGAAAGCATCGCGATCACCGAGGGCGCGCCGGAATGTCTGGCCTCGGTGCCCCGGCAACTTTTCGTCAAGGGGTAGGCGATGGCTGCAAATCCGATCACGCCCACGATCCCGCTGGATCGTCCGGGCAAGCATCACGGCTTTCTGCGCTTGCCCTATTCGCGCAATGACAGTGCCTGGGGGGCGGTGATGATCCCGCTTTGCATCATCGTGAACGGCGAGGGGCCGACGGCGCTTCTGACCGGGGCCAATCATGGCGATGAATATGAAGGCCCCATTGCGCTTCAGGCGCTGGCGCATGGCTTGGAGCCCGAGGAGGTTTCGGGCCGGGTCATCATCCTGCCCTACATGAATTACCCTGCCTTCCGGGCGGGGTCGCGCGTGTCGCCCATCGACAAGGTGAACCTCAACCGCGCCTTTCCGGGCCTGCCCGATGGCACCCCCACCCAGAAGATCGCCAACTATTTCAACGATGTTCTGGTGCCGATGGCGGATGTGGTGCTGGATTTCCATTCGGGCGGCAGAACGCTCGATTTCCTGCCCTTCGCCTGCGCGCATTACCTCGATGCCGCAGGCCAGCAGGCGGCCTGCGTCGCGGCAGTGGAGGCGTTCAACGCGCCCTACACGCTGATGATGCGCGAGATTGACTCGGTCGGCATGTATGACACGGCGGTCGAATCGCAGGGCAAGGTGTTCGTGACCACCGAACTCGGCGGCGGCGGCACGGCCACGGCCCATTCAGCCCGGATCGCGCATCGCGGCACGCGCAACCTGCTGATCCACACAGGCATCCTGCAAGGCGAGGTGGAACGCACGCCCAGCGTGATGCTCGACATGCCCGATGATGATTGCTTTCACATCGCGGAAACCGAAGGGCTGGTGGAACCGCTGGCCGATCTGGGCGAACGGGTGGAAAAGGGCGCCCCCATCGCCCGGATCTGGCCCTTGGACCGCACCGGGCTGATGCCGATCACGGTGTTCGCGCGGCGCGAGGGCGTGATCGCGGCGCGGCATTTTCCGGGGTTGATGCAAAGCGGTGATTGTCTGGCGGTGATTGCCGAGGTGATTGCCTGAAACGGTCGGGTGGACCCGCAAGGGGCACCCGGATCTCAAGGGCGCGCGGATGCACGCAAGATGCACCGGGGGATGACCCGCCAGACAGGCCGCCGGGTCATCCCGCCACGGCCTGCGGCACCAGCCAAGGCCCGCCCGCAGGCGGCACCCGGTTGACCCGCAGCGCGCAGCCATAGGCGGTTTCCAGATGCGCGTCGGTCAGCACCTCGCCCGGTCGGCCATGGGCCAGAAGCCGCCCGTCATGGATCAGCGCCACATGGTCCGCGAACATGGCCGACAGGTTGAGGTCATGCATCACCGCCACCACGCCGCCCCCCGCATCGGCAAAGCGGCGCGCAAGCCGCATCACCGCAAGCTGCTGGCCAATGTCCAGTGCTGCCACAGGCTCATCCAGAAAAAGCCAGCGTGGCCCGTGCGTTGACAGGGGTTCCCACACCTGCGCCAGCACCCGTGCCAGATGCACCCGCGCCTGTTCCCCGCCCGACAGATCCTGCACCAGACGCCCGGCAAAGCCCGCAAGCCCCACCTCCGCCAGCGCCTGACGGGCGCGTGCCTCATCCCCGCCATTCACAAGGCCGAGGCGGACCACCTCCATCACCGTGAAGGGAAAGGCGAGTTGCGTCGATTGCGCCAGCACCCCGCGCCGGGCGGCAAGCTGCGGTGCGGGGGTGTCGCGGATCTCTGATCCGTTGAGCCGGGCCGAGCCGCCATAGGGCAGATCACCGGTAAGCGCGCGCAACAGCGTGGTTTTTCCCGATCCATTCGGTCCGACAATGGCCGTCAGCGTGCCCGGTGCGCAGCGCAGGCAAACGCCTTGCAGGATGGCGCGGCGGGCAAGGGTTACGGTCAGGCGTTCGGCCATCAGCATGTCACAACCCTCCGAAGCCGCGCCGTTGCAGCAATATCCACAGGAAAACCGGCGCACCGATCAGGGCGGTGACAATGCCGATGGGCAGTTCCGCCGGGGCGACGATGATGCGCGCGATCATGTCGGCCCCAACCAGCAGCGCGCCGCCCAGAAGCGCCGCATTGGGCAAAAGCCAGCGATGGTCCGGCCCGGTCGCCAGCCGCAACAGATGCGGCACCACGATGCCGATGAACCCGATCCCGCCCGCCATGGCCACCGCCGCCCCGGCCGCTGCCGCCACCGCCAAAACGGCCAGCCGTTTCACCCGCTGCACCTCGATCCCCAGATGGCCCGCCTGCGATTCGCCCAGTGACAGCGCATTGAGCGCGCGGGCAAGCAGCGGCGACAGGATCAGCACCGGCAGGATCAAGGGCAGTCCGACCCCCATCTTGACCCAGCTTGCGCCAGCGATGGACCCCATGCTCCAGAACGTCAGGTTGCGCAGTTGCGTGTCATCGGCCAGATAGACCAGAACCCCGGTCAGTGCGCCTGCCATGGCGCCTAGGGCGATCCCGGCAAGCAGCAGCGGCGCCACCGATGTCAGCCCGCCTCGCGTCGCGATGCGATAGAGCAGGATCGTCGCACCCCAGCCCCCCAGAAACGCCGCCACCGGCACCAGATGCACACCGACCACCGCCGCCAGCCCGGCAGGCAGCAGGCCGCCCAGAACGATGGCCGACACCGCGCCGAGGCCCGCTCCGGCCCCCACCCCCACAATGCCGGGATCGGCCAGCGGATTGCGGAAAAGCCCCTGCATCAGCGCGCCCGACACGGCCAGCGCCGCCCCCACCGCCAGCCCCATCGCCAGACGCGGAAGGCGGATGTCCAACAGGATCACCCGGTCGCGCGGGCTCAGCCCCTCACCCGCCAGATCCTGCACCATTTGCCAGAGCGGGACACCCGCCGCTCCGGTGCCCAGCGACAGCACCGACATGACGGACACCAGCACCAGAAGCACCCGGAAGGTCAGCGCCGCGCGGGGGCTGCGGTCGCCCGAAGCGTCATGGGGCATCGGCATGGCCACCATCGGCTCAACTCCCGTAAATCGCGGAATGCAGCGCCCTTGCCGCCTCGGGCGTGCGCGGGCCGAAGCCCAGAAGCAACATTCCGTCCATCCGCAGGATGCGGCCCTTTTGGGCGGCGGGGGTCTGCGACAGGGCCGGATGGGCCAGCACATCGGCATCCGTCACGGCCTGATCGCCGTCGCGGTCCATCATCAGGATCAGGTCGGGGGCGGCAGCGATCACCGATTCGTCCGTCATCTGTTTCCAGCCCTCGAACCCGCTTGCCGCGTTTTGCGCCCCTGCCAGATGGATGATCCCTTCGGCAGAGCTTCCCTGTCCACCCGCCGTCACCCGGCCCGATGTCAGCGACAGCACGAACAGCACCCGCTGCGGGGCAGTCACCTGATCCGCCGCCGCGCGGGCCGCCATCAGCCCCCGGGCCACCTCGGCATGCAGCATTGCCCCGGCCTCGGGCAGGTCGAGGGCCGCAGCCACGGCGTCGATCTTCGACAGCACGCCCTCCGGTGTCGGCTCCCCCGGCATCTGGAGGAAGGGCACGCCCGCCGCTTTCAGCACTGTTACCGCCTCGACCGGGCCGGCGCCCGCTTCGGACAGGATCAGGTCCGGACCAAGGCTCAGGACGCCCTCGGGCGAGAGCGCGCGGATATAGCCGACATCCGGCAGGTCCAGCACGGTTTCAGGCCAGGTGGAGGTCGTGTCGCGGCCCACCAGACGGGCTCCGGCCCCAAGGGCCACGGCAATCTCGGTCACCGACCCCCCCAGCGAGATCACCCGCGCGCCCATCCCTGCGCCCGTGTCGGCCAAAGCCATTCCGGGCAGCGCGAGGGCAATCAACACGGCACGGATCATGCCGGAACCTCTTCCAGCAGGGGCAGGGTGCGGACCAGCGCATTCCACGCATCCGGCGGCGCATCCTTGCGATACCCGAAGATCTGGAGGATGACCTCCCCGGCCACGTCAAACGCCTCCACGCTGATGGCGGGGCCGCGCTGGGTGGGCTTTTCCACCAGCCACGCCTCGGCGATATGGTCTGCGCGCAGATGCAGGTTGAAACGCGGGTCCATGACATTGATCCACGGCCCCATCGGCACCACTCGGGTTATCGGCCCGCCATGGATCTGGATGCACCCCATATTACCGACGAAGATCATCAGCGGCACCTTGTCATCCGAGGCCGCATGAAGCGTCCGGCTGACTGCCCCAGGGTCGAGCCGCACCGCGCGGGGCGCCCCCGCAATATGATAGGCCCCGAGGCGGTTCATCTTCAGCCGTCCGACCATGCGCAGAAACTGATGCGTATCGGTCATCTGGTCCCATTCGGCGCGCAGAATGTCTGCCTTTGCCGGATCGCCCTTGGCGGCCTGGACGGGGGACCGGGTGGTAAGCGTCAGGCTCTGCCCCTGATCGTCCTTGCGCAGGGCGGCCACCAGTGCGGCAAAGGCGGCGGTGTCCGATTCAGGCTTCAGATGGATCTTGTGGACCGCATCGCCCGCCGCGTCAAAAACCTGGACCGAGCGTTTCACGCCGTCCGGCGTCGCCTCCTCGACCGCATAGCCATGAACCCAATGCGCGGGAAAGATGCGCAGGTCGATTTCGGCCCCCAGCACCATCTGGGCATGGGCGCCCGCGTGGTATCCATCATAGACCCCGCGCCGTTCGTGAACGCAGCTTTCGTTGCGTGTCAGGGCCATGACATCGCCAAGCGCGGCCACCAGCGGGATCAGCCGGTCGGGCGTGGCGTCGATTGCCGTTGCACCCTGCCCGACATGGGCGGCGACAAGCTGCGCCTCGGTCAGGTCATTCGCATGGGCCAGATCGCGGGCGCGGGCCTTGGGATTGTCGATGCGCAACGCACGGATTGCGGCGGGGTCTGGCAACTGGGCCATGGCATTTCCTTTGCAAGTGTCGGGACTGGCGCAGGTCTGGCAGGCCGGGGGCCATGGCTGGAGGCGCTGGGAGAGGCGTCAAACATATCGGGAAGATATACTTGACAGATACTGTCGGGTTAATTAATCGCCATTTCCTGACAGATCAAGTCGGAATCTTCTGCCGCCAGCCATGGGCCAGCCTTCAAGCAGACACCTGCAAATGAGGGATACCTATGCCTGCCACTCCCCCCCTGCGCGCCAAGGCGCGTCTCATGCTCTCTGCCGCGCTGGCACTTCTTGTTGCCGCACCTGCCCATACGCAAGAAACGGGCAGCGGCTTCGCCCTTCTCGGACGGCTGGTGCTGGGTGCGGGCTCGCCCAAAGTGGCGATCGACACGCCGCAAGCGGTTTCAACCGTCGAACAGGACGATCTCGACCGCGACCGCCCCCAGACCCTGACCGACCTGTTCAAATCCGTGCCCGGTGTGCAGGGGGCGGGTGCCTCGGCACGCCCCGCGGGGCAGGCCTTCAACATCCGGGGTATCGGCAACAGCGAACAGACCGCCTCGGAATCGCGGATCATCGTCACGGTGGACGGCGCACCGAAGTTCTTTGAACAATACCGGATGGGGTCGTTCTTTGGTGATTTCGAGCTTTACAGGCGGGTCGAGGTGCTGCGCGGCCCGGCCTCATCGACGCTTTACGGGTCGGGCGCCATTGGCGGCGTGGTGGCCTTCACCACCAAGGATGCCTCGGACTTCCTGACCGAGGGGCAGAACCGCGTGCTGCGGTTCAAGACCGATTATGCCAGCAATGGCGAAGCGGTCCGCGCCGGTGTGATCTGGGCCGAACAGTTTTCGGACCGGTTCGAGACGCTGGCGGCCCTGAACCATGTCACGGGCAAGGACCAGAAGGATGGCAGCGGCGCGATCCTTCCCGGGTCGGCTCGGGATGGCTGGTCGGGGCTTCTGAAAGGCAGGCTGTCCTTCGGAACAGAGGCCGACCAGTCCCTGACGCTGGCCTTTTCCCGCACCGATGGCGACCTTGCGGGCAGCGTGGTGGCCCAGACAGGCGGGGCGGCACTGGCGGGGTTCGGAACAGCCGACATCCGCACCCTCGACGACACGCTGACGCTGCAATACCGCAACGGGTTTGCAGGCAACCCCTGGCTCGATCTGACCGCAACGCTGGCCTATACCGATACGGAAGTGACCAAGCGCAACTTCTCGATGGCGGCGATGTGCGGACCGGGGCAGTTGCAGGTGCTGTGCTATGGCGACTTCGGCTATCGCACCACCAGCCTGAAAATCGAGAACACGGCCGATCTGTCCGCTGGCAACTGGGAAAACCGGCTGATCTTCGGGGCCCAGATCCAGAATCAGGACCGCACCGGCACCACCTCGCAAGGCAATATGGGCTTTCACCCCGAGGGCCGCGACCGCAAGATCGGCCTTTATGCCCAGGGCGAATTTGTCTGGGATGACCGGCTGACGGTCATTCCGGGGCTGCGGGCCGATTTCGGGCGGCTGACGCCGGGGGCGGGGGCCGTCGCGGCGGGAGGTGTGGCGAAGTCCGAAACCGCCATCTCGCCGAAACTCGCGCTGCATTACAAGATGAACGATGCCTGGGCGGTGTTCGGGTCGGTTGCCCGCACCGAACGGATGCCGACGCTGGACGAGCTTTACTCCACCGAGGGGACGGCGGCGCGCGGGCCGGGGCTGGTCGCGGTTCCGCGCACCGCCAGCCTCAACCTGAACCCGGAAAAGGCGCGGTCGATCGAGCTTGGCTTTGCCTATCAGCGGGAAAACCTGTTCTCGGACGGGGACAGCCTTCAGGTGAAGGTCACGGCCTTCCACAATGATGTGCGCGACCTCATTGCCACCACCGCGCGGCCTGTCGTTCCGGTGGGCACGTCCGGATCGGTGCCCTATTTCAGCAATATCAACCGCGCACGGCTCTGGGGTGGGGAACTTGAGGCAAGCTATGACGCAGAGCGCTGGTTCGCGCAGGCGGCATGGTCGAAAGTCCGGACCAAGGACAAGACCACCGGCATCGTGCTGGCCGACACTCCGGCGGAAACGCTGGCACTGACGCTGGGGGCCAAGATCCCGGCGCAGGATCTGTCGATGGGCTGGCGGGTCAACCGGGCCGAGGCGATCACGACCGGATCAGCGACAACTTCGGCCCCCTCCTGGACCACGCATGATCTGTTCGTGACCTGGAAACCCGCCTCCGGGCGCTTTGCCGGAACCGAGGTGCAGTTCGGCGTGGACAACCTCTTTGACCGGTCCTATCGCAGCAACCTCGCGCTTGACCCCGCGCCGGGGCGCACCGTCAAACTTGCCCTCGCGCGGAGTTTCTGACCGATGCGTTGCCTGATCCCCGCCTTGACGGCCGTTCTCGCGGCGCTGCCCGTTGGGGCCGAAACGCCCTCGCTGTCGCTGGAACTCAATGACACGGAAAGCGTGGACGGGGCCTGTCGGCTGACCTTTCTGGTCGAAAACCGGCTGGGCGCGGATCTGGGGGCGCTGGGGGCGGAGGCGGTGATCTTCACCACCGAAGGCCGGGTCGAGCGGCTCTTGTCGCTCGATCTGCAAGGGGTGCCTGCAGGGCGGGCAAGGGTGCGGCAATTCGATCTGCCGGGTCTTGATTGTGCGAAACTGGGGCGGGTGCTGATAAACGCTGTCACCCCCTGCGATGGGGAAGGGCTTGCACCGGATGCCTGTTCGAAAGCTCTCGTGCCGACATCGCGCCTGGGCGGGGTGGAGGTTACAGGATGACCGGATGGCTGCACAACGCGGCGGTCGCCGTGCATGGATTTGTCAATCTCGGCGGTTGGGTCGTGGGGGTTCTGCTGGTGCTGTCGGTTCTGGCAGGGGCGGCGGTTTTGTGGAAGCTCTGGCATCTGGCGCATCTGCGTGTGGGGCGTCATGCGGGTCTGCGGGAGGCGCTGGGCGCCTGGAATGGCGGGGACGCGGCGACCGCGCGCGCCGGTCTTGCCCGCGCCGACACGCCGCTTGCGGGGCTTGGGCTGCGTGCGCTGGCAAGTCCGGACCGCCCGGCCGACCTGCGCAGCCGGTTGCATACCGAAAGCGATGCGGTGATCGGCAGGGCAGAGGCCGGATTGCGGTTGCTGGATGCCATCGCTCAGGTGGCGCCGCTTCTGGGTCTTTTCGGCACGGTTCTGGGCATGATCGAGGCTTTCCGTGCGCTTCAGGGCGCGGGGGCGGCGGTCGATCCTTCGGTGCTGGCGGGCGGGATCTGGGTGGCGCTGATGACCACCGCCGTTGGGCTTGCCGTGGCGATGCCCGTCTCGCTGATCCTTTCGGCCTTCGAGGCGCGGGTCGCGGCAGAGCGGCGCATGGCCGACCTGATGGTGGAAACCTTGTGCGGGCCTTCGCTGCCGGAACCGGGCCTGCCTGTTGCCGTGCGGGTGGGGGCTTTTGCGCATGGCTGAGCGGGCCATTCCATTCCGTCGCCGACCGCTGTCGGTCACCTCGCTGATCGACGTGATCTTTCTTCTTCTGCTGTTTTTCATGCTGACCACCACCTTCACCCGCACCGCCGACATGCCCTTCTCTGCGGCGGGAACAGGGGCGGCGGTTTCCAGCGAGGCACCGGTGTTTCTGCGCCTGATGCAGGATGCGCTGTCAGTCAACGCGGCCCCGGCTGAACTGGAAGAGGTTGCGGGCAGGGTGCACGCCCTTGCGCCGGAAGGTGCGCGGGTGCTGGTCAGCCTCGGGCCAGAGGTGCGGTCGCAGCGACTGGCCGATCTTCTGGCGCAGCTTCGGGGGTTGTCCGGGGCACAGGTGCAGGTGCTGGACTGAGATCATGCGCCGCACGCCCCCCCCTCGCCGCAAACCCGACCCGACAATCACATTGATAAATGTGGTGTTCCTGATGCTGACCTTCTTTCTGGTTGCGGGAACGCTGGCGCCCCCGCCCCCTGCCGGTCTGCGGCTGGTGTCGCTTGGCGGGGCTCAACCGGTGGTCGTGCCGCCCGATGTGCTGGTCGTGACTGCGGCAGGTGAAACGCTGTGGCAGGGCCAGCCGGTGGACCCCGCCGTTTATCTCGCCGCTCTGCCGCCGCTCGCGGGGGGGATTGCACGGGTGATGCCCGACCGCGACCTGATGGCCGCAGATCTTGTGCGCATCGCCCGCGACCTGCGCGCTGCCGGTGCGGTCGAGGTGCGGCTTGCCGGGGAAAGGGGCGCACCATGATCCGCTGGCAACCTGCCCTGATGGCGGTGACGGCACTTGGCCTGTCGGGCGCGCTGCATGCGGCAGGGCTGGTCCGGTTCGCCCCCGCCCCAGTTGCCGTGGCGCAAGGCGGGGAGGCTCAGGCGGCGCCCTTGCTGGGCGACAGTTTTGCGGATCTGGCGGAAGGCATTGCGCAGCCTGTGACGGCCTCCCCGGTTGCGGCGCTGGCCCCGGTGGCAGCGGCGCTGGCCCCGGTGGCAGCCGATCCGGCTCCGCATGCTGTTCCGGTCGCGCAGATCCCTGCCCTGCCGCAACTGGCTGCCCTTGCCCCGCTTTCGCCGCGCAATCCGGTTTCCCGGCCCACCGTTGAGGCGACCCGGCCTGTTGCGCCTCCGGTCGCGCAGACAACCCGGCCCAACGATAGATTGAAGCCCGTCGAAGCGCCGCCCGAAACCCGGCCCAAAGCGAGGCCGGAGGCGCGCGCCAAGCCCGCCGCCTTGCCGCCAGCCCCGGCAGGCAATGCCACCCGCACCGCCCGCAAGGGCACCGCGCAGGGCACGGATACCGGCAAAAGCACGACCGCCGCTGCTGCCGCCAGCCCTGCCCCCGGTGAGGGCGGATCGGCGCGGGCGGCGGCAAGTTACGGGCGCGAGGTGATGGCAAGGATCGCCCGCACCGCGCGGCCGCGCAGCACAGAACGCGGCCGCGCGGTTGTCGGCTTTGTCATCGCCGACAGCGGTGCCGTGACCCGGGTTTCGATCCTGCGCAGTTCGGGCAGCGCCAGTCTCGATGCACAGGCTATGGACCACATCCGCCGTGCCGCCCCCTTTGCCCCGCCCCCGACCGGTGCGCCGCGAAGCCTGTCGGTGGAGTTCATCGGGCGATAGCGCGTTCGTCAGAAACTGCCGAACGCGGTGCCAAGGACGATCACCAGCGCGCATGCGATTGTCGGCACCAGAACCGCCACGACGAAAATATCGCCGTAGGCGCGGGCATGGCTCATGCCGCAGATCCCCAAAAGCGTGATGACGGCGCCGTTATGCGGCAAGGTATCAAGCCCCCCGGTTGCCAGAGCCACGACACGGTGCAGAAGGGCCGGGTCCACCCCCTGCGCCGCTGCATCCGCGACCAGCCCGGGCCCCAGCACATCCAGCGCGATCGACATGCCGCCCGAGGCCGAGCCCGTGATCCCCGCGAGCGCACCCGAGGACAGCGCCGCCGACCACAGCACATTTCCGCCCGAAAGCCCGTCCAATGCCCCCCTCAATGCCTCGAAGCCCGGAAGCGTCGCGATCACCGCACCAAAGCCCACGAGACTGGCGGTGTTGAACAAGGGCAGAAGCGCGGCTTCGGCACCTTTGTTGAGGGTTCTCATCATCTCGGGCGGGCGGCTGAGAACCACTGCAAGCGCCAGCGCCACGGCAAGGGCGGCGATGACCGACCAAAGACCCTTGAGCCGCGCGATCTCGGTCATGCCATAGGCCGGAAGGCCGAGATAATCCGTATCGAGCGCGGGCAGGATCAGGCTGCCCATGGCGAGTGTCACGACGCCCACTGAAAGGATCGGCAGCAGGGCAACCCAGAGCGGCAGGTCGCGGTCGGCCTGCCCCGCCTCCGGCGGGTCAGGCGGCGCGTCGCCGGTCAGCCAGCGCGCGCGGGCGGACAGCCAGATCAGCCCGAGCCCCAGCATCGCCAGCCCCGCGATCAGCCCGAGCCCGGGGGCCGCAAAGGCGGTGGTGCCGAAGGTCGCCATGGGGATCGCGTTCTGGATTGACGGCGTGCCGGGCAGCGCGGTCATGGTGAAGGTAAAGGCCCCGAGGGCGATGGTTGCGGGGATCAGCCGCGCCGGCAATCCGGTTTCGGTGAACAGCGCCCGTGCCAGCGGCCATGCGGCAAAGGCCACGACAAACAGCGACACGCCCCCATAGGTCAGCAGCGCGCAGGCCAGCACCACCGCGAGGATCGCACGGCGCGCGCCAAGCGCCCCGGCAATCGCGCGCGCCAGTCGCTGTGCCGCGCCCGAGACCTCCATCACCTTGCCGAACAACGCGCCCAGAAGGAAAAGCGGAAAGAAGGCCACCACAAAGCCCCCCGCCGCCTGCATGAACACCTGTGTATAGCCCGCCAGAACCGGCTCGCCCGACAACAGGGTGGCCAGCGCGGCCAAAAGCGGTGCCAGAACCAGAACCGACATGCCCGCCCAGGCCCCGGCAATGAGCAGGGCAAGGGCGACAAGGATGAGAAGAACCGACATGCCGCGCCTCCGAGGCTGCTCCGACTGATTGCTGCGGTGCAGCATAGGCCCTGTATGCACCCAAGGCCAGTTGCTTGCGCGGCAGTTCGGAAGAAAGGCCCGCGGCAGGAAGGACTGAATGTCCGTGCGCGAGAACAGGGCAGAGCGGAAAAGGTCGCTCAAGGCAACGAAAAACCCCCGACGCCTGCGCGCCGGGGGCAAATCAAGGATCCGTCGGGAAGGCTCAGCCTTCGGCGGATTCTTCCTTCTTCTCGGTGATTTCCTCACCGGTTTCCTGATCGACCATCCGCATGCCAAGGCGCACCTTGCCACGGTCGTCGAAGCCAAGGAGTTTCACCTTCACTTCCTGACCTTCCTTCAGCGCCTCGTTCGGGTGCTGGAGGCGCTTGTTGGCGATCTGGGACACATGCACCAGACCGTCACGCTTGCCGAAGAAGTTCACGAAAGCGCCGAAATCCACCAGCTTGACGACGCGGCCGGTATAGACCTTGCCCTCTTCGGGTTCGGCCACGATCGACCAGATCATGTCATAGGCTTTCTTGATCGCTTCGGCATTGTTCGACGCGATCTTGATGACGCCATCATCGTTGATGTCGACCTTGGCACCCGACACTTCGACAATCTCGCGGATCACCTTGCCGCCCGACCCGATCACTTCCCGGATCTTGTCGGTCGGCACGGTCATCGTCTCGATCTTCGGCGCATAGGCCGAGAACGCCTGCGCCGAGGTCAGTGCCTTGGCCATTTCGCCAAGGATATGCAACCGGCCTTCGCGGGCCTGCTCCAGCGCCTTTTCCATGATGTCCGGGGTGATCCCGGCAACCTTGATGTCCATCTGCAGCGAGGTGATGCCGTTTTCGGTGCCCGCAACCTTGAAATCCATGTCGCCGAGGTGATCCTCGTCGCCCAGAATGTCGGACAGGATTGCAAAGCGGCCGTCATCCTCAAGGATCAGACCCATCGCCACACCGGCCACCGGCGCCTTCAGCGGCACGCCCGCATCCATCATCGACAGCGAGCCGCCACAGACCGAAGCCATGGAGGAGGAACCGTTCGATTCCGTGATCTCGGACACGACGCGGACGGTATAGGGGAAATCGGTCGCGGCAGGCAGCACGGCCTGCAACGCGCGCCAGGCGAGTTTGCCATGGCCGATTTCACGACGGCCGGGCGGGCCGAAGCGGCCAACCTCGCCCACCGAATAGGGGGGGAAGTTGTAGTGCAGCAGGAAGTTCATCTTGCTGGTGCCGGTCAGCGCATCGACGAACTGCTCATCCTCGCCGGTGCCCAGCGTGGTGACGACGAGCCCTTGCGTTTCGCCGCGCGTGAACAGCGCCGAGCCATGCGTGCGCGGCAGGATGCCGGTTTCGCAGGTGATCGGGCGGATGGTGCGGTTGTCACGACCGTCGATCCGGGGCGCACCGTTGATGATGTCACCACGCAGAACGCCCGCTTCCAGTTTCTTGATGGCCGACCCGAGGTTCGCATCCGCCAGATCCTCATCCGACAGCGCGGCCTTGATCGTGGCAACGGCGGCAGAAATCGCGGTGGTGCGTTCCTGCTTGTCCTTGATCGCGAAGGCGGCGCGCATCTGCGTTTCACCTGCGGCTTTCACGCGACCGTAAAGCGCGGAATAGTCGGGGGGAGAGAAATCGAAGGGTTCTTTCGCGGCATCTTCGGCGAAGTCGATGATCATGTCGATCACCGGCTGGATGGACTCATGGGCGAATTTCACCGCCCCCAGCATTTCGGCCTCGGTCAGCTCATAGGCCTCCGATTCCACCATCATCACGGCGTCCTTGGTGCCCGCGACCACCAGATCGAGCCGCTGCTCGGGGTTCTCGCGCAGCTTCACCATATCGTCGCAGGCGGGGTTCAGCACATACTCGCCATTGACGAAGCCAACGCGGCAGCTGGCGATCGGGCCCATGAAGGGCGCCCCCGAAACGGTCAGCGCGGCAGAGGCGGCGATCATCGCCAGCATGTCAGGCTCGTTCTCAAGGTCGTGGCTCAGAACGGTGCAGATGATCAGCACCTCGTTCTTGAACCCGTCGACGAACAGCGGGCGGATCGGACGGTCGATCAGGCGCGACGTCAGCGTTTCTTTCTCGGAAGGCCGGGCTTCGCGCTTGAAGAAGCCGCCGGGCACCTTGCCGGCCGCGTAATAGCGTTCCTGGTAATGCACGGTCAGCGGAAAGAAATCCTGACCCGGCTTCGCGGCTTTCGCGAAGGTCACATTGGCCATGACCGAGGTTTCGCCCATGGTGGCGATCACCGATCCGTCTGCCTGGCGGGCAACCTTGCCCGTTTCCAGTGTCAGCGTCTGTCCGCCCCACTGGATTGATTTGGTCGTCACGTTGAACATCTGTCATCCTATCTGGGAACACCCCGGCCCCTGCCGGTCGTCCCTTTTGCATGGCGGCCCCATTGCCGCCGCCCCCCAATCCTTCGCATGTGGCCGGGGGCATGGCCTCACGTCGCAGATTGGGCGCGCATACATGAAATTGCGCTGTTTGAAAAGCAGGCAGTTCCGCGACGCCCCTTCAGGTCAGCAGCCGGGC
>JBKBNP010000047.1:0-35367 GCA_046295215.1 Pseudorhodobacter sp. | reverse complement strand
AAACGCGACAACCGTATCCTTCGTCATGTGGCATATCCTTTTCTCTGCGAGAACTGCGGCGCGTGAACAACGCCTTGATATGCCACCCAATCCCCCCGTCACCAACTTTCAGCTATAGCTCTGGAGGGGTTTCTGGGCCTGCATATCGAAGGCCCGCATATCGCGGTTGCGAAACGCGGCACCCATGACGCACGCTTCATCCGCCCGCTGGATGCCCGGACGCGGCACCTTGTCGAGGGGCTGCGCGCGGCGGATGTGCCGGTGCTGCTGACCCTCGCGCCCGAGGCGGCGAGGGCGGAGGACATTGCAGACCTGACGGCGATGGGGGCGGTCGTGTCGATCGGCCACAGCAATGCGACGGCGGAACAGGTGGCCACAGCCCTTGCGGCGGGCGCGCGCAACTTCACGCATCTCTTCAACGCGATGTCGCCGATGGAGGGCCGTGCGCCGGGGGTCGTGGGTGCTGCATTGCTGTCCGAGGCCGATATCGGCATCATCTGCGACGGCATCCATGTCAGCGACGACATGGTGCGGCTGGCCGTCAAGGCACATGGGGCGGATCGGATGCATCTGGTGTCCGACGCGATGCCGACGGTCGGCGGGCCGGATCGCTTCACGCTTTACGGGCGCGAGGTGCATCTGCGCGAGGGCGCGCTCGTCAATGCCGAGGGCGGACTTGCAGGGGCGCATGTCACCATGGCCGAAAGCGTCCTGCGGCTGACCCGCCATGTCGGCCTTTCACTGGAAACCGCGCTTTGCATGGCCATCACCAACCCCGCCCGGGTGATCGGGGCGGACGCCGGGATTGACGGCGCAAAGGTGCAGGACTTGCTCGTCTGGGATGGGCGCAGCCTGCCACAATGGCGTTGCCCGGAGGATACGGGACCCCTCGCAGCGCCTGCCTGACCCGACCCGTTCAGCCCGACAGCACCCCCCGCGCCGCAGCCATGGCAACCGCCTGTTCCCGCGTTGCAGCCCCCAGTTTGCCACGGGCATTGCGCAGATAGAGTTCCACCGCCGCGGCACTCAGGCCCAGCCCCCGCGCTATGTCCTTGGTTCGCTGCCCCTCTGCCAGCAGCGTCAGGCATTCCACCTCGCGCGGCGCAAGGCGCGGCAGGCAGGTCGCCACCCGTGCGCGCGTCAGGATGTCGTGGGCGTGACGCGCCGCAAGCCGCAGAAGGGCCTCGTTTTCTGCGCGCAGCATGTCCACCTCCCTGCGAGAAAGCGAGGATCCGATATTCCATCCGGCGGCCCCCCGGTCACCGCGCAGGCGCAGGGTGGAGGAAAAGCCCGCATTGATGCCAAATTCCGAAGCCTCGCGGATCAGGGCCATCTGTGCGCCGGTCAGACCGTCATGCCTGTCCGAATAGGCGACCCCGGTGCTGACCGGTCTGAAGGTCGCGCAACAATGGCTGAAGAACGGGTCGATCTGCGCATAGTTGCGATCCATATACCGGTCGGCCCAGGCCCCGGGGAGCGTTGTGAGCAGGCAAAGACCCTCTGGCGCAGCATCCACATAGATCAGCTTGTCAAAACCGAACTCGGCAAAAAGCGCGGCCGTCTGGTCCCAGACCCGGCCCGCAGTCCCCGTATCCAAGGATGCGCCCGCACCCGCAAGATCATCCAGAAAATCGTCGATTGCGGTTTGCCTCACCCGGCCATGCCCTTTGAAACTAAGGATTTCCTTATATTGGCATGCAGTTGTGCAGCAGTCTACCGTTCCCCCGGGTCCGGGCGTGATGCAGCGTCCGGCCCTGCGGGCGGGATGCGGCCGGACGTCGCTATGCGCCTCCCGGCGATCATCGGGAGACGGGCCGCCCGTCGCTCTGCAAACACCGCGCAACTGCGCGCCCGAATGGAACGATGCCCCCGGATGCCCGGTTTCAGAACTGAAAGAGCAAGCGGGGCGCTGCGTGGCAGGCTCAGGGCAGGGCTTCGCGGGCCCGGGCACAGGACTGCGGGCGCGCATCAGAGAGGCCGTCGCCATCCCTCAGAACGGCACTTGCCGTCCGGCAGGCAACTGTCTGCACCCTCCGGCATCTCGCAAGCCGCTGCCGCTCCGGACAGGCGCATCCGGACCGCCCGTCCACCGCAATCAGTCAGACCTGAGCGGACCATCCCGGCCTTCACGCCCGGGCGCGCGCTTGCGCGCAACTCGCTGACTGGCCCCCTTTCCAGTTTACCCGGAGATACCGTATGAACCGCCTGTCCTCCCTGCTTGCCGTGCTGCTGCTTTCGGCATCCCCGGCCCTTGCCGAGAGGGTTTCCGTGCTGGTGTTCGATGCCTCCGGGTCGATGTGGAACAGGGTCGAGGGCGACCTCACGCGGATCGAGGTCGCCCGGGACGTGATGACCGGATATTTCGGCAGCCGCGACGAGTTGGTGCCGCTGTCGGTCATTGCCTATGGCCACAACCGGCGCGGTGATTGCGGCGACATCGAGGTGATCGCGCCCATGGGCCGGACAGCGCCGGGCACGCTGGACTCCCGCCTGCGCGGGTTGATGCCGCGTGGCATGACGCCCCTGACCGACAGCCTTGCACTTGCGCGGACCCAGATTCCGCGTAGCGCAGAGGCAGCAGACATCATCCTTGTCACCGACGGGCTGGAAACCTGCGGCGGCGACCCCTGCGCGCTGGCCGCCAGCCTTGCCGCCGAAGGGATCGACATCCGTGCCCATGTCGTCGGCTTTGGCCTCAGCGCGGTCGAGGTTGCGGCCCTGTCCTGCATCACGGACCAGACCGGCGGGATGCTGTTCCAGACCAATTCCGGCGCGGAACTGGCGGATGCGCTGCAACAGGTCAACACGACCACAGCCGAACCGGCGCCCCTGCCGGACGCCGGACCCGAACCGGTCGCCCCGCCCTTGCTCAAACATCATTTCGTGTTCCGGGAGGTCGGCGCGGGCACTCCGCGCGGATTGATGGAATGGCATGCCGAAGGACCCGACGGCACCAGGATCGCGCTCGGCACCACCGAGGGCACCCAGCAAAGCCTCGCCGGGCTGTCTGCCGAACTGCCTGCGGGAACATGGCTGATCGTCGCCGAAGGAGCCGAGGGACGGGCCGAACGACGGATGGAACTGACCGCCTGTTGCGGCAGCCATGGCCTTCCCTTCACCGGCGACCGCATGGCGGCAAACATTCCCCCCATCCGTGCGGTGCAGGCAGGCATGGCGGCACGGATCGCCTACGAAATCACCCGCCCCGGCGCCGGCCATCTGGGGGGCACGCCCTACAAGATCATTGCCACCGGCGCGGAAGGCACGCTGACATCGGATCAGGTGATTCTCAGTGATCTCATCACCAGCCGTGATCCGGGCCTGCGCGGCGGTGCCACCGGCGCATTGGAGCCCGGCACCTATCGCATGGTGATCGCTCTGGCCCGGCAGGATGGCTACGAGATCATCGCCGAACGCAGTTTCGAGGCCGTAGAGAATCCGGCAATCACCATCGTCGGCCCCGATCATGCGATGCCGCGAGAGCGGATCGAGCTTTCTCTGGATGGCGGCTATGCCACCAACTACGCCTTTGCAGTGGTCGATGAAAGCGACCGCACCATCGGGCAGGAGGCAGCCCTTTACGCCGGTCCCGGTGGATCGCTGACCGTCACCCTGACAATGCCCGACCGCGAAGGGGTATTTGATCTGGTGATCCGCCCGAGCAGCCACCCCAGAGACCGCGGGACGATCCTTTCCCGTCGTCCGATCACGGTTGGCGCGGTGCCGGACCTTGCGCAAGGCAGGGCGCAACAGGATACCATTGCCCCCGTCACCGCCACATTCCGCCTGCCCTCCGGCGTGCCACAAAGTGAAGTGACCTGGGACGCCGTGCCCCTCGACCCCGATATGGAACCCGAAGCCTGGGCACCGATGGAAAGCGGGCCGGTGATCTCGGGAATGTTCGAGCCGGGCAACTGGCGCGTGACGGCGCGGGCACCGGGCGAGGTCGTGCTGACCGCAGATGTGGCGATCTTTCCCGGGCTGTCGAACGATTTCACCGTCCGGATCGCGCAAGGTGGCGACGCGGATCAGGGCAGCGCAGGGCTGGACGGGCCGTGGCGGGTTCTGGCCGTTCCGCCGCGCGATGCCCCTGCCGGATCACCGACCGACCCGATGGTCATGCTGGAACTGACCCTGACCACAGATGCCTTGGGCACCGGCCATGGCGGGCGGTTCACACCCACCCCATTGATGACGGGCAGCACCCCCGTCGAAACCGATCTGGACAGCGTGATCGAAGAGAACGGAACCCTTTCCATCGACTTTTCCCTTCCATCCGTCGCCCCCGGGCCATTCGTCATCTCACTCGCACCCTTTGCCGAGGGTTTTTCCGGCAGCATGGCTTCGGGGCCGAACCGCCTGCCGGTGATCGTCTGGCCAGCAGGGAGGCCGCTGCCTGCGCTGGCCGACATGCAGGATGTGCTTTACGGTCCCGAACGGGAGGGCAGCCTGCAAGAAGCGCCCTCGCCCGTGCAATCCATGGGATGCGACGAAGCAATCTGCCACCGCATCGCGCAGGATGTCGGGCTTGAGGCACAGGTGCCCCGGGGCTGGATGATGTGGCAGGTGGAACGCCGGGATGGAGCCGTTGCCGCGCAGTTCACCAATGGCAGGGATGTGCTGATGCTGGTCGGCGCTGCCGACTGGCCCGCAGAGAACGGCCCCTGCCTCGCGACAGAGGCCGGGGCGCTTTGCTATTGGTCCACAACCTCATCCGAAGCGCAGATCGCGGCAGGCTTCATCGCGTCGACCCTGCGGCTGTTGCAATAGCCTCGCCGTGCTGGAGGTCTGGCCTTGCCTTGGCCTCTCGACGTCCCCGGGTCAGGGGGCATGCCGCTGCCCGGCGAAATTTCCGGCTGCGGCCCGCCCCGTCGGTTCGCCCCCCCAAAGACGGGTCACTCCCGGAAAAGGCAGGATCAGCCCGGCAAAGCCTGTATCCTCTTTGACCTGCCCCCCGGAAGGTTCCTCATTCTGATGGAGAGTCTGCCCAACCTTGCTCTGCCTATCGATTTTGGGCCGCCGTAAGCTGAAGTTTCCGGCCTTGGTCCGGGCAACGGTGCCTGGCACCGCAAGGCGTTCAGCGCGCGATGGCCCCTGCCGGGTCGATCAGATGACAGGCCGCCTCCCCCCTGCCAACGCGCCGCAGTTCCGGCAGGATGTCGGAACAGACCGGCCCGATCCGCCTGTGGCAACGCGGGTGAAAGGCGCATCCGCCAGGCGGGTTCATCGGCGACGGCACCTCACCTGCCAGCCGGATCGCCCCCGAGGCCCCGCGCGAGGGACGCAGGGGCAGGGCCGCTGACAGCAGCGCCTCGGTATAGGGATGCTGTGGTCGTTCGAAAATCGTATCCGTATTGGCCAGTTCCACCAGACGGCCCAGATACATCACCGCAATCCGGTCTGCCATGTAGCGCGTCGTGCCGAGATCATGGGCCACAACGATATAGCTGCATCCGTGTTCGGCCTGAATATCCTTGAAAAGATTCATGATCTGCGAGCGGATCGACACATCCAGCGCCGAGACGGGCTCATCGAGGATCATCAGGCGCGGGCGGGCGATGATGGCCGAGGCGATGGCGATGCGCTGACGCTGGCCGCCGGAAAACTCATGCGGGAAAAGCCGCGCCTGTGCCGGGCGCAGGCCCACCGACACAAGCGCCTCATCCACTCGTCGGGTCAATTCACCCTTGGTCAGATTGTCGTTGACCACCAGCGTTTCGGCCACAATGTCGAACACCCGCATCCGGGGGCTGAGCGAGGCCCAGGGATCCTGAAACACCGCCTGAACCTTCTTGCGGAACTGTTTCAGCGCAGCGCCTTTCAGGCCTGCAATGTCCGCGCCATCCACCAGAATCCGCCCCGAGGTCGGGCCCAGCAACCGCAAGAGCATCCGCGCCAGCGTAGTCTTTCCACAGCCGGATTCGCCGACCAGCGCCAGCGTTTCGCCCTGGCCGAGACTGAAGCTTACATCCTCCACCGCACGCACGGTGGCCGTCCTGCGCGACAGGAACCCCCCCGTCGGCACCTCGAAATGCCGGGTCAGGTTCTGCAATTCGATGATGGGGGCGCTCATGCCGTGGCCTCGATCTTCCAGCAGGCGGACCGGTGGTCGGGCGCGCCGCTGCGCCCCGGTTCCGAAGGCGGCAGGCTGACCCGGCAGCGGTCCTCGGCAAAGGGGCAGCGCGGGGCAAAACCACAGCCTTCGCCGATTTCGTGCAAGGCGGGCGGCTGGCCCTCGATGGCGTAGAGCCGGTCGACCTTGCGGTCCACATGCGGCACGGAGTTCAAGAGCGCGACGGTATAGGGGTGCGACGGCGCGTCGAACACATCGTCCACCCGGCCCTCCTCGACGATGCGACCTGCATACATCACCACCAGCCGGTGACAGAGCCGCGCCACGATGCCCAGATCATGCGTGATGAACAGGATGGCCGTGCCGGTATCCTTCTGGATCTGTTCCAGAAGTTCCAGATATTGCAACTGGATCGTGACATCGAGCGCGGTCGTCGGTTCATCCGCGATGATGACCTGTGGCGCACCGGCAATGGAAATCGCCCCCACGACGCGCTGTTTCATGCCGCCGCTCATCTGGTGCGGATAGGCGTGGACGCGGCGTTCGGCATCTGCGACGTTGACCTTTTTCAGCAGGGCGATGGCCTTGGCCAGCAACTCGCCGCCCCGCGCCTCGGTGCGGTTCAGCTCCAGCGCCTCGACCACCTGATTGCCGACGGTATAGACCGGGTTCAGCGAGGTATGCGGATCTTGCAGGATCATCCCGATCTCGCGCCCGCGCACCCTGGTCATTTCCGCCTCGGTCAGCGCCACCAGATCGCGGCCCGCAAGGTGGATCGAGCCCCCCGCAATGCGCCCGATGGGGCGCGGCAGAACGCGCATGATGGACAGCGCCGTCATCGACTTGCCCGACCCGGATTCGCCAACGATTCCAAGTGTTTCGCCGCGCTTCACCGAAAAGGACACCCCACGCACCACCTCCACCGTGCCGCTGCCCAGCCGCAACTCGGTGCGCAGGTTCTTGACGCTCAGGATCGGGTCGTCTTGGATCATGTCCATCTCAGGCCTGCCGCAGTTTCGGGTCCAGCCAGTCACGCAGCCGGTCGCCCAGCAGATTGACCGACAGAACGGTAAGAAGGATCGCAAGCCCCGGGAAGAGCGAGATCCACCAGCTTGACACGATCAACTGGCGCCCATCCGCGACCAGCAAGCCCCAGGCCGGGGCCGGGCGCGGGATCCCGATGCCCAGAAAGGACAGCGTCGCCTCCAGGATGATGACCACCCCGATCTGCAGCGTGGCCAGCACGATGATCGTATTGGCGATGTTGGGCAGGATATAGCGCAGCACGATGCGCGGCCCCGAGGCCCCTGCCACCCGCGCGCGGGCGACGAAATCGCGTTCGCGCAGGGACAGGGTTTCGGCCCGCACCTGCCGCGCGAAAAAGCCCCAGATCACGAAGATCACGACCAGCACGACAAGGCCAAAGCTCGGCCCCGAAATCGCCGCCAACGCCAGCGCCAAAAGGATCGAGGGCAGTGCGAAGGTGATATCGACCAGCCGCATGATGACCACATCGACCCAGCCCCGGACATAGCCGGAAATCAGCCCCAGCACCGTCCCCAGCACTGCACCCAGAAAAATCCCGACCATGGAAATGCCAAGCGCATATTTTGCGCCATGCAGGATCCGGCTGAGCATGCAGCGCCCCAGCCGGTCTGTTCCCAGTGGATAGTCCCAGGTGCCGCCAAACCCGACCGGAGGCACCAGCCGCGCGCGCAGGTTGCTGACATAGGGATCATGCGGCGCGATCCATGTGGCGAAAAAGGCCGGGATGACCAGCACCAGCAAAAGAATGGCAACCGGGATGACCGGAAAACGTCGCAGGGCGGAACGGCGCATGGCTGGTTTTTCCGATCAGCTTGTGCGGATGCGCGGGTCGATCAGCGCGTAAAGCACATCGACTACGAAATTCGCGAAGAGGAACAGCACCGCAAAGAACAGCACCACCGTCTGCACCACCGGAAAATCGCGCCCCTGAATCGCCGTGATCGCAAGCCAGCCGGTGCCGGGCCAGTTGAACACGGTTTCAATGACGACAGATCCGGTCAACAGTGACCCGGCCAGCACCCCGAAATAGGTGATCGGCACGATGGCGGCATTGCGGAAGGCATGTTTCCAAACGACCCGGCGTTCCGGCACGCCCTTGACGCGGGCGAGCTTCACATATTCCGCGTCCAGCACCTCCAGCATGGCGGATCGGGTGAGGCGCGTCAGGGCGGCCACCTGAAACCACGCCATCGCGATGGCGGGCAGGATCATATGCGACAGCCCCCCATGACCCGATGTCGGTAACCAGCCCAGGGTGACCGCGAAAATCCACATCAGCACGATGCCGAGCCAGAAGGCTGGCAGCGACTGGCCCAGAAGCGCAATGACGGTGGCGACAGCATCAATCAGCGTGTTCTTGTGAACCGCCGCCAGAACCCCCAGCGGAATCGCGACGACAATGCTGATCAGCAGCGCGAGCCCCCCCAGCTTCAGTGTGGCGGGCAAACGTTCGATCACCACCTGCGCCGCCGTCTGGCCCTTCCATTTCAGGCTGTCGCCGAAATCGCCCATGGCGGCGTTTTGCAGGAAGGTCGCGTATTGCACCCAGATCGGACGGTCGAGCCCCAGATGCCGCGTCACCTGCTCGATCTGCTGCGGCGTTGCATCATCGGGCAACAGCGCATCCAGCGGGTTGCCCGACAGATGGCTGAGGCTGAACACGATCATCGTGATCACCAGAAGCGAGATCATTGCATGCAGAAAACGTCTGAACAGATAGGCCAGCATCTTGGCGCCAGTCTCCCGGAGGATGGGGAAAGAACGGGCCGGGCATCGCGTTGCCCGGCCCGCAAGTCGTCGGGAGTTGCGGTTACTTCGGCTCGATCAGATTGAAATGGCTGATCCCTGCCGAGGTTACACCCGGGAAGGTCCAGCCCGAAACGGTTTCGGGATTGACCATGATCTCGGCCGCGAGGCTGGCCAGTGGCACTACGGCGTAATTCTCGAACGCCTGCTGGAAGATCTTGCCCGCCAGTTCATTGCGTTCCGCCGGATCGCTGGAGGCGGCATATTGCACGTTCAGCGCCTCGATCACCGGATCCTCGTAGTTGACGTTGGGCCGACCGGCGCTCGCATAGTAGTTGTTGATGCCCACCGCACTCGGCTTCACCGGCATGTTGCGCATCGGGTGGAAGAGTTTGGCTTCGCGCGCCCGACGCAAGGCCCCCAGACCCGCCCAGTCGAACTCGCGGATCTCGGTCTGGAAACCGACCTCATCGAGGAAAACCTGCATCAACTCGGCCATGGTCGCAAATTCCGGGTTACCGGCAAGTGCGGTTGACAGGATCGGGATGACCGGGTTTTCGAAGTTCTCGGGATATCCGGCCTCGGCCATCAGCGCCTTGGCGCGTTCGGGGTCGAAACCGTAATAGTCCTCGAATTTCTCGACCAGATCCTCGCGATAGCCTTCATGGCGCGGGTCCATGCCGAACACCGGCAGGATCGAGGCGCGACCATCATACAGCACATCGATCACTGCCTCTCGGTCAACGGCGCGGTTGATCGCCTCGCGGATGCGCACATCGAGCCATGGGAGCGTCGGGTCCAGCTTGTCGTCGCCTTCGGTCAGGAAGGTGCCGTTGAACAGCATCGCCGTCTGGTTGGCCGCATTGAAGGACGCTATCGCCTCGAAGCCCGCATTGATCGCATCGGGCTGCAATTCGCGCGGCAGGATGGCCATGTCGGCCTCCTTGGACAGAAGCGTGGCAAGCGCCGTCGCCGGTTCGCCGATGAAACGCAGTTCCAGACGCTCCAGTTTCGCATCCTTGTCCGACCAGTGGTTTTCGACCCGTTCGAAGGTCAGGCCCTGACCCACCTGACGGCTGACGAACTGGAACTCGCCGGTGCCTGCGGGTTTCGCGTCATAGCCTTCCAGCCCCTCGGCATCGAACTGCGCCTTGGAATAGATGACCATGGACCCCCGCCCGCCATGGGCGAACAGAAAGTCGATCTGCGGTTTCGGAAGGGTGAATTTCACCGTGCGGTCATCCACCGCCTCGACCGCCACATCCTTGAGCTGCGCAACCCCGATCAGGGTGCTGTCATCGCCGGTGTGCAGCGCGTGGCTGTGGACGACATCCGCCGCTGTGACCGGACCATAGCCGAAATGGAACTCTGCGTTCGGGTGCAGCGTGAAGGTCCATTCGGTGAAATCGTCGTTATGCGTCCAGCTTTCGGCAAGACCGCTGTTGTCATATCCACCCGAGACAGGATCGTGTCCGACAAGGCCCTGCATCGAGGGGCCAAGGTTGAAGTCGCCGGGCGTGTTCCAGTAGCGGTTGGTCTCCACCGATGGCGGCGACATCGCGATGGTCACGGTCTGGGCGGCCAACATGCTGGCCGACCCCATGAGCATGGCAATTCCGAGTCCCGCAATGGCGGGTTTGAACATTTTCATTCTTGTGTCTCCTCCCTGAGCCTTGTGGATGCGTTCCTACCGCCCTCGGGGCGAAAGCCGGGGTTTACAGCTTTGCATCTCACAAAGTAACGTTAACATTCAGCCTGTCGATCTGAATGTCAAACAAAAGTGTATACCAAATCGAGATTGAAAGACAATCGAACCGATCCGACAGCCAAGGAAAAGGGGAAACACCATGCGTGTCGCAATTCTGGGAGCCGGGGCGATCGGGGGATTTCTGGCCTCTGCGCTGGCCGAATCGGGGCTGATCGTGACGGTGCTGGCCCGCGGCCCGCATCTTGACGCGATCAGATCGAACGGGTTGCGCCTGCGCGATGCGTCTGGTCAGGAGATCGTCACGAGGCCGGTCGCAACCGATGATCCGGCGGCACTGGGTCGGCAGGATCTGCTGATAACCACCCTCAAGGCTCCGGCGCTTGCCTCGGTTCTTGTGGCGCTTCCGGCGGAACTGCGGCAGGGGGTGCCGGTCATTATGGCGATGAACGGGGTTTTCTGGTGGTATGGGCAGGATTTCCGTGCCGGAGGGCGGCCTGTGGACACACAGCGTCTGGATCCGGGCGGCAGGCTCGCCGCGATGCTGGACCCGGCACAGGCATTGGGGGCCGTGATCTATTCCACCAATCAGGTGATTGAACCGGGCCTCGTGCTGAACCGCAGCCCGAAGAACCGCTATGTCCTCGGAGGACCAACCCCCATTCCCGGCCTGGAAGACCTCGCCGCCCGACTGTCCGGGCCGCGTGTGCTGTTCGAACCGGCAGCCGATATACGGCGCCAGATGTGGCACAAGCTGCTGCGCAACCTTTCCTCGGCGCCGGTGTCGGTTCTGACCGGCGCGCGGGTCCGCGACATCAACGATGACCCCGGCACCGCAGCCATCGCGCGCGCGCTGTTTCTTGAAGGGGCGGCGGTTGCCCAAAGCCACGGCTTTGCGGGTCTCGCCGATGAGGTGGACAGCGTTGTGGCCCCCGGTCAGGGCGCGCTGCAACAACCCTCCATGCGGCAGGATCTCAACCTCGCCCGACCGCTGGAAATCGAGACGATGCTGGCAATCGTGCAGGATTTCGGACGCGAGGCCGGGGTGGCGACACCCATGCTGGACACAGTGGTCCCGATGATTCGGCTGGCCGACAGGATCGCGAGAGCGACCGTTGCAGCCCCATAAAAAGAACGTCCCTTTTTCAGTGTATTGACGCTAGAATACCCCATCCGCCCTTTCGAAAAGCCCGTTTTGGCTTGACGGGGCGGTCAACCGACAGGTAGTCCGGGGGGAATGTTAACGTTATCTGGGAGGATACAGACCATGAAATTCGCGAGACTTAAGGTATTTGGCGCAGCGATTGCAGTGGCCGCAATGGGACTGGCCACGAGCGCAGTCGCGCAGACGGAAATGACCTACGCGCATTCCGAGAACCCCAGTGCGATGACGGCGGCTCAGGCGTTCAAGACCATGGTCGAGGGGCGTTCAGGCGGGCAACTCACGGTCAATCTGGTGATCCACGGCGCGCTCGGCAGTGACCGGGACGTGGTGGACCAGTTGACGCTGGGAGAGTTGGAAATGTATGTGCCCGGCGTTCACGGGCTCAACGCCATCGCGCCGAATTTCCAGCTTTTCGATGCGCCTTACCTCTTCACCGACCGGCGTGAGTTCTATGCGCTGATGACGGACCCGGAATTCGTCGAATATGTCCGCGCGCATCTGCTGCAAAGGTCGGGCGGCAATATCCGCTTCATGGGCGCTGCCGAAAACTCGGTGCGCAACCTCTATTCCAAGGCCGGGCCGATCCGGGTGCCGGACGAACTGCGCGCGATCAAACTGCGCGTGTCGCCGGGGCCGCTGAACATCGCGATGTGGGAAGGTCTGGGCGTTGGCAGCGTGGTCGGCCTGTCGGGGTCCGAGCGCAATCAGGCGCTGCAAACCGGCATCATTGACGCGGTCGAAGGTAGCCTTTCGGGGGCCGCCGGGGCAGGGCATCTGGACATCCTGAACAACATCACGATGTCGGGCCATGCCTATTCCTACATGGCCTATGTGTTGAACAACGAGTTCTATGAGGGTCTGTCGGCCGACCTGCAATCGGTCATCGACGAGGCGATCTATCTGTCGATCATCGTGCAGAACGGCGCGGCCATCGTCGAGGAGCAACAGGCTCTGGCCGAGGCGCAGGCCAAGGGCAATGTCGTCACCGTTCTGACCGCAGAGGAACTTGCCCAGTGGAAGGACCGCGCCTTCCCCATCGGGCAGGACTTCATCGCCAAGGAACTGGACGCCGATTTCGTGCAGGCCTCGATGGACGCGCTGGACCGCATCCGCGCAGGCTTCTCCAAGTAAAGCCGCCATCCAGAACGCAAGGCGCCCGGATCGCTCCGGGCGCCACGCCCAATTTCCCGCCAGCCAGACAGGAACCCTGCCGTGATCGTCTTTCTCATGATTGCCGCGCTGATCGTCGGCGTGATGATCGGTCTGCCCATTTTCGTTGCCATGGGTCTTTCGACACTGGCCCATTACATCGACACCGGACGTGAATCGACGCTGCTGATTCTCAATCAGCGGATGTTCAACGGATTGACTTCCTTCACCTTTCTTGCCGTGCCGATGTTCGTTCTGGCGGGCGAGATCATGGTGCGTGGCAAGCTGATCGACAAACTGCTGGATGTGGCGCGGGTGTTCGTGGGCCATCTGCGCGGCGGTCTGGCACAGGTGAACATCCTGTCGAGCGTGTTTTTCGCGGGCATTTCCGGATCCGGGCAGGCGGATATTGCGGCAATGGGGTCCACCATCATGCCCGCCATGGTCAAGGACGGCTATCCCAAGGGCTATGCCGCCGCGATCACCGCGCAATCTGCCACGCTGTCGCCGACCCTTCCGCCCAGCATCGTCATGGTCATCTATGGCGCGGTGTTCGGGGTGCCGGTTGCGGCGCTGTTCGCTGCCGGAATCTCGGTCGGGATCTTCATGGCCATCGGCTATATGGCGATGGCCTATTACACCTGCTCCAAATACAACATCCCCAAGCATCCCCGCGCCAATATGGCGCAAATGGGCACCGCGATGCGCAACGGCGCGGTGACGCTGGGCCTGCCGCTCATCATCCTCGGCGGCATTTTCGGCGGCATCTTCACCACGGTCGAGGCCGCCGCAATGGCTGTGCTTTATGCCATCTTCGCGACGATGATCGTCTATCGCAGCGTGTCGGTGCGCGATCTGGGCGGCATCTTCGTTTCCGCAGCCGTCACCTCTGCGGCGGTGGTCATCATCTCGGGCGTGGCGCTGTCATTCTCCTATATCGTTGCAATCCAGCATGTGCCGCAGAAGATCCTGTCCCTGCTGCTGGAGTTTTCGGGCAGCCCCGTCGTGGTCATCGGGCTTATCATTTTCGTCCTGCTGGTGGCGGGGATGTTCGTGGGCCGCACGGCGAATATCCTGTTGTTCGGGCCGATCATCATTCCGATCTTCTACCAGTTCGGCTATGCCGAGGTGCATACCGCGCTCATCATCATCATCGTGCTGGGGGTCGGCCATCTGACGCCGCCGGTGGGCGGGGCCATCCTGACCGCCTGCCTGATCGGGCGCTGTTCGATGCCGGAAATGCTGAAATACATGTGGCCGATGATCATTCTGGAGGTGGTGCTGGCGATCATCATCATCTCGGTGCCGACGATCAGCACCTTCCTGCCACGGCTGATGGAACTCGGGGGGGTCTGACATGACACAGCAAGAGACGGGTCAAGGAATGCTGCGCCGCGCCTTCGGGCAATTCGACCGGGCGATGGGCTGGCTCGACATCCTGTGCCGGGCCTTCATCGGGCTGGCGCTGGCGGGGGCGTTCCTGCTCCTCGTGTTCCAGGTTCTGGTGCGCTATGTGCTGCCCTTCCCGGTGCCATGGATCGAGGAAGCCGCCATCTATCTGTGCGGCTATATCGCGATGGTCGGGTCGGCGGTCTGCTTGCGGCAGGGCTTCCACCTTCAGGTCGATCTGCTGCAAGAGGCATTGAAGCCGACAGCGCGCCATGCGCTCATCATCTTCCAGAACCTTGTCGTGATCTTCTTCGGCCTCTTTCTGGTGAAATATGGTTGGGCCTTCGTCATGCTCGGCTGGGGCCAGACCAGCCCGTCGAGCTATTTCCTCGTGTCCTATGCCCGCATGGCCATGCCCATCGGCGGCGCCTTGTTGATCCTGCAAGCGCTGGTGATGACCGGGCGAGAGATCTGCGCGCTCGCCGATCACCGGCGCGGGTCACCCCCACCGCCCGCAGGCGGGCATCTGACCGATGCCTGAGTCCCGCCCAAACCGCGCGTCAGATCGCGCGGTCGGCCAGTTTGGCATAGATGACGTGATGGTGCTGGCCGTCATACATCGGCTGGACCGAGGCCAGCGCCTCCATCGCGGCCTGACGGCGGGGCGAGGCCAGCGCCTCGTCAATCGCCGCGCGCGAGGGGTAGTCGATTTCCTGCACCAGAAACACATCCGACAGGCCCGGCTCGGCCGTCTCGGGGCGATAGACGCGGATCGCCTGCGCGTGCAGCATCTGCGACCATGCCGGGATCAGACGCTCCTCCACGGCCTTGTAGAAGGCTTCCTCCATCCCCGGCTTGATCCGGCCCTTGAAAATGGCGCTGCGTGTGAACATGGCGTCTCCCCTCCTGAATATTCGCCCCAAGGTTAGCGGCCTTTTGGCCCTCCAGCCACCCGATGAACGACAGACGAGAAGAAAGTGACCCCATGACCGACAGTGCCACCCGAATGATCGCCCTCGATGCCGACAACGCCATCCACACCATCCACCACGCGCCCGGTGACAAGGGTCAGACCATCGTTTTCCTGAATTCCATGGGGGCGACCACCGATGTCTGGGAGGGCAAGCTGGCGCCGATGTTCCGCGCGGCGGGTTATGGCACGCTCAGCTTCGACTATCGCGGGCAGGGCAAGACGAAATTCGGGCCCGATGCGGTGCTGGAACCGGCAGAGATCATCCGCGACGTGATCGCCACGCTGGCGCATGAGGCGCCTGTCCGCCCGATCCTCGTGGGTCTGTCCATCGGCGGGCTTTTCGGGGCGCATGCCCTGCTGGGCGGGGCCAAGGCGGATGGCATCGTGTTCATCAACACGCTGCGCAAGCAGAATTCCCAGGTCGAATGGATCAACACGCTGGAGGCGCGGCTGATCGCCATGGGGGGGATGCCGCTGGTCTTGGACGTTTTGCGCCCGATCCTGTCGGGACGGGAGGAACTGACCCGCCTGCGCCCGACCCATCTGCCGGAAGAAGGCTACACCCCCTGGCCCGCCGACCACCCCCGCCGCCGTCTGGCCGAAGGCGTGAACGAGGCGCAATGGGACATTCCCTATGAAAAGCTGACCCTCCCCGCGCTGGTGCTGACCGGGCTGCATGACCGGCTGTTCCGGATCCAGGAGGATGTGGACGAGATCATCGCCCGCCTGCCCGATGCGACCTCCATCGTCTATCCCGACGGCGGCCATTCGCTTCAGGCCGAATTTCCCGATCGCTTCGTGGCCGATGTCATGGCCTTTGCCAACCGCATCGCGAAAGGCTGACCGATGGACAAGCGCAGGCTGCACGGCACGGATCTGGATGTTTCCGTCATCTGCTACGGGCCGATGCGGCTTGCGCAATCCGCTGCTGACCCCGACCTGCCCACCCATCGCGCAGCGATGGAGGCGGCGCTCGATCATGGCATCAACTTCATCCATTCCAGCTATGAATACAATGTGCGCTGGCTGATGCATGAGGTGCTGAAATCGCACCCCGCACGGCATGACCTGTTGCATGTCATCAAGGTGCCGGTGCCCGATTGGGACGATGGCGGATTCGATCCCGCCAAGTTCGAGATGCGTCTGGACGAGGCGCTGCGCGATCTTTGCACCGACCGCATCGCACTGGTGCAATGGATGTGGCGCTGCCGCCCGAATGACGAACCCACGCGCCTGCCGTTGCTGGCCAGCATCCGGGACGCGGTGGCAGACTGCGCCGACCGGATGCGCGACAAGGGCAAGATGGCGCATCTGGCCTGCTTTCCCTATTTCCCCGACAGTGCCGCGGCAGCCATGGCCGACCCCGCACAGCGCGTGCTGATCGCCTATTGCAACGCGATGGAAACCGAAATGGCCCCGGTGATCGACATGTTGGCCGAGGACGGGCGCGGCTTTCTGGCGATCCGCCCGCTGCTCGAAGGCGTGCTGACCAGCCGCTATGCCAGCCCTGCCGATCTGCCCGAAGGCCACCGGCTCGCCGCGCCGAAATACGCGCCTGCCTTTGCCTTCCGGGACCGGCTGGCGGCGGCAATCCCTGCGGCGGCGGCGGACATGACCCGCTTTGCCATCCGATTTCCTCTGATGTCGGCGCATTGCGCCAGCGTGATCGTGGGGATGAACAGCGCGGAACAGGTCGCCGCCATCTGCGATGCGGCGCAGGGGGTGCAACCCGAACCCGAGACCGTCCGGCGGGTCGTCGCCCTGTCGCAAAGCAGAAAGGAATGACCATGAGCTTCAAGATTGCCCTGATCGGGGCCGGTGCGATGGGTGGGGCCATCGGCGCGCGTCTGGTGGAAACCGGGAACGCGCTGAACGTCTTTGACCTCGACCCTGAAAAGGTGGCGGCGCTGGTCGACAAGGGCGCGCATGCGGCGGAAAGTGCGGCCTCGGCGGCGGCCGGGTCCGACTATGTCATCACCAGCCTGAATTCGCCCCGGATCGTGGACATTGCGGTGTTCGGGGCCAAGGGCGTGGCCGAGGGGGCGAAGCCCGGCACGCTCATCATCGACATGTCCTCGATCGACCCGCAGGCCACCCGCGATCTGGCCGGGAAGGCCCGCGCGGCAGGCCTGCGCTGGGTGGACAGCCCCCTGTCGGGTGGCGCGCCCAAGGCGTTGATCGGACAGTTGACGCTGATGCTGGGCGGCAGTGCCACCGACTGTGCCGAGGCGCGCGCGGTGCTGTCGCATGTCGCCTCCAACATCACCCATATGGGGCCGTCGGGGGCGGGTCAGACCACCAAGCTGATCAATCAGGTGCTGTGCGGGCTGAACTTCCTCGCCGTGGCGGAGGCGACGCAGCTTGCGCTGGATGCCGGGGTGGATGCGGCGCGGATCCCGCAGGCGCTCAAGGGCGGGCGGGCCGACAGTGCGCTGTTGCAGGAATACATGCCGCGGTTTGTGGCAAAGGACTATCGGCGCACCGGCCGCATCGACAACATGGTCAAGGATCTGGACGGTGCGATGGATCTGGCCCGGCGCACCCATACGTCGATGCCCCTCACCGCGCTTTGCGCCGAAGTGCATCGCATGCTGACGGCGGCAGGACTGGGGGGGGAGGATCAGGCGGCCCTGATGGAGTATTTCAGGGGGCCCGATCGCAGTCGCTTGCCACCCGCCGGGCCCTGATTCACTGAAGGCGGGCAGCCTTGCGATGCCCGCCTCGCGCGGCCCGCTCAGGACAACGAGATCCAGAGCTGGAACAGCAGCCCCGAGGCGAATGCGCCGGTCAGCGACAGCCCGATGTAAAGAGCAAAGACCTGTGGTCTGGCCAGTGCCCAGACCGCCATGGCCGCCGGGATGGAGGTGACGCCCCCTGCAACGAGAAAGGCCATGCCCGCCCCCGGTGCCATGCCCTGACCGATCAGCCCCCCGACCAGCGGAAGCGCCGCATAGCCGTTCAGATAGGCCGGAACACCCACCAGCGTTGCGGTGAGGATGGGAAGAAGGCCGTCGCCCCCAAGCGTCGCGGTCACGGTTTCCGCCGGAATCCATGCCAGCATCAGGCTTTCAAGGAGAAAGGCCAGCGTCAGCCATTTGGCCAGGAACAGGGTGGTGGTGACGGCGGTTTTCCCGAATTTCGCGCGCCTTGCGGGCTCGGTCCAGAACCGCCAGACCACGGGCTTTGGCGCGCGGATCTTCGCCCCGCCGCAGCCGCCATTGCCGATGCCCTCGCGCAGCGGGTCGGTGAAAGCCCCACCGCGCATCAGCAGATGCACGACAAATCCGCCGAACATGCCCAGCCCGATGGCGGCAAAGGTCTTGGCCACCGCGAATTCCAGATTCAGCACCCCCGCCGTCAGAACGAACATCGACGGATCCATGATCGGCGAGGCAAGCCAGAAGGCCATGACGGCCGACAAGGGCACGCCCATCGCCAGAAGGGCCGCGATCAGCGGGATCACCCCGCAGGAACAGAAGGGCGAAATGCCCCCGGCCAATGCGCCCAGCACGACCATGAGAAGCGGCGCGCCAGTGAAGGCTCTGGCGATCAGGTTGTCCGCCCCGGTGGCATTGGCCCAGGCGGCAATGGCGATCGACAGGATCAGAAAGGGCGCGGTGCCCAGAAGCGCCCCGCCCGCAAAACCCGCACTTTGCGCAGCCTGCGGCGGGTCGATCAGAGCCAGCGCCGCGAGGATCAGCGCAGAGGCCAGCCAGACCCGGTGGTCCTGCCAAATGCTGCGCAGGAGGGACCGGAGGCCGGGCATCCCGATGGTCGTGTCAGTCATCACCAAATATCCGGAGTTGTGGTTGTTTCTGGGCGGTAAAAAACGCATGGGCGCATCAGGCCGCATCCTCCGCCCGGCGCAGGGTCACGCCTGAACAGCATTCAGAGGTCAGGAAGCCGACCACGCGGCGCATGGCAGGGAAGTCAACGCGGTTGAACACCTCGCGGCCCTGCTTGTCTTGCAGCACCAGCCCGGCATCGACCAGTGTCGACAGATGATGGGCGAGCGTCGAGGGCGCCATGCCCAGATGCTCGCCAATATCGCTGACCCGAAGGCCATCCTCCCCCGCCTTTACCAGCAGACGGAAGATCGAAAGGCGTGCATCATGGCCAAGAGCGGCAAGTGCGCGGGCGTTGGGGCTGATCGTAGTCATGGCTTCAAAATAACTATAAAACTAGTTTTGTAAATGATTCGTTGCTTGCACAGATTGTCGGCATCAATCGTTGAAATCCTGTTGCGCCGGACTGGCACGAGGCCTGCCTGCCGCAGCGCCTTCATGTGGTCACATCCGGTTCGGTTGACATCGACTCTGCTCATCATCCGCAGCTATACCGCGCGTCGCCCCACGCTCGGAGGTGAGGTGTTGGCGGGCAAGAAAAACAAATAATTTCAGATAGTTGATCCATAGCTATTCGCAACTGAAGAAAAGC
This sequence comes from Pseudorhodobacter sp., assembly GCA_046295215.1. Taxonomy (GTDB): domain Bacteria; phylum Pseudomonadota; class Alphaproteobacteria; order Rhodobacterales; family Rhodobacteraceae; genus Szabonella. Next base: position 15,683 of record JBKBNP010000047.1, on the reverse strand, counting down.
CTATGCGAAACTGGAGTTTCCCTGCTAGGTTTGAGTTCATGGTATCGATACCTCCGGTATACCATCCGAAATGAACAGCCTGTGCCACGGAACAAGATGTTGCTCGCGAAGTCTGACACTCAGCCCACCACGGAGGGACGCGCCGCGCCTGACCCGGCCCGTGCGGTGCTGTCGATCAAGAAGCTGAATGTCCGGTTCAGCACCGCCGGTCGCGCGATCCATGCCGTGCGCGACGTCGATCTTTCGATCCGGGAGGGGGAGACTCTGGCGCTGGTCGGGGAATCCGGTTCGGGCAAATCCGTCACCAGCCTTGCGATCATGGACCTGTTGACCAAAGGCCGGGCAAGCGTCGATGCCGAACGGATGGAATTTGACGGCATCGACCTGATGACCATGCCCGACCGGGACCGCCGTGGCCTGCGCGGAAACCGGATGGCGATGATCTTCCAGGAGCCGATGACCAGCCTGAACCCGGTCTATCAGGTCGGCTGGCAGATCGCCGAAATGATGGTCACCCATCAGAAACTGACGTGGAAACAGGCGCTTGCCGGGGCCGTGGACATGCTGGAAATGGTCGGCATCCCGGAACCGGCGGAACGCGCGCTGGCCTATCCGCACCAGCTTTCGGGCGGGATGCGGCAGCGGGTGATGATCGCGATTGCGCTGGTCTGCCGTCCGCGCCTGCTGATTGCGGATGAACCGACGACGGCGTTGGATGTGACCATCCAGGCGCAGATCCTCGACCTGATGGCGAAATTGCAGCGTGAAACCGGAACCTCGATCCTGTTCATCACGCATGACCTTGCCGTGGTGGCCGAAATCGCCGACCGGGTGGCGGTGATGTATGCCGGGCAGGTGGTGGAGGAAGCTACCGTCACCGACCTCTTTGCCGGGCCGCGGATGCCCTATTCGATGGGGCTGATGCGGTCGATCACCTTCGATCCGGGCCAGCACCGCCGTCTGGCGCGGCTGGAGGCGATCCCGGGCAATGTGCCCAATCCGCTGGCCCTGCCGCGCGGTTGCGCCTTCCATCCGCGTTGCTTTTACCGCGTGCCCTCCTGCGCTTCGGCGCAACCGGCGCTGGACCCCTATGGCCCGGACCGCAAGGTGCGCTGCCTGCGCTGGCAGGACATCACCCGCGAGGCGGCACCGGAACCGGTCTGGGCCACGCCCAAGCCGCCACAGGTGGAAACCGTGGCCCCCCTGCTGAAGTTGCAGGACCTGAAAATGCACTTCCCGGTGGGCAAGAGCCTGCCATTCGCCAAGAAGCGGATGCTGAAGGCCATCGACGGGGTGAGCTTCGACATCGCCCCCGGCAGCGTCGTCGGCCTTGTCGGGGAGTCCGGGTCGGGCAAATCGACCATCGGCAAGATGATCGTGCGGATGCTGACCCCCACCGCAGGGTCGATCGAGTTCGAGGGCAGGGACATCGCACGCCTCAGCGGGGCGGCGCTCAAGGAAAACCGCAAGCGGATCCAGATGATTTTCCAGGATCCGTTCGGCAGCCTCAATCCGCGCATGACCGTGGCCTCGGTCGTGGGCGAGGGGCTGGCGGTGCATGGCTTGCTGTCGGGATCCGAGCGCGCGGCAAGGGTGTCGGACCTGCTGCAAAAGGTGGGGCTGTCGCCCGAACATGCCGGGCGCTATCCGCATGAATTTTCCGGCGGGCAGCGCCAGAGGATCAGCATCGCGCGCTGTCTGGCGGTGGAACCCGCGATGATCGTCGCGGATGAACCGGTTTCGGCGCTGGATGTGTCGGTGCAGGCGCAGGTGTTGAACCTGATGCAGGATCTGCAACAGGAATTCGGCCTGACCATGCTGATGGTGTCGCATGATCTGGGCGTGGTGCATCATCTCGCCGATTTCGTGGTCGTTCTTTACCTTGGTAAGGTGATGGAGATGGGGCCGCCCGATGTGATCTATGCCGATCCCGCGCATCCCTATACAAGGTCGCTGCTGGAGGCGATGCCTGCACCCGACCCCGCCGGGCGGTCGATGCGGCGGCGCAACCTGTTGAAGGGCGATATTCCCAGTCCGATCAATCCGCCCTCGGGCTGCGTGTTCCGCACCCGCTGCCCCAAGGCCATGCCGCAATGCGCGGCCGAGATTCCACAGTTGCGGGCAACGGGCGACGGGCGATCCACCGCCTGTCACCTGACCTGAACGAGAAGGGGAGGACGCCGCGATGACGACCGAATTGCCGCAGGCCGCACCCGGAACCTATGACGATGATCTGCATCAGATCATGGCGCAACCGCGCAGCGCCCTGCGCACGGCCTTGCGGTCGCTGCTGGCCTCGCGTGTCGCGACAATCGCCGCCGTGCTGGTGCTGGCGCTGGTTCTGGTCGCGGTATTCGCGCCTTGGATCGCGCCGTTCGAGCCGGGAAAGATGCATCTGACCGAACGGATGCTCTGGCCGGTCTGGAGCGACCAGAAATCCAATCCCGATTTCCTGCTGGGCACCGATGGTCTGGGGCGCGACATCCTCAGCCGGTTGATCTATGCCTCGCGCATGACGTTGATCGTGGCGGTGTCCTCGGTGATCCTCAGCGGGGTGATCGGGGTGCTTCTGGGCCTGATAACCGGCTATATGGGCGGGATTGTCGATATTCTGGTCATGCGACTGGCCGACCTGCAACTGGCCTTTCCCAGCCTTCTGATCGGGCTGATCGTCATGTCACTTCTGGGGTCGGGCGTGGTCGAGCTGATCTTTGTGGTGGCGCTGACGCAATGGGCAATGTTCGCCCGCATCGTCCGGGCCGAGGTCATCAAGGTGCGCAACATGGAATATGTCCATGCGGCGGGCGTGCTGGGCGCGGGGCATCTGCGGATCATCTTTGTGCATGTGCTGCCGAATGTGGTGGCCTCCCTGCTGATCGTGGCGAGCTTCACGCTGGCGCTGGCGATCTTCTACGAGGCCGCACTCGGGTTCTTCGGCCTCGGCATCCCGCCCGCGATCCCGACCTGGGGCAACATGCTGGCCGAGGCGCGCAACGTGCTGCTGCGCAACTGGTGGTTCGCCTTTTTCCCCGGTGTGGCGATCACCCTGACCATTCTGGCCTTCAACATGCTGGGAGACTGGTTCCGAGATTACCTCGACGTGAAGATCGAGTGACCGCGCCCCGCCGCCCCGGGAGGGACATCGGGCGGCAGGGCAGAACGCGCGACATCGCGCACCATAAGGGAGGAGACCGAATGAGACTGTTCAACCCGAAAGGGATGCTTCTGGGGATGCTGATGGGCAGCGTCGCCTTTGCGGGCCTTGCGCGCGCGGATGCTGACACGCGGCTGACCTATGTGATGGTGGATTCCATCAACGTGCTGGGCGACCCTGTGATGGGCGTCAACTTCTCGGAGCATCAACTGTCAAAGGCGATGTTCGAGCCGCTGATCTTCGATTTCGACGCGCGGTCCGGCGAAAGCGGCCTGCGCCCGATGCTCGCGACAAGCTGGGAGGTGGTCGACCCGCTGCGCTGGCGCTTCAAGCTGCGCGAAGGCGTGACCTTCCACAACGGCAATCCGTTCAACGCGAAAGCGGTGCAGTTCAGCATCATGCGTGTCATGGACCCCGAGTTCAAGACGTCCGACAAGTTCAAGGGTATCCCGATTACGGCGGTGGAAATCATCGACGATTACACGGTGGACATCATCACCTCGGAACCCGTGCCGATCCTGCCCGCGAACCTGACCCGCAACGGTGCCTTCATCCTGGACCCGGAGCATTACGCCAATCTCAGCGCCGATGAGGCGCGGTTCAGCCCGATGGGCACCGGCCCCTACAAGCTGGTGGAACACCGGGCCGATGACCGTGTGGTGATGGCGCGGCACGACGGCTACTGGGGCTGGACACCGGAATCGAACATTACCGAAGTCGTGGTGCGCTTCATTCCGGAACTCTCCACCGCCGTTTCCGAACTTCTGGAAGGCTCGGTCGACATCGTGCGCATCACGCCCGATCTGGCCGATACGGTGGAGGCCGCCAATGGCGTGTCCGTCATCGTCGCGCAAAGCACCAACAAGGCGATGATGGCCTTCAACCAGCAGAAACACCCGGAAATGGCCGATCCGCGCGTGCGCCTTGCGCTCAACCATGCGATCGACCGCAAGGGGCTGGTGGATGCGCTGGCCTTCGGACAGCATGACCTGATCTCGCTGACCACGGTCAACCCGCCCTTCGAGAATCCTACACTCAAACCCTATGAATATGACGTGGATCTGGCCAAGCAGTTGCTGGCGGATGCGGGCTATCCAAACGGGTTTGAAATCGACGCCATCGACGTGATGGTGCCGGACGCCTTCACCTGGTCCGAGGTCGTGGCCGAATACTGGCGTCAGGTCGGCGTCAATGTCGGCGAGGTGCGCCTGCTGGACTGGACCGTGGTGCGCGAACGCTGGGCGAACCGCACGCTCGGGGTTCACTCGTTTTCCTGGGCAGCACCCGAAAACACGCCGCTGACCGATCTCTATTCGATCAGCGACCGGCGGCCGACCAACTCGACCCATTGGCTGCACCCCGAATTCGAGGAGCTTTACACCCAGCTGATGACCGAGATGGACGAGGATGAACGCCAGCGCCTGAACTACCGGATGCAGGAAATCGCCTATAACGATCCGCCATGGGCGCCGCTGTTCCGTCAGCCGCAGGTGATCGGTGTGCGCGACCGCGTGGGCGGATACCAGCCGCATCCGGCCTTCTCGCAGGCCGATTGGGCCTCGATCTACATCAAGTCCGAATGAACCGGACGGGCGGGGGATTTCCCCCGCCCTCCCCCTGACGTCCATGATCGGAGGCCGGCATGGCCTATATCCTCCAGCGGCTGCTCTACGGGCTCGTCGTGATCTTCTGCGCGCTGACGCTGGCCTTCCTGCTGGCCTATGTGATCGGCGATCCGGTGCTGATGTATGTGGGGGCCGACGCGCCCGCAGAAGTGGTGGATGAATACCGCCGCCAGCTCGGATTCGACCGCCCGGTCTATGTGCAGTATTTCGAATTCATGGGTGGTGTGTTGCAGGGCGACCTTGGCCAGTCCTATCGCCAGCGCGCGCCCGTCATGCCGATCCTGCTGGAACGGCTCGGCTATTCCGCCGAACTGGCGATCCCGGCGATCCTGCTGGCGGTTCTGGTTTCGGTTCCCGTGGGCGTGCTGAGCGCTGTGCGCCGCAATTCGGTGTCGGACTATGTAGCCCGCACCGGGGCGCTGGTGGGACAGGCCGCGCCGAGCTTCTGGATCGGGCTCATGGCAATCTTCTTCTTTTCCAGCCATCTGGGCTGGCTGCCATCCTCGGGCCGTGCCCCGCCCGGCAGCGACATTCTGACCCGCATCTCGCATATGGTCATGCCGGTGGTCGTGCTGGCGCTGATGCCGTTGGCCTACCTTACGCGGATCATGCGGTCATCCGTGCTGGAGGTGATTTCCGAGGATTACATCCGCACCGCGCGGGCCAAGGGCCTGTCGGAACGACGCGTGATCGTCGTGCATGCGGTGCGCAATGCGCTGATCCCCTATGTCACCCTGCTGGCGCTGCAATTCGGCTGGATCCTTGCCGGGTCCATGGTGATCGAGAGCGTCTTTGCCTGGCCCGGCATGGGGCGGCTTCTGATGGATTCGATCCGCTTGCTGGATATTCCGGTCATCGCGGCGGGGCTCAGCACGGTGGCGGTGATCTTCGTGCTGCTCAACCTGATTGCGGACATCCTCTATACCGTTCTCGATCCGCGCGTGGCGCATAAATAAGTCAGGACCGCCGCCATGGCAGAGACGTTCCAGATCTATCTGACCTCCTATCGGACCGGATGCCTGATGCGGGTCGAAGGCGACGCGGAGACCGGGGAAATGCGGATCGCGCAGGAGATCCGGCTTGGCGGGCAGACGCTGGCGATGGCCTGCGCGCCCGACGGGAGGCATCTGCATGTCGCAACCCTTGCGGGGGCGGAAAAGACCTCCGACCCCCTTTATGCAACCCTGTCGGTTGATCCGCTGACCGGCGCGCTGACCCATTGCGCAACCGTTCCCGCCCCGGCCTATATGGTGCATCTGTCAATGGACCGCAGCGGGCGCTGGCTGTTCGGTGCCTCCGAGCCGACGGGCCGCATCAGCGTGACGCGCATCAAGCCGGACGGTCTGCCCGAAGCGGAACCGGCGCAGGTGATCGAGGGGCTGGACCGCCCGCATCACATCCTGACGGACCGGACCAACCGGCATTGCTATGTCCCCTGCATGGGCAGCGATCATGTGCGCCGCTTCGATTTTGATGCGGCCAGTGGGCGGCTTGGCCCGGCCTGGCAACCGATGGTGCAGGTGGCGGCAGGTCGCGGCCCGCGCCATATGGCGCATCATCCGGCGCTGGATCGCGCCTGGCTCGTCACGCAGCATGATGGCGCGGTGGTGACCTGCGCCATCGACCAAGACAGCGGTGCGCTGACCGAACTGGCAAGCGACAGCATGATGCCGGACGGTTTTCAGGGAAGCCCGCGCGGTGCGCAGATCCATGTCAGCCCCGATGGCGGGCGGCTCTTTGTCACCGAACGCGCCTCGGGCTCGGTGGTCAGCTGGCGCATCGATGGCGCGACCGGTCTTTTGTCCGACCGGCAGATCGCGGCCTGCCCGACCGGATTGCGCTGTTTCCATATCGACCCCAGCGGCCGGTTTCTGGTCGCAAGCGGGGTCAATTCCGACCGGGCGCTGGCCCCCGGGGATACCCCCGGTATCGCCTGCTTTGCGATTGATCCGAACACCGGCAGGCTGGGCGCGCCCAGGGTTCTCGACTGCATGGACGGTATCTATTGGGTCGAAATCGCGGGGGCCGCTGCATAGGCAGGGACGTGACGGGCCCCGCCTTCGCAGAGGCCCCGGCCCTTCGCGCCATCAGGCGGCCGCCGGTCCGATTCCGGGGGCGCTGGCGCGAAACGCTGTGACAAGCTAGCATCCCGGCATGACCAGACCCCGCCCGGACGCGCCACAGAGTTCCGTTTCCATCCCCCCCCTGCCGGGTTGGATCACGGCTGGACCGCAGCAAACGCTGGCGCAAGCCGCGTTCCGGTCGGGGGCCGCCCTTGCGCATCTGCATCTGGTGCTGGGGCAGGCCGCGGTGCCGCAAGCGCTCTGGCGCGACCGGCTGGCGCTGGCTGCAGCCGAAAGCTGTGTCAGGATCACCGGGCGGCGCGAAGGGGCGTCGGCGCTGCGCGATGCGCTGCACCTGACGCGCCCGGGCGACCATCCGGGCCCGGCGGGTGCCATCCTGCGGCAATGGTCCCGCGCGGTGGCGCGGCCCGTTTCGGCCCTGCATCAAGGTGCCGAGATCGACGACCTGCCTGCCGAGTGGATCGCCGCATGCCTGGAGGAGGTGGCAACGGGCAATCCGGTGGACCGGGCGGCTCAGGTTGTGGAATCCCTGCTGGCCGAAAACCCGCGTGCCGAGACGGCGGCGCTGATCCTCGCCGATGCGGTGCTGGCAGGATCGCTCGGCTGGCATCACCTTCTGCCTGTGCTGTCGCTGGCGCTGAAACCGCGCGACCTGCGGCAGAGGGGGGATGACCTGGCGCTGTCCTGCCATCGGGCGATTGTGGCGGGGGCCGGTCAGGCGGTGCCGCTGGCCGCCGATCTGGCGCGCCGTGCGGCGCGGATGCGGATCGTGGTGCCGAAACTGCGGGCGAAAGGGGCAGGCCGGGCGGTCGATCTGTTCCTGTCACGCGACGCGCTGGCACCGTCAGCCCTTGCCGCCTTCATGTCGGACCGCGCCACCCGCCGTCTTTGCGACCGGCTCGTGGATCTGGGGGCTGTCCGCGAGCTGACCGGGCGCGACACCTTCCGCCTTTACGGCCTGTGACCATGGTGCGGTCACAGGATCCCGGTCTGGACCGCGAACTGGCCGATCTGCCGCCCGAACTGCGCTGGCGCGAATGGCTCCGTCGGATCGAGGCGGTGCTGTTTGCCAGTGCGACAACCGTGCCGCGCGAGGATCTGGCCCGGGTGGTGGGGCAGGGCGTCCCGGTCGATCTGCTGATCGAGGATCTGGCCGCCGAACTGGAAACCCGTCCCTATGAGGTCGCGCGCGTGGGCGCGGGGTGGATGCTGCGCACAAGGCCCGCCTATGCCCCGGTGATCCGGGCGGCAGCGGATGCGGGCGGGCAGGCGCTTGACCTGAACGAGTTTGATCTCGCCGTTCTGGCGGCCATCGCCTGGCACCAGCCGGTCAGCCGCGACGGGCTGAAGCAGATCTTCGGCAAGGATGTCAGCCGCGACCTGATCGGGCGGCTGGCCGCGCGCGAGTTGATCGCCACCGGTCCCCGCGAACCCCGCCGTGGCGCGCCCTACACCTTTGTCACCACCGCGGCATTCCTCGCCGCCTTCGGGCTGGAAACCCTGCGCGACCTGCCCGACCCCGAGCAATTGGCGGATGCGGGGCTCTCCGGTCCCTGAACGCGCGCCCCCCGCGCGACCGGAAGGCCGGGCTTTCGCTAGCCTTGCCCATATCCGGGCTGACTACTGACCGCCCGTCACGGCAAAGCCGTGATCCTGCGTCAGCCGGGTCAGCAGCGCGTCGGGATAATCCTCGCGCCCTCTGGGCACCTCTTCCATCGAGGTTGCGAAATACATCTCGCCCGTCTCCGCCTCAAGCACCCGGCGCGACCGTTTGACCTCAAGCGAGTCGGCTTCGGACAATTCCGTCCAGGCGTCGATCAGGCGCATGGTTTCCGCATGCGGGTCGCCAAGCGACAAGGTTCCGGTGTTTGTCTCGTCGAAATTCAGGGTCGCAAGCGCGGTGAAACTGCCCCCCTCCTCGATGCCGATCTGAAAGCTCTGGTCCATCCTCACATCTTTCCTGTCTGTAGCTATCGTCCCTGTCTGTGCCAGCAAAATGCCGGTCCATCCGGCCAGAACCGCAATCACCGCCAAACGCGCCGCCATGCCCCCGCGCCGCCCGTCAGCTTCCCGCCTTCTTCGCCGCTTCGGCAGCGGCCTTGCGCGCGTCCTTCAAGCCTTTCTTCACCTCGTCATCCACCTTGCGCGAATGGTTCTCCGAAGGCGAGGTCCAGTAGATCTTGTCGAACTCGGCGCTATAGGTTTTCCAGTAGACATCCTCCAGATGCAACATTCTCGCCTGATCGTATTCCACATCACCCGGATTTATCGTGGCCGGTGTGGCATTGAATCCGTCTATCAGTTGCTTCTGGTATTTGTGTGCCATCTCATGTGCGATCGTGGCCACGAACTCGTCGAAATCGCCCTTGATCGCCCCGCGAGAGACATTGACCGTCAGCTTGTCGCTCCCCGGGGCGTATCCGCCCAGATTAGTGCCTGTCTTGTAGACTTCGACGGTCGTGGGATCGCCGGTGTTCCAGCCGTTCGGCCCTGCCACCAGCGACGTTATGTCCTTGACCCGCTGTTCCTTTTCCGCGTCGGTCAGCGTCGGCCAGTCTTTCTTGATCTGGGTGACCTTCGGGTCCGCGTTCATGGCCGCGATCATCTTGTCGCGGGTTTCCTTGTCCTGCTTGTCGAAGATCGGATCGACAAAGCGCCGATCCTTCCAGACATCCTGAATCGCCTTGTGATCCGTGCGGGAGGGCGGGCTGCCCGCCATCAGCGTCTCGACAAGAAGGTTGCGCGTTTCCGTCGGCAGATCGAACAGCTTTTTCGAGGCCTTCAGTTCCTTGACGATGTTCTGCGCTTCCTCGTTCGATTTCGCCGAGCCGGCCAGCCGGGTGATGATCGCATTCAGCGCCTTCAGATCCGCGAGCATCCGCTCGGCCTCATCCACATCATCGGAGAGTTTTTCCAGATCCTGCCGCGCGGCCGTTCTGACCCGGATCTTCGCAATCAGGTTCGGAAGCATGGCCGACATCGACGGCGCGGGTGTTGCCATGGCCGCCAGATCGGTCTCGATGGCGGTCAGCCGCAGCTCGATCCGGGCGATCAGCGAATCCTCATAGGCCGTCAGTTCCGTATCGAATGTGTCCAGCAGGTCGGCCAGTTCCCGCGTTGCCTCCGCTGCCCTGTCGAAATCGACCGCATCCGCCAGTTCCCGGGCACGGTCAACCTGCGGCTGCAAAGGGTCGGAAAAGCGCTTCATCGGGGCATAGGGGCAGGCCAGCGCCGGTTCGATCCGGGGCAGAAACACGCCAAGCGCGTTGTCGAAAGCCTGCTTGCGCTGGTCGATCAGCAGATCGCCTGCCGAAATCGCCTCTTCCGCCTCATCCAGTGCCGTCAGGGCGCCCGCATAATCCAGCGGGCCAACCCGTGCATCCGCCAAGGCCCTAGACGTTGAAATCTTCGCGACGATCTGGTCGAGATAGGCAAGATGCCCGCGCACCACGACATATTCCGTCATCTGCGCGTCAAGTTCAGCAACCCGCGCGAGATAGGCGGCGCGTTCGGCCAGCAGGGCCTCGAACCCGCCCGCCAGCGTCGCCAGCGCCTCCTGTTTCGGCAAGGCGGCAACATAGTCCCCCTTGGCGACCAGCGCCTCCATCGCGCTGCGGCCTGCCTTGATCCCGTCCCGCGCCGCCTTGCTTTCGGGCGCCGTATCCGCCTCCACCGCCGCAAGGGCTGTGCCAAGCGAGGGGGCCAGCGCATCGAAATTCGTCCTGGCGTTGTCCTGTTCCTGCTGCGCGGCAATCACCGCATCCACCTTTGGCAACAGCGCATTGGCCTGCGTCCGGGCCGCAACGAAATCGAACCCGGCCGCCGCTTTCGTGACGGCATCGGTCAGCTTTCCGATCTCGGCCTGCTTCGGTGCAAGGACCGCGTATTTCGGGGCACGGATGACCGCCAGCCGTCTGTCCAGCACCGTGCGCGCCTCGTCATAGGCGGCGCGATCCTGCGCCAGCCTCTGCAACTGCGTTTCCACGGCCATCAGAACGGGTTGCGTTGCCGTCAATCCGTCGCGCGCCTGAATGAAATCCAGTCTGGACACCGCACCATCCGCCTTGGTCAGGGCGGCTTCGATCTTTGCGATATTCGCCAGAACGGTTTTCGGCTGGTCCGGGCTCGCCTTGGCCGCCGCAAGCCGCGCATCCATATCGGCGCGCATCGGATCATGGGTCGCCTTGGCTGCCTTGTGCGCCAGATAATCCGCATAGGGTTTCAACATGACACGCTGCGCCTTGGCAAGCTCTCCGGTCGCGCCTTTCCACAGCGTTTCCGTAGCCTTGTCCGTGACGATGTCGAAGGCCTTGCGCGTTGCACCGGCCTGCTTGTGTCCCCAGGTCTCCAGCTCTTCGACCTGCGCCTTCAAGGTGGCAAGCTCGCCCGCCTTGCCGTCCCAGATCCGCTTGTTCTCGGCGATCTCGGCGCGGACCTTGGCGACGGCGGCCTTGGCCTTGGTTATCTTGCCAAGGATGCGGTCCAGCACCGCCTGTTCCTTGTCGTCGATCACGCCGTCATCGGCGAGCGCCTCCTCCCGCTTTTTCCGCTCTTGCGCCTCCAGATCGGCGATGGCCGCCTCGGCGGCCAGGACTTTTTCAATCTTGGGTTCCAAGGCAGGTCTCACACTTCATCAAAAAAGGCCGCAGAGGCGGCAGGATCAGGAAAATTCCTTCAGCAATTCGTCGACACCCTGTTCGAGCGCCGTCAGCCCCGAAAGGCGCCGCGTGACCCGTTCGGTCTTTTCATCAGAGTCCGCATCCGGTCCGGGCGCAATCTCGTCCAGCGTCGTTTTCAGCAGCTTCAACACACCCGCTGCCTTTTTCGGTGTCGTGGACAGCGTCGCCCTGAACATGCCGGCCAGCGCCTCGATCCTGCGGGCGTTGCTGGCGCCGGACTCCTGTGTCGCCGCCTCGATCCGGTCTGCCAGGGCATCGAACTCGGCCTGGAGCGCGCCGTCCGCTTCTGAAATCGCGCTGCCCTGGTCGGGGCTGGCTGGGCCGGTGGCATCGCCCGCTTCCGCTTCGGGCGCGTCCTGCCCCTCGTCGCTGTCCGCGTCTTCGGCGTCCTCCGCGTCCCCGTCGACGGTGGACCCGTCGGGCAATTGCATCAGCACCTTGAACTGAAGGCCGCGGTCCCGCAGATGCGTCTTGGCCATCTTCGGAAGGATGCGCGGCGGGTCATCATCCGCACAGGTGAACAGGATGGTCTTGCCTTCGATCGACATCGTTCCGGTCGCGCCCCGCGCTCCGCCGCCTTTCTTCTTGGCGGCCTGCCGCATCGCGTCGCTGCTTTTCGTCGGATGCGCCTCCAGCACAAGCCCCTCTTTGCCGATCAGAAGGGCAAAGCTGTGCGGTCGCTTCCTGACATTCTGGACCAGCTTCGAAAGCTCATCCGCCTCTGCGGACAATTCCGCAGCAGATTTTCTGGCCATGCGTGACCTCCTGAATGGATGCGGGGTCGATCTCTGCTTCAATAAGGCGAACTGCGATAATCCGGCAACGGTAGCCGCAAAGCGCGACTCCCGCAAGAATTTCGTGCCGGGCGGCAACCGCAATGGTCCCGGGGACCAGCCCGGTTCATTGTCGGCCGCTGCCTGCCAACCGATCGCCGCTCTGGACAGGGGTGGAATTGCATGGCCTAATTTCAGGACATTGGGGGCCTGACCCGCGCCCCGCTGCGGATTTCAGAGGTGCAAGGATATTCCATGAAATTTATTCCTGCCGCATTCCTCCTGCTGTTCGCCGCCTGCACCGAAGTTCCGGAGGATCCCCCGCCACCGACCCATATCTGCACGACCGGGCCGACGGGTCTGGTCCAATGCGACGAGATCCCATGACGGCCCCGGCAAGGCCCGCGCGGCCCGAGAGGGTCTTTCGCGCCGCAGCGCTGGGGGTTGTCCTGCTGGTGGTCGTGCCGATGGCCATCTTTGTGGCCGCGTTGCCGCTGGCGCAGGCCGCGGGCCTCTGTGACCCGGACCTCCCCGTGCTGTGCGAATTCGCGGCAAGCGACATCGCCCTTGTCGCAGCGCTTCCAAGCTTTCTGTTCGGGGCGGGGCTGTCGGTCCTGCTTGACCGGCGCAGGCCGGAAGGGCGCGGCTGACCGGCGGGAAACAGCCCTATCGCATCCAGCGTCCGGCCAGGATCAAGGAGGTGCCGAAGACCACCGGAAGGGCCAGTCCGGCAATCGCCCCCATCGAGACACCCGGCAGGATCCTGCTGCACCCCCCCGTGTTGAACGCGCAGCCATAGAGGTCGAAGATCCACCAGATCCCCAAGCAAAGCAGGATCAGCGCCATTCCGGCCGCCTGAAGCAGGATGCTTTTCATGGGATGTCACTTTTCATGGGGGCACCACATTCCGCCAAAGCGCCGGTCCGGGGTGCTGCCCGATCGTTCGCGGTCATCGCAAGGTGAACTCCTGATGGATCACCCGCAGGTCCAGACGCCAGCGACCGGCAGAACTGTCATCCCATGTCTCGACCTGAACATCGGTCCCCGGGCTGGTCAAACGCATTCCTCTCGGGTCGCCGGGAATGGACCAGCTCTGCTCGCGGGAGTGAAAGACAAGCGGCTGGTCGAATGTCCCGCGCTTGCCGGCGACAAAAGTCTCGATCCCGCGCCTCGGTCCAAGTCCGGCGATGAAATCGAACTCCACCCAGTGCAGCGCGGGCTGACCCAGCAGGTCGAACCCGAACCCGATTTCCAGCAGTTGCGACGCATGCCGCGCGACCAGACTGTCCAGCCGGACGCGCCGGGATTTCAACGCCACCGGGGATTCCAGCGCGAACCGCCCGCGCGCGTCGGTCACGATCACCCGCCCCGCGCCCGGATTGCGGGGCGACGGGTCGCTGCCCAGAACCAGACGGACCGGCTGACGCGGCAGGGGGCGCCCGGCAAGATCCTGCACCACGCCCGTCAGCACCAGCGTATCGGCCCGCAGCAGAGCCGGGGCCGCAGCCATCGCAGCAAGGGCCAGAACAAGGAGCATGCCCCGGAAAAGCGGGATCAGCATGGCAAGGCACCCCAAAAATCATGTGGCCAGAAATTCCTGTAGCGAAGGATTGCCGATCTTCGGGTGGCAATCAAGCTTTCCACATGGATCGGCGCAGGCCCGGGCTGTGGCGAAGGCTGGCCCAAGCCCTGCGCGACAGGCCAAGGGGGCCGGAAATCCGCAACCCGCTTGGCCATGCGCAGCGGATCAAGGATGGTGGCCCGGCCGCAACCCCGCGCGATGTCCTCCCCGGCCCGACCGCCCGACCGCCCGACAGACCGCCACGCGGCAGCGCCGCCACCTCCCGGTGTCAAGCCGCCTTCGCAGCATCGGCAAGGATCATGTCCGCCGCCTTTTCGGCGACCATGATGACCGGCGCGTTGGTATTGCCCGAGGTGAGCGTCGGAAAGATCGAGGCATCGACCACCCGCAACCCTGCCAGCCCATGCAGGCGCAACCGGCTGTCGACCACATTCGTCACGGGGTCCGGCCCCATGCGGCAGGTTCCCGCCGGGTGAAACACCGTTCCTGCCCGCGCCCTGCAATCCTCCATCAGCGCCGCATCGCCCTGCACCTCCGGGCCGGGGGCGATTTCGGCGTCGATGATTGCCGAGAGCGCGGGCGTGGCGGCAAGGGCGCGCAGCAGCCTCGTGGCCTCCAGCATCTCCTGCCGGTCATGGTCGGTGGCAAGGTAATTGGGGTGGATCTCGGGCGGGGCGAAGGGATCGGCGGACCGGATCGTCAGATGCCCGCGGCTGGTCGGCCTCGTGGGTTGCGCACTGACAAGAATCCCGGAAAAGGGGTCCGGGCTCATCAGGGGCCGCTTGCCGGGCGGCGCCTTCGTATAGCTGAGCGGCGAGAAGAAAAGCTGCATGTTCGCCCGCCCGCCCCCGGCAGCCGTGGACACAAAGCCGCCCGCCTGATTGACCCCCAGCGCCAGCGGCCCGCGCCGGGTCAGCAGATAGCGCAGCCCCTGCCGCAGCTTGCCATGCCAGGGCCGCAACTGTTCATTCAGCGAGGGCAGGCGCGAGCGATAGAGATGGTCGATGCAAAGATGGTCCTGCATGTTCCGGCCCACCCCGTCCAGCGCCAGCTGCGGCGCGATACCCGCCCGGCGCAGCGCCTCCACCGGCCCCACCCCCGACAGGAGCAGCAGTTGCGGCGAGTTCACCGCCCCCGCCGACAGGATCACCTCGCGCCGGGCGCGGGCCTCGATGATGCGCCCTCCCTGCCGAAAGGCGATGCCCGTGGCTCGGCGGCCCACCAGCAGGATCCGCGTCGCCATCGCATTGCGGATCACATGCAGATTGCCACGCCGGCGCGCCGGGTGGAGATAGGCGCGCGCTGCCGACATCCGCAGACCGTCCTTCACCGTGATCTGATAGGCCCCGACGCCGTCTTGTCGCGCTCCGTTGAAATCGGGGTTGTGCGACCAGCCAAGATCCTGCCCCGCCCGGATGAAATGCGCGCAAAGCGGATGGATCTGCGCCCCGGTCGTTGTCACATGCAAGGGTCCGCTGTCGCCGCGAAACGCATCGCCGCCCCGGTCGTTGGTTTCCATCCTGCGGAACCATGGCAGCACATCCGCCCATCCCCATCCCCAGCCCGGATTGCCCATGGCTTTCCAGTCCTCGAAATCCCCGGGCTGGCCGCGCACATGGACCATGGCGTTGATCGAACTCGACCCGCCCAGAACCTTGCCGCGCGGCCAGTAGGAGGGGCGGCCTGCCAGTTCCGGGTTCGGTTCGGTCATATACATCCAGTTGACCGAGGCGCGGTAGTTCGCCCTGAACAACCTCCATACCATTGATTTTGCGCTGAAACGTTG